>JBBQWY010000013.1:0-79430 GCA_038210215.1 Steroidobacterales bacterium
ATTGGGTTCGCCGATCGCCATCGGCGAGATCAGCACCTTCCTGCCGGAGAGCCAGCCGCCGGTATCGACGACCAGGTAGCGAACGACCCAGGCCTCGTCGTCCAGATACAGGTCCTTGACGTGACCAATGACGCCGTCGACGGCACCGATGGTGTATTCGTGCAGTTCCTTGAGGTTTCGCAACATAGTTTCGCTCTTTCATTCATATGCGTGATGCCCGGGACGGCCCGGTGCTCTCGGCGCAGTCCACCGAGGCGATGCCGTGTGCCTGCTTGGCAAGAATGTAGGCCCTTGGTGGACCATCGTCTGTTCGCCAGCGCACCGACGAATGGCGAGCATCGCGCGCACACTGCGGGCCATTCGTTCACCCGTCACGCCTTACGCGGTCGTCCCCCGGCCATGCCCGAACTTCAACTCCTGTCCAACGGTTCGTATCACCTCATGGTCACGGAGTCGGGTCATGGACACAGCTGCTGGGAGGGCTTGGCTGTCACGCGCTGGTGCGCGGACGCGACGCTCGATCCCGGCGGCACGCGCTGCCATGTGCGGGGCGATGCGGCGCCGGCCAGCGGGTCGACCGGAGCGCAGCGCAGCGTGCTGCCGACCAGAACAAGCGGACATGACTTTCGCGACGGACGCGCCATCATCTGGTGGCGGGATGAGGACCTCGAGACCCGCACCGAACTCGCGGTCTCGATCGACGATCCGGTGGAACTGCGCCGCATAGTCGTCACAAATTGTTGCAATCGGCGCCGCACCCTCAGCGCCACCAGTTACGCCGAAATCGTGCTGAGCCCGCCGGCAACCGACTCGGCACACCCGGCGTTCAGCAAGCTCTTCGTCGAGACCGAGATCGATCCGTCACTGCAGGCGATCCTCGCGACCCGGCGGCCGAGCACGCCTGCCGATCCGACGCCGTGGTTCTTCCAAACGGTGCTGATGGGTGCTTCGACGGCAGGGCCCCTGACGTTCGAGACCGACCGCATGCGCTTCATCGGACGCGGCCGCGATGCGGGCGATCCTCAGGCCCTGGACGATGGTGCCGCGCTGTCAGGCACGGAAGGTCCTGTGCTTGACGCGGTGGCCGCCATCCGTGTCCCGTTCGTCCTCGAAGCTGGTGGGTCGATCACGATCGACTGGCTCACCGGTGTCGCGACCACGCGCGAGGACTGCGTCGCACTGGCGCGCAAGGTCCGGGATGCCTGTGTGGTGGAGCAGATCCTGGAGCAGGCGGGCGCCTACCGGCGAACGGTCCTGCGCACGATCGAGACCAGCGACGCCGACGCGCTGATCTACCAGCGCATGGCGGCATCGGTCATCTACGCGACGGCCCGGCTGCGTGCCGACGCCGGCGTCATCGAGCAGAACCGCCGCGGGCAGTCGAGTCTTTGGGGGTTCGGCATCTCGGGCGACCTGCCGATCGCGCTGCTGCACCTGTCCGGTCCCGAGCCGTCCGCCGTCATGAAGCAGATGGTGCAGGCGCAAGCCTACTGGAATATGTTCGGCCTTCGCAGCGAGCTGGCCGTCCTGTGTGCGCGATCGCCCGACGGCGAGCCGAGCTTCTTCGATCGGGTCCGGCAGGAGATCGAATCGGCGCCGGGCGCGGCTCGTGTCGGCAAACCCGGCGGCATCTTCGTGCTCGACGACACGACACTCGACGATGGCGATCGCATCTTGTTGCAAAGTGTCGCCCGAATCGTCTTGACGGACGCCGACACGCTTGCCGCACAGATCGCGCATCACCCCGGTGACGCCAGGCCCGCCGGCGAAGGATCCGCGAGGACGCAGACACTAGAAGTCGCGCCACACGCCCCACCCGGCGACCTGTTCGCCTTCAACGGATACGGTGGCTTCACGCCCGACGGGCGCGAATACGTCATCACCACGTCGGCACAGCGCATGACACCCGTACCCTGGGTCAATGTGATTGCCAACCCCGATTTCGGCACACTGGTATCGGAGAGCGGCAGCGCGACCACCTGGAGCGAGAACGCGCACGAATTCCGCCTGACACCGTGGTCCAACGACCCGGTGAGCGACCCCAACACGGAGGCGTTCTACATCCGCGACGACGCCAGCGGCCGCTTCTGGTCACCGACGCTGCTGCCCACGCGTGCTGCTGGCGCGTACACGACACGTCACGGGTTCGGCTACAGCGTCTTCGAGCATGCCGAAGACGAGATCGAGTCTGAATTGCGCATGTATGTCGCGATCGACAGCCCGGTCAAGTTCTCGGTACTGAGCTTGCGCAATCGATCGGATCGACAGCGCCGGCTTTCGGTCATCGGCTACGTCGATTGGGTGCTCGGTGACGAACGCGCGAAGACGCAGATGCAGGTGGTGACGGCGGTCGACGCGCAGACCGGCGCGCTGTTCGCCCGCAATGCCTACAACACCGACTTCGCCGACCGCACCGCCTTCTTCGATGCCCATTCCGATGCCCATCCCGATGCCGCCCCCGCGGCGAGCGATGTCTGCGGCGACCGCGCGGACTTCTTCGGCGCGGCGGGCACGTTGGCCGCACCGGCCGCACTGACGCAGGCGCGACTGTCGGGCCGTGTAGGCGCCGCGCTTGACCCTTGTGCGGCGCTGCGTGTCACCGTCGACCTGGCGCCGGGGCAGACGCAGGTCGTGGTGTTCAGACTCGGCGCCGGCAAGACCGCCGACGAGGCGCGCGAGCTGGTGTGCCGCTGGCGGCGGCCCGGGGCGGCAGGCGAGGCGCTCGAAGCCGTGCACGCGTTCTGGCACCACACACTCGGGGCCGTGCAGGTACAGACGTCCGATCCAGCGCTCAACGTGCTGGCCAACGGCTGGCTGCTGTATCAAGTGATCGCTTCGCGCCTGTGGGGCCGCACGGCCTTCTATCAATCCAGCGGCGCATTCGGCTTTCGCGACCAGCTGCAGGACGTGATGGCGCTGGTCCACGCGACGCCGGCCCTGGTGCGCGAGCACCTGCTGCGCGCCGCCTCGCGCCAGTTCGTCGAAGGCGACGTGCAGCACTGGTGGCATCCGCCGTCGGGCAAGGGCGTGCGTACCCGCTGTGCCGACGACTTCCTGTGGCTGCCGCTCGCCACCTGCCGCTACGTCGAGGTCACCGGCGACCGCGGCGTTCTCGACACCCCCTGCCCCTTCCTCGACAGCCGGCCGCTGACCGAAGACGAGGCATCGAACTACGAGCTGCCTCGAGTCTCGGACAAGACTGCGAGCCTGTACGAACACGGCGTGCGCGCGATCCGCCGGAGCCTGGTCTACGGCGCGCATGGCATGCCGCTGATGGGCTCGGGCGACTGGAACGACGGCATGAACCTGGTTGGCGCCGATGGCCGCGGCGAAAGCGTCTGGATGGCCTTCTTCCTGTTCGAGGTGCTGACGCAATTCGCGCCGCTGGCGCGCGCGCATGCGGATGTCGACTTTGCCGAACTCTGCGAACACGAGGCCGAGGGACTGCGCACGCGCATCGAGGCAGCGGCTTGGGACGGCGCCTGGTACCGACGCGCCTGGTTCGACGATGGCACGGTGCTCGGCTCGGCAGCGAACGCCGAATGCCAGATCGACTCGATCGCGCAGAGCTGGTCGGTGCTGTCGGGCGCGGCACCTGCCGAACGCGCACGGCGTGCGATGGCATCGCTCGACGAGCGACTCGTGCACCGCGACTCGCGGCTCGTGCAGTTGCTTGACCCGCCTTTTGATACCAGCAAGCCATCGCCCGGTTACATCCAGGGCTACGTGCCAGGCGTACGCGAGAATGGCGGCCAGTACACGCACGCCGCGGCGTGGGTGGCGATGGCCTTTGCCGCGCTGGGCGATGGCGAGCGCGCGTGGGAGTTGTTTGCGCTGTTGAACCCGCTGAGCCATGCGGGCGATGCAGCCGCCGTGGCGACTTATCAGGTGGAGCCTTATGTGCTTGCCGGCGATGTCTACGCCAACGCGTCGCATACCGGGCGCGGCGGCTGGACCTGGTACACGGGATCGGCCGGCTGGATGCTTCGGTTGACCACCGAGTCACTGCTCGGCCTGCAGCGCCGCGGCAACCTGCTGCGCATGCGCCCTCTGCTGCCGTCGCACTGGCAGGCCTTCGACATGCAATACCGCTTTGGCGCTTCGCGCTACGACATCAGCTGCCGCCGCGCCGAAGCGCAGGCTGCAGCGAGCGTCGTCCACGATGGCGTCGAAGCTGACGGTGACGCGATCACCCTAGTCGATGACGGTCAGGTGCACGCGATCGTCGTGAACTTGCCCCGCAGTCGTTAGATCAATACGACGTAGAGCGGAGAAACACATGCAACTGGGAATGATTGGTCCGGGACGGATGGGTGCGAGCATGGCGCGGCGCCTGATCAAGGCGGGCCACGTTGAGAAGCCGGCAGACGACACCCAATGAGCGCCACCACACGAACCGGCTCGAGCGCGGAGCGGCCGCATTCCGACGCGCTCGTCGTGTTCGGCTTCAGCGGCGACCTGGCCGGCAAGAAAATCTTCCCGGCGCTGTATGCGATGGTCAAGAAAGGCCACCTGACGGTGCCCGTGATCGGCATCGCGTCGTCGAAGTGGGGGGTCGACGAATGGCACCGCCACGTGCGCGACAGCCTGCTGCACGAAGATCATGAAGGTGATATCGACGACCCCGCCGCGTTCGAGCGGCTGATGGCGCTGCTCGACTACGTCAGCGGCGACTACAACGACCCCGCCACCCTCACCGCATTGAAAGCCGCGCTCGGCGGCGCGAAGCGGCCGGCGTTCTATCTCGCCATTCCGCCATCGCTGTTCGCCACCGTGATTCAGGGGCTGGGCCGTAGCGACCTCGCGTCGGCGCGCGAGCTGAATGCGGTGACGCAGGCGGTGTTCCCCGAGCCGTCGATCTTTCGCATCGACCACCACCTGGGCAAGGATGCCATCATGAACATCCTCTACTTTCGCTTCGCCAACACGTTCCTCGAACCGGTGTGGAACCGCCACCACATCGCCAGCGTGCAGCTGACGTTGGCCGAGGATTTCGGTGTCAGCGCGCGCGGCGCCTTCTACGAGAGCGCCGACTGCCTGCGCGACGTGGTCGAGAACCATCCGTTCCAGATCGTCGCGCTACTGGCGATGGAGCCGCCGGCATTCCAGAGCTTCGAGGCCGTGCACAGCGCCAAGGCCGGCGTGCTGCGCGCGATGCTGCCGATGAAGCCCGGCGATCTGGTGCGTGGCCAGTACGCGGACTACCGCAAGGAGCGCGGTGTCGCGCCCGACTCGGATGTCGAGACCATCTGCGCGCTGCGGCTGTTCATCGATTCGTGGCGCTGGGCCGGCGTGCCGTGGTACTTGCGCGCAGGCAAGCAGCTGCCGCGTTCGGTGGTCGAAGTCCAGGTACAGATGCAGCCACCGCCACAGCGACTGTTCGACGATTCCGCGCCGGCCGGTGGCCGCGCCAACTATTTCCGCTTCCGTCTGCAGCCCGAGGCCAGCATCGCGCTGGCGGCGCGCGTCAAGCGGCCGGGCAAGGAATTCGTCGGCGTGCAGCGCGAGCTGTACCTGGGCGAGGACGACCCGAGCACGATGTCGACCTACGAACGTCTGCTCGGCGATGCCATGGCCGGCGACGGCGGCTGGCACGACCCGGCAGTCAACGACGCGCCGACACGCATCGGCGCGGCTGGCCGAGGTCTCCGATGACGGCCAACGTGGTCGTTCTGCTCGATGTTGACAACACGCTGCGTGCTCATCGACGTGCACAGGGAATACAGGAGACGTCATGAACGCCAGCACAAAGAAACTGCACGACCTGGGCCAGAGCCTGTGGGTCGACAACATCAGCCGCGAAATGCTGATGACCGGGAGGCTGGCGCGCCACATCGCCGACTGGTCCGTGACTGGGCTAACGTCGAACCCGACGATCTTTGAACACGCCATCGGCCATGGCAGCTTCTATGACGAGGCAATTGCCCGGCTGGCGCGGCACGGAGAATCTGCAGAGAAGCTGTTCTTGGCGCTGGCACTGGAGGATCTGACCACGGCGGCCGATCTGCTCCGCCCGATCTTCTATGCGACCGATGGGCTCGACGGCTGGGTCTCGCTCGAGGTGTCGCCGCTGCTCACTGAAGATGCGGCCAGCACCATCCACGCTGCGGCATGGCTGCATGCGGCGGCGGACCGACCAAATCTTTTCATCAAGATTCTGGGCACCGCAGCCGGCATCGAAGCCATCGAGGAATCGATCTTCGGCGGCGTGCCAGTCAACGTGACCCTGCTGTTCTCGCGCGAGCAGTATCTCGCGGCGGCCGAGGCCTACCTGCGCTGCATTGAACGCCGCATCGAGGCGGGCCTGGACCCGAACGTGCGCTCGGTGGCCTCGCTGTTCGTCAGCCGCTGGGACGCCGCAGTTCCAGAACTGTCTGGGTATCGCGATCGCGATGCGTACCTACAAGGCCTATCGCGATCTGCTCGCCTCATCGCGCTGGCTGAAGCTAGCCGAAGCGGGTGCCCGACCGCAGCGGCTGCTGTGGGCCAGCACCGGCACCAAAGACCCGGCGGCGCCCGACACGATCAACACGATGCCCGAGAAGACTCTGCAGGCCTTCGCCGACCACGGCGAGGTCGTAGCCGCGCTGCCAGTCGATGGGGGCGACGCCGAGGCGGTGCTGGAAGCGCTCAGGCGCGAGGGCATCGACAACGAAGCGCTGGCTTCTCGCCTGCAGCGCGAAGGTGCCGACGCCTTTGCAAAATCATGGCGGGCGCTACTGGCGCGCATCCGGGAAAAGCATGCGCATCGGTCCAGGGCCCAGTCATGACCGTGACCGAGGGCCCGCCCGGCACCCAAGCGTGACGAGCCAACGATGCCCACCCTGATCAGCCCCCTGGCCGGCAAGCCGGCGCCCCGCACGCTGCTCGTCGACGTGCCCCGCCTCGTCACCGCGTACTACACCGGCATGCCCGACCCTGCAGTGCCGTCGCAGCGGGTCGCCTTCGGCACCTCCGGCCATCGCGGCTCGTCGTTCGATCTCTCATTCAACGAGTGGCATGTGCTGGCGATCACGCAGGCCATCTGCGAGTACCGCCAACGCCTGCACATCTCCGGGCCGCTGTTTCTGGGGATCGACACGCACGCGCTGTCGCAGCCGGCCGGCGCGAGTGCGATGGAGGTACTGGCCGCACACGGCGTCGATGTGATGCTGGCATTGAGCGACGAATACACACCGACACCGGCGGTGTCGCACGCGATCCTCGCGCACAACCGGGGGCGAAGCTCGGGGCTGGCTGACGGCATCGTGGTAACACCCTCGCACAACCCGCCGGACAACGGCGGTTTCAAGTACAACCCGCCCAACGGCGGTCCGGCCGGCACCGACATCACCGCCGGTATCGAGGCCGCCGCGAACCGATACATCGAAACCGCGCTCCGCGGTGTCAAGCGCGTGCCGTACGGACAGGCGCTGCGCGCCGCGACCACGCACCGCCACGACTTCCTCGATGAGTATGTGGCCGATCTCGGCAGCATGATCGACTTCGACGCCATCCGCGACGCGAAGCTCCACATCGGCGTCGATCCGCTCGGCGGTGCCGGCGTGCACTACTGGGCGCGCATCGCCGAGCAGTACCGGCTCGACCTCACCGTCGTCAGCGACGTCGTCGACCCGACCTTCGGTTTCATGACAGTGGACTGGGACGGCAAGATCCGCATGGACCCGTCGTCGCCGTATGCGATGCAACGCCTGCAAGGCATGAAGGATCGCTTCGATATCGCGTTCGCCTGCGACACCGACCACGACCGCCACGGCATCGTCACGCCCAAGACCGGTCTGATGCCGCCGAACCACTACCTCTCGGTCGCCATTGACTATCTGTTCAGGCACCGGCCGTCGTGGAACGCGCATGCCGCAGTCGGCAAGACGGTCGTCAGCACCAGCCTGATCGACCGTGTCGCAGCAAGGCTGGACCGCAAGCTGTGCGAAGTTCCGGTCGGCTTCAAGTGGTTCTCGGCTGGCCTGCTGGACGGTTCGCTCGGCTTCGGCGGCGAGGAAAGCGCCGGTGCCACTTTCCTGCGCCGCGACGGCAAAGTCTGGACCACCGACAAGGACGGCCTCGTGCCGGCGCTACTGGCCGCCGAGATCACGGCGCGCTGTGGTCGCGATCCGGCCCAGCTGTATGCGGAACTGGTGCAGGCGCTTGGCGAGCCGGTGGCCGACCGCATCGAAGCGCCAGCGACGGCGGCGCAGAAAGCGCAACTCGCCGCGCTGGCGCCGGCAAGCATCAGCGCGCGCGAACTGGCGGGCGAAGCGATCACGGCCGTACTCGACCATGCACCGGGCAACGGCGCTGCGATCGGCGGCATCAAGGTCATCGCGAAAAACGGCTGGTTTGCCGCCAGGCCGTCGGGCACCGAGGACATCTACAAGATTTACGGCGAGAGTTTCAGTGGCACCGGTCACCTGCAACGAATCCTGAAGGAAGCGCAGGCGCTCGTCGACCGGGCAGTCGCGTCACCGTGACTGCCGATCGGGCCGACGAAGCGCTCCTTGACCGTCTGCAGCGTGACGCGTTCGACTATTTCCTGCGGGCCTACAACCCGCGCAACGGCCTGGTGGCCGACACCACACGCGAAGGCGCGCCGTCGAGCATCGCGGTGATCGGCTTTGCGCTGTCAGTCTACCCGGTGGGCGTCGAGCGAGGCTGGATGGACCGCAGCGATGCCGTCGAGCGCACGCTCGTGACGTTGCGCTTCCTGATGGCCAGCGATCAATCGGGCAGCACCCGCGCCACGGGCTACCGCGGCTTCTACTTCCACTTCCTCGACATGGTGAGCGGCACGCGCGTCTGGCTCTCTGAAGTCTCGCTGATCGACACCGGCTTTCTGATTGCCGGCGTGCTGACCGCTGCGGTGTACTTCGACGCCGATACGGTCGACGAGATCGAGCTGCGCCGGCTGGCCGACGCGCTGTACCGCCGCGTCGACTGGCGCTGGGCGCAGCGCGAGGGCGGCGCGGTGACGCATGGCTGGAAACCCGAGTGCGGCTTCCTCAATTACGGCTGGGAGGGCTACAGCGAGGCGATCCTGCTCTACGTGCTGGGTCTGGGCTCGCCCACGCACGCGCTCACCGACGGGTGCTTCTGCGCCTGGACCTCGACATACCAGTGGGAGAACCTGTATGGGTACGACTTCCTGTACGCCGGACCGCTGTTCATCCACCAGTTTTCGCACGCGTGGATCGACTTCCGCGGCATCCGCGATTCCTTCATGCGCGAAAAGGACTGCGACTACTTCGAGAACAGTCGGCGTGCCACCTACGTGCAGCGCGAATATGCAATGCGCAACCCCGGCAGCTTTGCCGGCTATGGCGCGGACCACTGGGGCCTGTCGGCCGGCAATGGGCCACATGCCGCGGCGCGCCGCATCGCCGGCCGCTGGCAGACCTTCTACGGCTATGCGGCCCGCGGCGTGCCCTACGGCCCCGACGATGGCACGCTCTGCGCTTCTTCGACGCTGTCATCGCTGGTCTTCGCGCCCGAGCTGGTGCTGCCGGCCTTGCGAGCGCTGCAGGCGCGCTCGGGCACCGACGAAGCGGGCTTGATTCGAGCCAGCGGCTACAACCCCACCGTGGACGAGGCCGGTTCGAACGGCTGGGTCTCGCCGCGAGAATTCGGCCTCGACCAAGGAATGATCGTGCTGATGATCGAGAACCACCGCAGCGGGTTGCCATGGCGGCTGGGCCGCGGCAACCCGTTCCTCCGCGCTGGGCTGCGTCGTGCCGGCTTCAGCGGCGGCTGGCTGTAGGCCACTCAGGCGACAATCGATGCTCCAGTTCCAACCGTTGAAGGACCTTCCGCACGCTGGCTTCGACGACGGCGAACTCTGCCTCAACGGCCGGCCGCCCGACTGGCGCAACCCAACACCACGTGAGCGGTACCACCTGCTCGTCGTCGGTGCCGGGCCGGCCGGACTGGTGGCCGCCCGCGCAGCAGCAGCGCTTGGCGCTCGCGTTGCGCTCATTGAACAGCACCTGCTGGGCGGTCTGTCGCTGAACTACGGTTGCGTGCCGTCGCAGGCGCTCATACGGACATCTCGCCTGTATGCCGAGATGCGCAACGCCCCGGCTTACGGGGCCAGTACGCCGCCAACCATTGAAGTCGACTTCTCCTTGGCAATGGAGCGCATGCGCCACGTCCGCGCACGCGCCGGACGCGTCGACTCGGCACGACGTGTCGCCGCCGCCGGCGTCGACCTCTTCTTCGGCACGGCCTCCTTTGTCGGTGCCGACACCGTCGAAGTGGACGGCCAGCGCCTGCGCTTCAAGAAGGCGCTGATCGCCACCGGATCACGTTCGCTGCTGCCAACGATCCCCGGCCTCGACGACGCCGGCTACCTGACGAACGAGACCTTGTTCGATCTGACCGCGTTGCCGAAGAGCCTGCTGGTTATCGGTGGCGGCCCAGTGGGCTGCCAGGTCGCACAGGCGCTGTGCCGCTTCGGCTGCCGCACCATCATCACTCACGCCGAGCCACTGTTCCTGCCGAAGGAAGAACGCGACGCCGCCCAGTTGCTGACCGAGGCAATGGCGCGCGACGGCGTCGAGATCCATCTGAACACCAAGGCCGTCAACGTGCGTATCGAGGGCGGCAAGAAGATCGTCGAGACGCTCAACGACGGCAACGTCGCGACAATAGTGGTCGAGGAGATCCTCACCGGCATCGGCCGCATGCCGGCGCTGTCGGGGCTGAACCTTGAGGCCGCCGGTGTTGCCTACGACGCCGAGCAGGGCATTGTCGTGGACGACTTCCTGCGCACGTCGAACCGGCGCATCTTCGCTGCCGGCGATGTCTGCCTGGAGCACCAGTTTACCGATACCGCCGAGGCATCGGCGCGCATCGCCGTGCGCAATGCGCTGTGCTTCGGCCGTCACCGCCTGAGCGCGCTAACAATTCCGTGGTGTACCTACACCGACCCCGAGATTGCCCATGTCGGTCTGTATGTGCGGCAGGCACGCGAGCGTGGCATCCCGGTGAAGACCTTCACGGTGCCGATGCACGACGTCGACCGGGCGATCGCCGACGGCGAGGAAAACGGCTTCGTGAAGATCCACGTGCGAGACGGTAGCGACGAAATCCTGGGTGCCACCGTAGTAGCACGCCATGCGGGCGAGATGATCAACCAGCTGTCGCTGGCGATGGTCGCCGGAATTGGCCTCGGAACCATTGCGCATGTCATTCACGCCTACCCGACGCAGGCCGAGGGCATCAAGCAGGCGGCGATGGCGTACGTCCGCAAGCCGGCGTCTCGCTGGATCACTTGGTTGCGACGTCGCTGGTTTGCCCGCTGAGGGTCACGCTGACAGGGGCTCTCCGTTGGCCAGCGAACAGAGAAAGCCGCGGCAATTCGCCAGACTCAGAGCCGATCTGATGCCGCCACCGCCGAAAGTCTTGCCATGCCCTACGGTTCGCCCGATTCCGCTACCAACCAACTGATCGACGCGCTGCCGCTGCGGGCTCAGCGACGTCTACTCGGATGTGGCAAACAAATAGAACTCTCGCCCTCGGAGGTGATTCTCGAGCCGGGCCAGCCCATTCGCCACATCTTTTTTCCTAGCCGCGGCTTTATTGCCCTGTCCACGCCCATGTCGGGTCACTCCAGCCTCGCGGTCGGACTGATTGGGGATGAGGGCATGCTCGGGATCTGGCTGATGCTGGGCGTCCGGGTGGCACCCTTGCGTGCCGAGGTCCAGGGTGCGGTGACGGCCTGGAGATTGGATGCAGCGGCGTTCCTGAGCGAACTGGAGCGTAGCCCCGCGCTGCGACAGCGGCTCGAGCGTTACCTCTCCGTGACGCTTGCACAGCTCACCCAATCAGCCGCCTGCGCGTGTTTTCATCTCATCGAAACGCGATTGGCGCGCTGGTTCTTGATGACCCGCGACCGAGCCCATGCCGACGACTTTCACGTCACGCACGAATATCTCGCGGGTATTCTGGGCGTCCGTCGGCCCGGAATTACGCGGGCCGCCCTCTCATTGCAGACACGTCAATTGATTCGCTACCACCGCGGCGCGATCTCCATCATCGACAATCCGGGACTGGAAGCAGCGGCCTGCGAATGCTACTCAGTGGACCGCCAGACCTATCGCCGCGCGCTGAGTTAACGCTGCTCACGAATGCGCTGCAACTGCAGATCGGTGGTGTCGTTTGGCAGTAATCCTGAGGCGCAAGGCGTTGCTGACGACCGAGGCCGATCAGCGTCCACCAGAAGCGGCGCGTAAAGCAGGCGAGTTCCGGATTCTCGTCATCCTCGATGCTGGGGACGACCGGCTCCGGCGCCATGCCGCACTTCGGGCAGTTGCCTGGGTGATCCTGCCGGATCTCCGGGTGATCGGGGCGAACTCTATAAAAGAGTCAGCCGATGGTACGCGCCGGGAAACCGCTGATTTGGGTGGATCGATGTGAAGCTCAGCCGGGAGCCGCCAACGCCGCGCGAACCTGTTCGAGTCGCGCAATAACCTCAGCAGTCACGTCTGGCAGCCGTCGGCCTTCAAGACTTGCCGGGGCCTGCGGGCATGCGGTCCATCATCATCTGCATCATGGACTGCATCATCTGCATGCGCTTCTCCATCATCCGGTGGCGCACGCCCATCTCGCCATCCATCGGGCCCTTGCCCTGCATGCCGGGCATTCCACCCTTGTCCGCACCCATGCCCCCTTTGCCCATCATGGCCATACTTTCCTGCATCACTTTCATGTGCTCCGCCATCAGGGCGCTTCGCTGTTCTGGCGTCTTGGCCCCGATCATCTTGTCGTGCATCGCCTGCATGGCCTTCATCTGCTCGTCCATTCGAGCCATCTGCGCATCGGGCCCGGCCATTTGCATGGGCATGTTCCCAGTGGCAGCGGCATCAGGACGTTGGGTGTCTTGCTTGGCGGTCTGGGCGTAACCACTAACAGCAAAAGTGGCCAAGGCGGCCGCAATAGCCAGCGTACGAAGTAAAATCATGGTGAACGCTCCGGTGGTCGAATTCTGGCCCGCCATCAGGTTGTGATGACTCAAGTCATGTTCTTTTATGAACCTGAAGGACAACGGTGTCTGTGCGGCAGCGAACTTAGATCCGCTGAAACGTCGTAGATCACAGGCGTCTGGATTTTCTCATTCCGGGTGCACTGCACCGACCGCGTATCTCCCAAGTGACGAGGCCCGACCGAGCCGTCTGAGCTGCGCATCACGAGGCATCAGATGAGGCGGACTGTCCGGTATGGCCAAGGAAGGCCGTACGCCACAGAGGCTTGAGACCTTCCAGCGTGACCAGAACGAGTCCGCCGGCAGCCGGCAGGATCAGAAGAGCTGAAACGTCGAGCCCCCCAAAGCCGAACATGGCGCGTGCATACGGCCAAGAGAGCGTCACAGCAAGCAATGTGACGACCATCGGGAGCACGATTGCCAGTGCCCGGTTGGGTCGCCGGATCGCCACCATGATCGATGCGCCAGCAGAACGATTCACCAGGATCAGCGCGATGATGGACATCACCAAGGATCCGAACACCACGGCCCGCACCTGATCATCAGCCAGACCGTATTGCATGGACAGGACAAAGATCGCGGCAAGCACGCCGAACACGAGGACGCCCTGAAGCAGGCTCCAGGCGACCGTGAGCGCGGAAAAAAGCGGCTCCTTTGCGGCGCGCGGAGGGCGACGCATCTGCCCCTTCTCGGCAGTCTCAGCCTCGAACACCAGGGAGCACACCGGATCGATCACCATCTCGAGAAAGGCAATGTGCATCGGCCCGAACAGAATCGGCAGACCAAATACCAAGGGCATTAGCGCCAGGCCGGCGATCGGAATATGGACCGCCAAAATGAAGCTGATTGCCTTGCGAAGATTGGTGTAAATGCGACGGCCGAGCCGGATGGTGTCAACGATCGAACCGAAATCATCATCGAGCAGGACAATCGACGATGCCTCGCGCGCGACATCGGTACCACGCCCTCCCATCGCCACACCGATGTGCGCGGCCTTGAGAGACGGCGCGTCGTTTACGCCGTCTCCGGTCATCGCCACGATCTCCCCGTTCGCCTTGAGCGCCTCGACGATTCGCAGCTTCTGCTCGGGCATGATGCGGGCAAAGATCGTGACGGTCCGCATGCGGGAGGCCAGCTCGTCATCGTTGAGGCTTTCGAGCTCATCACCGGTCACCAGCTCATGGCCGCTCAGACCCGCCGCAGCCGCGACAGCCCGCGCAGTGGCCGGGTAGTCGCCGGTAATCATGATCACCCGGATACCCGCGTTGCGGCATTCCGCAAGAGCCGGCGGCACGCTTTCACGCACCGGATCGGCAAGACCCATAAGCCCCATAAAACGGAAATCGAAATCCTGCTGGGAGCTCGGCAGATCGGCGCCTGCGAATGAAGCCTGCGCTATGCCCAGCACGCGCAGACCCGTTTGTGCCATTTCGTCGACGGCCTGCGTCGTGGCTGCGCGAGCTGCAGCATCGAGGCGGCAGAGTTCGGCAATGGCCTCAGGCGCGCCCTTCGCGGCCACCAGAAACCCGTTCCCGGTGCCTTCCCACACTTGCGTCATGGCCAGCAGATCAGGGCGCAGCGCGTAGCTCCGGACCAGGGTCTGTCCAACCGCTGGCGCCCGCGTCAGTTCGCTTTCCGAGAGCGCATGGAATGCCTTTTCCATCGGATCGAATGGCTCGGGTGCACTGGCCAGAGTCCCCAGAGAGGCCAGCTCCTGGAACGGCTGTGGCATCCGAGTATCCGTAGCGCCGACTCTGAACGTGCTTCCCTCGGGCAGACGTAGTTCGCTAACGGTCATTCGGTTCTCGGTCAATGTTCCGGTCTTGTCGGTACAGAGCACCGTCGCGGCGCCCAGCATCTCGATCGCCGAGGCGCGGCGGGTCAGTACCCGCACCTGAGAGATCCGCCAGGCCCCCATCGCCATGAAGACGGCCAGCACCACCGGAAACTCTTCCGGCAGCATCGACATGCCCACGGCAATGCCGGCCAGCAGCGCCTCGAGCCAACCACCGCGCAATATCCCGTAGAGGAGCACGACGACGGCGCTGACCAGCCCACCCGCCAGTGCGAAAATGAACACCAAGCGTCGAGTCTGCCGCTGCAGGTGCGGGACCTCGACCTCCAGCAGACTCAAAGATTTGCCAATTTTGCCGATTTCGCTGCTGACGCCGGTGGCAACGACCTCGGCGACACCGGCCCCTCGCACGATCAGTGCCCCGGAAAATACGAATGCCAGATCGTCGCCACCCGGACGAGGCGCCGGCTGTGATCCATCAGGACCTGCCGTCTTGCGCACAGGCACTGATTCGCCGGTAAGCAAGGACTCGTCTGCCTGTAGATCTTCTGCCGTGAGCACGCGCGCGTCGGCGGGCACCCGATCACCTTCGGCCAGCACGACCAGGTCGCCGCGCACAACCTCACGTCCGGCGATGCGCAGACGCTCTCCATCCCGGATCACCAGCGCGCGTGGACTCGTCAGATCGCGCAGTGCCTCCATGACGCGCTCCGTGCGAGCCTCCTGCACAACAGTTATCAACACAGACAGACAGGCAAAGGCGAGCAAGACCGCGGCTTCCCGGGCACTGCCGAGCGCCAGATAGACCACGCCACCGCCAATCAGCAGCGCCAGCATGGGTTCACGAATGACGTCCAGAACGATCCGCAGCGGCGTGCGCCCGTGCGCCTGCGGAAGCTCATTGAACCCTTCTCGTTGCAGGCGAGCAGCCGCATCCGCAACACTCAGACCGCGCAACTCTGGACCTCGTGGTAGCTCATTGCGCATGGTCTTGCCCGCATTGGCGGCGCTTACTCCGATCTGGTCTGTTTCACCCCGCGCGCCCGTGATCAGCTGCTTCATGTCGCGGACCTGCTCGAGCTGTCAAATTCAAACGAATGTTGGACAACCACTGAAGTCAGACATGCTGGGCGTCATTACGGTCCGCGTTGCCGACCGTGGGTTCCAACGTATCGACCGGCCTGCCCTTCAGTACTTTGCGTCCGCTGATCATGGCCGAGGTCAGGCTGCCGCCCTCGCGCAGTTCCGTGATCACCACCCCGGCGACATGGATCAAGATGCCGATGGCAAGCAGATAAAAGCCGTAGAGATGGACCACAGCGACGGGCTCGCGCAGTGCCCGCATGTCGGCGTAGGAGGCCTTGTCGTACATCTCGGGTGAGTACGGTATCAGCGTGGCGGGGTCGACGCCGGGCGCGGCGATCCATTGCGCAATCCAAAAACCGAAAGGCGGAAAGTAGATGTCGGTACCAGCGAGCATCAGTCCGCTCGACGCCTGCACGATCATGACCAGTAGCAACCCGGCGACCGCAATGCGCCCCAGCGGATTGTGGCCGAGGTAGGTTTCGGGTTTGCCAGCAACAAACGACGCGCCATAGCTCCGCAGACGTTGGAAGTAGCCCCTTCCGCCCGGCAGCATCTGGCGCCATCGCGCGTGTGGGTTGCCGTAGAAACCCCACACAATCCGCACGGCGATGTTCAGCGCAAAGACGTAGCCCGCCCAGACATGAAAGGTTTTCAGCAGGATCTTGCCAGCATTGGATATCTCCAACGCACTCGCGTTGAGGATCACCAGGCCAAGCCCGGCGAGCGCCAGCACACAGAGCATGTTGATCCAGTGAAACAACCTCGTGGGCACATCCCATACGCGGTAGGACTTCAAGCGCGGCATGGCAGATTCTTGCGTCATCGAAGTAGTCCTGGTCGGCGTCGTTGAGTTTGTCGGATTCGTCGGCACTGCGATGGTGTGCTCGTGACGGCCGTAGCAGATGTAGTGGCTGAATGTATTTCCTACCTGGCAGGTAGCGTTTTTGGCGAGAACGGCTTCATCGCCTTCGAACGCTCTGCGCCGTGATGCTCGCAATCGCGAGCCACGCAGGGATCGCGTTGAAGCGGATCCCCGCATGCACCAGCAGCGAGCAAGTCATCGAGATGACCATCAGTAGCGTATCCGATTCACGATCGGTTGGCAGGCAATCTGCGTTTAATTCCAATACTCGGGTCGGATCACTTGCGCCTCTGCCCGCTGCGGTCTAACGAGATGCATCACGCAGTGGATGAGCCGCCACCCGTGGCCCCCAAGCATTGCAGGATAGGCATCTAGCCGCTGCTGGGTCTGTGCGCCAACAGACATAGTTGAATGGCGCTCCGATACGCCGTCACTGCTCGAGCAGTACGCGCGATGTCCCGGTCGCGCATTCAAGAAACTGCGTCAGCCGCGCTGAAGCGGTTCGGCGCATGACGGGCGCCAACAGCATTCACTATCGTTGAACCCGAATTCGGATCGAAGCTCAACTCCGAACGATGCGCGCCGGTCGGTCTTGAGCGTCGCCGCGGCTATCGCTTGTTCAGAGCCGCACGCGCAAACTCGGCGAGTTCGCGGTTGAACCGTTCGGGCTCCTCGGCAAACGGCGAATGGCCGCTGTCGGGATACACGCTGACGTCGGCGCGCGGCACTTTTGCGGCAAGCTCCCGGGCATCGTTCTCCGGCGTGCTGCCGTCCTTGCCGCCGACATTGATCAGCAACGGGATCGTGATCTTGGGAATCTGGTCCATGTTCGCGAGCGGGCGATCGAACATCCAGCGGCGGGCATAGCGGGGCAGCATCAGCGACAGCTCGGTCGCACGCTGGTACCAAGCCGGCGACATCTCATGGCCGGTCAGGAAACGCGAGAAGCTGCGAGCCGCGGCGATATTGTTCTCGAGGTTGCCGCTCAGCTGTTGTTCGCGCGTCTTCGCCATTTGCGCGGCAAGTGCCGGTGGCGCGGGCGGCGGCGGCGGCGTGAGGCCGCCGTAGGCGCCAACCAGCACGATGGCCCGCAGTCCTGAGGCACCGTATGTGCGCAGGTAATCAGAGACGACCAGCGTGCCATAGGACCAGCCGACCAGCACCGGGCGGTCGATGCCCGTCGCCTTGATCACCGCGGCGACGTCACCAGCGTAGTTGCGGTAGTCCTGGTAGGCGTCCTGGTTCCACGGCTTTCCCGAGTTTCCATGGCCGCGCATGTCGAAGGCGACTACATGGAATTCGTCGGTCAGCGGTGCACGCAGCTGGTTCTCCCAGCTGACATAGCTCTGACCGATGCCATGTACGAGCAGGATCGCAGGCTTCGACGGGTCGCCTGCGGTCACGACGCTGAGCGGCACTCCGCCGGCGCCTTCGACCACCTGGAACCGAAGCGCCGCGCCGTCGGCGGCGCCAGCCGCTGAGGGCATCGTGCCCAAGCACAACAGCGCAACCGCGAATAGGGACGTTTGCAACAGGCATCGGATCATCGTGTTCTCCATAGGCGGCAGCCAGCAACGCGGGGCGGCATTGCCCTCGCCCTCGCCCTTCAAGCCTCGCGTGAACTGGACTGTCCCACTATATCCGACGCCGCGGATATCACGCGATCGCCCATTCAAGATTCGAGCCCGGCACAGCAAGGGCTTGATCGCAGCGGACGATGCAGGGTGATTTCCGGGTACGATCGACAGCAATCATGCCTTCTCCTTCCGATTCGCTCGCTGTCCCGATGCGCCGTGACGAAAAGGCGCGCGCTGCATTCGTTGCCGGGCTGCGTCGCCACGTGTTCAATGATCTTTCAAAGTCGCTGCGGTGCAGCTATGAAAACGTGGCGCTACCGAAGTTCAGGCACAAGGCGGGACGCGCACCTTCAACTGCCGTCGAGGTCCGTGACTTGCTCGCGTCGAACGAGCAGTTCAGGTTCTATTCCTGTCTGCGCGTTGCCTCGCAGGATCTGCTGTACCACTGCGTTCGGGCACCGATCGAGCGAGCGCAACCCGCTCTTGTGAGAGCCGCGCGCAGGCTTGCCAGAGACGTGAAGATCGGATCGCTGGAACTGAAACGGGGCTTCAAGGTACCCCGATCCGTTTCGGCGATCGACATTCACCTGATGCCGGGCAGTTATCACACCGAATACGCGGCCAACGATCTGACCATGGGCGCCGTATATGAGCACCGGCTGCACATTTCGACGTTCGGCGTGTTTGGTCCCAACCTCGATGACATCGGCCAGTCAATCGCCCGGTTCTTGAGGCTGCGTCATCCGGAGTTCCGGCCGCAGCGGATTCTGGATCTCGGTTGCACCGTCGGACACAACACGGGCGCTTGGAAGGACCGCTATCCGGACGCTGAGGTCGTCGGCATTGATGTCGCAGCGCCTTGCCTGCGTTACGGCGCGGCCCGCGCGCGCGCTCAACGCCGCGCAATCCATTTCAAGCAGATGAATGCCGAGGCCCTCGAGTTTCCTGACGCAAGTTTCGATCTGGTGTTCTCGTCGATGTTCCTGCACGAAGTCCCGCGCCAGGGCTTCCTTCGCGTACTGCGTGAGTGCCACCGAGTTCTGCGGCCCGGCGGCCTGATGTTGCACATGGAACTGCCACCCACTTCGCAGTTGTCGCCGTACGATTCGTTCTATCTCGACTGGGATGGCTGGTACAACAATGAACCGTTCTACCGCGCGTTCCGGGCGGTCGACCCGCGGCAGGCAGTAGCGGCGGCCGGGTTTTCAGCGGTCGACTATCTGCAGTACGTCGTGCCCTCCTTGACGGCGTTCGGACCTGCGCGCTGGGCGACTGCGGCGGCAGCGGACGAACAGGTTGTCGATCAAGCCACTGGTCGCCTCGCAGATGGCATTCGCTGGTTCTGCTTCGGGGCCCACAAGCAATGACCCACGAGCGATGACCCACAGATGAGTACCCGGGTTTTTGACGGCTGGTATGTCGTCGCAGCTTCCGCAGTCGGTCTCGCCTGCGGTATCGCAACGACGATCGTCTCGACTTTCGGCGTTTTCCTCGGGCCGATCCGCGCCGAGTTCGGCTGGACGCAGAGCGAGACGTTTGCGGGACTGCTGGTGGTCACGATCGCGAGTGCCGCGCTGGCACCCGTCGTCGGGGGATTTGTCGATCGATTCGGGGCTCGGCGCATCGTCCTCGCGGCCTTCGTCTGCGAAGCGCTGGTGTTCGCGTCATTCGCGCTGCAGTCCGATGTGCTGTGGACCTTCTATGCCCGGTACGTCGCGCTCGCCATCCTCGGTCTCGGGACCACGCACGTGGCTTTCGCCAGGGTCATCACTCTGTGGTTCGACCGCCGCCGCGGACTAGCCCTCGGCATCACGCTGTCTGGGGTGGGAGTCGGTGGCGTGATCTGGCCGCTACTGGTGCAGGCTTCGATCGATGCGTTCGGGTGGCGTCAGGCCTATCTCGTGATGGCCGTGACGATCGCTGCGGTCGCGTTGCCAGTAATGACCCTGCTGCTGCGCGACCGTCCGGAATCATTGGGTCAGTACATCGACGGTGATCCGCAACCCGCTGCGACTCAGCAGGGCCCGGCCGCCGGCCTCACGCTGCGAGAAGCCGGGCGCACGCGCCAGTACTGGTTGATGCTCGCCACCTTCGGACTGATCGGCCTCGCGGTACAGAGCGTCATGGTCCATCTGGTGCCGATCCTGACGACTCGTGGCTTGTCGCCAATGCTGGCGGCGCTGGCCCAATCGCTGCTGTTCTTCGCCGTGACCAGCGGGCGACTGGTTACCGGCTGGCTGATGGACCGAATGTTCGCGCCTCGCGTTGCGATGGCGTTTCTGATCCTGTCGATTGGCGGGATCGGCCTGTTGGCGGGCGGCGCGGCGGGTGCAGCAGCAATGATTGCCGCACTGCTCGTGGGTCTGGCGGTCGGTGCAGAAGTCGACGTGCTCGCCTACCTGACAGGCCGCTATTTTGGCACGCGATCATTCAGCAGCATCTATGGAACCTACTTCGGCGTTTACTCGCTTGGCGGTGGAGTTGGCCCATTGCTGACCGCGGTGAGCGTCGACGCAACGGGTGGGTACAGCGTGGCTCTGGCCGTGCACGGCGCGCTGCTGATTGCGGCTTGCCTGTTGCTGGCCATTTTTCCGCGATTCACCGAATCGCGATAACTGGCTCGAGTCGCGGCCCACCCAAGGCCGCGAGCCGCCGGATGTGCTCCGGCATGTGTTCGATCAAGGGCTGGCCGTCACCCGGCAAATCCATGTAGCCCGACTCCCAAGGCATCACGACCTCACGTCGGCCATCAACGTCACGCAGCCGTGGGGTAATCGGCGGCACCACGCGTCGCTGCTCCGCAGCCAGCAGCTCAGCGAGGTTGCCATGGCGTTCGAGAGTCAGCCGCAGATCCTCGAGCACGAAGTACGTCGGTGGCGAAACACGATGCGTGCTGGCCTGCGCCGCGACCACCGCAGCCTGGGGCGTTAACCAGTCGAAGTCGACCAGCTCGGTTTGATCCAGCACGATCTCGACCTTGTTGCGCTTTTCGACGACGTAAAACCTTGTGTCATACCGACGCGCGGCGCCGGCCGGCGTGATCCAGTGCGACCACAACAGCAGATCGCGCGGCGCGAACCGCAGCGCGCACTCCTCGAACGTTTCACGGCATGCCGCCACTCGACTGGTAGTCTCTACGTCACCCAGCGCGATCCCGACGTCCGCCGGCTCGACCCGGCCCCCAGGAAAAGCCCAGAGCCCACCCATGAACTTGAGATCCGGGTGACGCCGCACGAGCAGCACTTCGGCGCCCTGGCCGCGATCCCGCAGCACGATGAGTGTTGCCGACGCGATCATGCGGGTCGAGCCTGGCATTGACTCCAGAACTGATCCCAATGACGCCAATCAACGCGGGTACCGGGCGAATGGATGACCTCGATACGGCTGTCGCGTCGCCAACTCGATTCGCGCACTTCACTGCGGGTGCCGTCATGCTGCCAGAGCAACCAGCGATCCTCGGCCACACGCAATACGACTTTGAGCCGTAATGGCGGAGCCAGCGTTGCACTATTGCCCGCGTAGAGACCGCCCAGAGCCAGTTGCAGTGCTTCGCCGATGAACTCGATGGCGCGAGGAAACCGCCAGCTCGCGCCCGTGAAGTCGATATGGCTGGCATTGATACGTTCGCCGCCGATCGTAGCGATCGCTTCACCGACACTCGCTTCGCTCGTCGTCGCCCAATGCGCATGCCCAGGCAGCCCGCGCTCACGCCGAGACTCTCCGACACCCGCCTGCAGCGCTGCAAGCGGCAGGGCGCCAGCTTCGATCGCGCCGTGCCAGCGCTTGGCCGGTACCATCGTCGCGACAAGCACCTCGAACGCGTGAAGTTCCGCCGGTGAAGCGCTGGCGGCGCGTGTCAGTGCCACCGCATCAGCGATCTCCAGCCCATCGCGCAGCGTGCCGGGACGCTCGGCTTCACCTGCGAGCAAGCGCACAGGATCAATCAGCGCCACGACGCCTTCCAGCCGGATATCCCCGCGCGCTTCGAAGCCGAGCAATCCATCGACTATCCCCGCCGGATGTCCGATTCCCGACGGTTCCACCAGCACCCGATCCGGTTGCACGCGATCGATCAGTTCGCCCAGCGTGCGCTGAAAGTCCTGCTCGCCGGAGCAATGCAGGCAACCACCCGCGATCAACCGTACGTCATAGGCGCCGCGCGCGGCGCTCGCGACCGTCAGGGCGTCGATGCCCGCTTCACTGAACTCGTTCATCAGCACGACCCAGTTCTGTTCCGGTGGCTTGTTGGCCAACAGATACGACAGCACGGTGGTCTTGCCTACCCCGAGCGGTCCGGCGATGACGTGCACCGGCATCATGGTTGGGTGGATCTCAGCTGCGCGTCTGGCCATCGAAGCTGGTCAGAGCTCCATAGAGCTCCGGGCGCCGATCGCGAAACACGAACCAGTTGTTGCGCTGCTCTGCGAGTGCCTGCAAATCGAAACTGGCGATCAATACGGCATCCGCCGCTTCAGGTGCTTCGTTGAGTTTCGCTCCCGTGCCATCGGTGATGAAGGAGGAGCCATAGAACCGGATGTAGAGTTCCTCGGGGTTTTGCAGCGAGCGCTCGAGACCCCAGCGGTTGGCGGCGATCAGCGGCATCAGATTGGCCGCCGAATGTCCCTGTTGCGTCCGCTGCCAATGCTCGCGGGAGTTCACGGGCAGCGCTGGCGGCGGCTCCGAGCCGATCGCCGTCGGGTACAGCAGCAACTCGGCGCCCATCAGCGCCATCGCGCGCGCGCATTCGGGAAACCACTGATCCCAACAGATGCCCACTCCAAGTTTCGCGTAGCGCGTCTGCCAGACTTTGAAGCCGGTATCGCCCGGGGCGAAGTAGTTTTTTTCCTGGTAACCCGGGCCATTCGGGATATGCGCCTTGCGATAGACGCCGAGGATTTCACCGTCGGCGTCAATGATGGCAATGCTGTTGAAGCACGCCTGGCCGGCACGCTCGAAGAAACTGATCGGCAACACGACCGACAGCTCACGCGCGATGACCTGAAAATGCCGCACTGCGCGGTTCTCCTGCAGGGACGTCGCCAGCCGCAAGTGCCGCGCATCCTGCTCGATACAGAAGTACGGCGTCTCGAACAGCTCCTGCAGAAGGATCACCTGCGCACCGCCTGCCGCCGCTTCCCGCACGAGCTGCTCAGCGGCCATGATGTTGGCATTGAGGTCCCAGTCGCAGGCGAACTGCGTCGCTGCGACGACTACTTCACGCGGCACCGCGTGCAAGTGGCCGGGTCCGCTCATTCCTGCCCGGAAGCCGGCTGTGAGACGGGAAAAACCTTGCCGGGATTGAGGATCCCGTTGGGATCGAGCGCCTGCTTGAGGCGGCGCATCGTGTTGATCTCGGCCGGTGTTCGCGACAGCGACAGATAATCCCGCTTCTCGAGCCCGATGCCATGTTCAGCCGAGATGGAGCCGCCGATGGCCTTGAGCGGCTCGTAGACGCGGGTCTCGACCACACGGCGCGTCTCAGCATCGCGCGAACCCACTGCAATCGCCAGGTGCAGGTTGCCGTCAGCGACATGGCCGAACACGAAAACCTGCCCCTGCGGCCAGCGGAGAGCAATTGCACGCCGCAATTGCGCAACATAGCCCTGCATCTCACCGAGCGGCAGGCTGACGTCAAACATGAAAGCGGGACCCGCGCGACTGGTCTGCCAGACGTCCTCACGGATCGCCCAGATCTGCTGGCGTTGCGCAGCTGATTCCGCAATCACCGCATCGTCAATGACCCGCGCCTCCAGCAGCGCACCGAGCACCGTCAGGAAGCGCTCCGAATCCTGCCCCGCGTCGGGACCTTGCGCGTCGATCAGCGCATAGAGGGCGGCGCCATGCGGCAGCGGTGGCCGCTGCTTCGCCGGTGCGGTGGTCGTGAGCTCGTAGAACTCCGGCCATAGCACCTCAAAGCTCGCAAGGTTCGCGCCAAGGCGCGACTCGAGTGCAGCCAGCAGCTGCAGCAAGGCCTCGAAACTGCTCAGGGAAACGAGTGCCGTATCGTGACTGGCAGGCCGCGGCATCAAGCGCAACTCTGCGCGTGTCACCACACCCAGAGTGCCCTCGGTGCCGATGAACAGTTGCTTCAGGTCGTAGCCGGCGTTGTTCTTGAGCATCCGGTTCAGCGATGTCAGCACGGTACCGTCTGCGAGCACAGCCTCGAGTCCGAGCACGAGTCCTCGCGCCATGCCATAGCGGAGCACCTGCGTACCGCCCGCGTTGGTCGAAATATTGCCGCCAATGGTCGCTGTGCCGCGTGCGCCGAGATCGAGCGGGAACAGCAGCCCCTCGGCGTCCGCCGCCTCCTGCACTTGCTGCAATGGCGTGCCGGCCTGAGCGCGAAGTGTGCGGCCGGCCGCATCGATCGACTCGATCGCGCGCATCGCCGCGGTGGACAATACGATCTGGCCCGGCTCGGTCACGGCGCCATGTACCAAGCCTGTGAGGCCGCCCTGCGTGACCACGCCGATGCGCCGCTCGTCACAGTAGCGCAGTACGGTCGCGACGGCCTCGGTCGAGCGGGGCCGGACCGTGACGCGCGCGCGCTGCGGCCCGACCCACGCATCCGCGGTCGCCGTGGCGTCAAGCAGTACGCTGTCCTCACCGATGAGGCGCGCGAACTGCGAGGCCAGCTCAGCGTCGGTCAGGGAAATCGGGGCGCGCAGCTCAGCGGGATCGGCACTCACGCGGCAACCAGGTCAGTTCAACAGGCGCCTATCTTGCACGGTACCGGGCGCGGTGGGAAACAGCGCATGATCGAGTGCCTGGACGTAAGTGGCAACTTCAGCCGAACCCGGCACCAGCACCGCACCGTTCAACAGCAGGTTCGGCACATTGGTCACGCCAAGCGCGGTCAGCCGCGCATGCTCGGCGGCCACTGCTTCGGTACCGGCCGCAGACGATTCGAACTGCATCAGCGCCTCGGAGGAAAGCCCCACGCTGGCGCCGATACGGCTCAGTTGCGGCACGCTGCCGACATCGATCCCCTGTTCGAAGTAGGCGCGGAAGATCGCGTCGACGGCATCACCGTGCCGATCCTGCTCCCGCGCCATGGCTGCGAGCACGTGCGCGAGCGTCGTGTCGGGCACGGCGTTAATCGAATCGAAGTCGAACTCGATGCCCAGCGGTCGGCCAGCTTCCGTCAAGGCACCCTGTGCCATTTGGACCGAGACACCCGGCGGCAGGCGTGCAGCCAGATGCGCGCTCCAGGCATTGCTGACGCTGGCTTCAGGACGCGCCAACCGAAAGCCGTGCCATCGCCACAGTGGCGGCACAGCCAGACCCTGCACCGCTTCCAGTGCGCGCGCGACCCGGCGCGTGCCGAGGAACGACCAGGGGCAGGTGAAGTCACCGACCAGATCCAGTGTCAGCCGAGGCGAGGCCGGGATCACCGCAATAAGATTCTGTTGCATGTGCCGTTTGATGGGGCCACCGAACGAAAGTTTCAAGCGGGGCTCAATTGCCGGTCTGCCGCGAAGCCTCGACCGCCGCCGTGATTCGGATCGCCGTTTCCAGCGCCCGCAGCCCGTCTTCGCCGCTGACAACAGGCCGGGCGCCGCTGCGCGCGCAGCGGAGGAAGGATTCGATTTCAGCCCGCAGCGCATCGCCCTGCTCGAAGCTCTGCTCCTCGATTGTCACCGGCAGCTGCCCCTCAGCCGCGGGCGGGCTGCGCTTGCGGATCACAGTCAGAATCTTCTGCTGCAGATCGATCGACAGGTAAGCGTCGTCGCGAAACAGACGCATCTTTCGTTCCGCCTTGAGGCTGACGCGGCTTGCGGTAGCGTTGGCGATGCAACCGTTGACGAAACGGATGCGCGCGTTGGCAATGTCGATTTCGCCCGAGAACACCGGCGTGCCGATCGCATCGATCGATTCGATTTCGCTCGCCACCACGGTCTGGATGATGTCGATATCGTGAATCATCAGATCGAGCACGACATTGACGTCAGTGCCCCGCTCCTTGTACGGCGCAAGTCGCTGGCATTCGATGAAGCGCGGCCGGTCAAAGTACGGCTCCGCCGCCATGATCGCGGCATTGAAGCGCTCCAGATGCCCGACCTGCAGCACCTTGCCGGCCGCAGCGGCAACCCGGATCAGCTCGCGAGCGTCTTCGATACGCTCGGTGACGGGCTTCTCGACCAGCACATGTGCGCCCGCCTGCAGGAAATCCCGCGCGATTGCGAAATGCGCCTGCGTCTGAGTGACGACGCTGACCGCATCCACGCGCCCCAGCAAAGCACCGTAATCGGCGAACGCCTGCACGCCCAGTTCCGCAGCAACGGCCTCGCGCGCCTGCGGTCGCGCGTCGACGACGCCAATCAGCTCACTGCCAGGAATTTGCGCGTACTTCTGCGCATGAAACCTGCCGAGGTAACCTACGCCGATCACGGCCGTCTTGAGGCTTGCCATGGCTGCTATTATGGCCGTTTGGAATCAAGATCATCAGCAGCGAAACCATGAATGCTCAGGACAACGCGTCCACATCAGTCGGCGACTCGACCACTTCGACCGCTTGGCGTCGCGAGCTGATCTGGCTCGGGGTGTGGCTTGCGGTGGGTTTGCTGCTGTTGCCGGCACTGATCTGGGTGGCCGGTCGAATCAGCCTCGGGGACTACGTCAACGGCGGTCCGTTTGCGCTTTGGAAAGACCTGCTGGCCGAACTCGGCCGCGGATCACTCGTGCACTGGATTGTGATTCTGGGTCCCTATGTGCTCGTCAGCGGCGCCCGCATAGGGGTTGCGTTGGTTCGCCGCGTGAGCTGAAGCGCTGGAATGCCAGCCGAGTTATGTCGCAATGGAATTCGCAAAGTGTGAACTGAGTCATACTTTCAGCGTGAGTGACGACGCCGCAAAGGGTCGAGTGTCACAATTTGGCGACAAGAATGCAGGGGATTGGGAATGGACGAAGATCCACGATTCGAGTTTGTCGAGGCCGTGCTGCGTGAGCGTAGCGACCGGCATCGAACCGAAACGGATCCGCGAGTGATGCAGCGCCTGCTCGGGCAGCGAGCCGCTGTCGAACCGACAACGCTCGAACTTGAAAAAGACCGCCCCAAGCGCGGCTACAACCCCTACGACACTTCCCGGCCGGCGCGCTAGTCGCCATCGCTCAGCGGGTCATCAGCGCCCTGGAGCGATCGCGCGCAGCGCGAAACTCGTTGTCTTCGAACCAGTTCGGGAACTGCCGCGAGTTCGCAAGCTCGGCACCAACCTCGTAGAACAACTGGATATTCTCCAGTCCACCGCGCAGGTCGACTCCCGATCGATACTCATCGGTCTGCTGGTGATAATCGCGTGCCGTGTACTGCTCCTGCGCCGCCTGCCCCCAGGCAGCCCCGAACTCGCGATCGTCGATGCCCATCTTGATGTACAGCGACGGCACACCCGCTTTCGCGAAGTTGAAATGATCCGAGCGGTAGAACATGCCCTGTTCGGGTTTCGACTCGCCGCGCAGCACGCGTGATTGGCGCGCAGCGGCGCGTTCGAGCGGCGCTTCGAGCTCGGATGCACCGGCACCGACAACGATGACATCGCGCGTCGGGCCGCCAAAGTGAATCGCGTCCATATTGAAGGCCGCGACTGTCTGGGCAAGCGGCAGCACAGGGTTGGTCACGTAGAACGCGGAGCCCAGCAAACCGGCCTCTTCGGCCGTCAACGCCATGAAGACGACGCTGCGATCGGGCGGCGCCGAAGCGCGCTGATAGGCGGCGGCAATCGCCAGCAGCGCGGCCGTGCCGGTGGCATTGTCGACGGCGCCGTTGAAGATCGTGTCGCCACTTCGGCCGAGCGAACGCCCGAAGTGGTCCCAGTGCGCCATGTAAACGATGTACTCGTTCGGGTAGCGCGCACCGGGAATCGTCGCGATCACGTTGGCCGACTCGGAGCGTCGCACGCCGTTGCGCAGGCTTGCGGTCGCCGCAACACCCAGCGGCAACGGCTTGAACTCGCGCTGCAATGCGCTCGTTTTCGCGTCGGCGTAGCTGAGCCCTGCGCGTTGCAGCAGCGCATCGGCCGCTTCCGAGGTGATCCAGCCTTCGATCGCGACCCGCGAGGCATTGCCGTCGGCCGATTCCGCATCGAGCTGCGGTCCCGTCCAGCTGTTCTGGACGGTCTGCCATGGATAGGCGGCCGGCTCCGTCTCATGAATGATCAGGGCCGCTGCCGCGCCCTGGCGTGCCGCCTCCTCGAACTTGTAGACCCAGCGCCCGTAGTAAGTCATGGCCCGGCCACGAAACAGCGCCGGATCACCGCTGGCAAAGCCGGGATCGTTGACCAGGATCACGGCAGTCTTGCCACGCATATCGACACCGGCGTAATCGTTCCAGCCGTACTCGGGCGCAACGATGCCATAGCCTACGAATACCAGCGGACTGTTCTCGACCGCGACCTGGGGCACGACCCGCTTGGTCCAGAACACGGCATCCTCAGGATAGCGCAGCGTTTGCCCAGCCAGGCTCAATGACGCGTCACTGGCCGCGGTGATCTCCACCAACGGAACCGGCTGCCGGTAGCTGGCGCCATTGCCGGGTCCAACGCCGAGACTGCGGAACTGTGCGCTGAGATAGTCGACCGTGATGCGCTCCCCGGCTGTGCCAGGCTTACGACCTTCGAACTGATCGGAAGCCAGGGCCGCCAGATGTCGTTCATAGTCCGCCAGTGCGACCCGGACCGTCGGGGGTGGGGTTGCGTCCAGGCTTGCGCAGCCCAGCAGAACCAACGGAACGAATGCGGCGATCCAGCGGTCGTAACGAATATGGCGCACGATGGGATACCTCCTCCGAGAGATGCTCTGAGAAATACTTTCAGATTTGCCGATATATCTGCCAGCAACCGAGCAAGGTTGCGCCACTCAGTGCCGCATGGGTCCAGTAGCGCCAGGGTCGATCGCGAAGTTCGCCGTAGAAGCTGGCCGACGCGACCGCCGCAAACGCGCCTACGCCGACGAAAAGCCGCGTCAGGGGTGCAAACTCGGACGCGACGCGGTCACTGGCTTCCGGCAGCGACGCAAACACAATCAGGGTCATGGCGAGCCCGATGGTGACGGAAACCGCCGAACCCATCACGATTCCGAGTAGAACAGCGAGCGGGCGCATATTCCCGAGCCACCTTCCTGTGAACGCACTTGAAGCCTTGAGCGCCGCGCTCTAGCCTTAGGGAGTCTAACCAAACCGTGCACCCGATGCTCAAAGCGACTCGATCCTCGATCGGCCTGGTAGCCTGCTCAGCACTCGCCACGGTCCTGCTGGCGGTGGCCAGCTCGTCGCGGGTGCCTGCCAGCACCGAGACATTGCCCCCCGGTGCCATTGCGCCGACGGATCGGCAGCGCATGATCGCTCGCCAGGTCGGTTCGATACTCGAGGAGGAACACTTCCGCCGGGCATCGATCGATGACCGATTTTCTGCAGCAGTTTTCCAGAAGTACATCGATTTTCTGGATGGTCAGCGCAGCTACTTCCTCGACTCTGACCTCGTCGAGTTCGAGGCTGACCGGCTGCGCTTCGACGACATGATTCGCAGTGGCGACCTGGAACCGGCGTACGCCATCTTTGCGCGCTACCAGCAGCGCAATCGCGATCGCATCCGCTTTGCACTGACCCAGCTCGACAAGCAACCGGACTGGGCGATCAACGAGTCATTCAACTTCGACCGCGAGAAGGCTCCATGGCCTGCAACGACGGCGGAAATCAACGAGCTCTGGCGCCAACGCATCAAGAACGACGCCCTGTCGCTGTTGCTGACCGGCAAGGAATGGCCGGAGGCTGCGGAGATCCTTCGCAAGCGCTACGAGCGGGTGCTGAAACGCGTTGACCAGATCACTCCCGACGATGTGTTCGAGAATCTGATGAACGCCTATGCGCGCACGTTCGATCCTCACTCGAGCTATTTCTCGCCGCGCAACTCCGAGGAATACCGCATCCAGATGAGTCTGAACTACGAGGGTATCGGCGCCTCGCTGCAACTCCTGGATGACTACGTCACCGTCATGGGCATCATCGAAGGCGGACCTGCCGCAGTTGCTGCGACGCTGAAGACCAACGACCGGATCACGGCCGTGGGGCAAGGCGACAATGGTCCGATGACCGACGTCATCGGTTGGCGTATCGACGACGTCGTGCAGCTGATCCGCGGCAAGGGCGGCTCTGCCGTGCGCCTGTCAATCCTTGCGGCCGGCGCTGCACCCGGCACGACCGAGCAGATCGTCAGCTTCACTCGCGGCAACGTGACACTGGAGGCTCAGGCGGCCAAGAAGGAGATCCGCACGATTCGCCGTGGCGATGCCGAGTTGCGCGTGGGCGTGATCACGGTGCCCAGTTTTTATTCGGACTATGCCGCGCAGCGCGCTGGCGATCCAAACTACCGCAGTACCACCCGCGATGTTCGCCGGCTCGTCGATGAACTGCGGGCGGAAAACGTCGCCGGCATCGTGCTCGACCTGCGGGGCAACGGTGGTGGCTTCCTGCCAGAGGCGCAGTCGCTGACGGGTCTGTTCATCGACCGTGGACCGGTTGTCCAGGTCAAATTCTCGAACGGCGAGAAGGAAGTGCTCGACGACGCCGAAGCGGGTTCCATCTATGACGGCCCGCTGGCCGTGCTGGTCGATCGCTTCAGCGCTTCGGCGTCGGAGATCTTTGCCGGCGCGCTGCAGGACTATCGTCGTGCGGTGGTGCTGGGGCAGCGCACCTTCGGCAAAGGCACGGTGCAGAATCTGGTGCCACTGTCGCGCTGGTCTTCCCGACCGGTCAACGGGCAACTGACTGTCACGATCGGAAAGTTCTACCGCGTGACGGGCGAAAGCACCCAGCATCGGGGTGTCGAACCCGACGTTCAGCTCGCCTCTCCGATCGATCTCGATGAGGTCGGCGAAAGCGCGCTCAGCGACGCGCTCCCCTGGGATCGAATCGCGGGCGTGCCATTCCGCACCGACTCCCGCTCACCTGAATCTGTCGCTCAGCTTGCGCTAGAAGAGGGCGCGCGTTCACAAAAAGATCCGAACTACCGCTGGCTTGTCTCTGACATCGCCGCAGTCGATGAACTGCGCCGACAAAAGAGTGTTTCGCTGAACCTTGAACAGCGCCGGGCCGAACGGGTGCGTCTGGATGCCGAGCGGCTGCGACGAGAGAACCTGCGCCTCGAAGCCCAGGGCAAACCGAAGCTCAAGAGCATCGAAGACCTGACTCCCGGTGAAGCGCCAGATGTGGTGCTCGAACAGGCGGCCGAAGTCATGGCGGACATGGTCGGTGGCACGCGCGCAATGCCGGCACGCAACACCGCGCCCACCCGCGCGGGCAAAGAGCGCGGCTGAGCCCGTTGTAGTCGGGGGCGGTGCGCGTCAACGAACCAGGGCGCGGAACACGTCCCAAGTATCGCTGCTGAGCACGTCGATCCCACCGGCGCCGAGCAGCGATTCAGCAGTGGGCACGGTGTCATCGTCACCGATGTAAGCGGCAACCTTGCGTATCGACTCGCCGCGGACCTGCAGTTCCTGGCCCAGATTGGTGCGTTGCTGCAGCACGCCCTGCGCACGGCCAATGTCCGCCATCAATGCTTCGCATTCACTGCGATCGCCGTAATCGTCTGCCGCGTCCCGACGCAGCGTCGCAGCCCGCGCCAGCTCCAGCAACGACGTCTGGGTGAGCCGTACGGCCAGAACCTGTGCATAGGCGATCACGGCAATGTTGATGGCGCGGCGCGCCTCAACCGACAAGCCGGGGAATGGCACGTCTGCGCAAGGCAACAGGCGTTCCAGAAGTTCTCGTGACTCGTGCAGGTGCGATTCGGCCTGGGCACGCGCCAGCCTCGCAGACGCGACGCCCTCCTCGGCCCGCCGGCGCTTGAAGTGGTGCCAGGGCATCTTCAGGCGCGCGAGCTGTGCCTGCAGCCGCTCGTTTTCACGTTGAGCGTCCGTTGCGACCAACTCCGCTTCGCGCAGCCGGGCCTCGACGAGCCGCCGCTCCGCGAATTGCCGCCGGTTGAAATTCGCAAGGAACAGCTTTTTCTCGCGCTCGACATACTGGCGCTCGAGGTCGCTCGCGAACGCCTTCAGCAGAGACCCCCCGCGCGACCAGAGGCTGCGCAGCTGGTAGAACACCAGCGTCGGGTAGGCCGCTTCAGGCGCGCAGAGTCTCGCCTCGAGTTGCTCCAGCAGTTCGCGCACCCGTGCAGTCGCGCCTTCCTGCTGTTTCAGGCGATCCTTGAGGCGATGAATCTCATCCTGAAGCTCGACGTAGGCCTTCTTGAGTTCCGCCCGATTGCGGAACAGCTCGACAACCCGCTGTTGGTCATCCGGCGCTGTCGGAGCAAGCGCCACCTTGGCTAAGTCCAACGGATTTGGGATCTTCATGGCTCTTGGGCGGCGCGGTAAGTCGATGGCCGGAATCGATGCAGTATTCCAACCACTTGTTTAGCACGGTGTTGCGATGCCAGCGCTGAGCCAGTTCACGCTCCACTACTGCCGACGCAACGGCGAATCCAGATAGGGCCATGGCCTCGGCCAAGCGCGCGTCGCGATAGACCCTGACGGTGAGATCCGGCAGGCGCAACGGGCGGCCTTCGTGTTCTGCCCACTCCTCACTGACGTAGGTCAGGTTCAGCGTGGTGGTGTACGCACAGTGCTCGACCACTGTGAGAACCAGATCACAGTCTCCAGCCAGGCGGGACACCCGCGAATCCCGCAGTTGCGCGGGCTCGCCGATCAGCCGGCAAAGACGCAAATAGTTGCTTTCATACAGGCTCATGAGCGCAACAAAACTGCGCGGCGTAGCGCGCCAACTCGTTCGCTGCAGGGAATCACAGAATTCGAATACGGTGGTCATTACCGAGCACTATATCGGTTGGGCAACGGTCCGCAAGGGCGCAAGAATCGAACCAGCAGCTGGATCCGTCACGGCATCACGCGACGTTCGACGCCTGTGGCCACCATTACTCGACTGGCGATCTCCTCGATGGAACATTCAGTCGTATCGAGGTGCGGAATTGCAAAACGCTGGAACATCGCCTCAGCGGCCCGCAGTTCGTACTGAACCTGTTGCGGCGAGGCGTAGCGGCTGTCGGGACGGCGCTCGTGACGGATCTGTTGCAGTCGATCTGCCCGTATCGTCAAGCCATAGAGCTTGCGCCGATGGGCCGTGAGCAGCGGTGGGATGCGGCTGTTCTCGAGATCCTCATCTGTGAGCGGATAGTTTGCCGCGAAAATGCCGTATTGCAGTGCCATGTACAGACAGGTTGGCGTCTTTCCGGAGCGTGAGACGCCGACCAGGATGACGTCGGCGCGGTCGTAGTCGTGGCTCGACCCGTCGTCATTTGCCATCGCATAGTTGGTCGCGTTGATCCGCGCCTCGTAAGCCAGATGGTCGAGCATACCGTGCGCACGGCCGGCGCTATGAGTCGAACGCTCATTGAGCTCGCGCTCGATGGGTCCGACGAAAGCTTCGAAGAAGTCAAGAAACAGCGCATCGCTGCGCTTCAGTATGTCCCGCAGCTCGTCCTGAACGAGCGTGCCGAAGATGATCGGACGCAGTCCTGTGTCGAGCGCCGTCTCATTGATCCTCCGCACCGCCTCCTCTGCCTTGTCAACACTCGACACAAATGGCAGAGTCACCGGCCGAAACTGCTGGGCATCGAACTGCGTCAGCAGACTGTGCCCCATTGTCTCGGCCGTCACGCCGGTTTGGTCGGAAACAAAGAAAACAGCTCGCCTGCTCACATTTTGCACTCACTGCATTTGCTCGGCATGCCAGAGTGTTTCACCGTCCAGACACCGGAACAAGCACCCTTGGAGAGATATTGATCTACGTCATTCCGTTTGAGCAGCTGAAGATGCGCGACGTCGAGACGGTCGGCGGAAAGAACGCGTCGCTCGGCGAGATGATCGGCTCATTGTCGCGGGTCGGTGTCAATGTGCCAGGCGGGTTCGCAACCACCGCCAGCGCCTATCGCGAGTTCCTCGCCCAGGGCGGCCTTGACGAGAAGATCCGCAAGGTGCTGCACGAACTCGACGTCGACGACGTCGTGCGCCTGGCCGAGACCGGCGCAAGCATTCGCAACTGGATCATGGCGACGCCATTCCCTGCGGCCTTCGATTCAGCGGTTCGCGAGGCGTACCGGGAGATGGCTGCGGGTCGCGAAATCTCGGTCGCGGTGCGCTCCTCTGCCACCGCCGAAGATCTCCCCGAGGCGTCCTTTGCCGGCCAGCAGGAGACCTTTCTGAATGTGCGCGGTGAGGCTGCGATTCTCCATGCCACGCATGAAGTGTTCGCGTCCCTGTTCAATGACCGTGCAATTGCGTACCGAGTGCATCAGGGCTTCGATCATTCGCAGGTCGCGCTGTCGGCGGGCGTGCAACACATGGTGCGGTCCGACCTCGGCGCCAGCGGTGTCATGTTCACGCTCGACACCGACTCGGGCTTTCGCGAGGCAGTGTTCGTCACTTCATCCTATGGGCTCGGCGAAACCGTCGTGCAGGGAGCCGTCAACCCCGACGAATTCTATGTCTACAAAACTGCGCTGCGCGCCGCACGCCCGGCCATCCTCCGCCGCAATCTGGGTGGCAAGGCGATCAAGATGGTTTACGCCCCGGCCGGCGCGCCAGACCGCGTCCGCACGATCGACGTGCCGCCTAACGACCGCTTGCGATTTTCGATTTCCGATCAAGAGCTCACGGCCCTGTCGCTGCAGGCACTGATCATCGAAGACCACTATCAGGCACCGATGGACATCGAATGGGGCATCGACGGCGAAACCCGCGAAATCTTCATTTTACAGGCGCGCCCGGAAACCGTGCAAAGCCGCACCGGTCGGACCATTCAACGCTTCTCACTGAAGTCCCGCTCTCGCGTGCTGATCACGGGCCGCAGTGTCGGCCAGCGCATCGGGTCTGGGGCTGTGCGTGTCGTGCGCAGCATTGGCGAGATGGCCCGCGTGCAGAGTGGCGACGTGCTGGTCGCCGACATGACGGATCCGGATTGGGAGCCGGTCATGAAGCGAGCGGCGGCTATCGTCACGAACCGGGGCGGTCGAACCTGCCATGCCGCGATCATTGCTCGCGAACTCGGAATTCCCGCAGTGGTCGGCTGCGGCAACGCGACTGAGACTCTCAAGGAGGGCCAGGAAGTCACTGTGTCCTGCGCCGAAGGCGACACCGGCTACATCTACGAAGGGTCGCTTGATTTCGAACGCAAACAGATCGAGCTCGACTCGCTGCCGCCATGCCCGGTCAAGATCATGATGAATGTCGGCAATCCGGATCGGGCGTTCGACTTTGCCGGAATCCCGAATGCCGGAGTCGGTCTCGCGCGACTCGAGTTCATCATCAATCGAATGATCGGCGTGCATCCTCGGGCGCTGCTCGACTTCGACACGCTCGAGAGCAGCCTCAAGCAGCAGATTCGCATCCAGATGGCCGGCTACCCGGACCCGGTCGGGTTCTACGTCAGCAAGCTCGCCGAAGGCATCTCGCAGATCGCCGCCGCGTTTGCACCCTCACCTGTCATCGTGCGGCTGTCGGATTTCAAGTCGAACGAGTACGCCAACCTGATCGGCGGCAGGATCTACGAGCCTTCGGAAGAGAATCCAATGCTCGGCTTTCGCGGCGCATCCCGCTATCTCGACCCCGCGTTCCAGCCCTGTTTCGACCTCGAATGCCGGGCGCTGCGCTATGTCCGTGAGGAAATGGGTCTCGACAATGTCTGGCTGATGGTGCCGTTCGTGCGCACGCTGCAGGAAGCGCGCGACGTCACCGCCCTGCTCGCTACCAAGGGACTGGCGCGAGGCGAACGCGGCCTCAAGGTCATCATGATGTGCGAACTGCCGACCAACGCCGTGCTGGCGGATCGCTATCTCGAATACTTCGATGGCATGTCGATCGGTTCCAACGACATGACTCAGCTGACACTCGGGTTGGATCGAGACTCTGCGATCGTCGCGAAGCTGTTCGACGAACGGGACGATGCCGTCAAGGCCATGTTGTCGATGGCGATCAGCGCCTGCCGCAAGGCCGGCAAGTACGTCGGCATCTGCGGGCAGGGACCGTCTGATCATCCTGAACTTGCGCGCTGGCTGGTCGATCAGGGCATCGAAAGCATGTCCTTGAACCCTGATTCGGTGATCGAGACTTGGCTGTTTCTGGCGGGCCAGAAAACTGCAGGCTAAGCACTAGCCGGCGCTAGACAGGAACGGACACTGGCCGAGATCAACGTTGCCGCCGGAGAGCACCACTCCAATGCGATCTCCGGGCGAGCCGAGCGCACCTGCAAGCACCGCAGCCAGCGCCACGGCTGCCGAGGGTTCGATCAGCAGCTTCAGCTCATCGAGCGCAACGCGCATCGCGCGAATGATCTGGCGCTCCTCGACCCGAACGACCTCGTCCACAAGCTGCCTCAACAACTCAAAATTGCGTTGACCGATCGACGCCCGCAGCCCGTCGGCGATTGTCTCAGGGTTCCCGACGTTCTCACGCCGCCCGGACCGCAGCGAGCGGTAAGCATCATCGGCCGCAGCCGGTTCGGCGGCGATAATGCGGCAGTCCGGCAGCAAAGCCCGGGCCGCGAGTGCAGTGCCGCCGATCAGGCCGCCGCCACCGATCGGGGTCACGATCAGATCGAGGTCGCCACACTCGCTGATCAGCTCCAGCGCCGCAGTGCCCTGCCCCGCGATGACCTGCGCGTCGTCAAACGGATGCACGATCTGTAACGGCCGCGCAGCAGTCAGAGCGGAAAGCGCCGCCTCGCGCGCAGCGATTCCAGGCGCACACAGCAACAGCTCGGCACCGGAAGCCCGAACGGCCGCGAGCTTGGACGCCGACGAATTTTCAGGCATGACCACCACGGCGGAGCGGCCCAAAGACTGCGCGGCCAATGACAGGGCCAAGCCATGGTTGCCGGAGGAATGGGTCGCTGCAATCCGGTTCCGCGCGTCGATCGGAGTCTGCAGCAACGCATTCAGCGCGCCGCGATACTTGAATGCACCGCCGTGTTGCAGATTCTCGCATTTGAGGAAGACTCTCCGATTGGTGAGTCCATCGATACCCGTGGCGGACAGTACCGGCGTGCGCCTGACCCGCCCGTGCAACCGGCCGGCGGCCCGCAGCACATCGGAGAAACTGGGCAGGTCCACGGCGCTTCAACCCCGATACGGTTCCGCAATGAAATGGCGGCGGTAGTAGCGCAGTTCCTCGACTGAGTCGCGGATATCGTCGAGGGCAAGATGGCTGCCGCTTTTCTGGTGACCCGAATAGACCTGTGGCGCCCAGCGGCGCGCGAGCTCCTTGACAGTGCTGACGTCAAGATTGCGGTAATGAAAAAACCGTTCCAGCTCCGGCATGTGCCGCGCCAGAAAGCGACGATCCTGGCAGATGCTGTTGCCACACATCGGCGACGTGCCAGGCTCGACCCGAGTGCCGAGGAAATCGAGCATGGCGCGCTCTGCCTGTGCCGTGGAAACCTCGCTGGCTCGAACGCGCGCGAGCAGACCAGATCCGCCATGCTGCCGCTGGTTCCAGTCGTCCATCCGCTGCAGCGTGGGCTCGTCCTGGTGAATGGCAATCACCGGACCTTCCGCGACCACGCAAAGCTCGGCGTCAGTCAGCAGCACGGCCATCTCGATGATCTGATCAACCTCGGGTCGAAGCCCGGTCATTTCGAGATCGATCCATACGAGCAGGTTCGGGTCGGTCATACTTGTCAGCCGCGTTGTCCCTCAACCGCCGCAATCGTAGCAGACGACCTGCATGACCCCCGGAAAGCTGACGACTGAGTTCCGCGCCGAGGTCGTCGCCAGCTTCGGCCGCAGAGTCCGTGTGTGCGACGAACACGGTCTGGAGCTCGACGCCCGGCCGATCGGTCGCCGCCTGGGCGTACTGTGTGGCGACCGGGTCCTGTGCCGCGATGATCCAACCCATGGCGAGACTCACATCGTGCAGGTCGAGCCGCGCACGACCGTCCTGAGGCGCGCCAATGTCCGCGGCGAATCCGAACCGATCGTTGCCAACGTCACGCTGCTGCTGGCAGTACTGGCGCCGAAACCCGCAGCCGACCTGTTTATTGCCGATCGATACCTTTGCGCGGCAACGTCAGCCTGCATTGAGGGCGCGGTGATCCTGAACAAGGCGGACCTGCCAGATGCCTCAGAGCTGCGACCGGCGCTGACGGTATACGCCGCAGCCGGGTATCGAACGCTGGAGTGCAGCGCTCACGACGGCGCGGGAGTCGAGGCTCTGGCCGAGCTGTTGCGCGCCCATCGATCGGTGCTGGTGGGCCAGTCAGGCGTCGGCAAGTCATCGCTGGTCAATCGCTTGTGCCCGACCCGCGATGCCACAACGGGCACACTCGCACGGGACGATGAGGGGCGCCACACGACGACCTGGTCAGAAACCTTCCAGCTGCCGGGTGGTGGTCAGATTGTCGACTCGCCAGGCGTGCGGGACTTCGCCCCGGCCGACGATGCTCTCGACGAACGCTCACTGGGCTTTCCCGAGATCGCGCGCCGCCTCGCCGCCTGCCGCTTCAACGACTGCCGTCATATGGTGGAACCCGGCTGCGCGGTGATTGCCGCCGTCGAAGCCGGCAGTATTGATTCAAGGCGCTATGAAAGCTATCGACGCCTGCGGCGCCTCGTCGAACAGCTGCGCGCGCGGCGAAACTAGCGCAGCTGCTGACGCCCCGCCATTGCGTGCGCGAGCGTGCCGCCATCGATGTACTCGAGCTCGCCACCGATCGGCACGCCATGCGCGATACGGGTCGCACGCACCGCATGCCGCGCTGCAAGCTCCGACAGGAAGTGCGCGGTGGCTTCGCCCTCCACGGTGGGATTGGTGGCGATGATCAGCTCGGCAATGCCGGCTTCTTCGAGAATCGTCTCGAGTTCATGCACACCAATTTCCGCGGGGCCGATGCCATCGAGCGGGGACAGATGGCCCATCAGCACGAAGTAGCGCCCGCGGTAGCCGCCCGACCCTTCCAGCGCAACGACGTCTGCCGGAGATTCAACGACACAGAGCATGGATTCGTCGCGCTGCGTGGAGACGCAGATCGAGCAAAGATCATTCTCGGTCAACATCCGGCAGCGCGCGCAGCGTCCGATATTCTGCAGCGCCTTGTCGATCGATGTGGCCAGCGCACGAGCGCCGGTCCGGCCTTCCTGCAACAGATGAAATGCCATGCGCTGGGCCGTCTTCGGGCCGACGCCGGGCAAAGTGCGCAGCGCATCGATCAGCGCCTCCAGCGTCGGCGGTTGCTTCACGATCCGCTCAGAATGGCAGCTTCATGCCCGGCGGCAGTTTCATGCCCGACATGACCTGGGACATTTTCTCCTGGGTCTGCTGCTCGACCTTGTGAACGGCGTCATTGATGGCTGCAGCGATCAAGTCCTCGAGCAACTCGCGATCCTCACCAAACACGGTCGGTTCGATCTGCACGCGCCGTGCTTCGTGACGGCCGTTGAGTGTGACCTTGACCATGCCGCCGCCGGACTCACCGACGACTTCGAGCAGCGCAATCTCTTCCTGCGCTTTCTTCATGTTGCGCTGCATGGCCTCAGCCTGCTTCATCATGTTGCCGAAGTTTCCACTCATCCGATTGCCTCCTCGAGACCTCTGGACACTGTCACTGACGTTTGTGCGGTCGCACGCTGTCGTTCTGCAGCACCGCACCAAACCGGTCCTGCAGCGCGCGGACCGTAGGATCCGATTGCAGTGAGCGCGTCGCAGCGGCGACCTCCTCCGAGGCCTCTCGCTGGGCAGCGGCCGCCGGCGTAGCGAGCGCGTCGGTCGACAGCTCGATTTCGATTCGAAGGGTTTCGCCGACGCGTTTCGAGAGGGCCTGCGCGAGTTTCTCTTCCTGCGCACGCGTGCGCATCGTCTGATGGCGCTGCTCCAGCTGCAGGCGCAGCGTCACGCCTTCGCGCGACAGCAACGAACAGTGGAGCGCAAGCTGGCGTGCCGCGCGGCTGAGTTCCAGGGATTCGACCAGCGCGGGCCATTCGGATGGCTCCCAGCTGATTTCGCTGGCTGCCGCGGCGATCCGTGCATCCGCGGATCGACCCGGTGCACGGACGGCGGGCGTCGCCGGTCGCTCAGCGTCAGGCAGCGCACCATCGCCGGTCGCCGGGCGAAACGCCAGCATCCGCAGCAAGGTCAACTGCAGCCCCAACGCTGCATCAGGCGCCAGCGGCAGGTCACGGCTCCCGAGGATGGCGGTCTGATAGTAGAGCTGCAGGTCCTCAGGTACAAAGCGTGCCGCAAGGCGCGCCAGCAATTCCTGCGGATAAGCCTCGTCACCCGGATCGTCCGGCACGACCTGCGCAATGGCGATCCGTCCGAGCAGTGCCGCCAGCCCGTCCAGCAGCGCCGCGGGCTCCAGCGACCATTGCTCGAGCGAGCGTGCGTAATCCAGCAGGGCTTTAGGGTCGGCTTCGGCCAGCAGTTCGACAAGTCGGACTACCTGCTCCTGGTCGATCGTCCCGAGCATGCTGCGGGCGTGCTGCTCCGTGACCCGGTCGCCGGAAAATGCGATCAGCTGGTCGAGCAATGACAAACCATCGCGCAGGCTGCCATCGGCAGATCGCGCGACGAGTCGAATGGCAGCAGATTCGAACTCGATGGACTCGGCAACCAGAATCTTTTCGAGTCGCGCGGCGATCAGGGCAATCGGCAGACGCTTGAGATTGAATTGCAGACAGCGCGACAGCACGGTCGCCGGTAGTTTCTGTGGGTCGGTCGTTGCGAGCAGGAACTTGACGTGCGGCGGCGGCTCTTCGAGCGTCTTCAACAGGGCGTTGAACGAGCTCGTCGACAACATATGGACTTCGTCGATCAGATAAACCTTGTGCCGACCGCGGGTCGGAAGGTATTGAACGTTGTCGAGCAGTTCGCGCGTGTCGTCGACCTTGGTGCGGGATGCAGCGTCGACCTCGATCAGATCGAGGAACCGCCCTTCATCGATTTCCCGACAGCTGTCGCAGACGCCGCAGGGCTTGGAACTGACGCCCTGTTCGCAGTTCAGGCACTTGGCTAGGATACGGGCGATGGTCGTCTTGCCGACTCCTCGCGTGCCCGTGAACAGGAACGCATGGTGGACGCGCTGCTGATCCAGCGCATTCTGCAGCGCTCGCAGCACGTGCTCCTGACCGACGAGATCCTCGAAACTGCGCGGCCGCCATTTGCGGGCCAGCGCCGTGTAGGCCGGCGCGCTCACCAACGCCTGCCGCATCGGGGACCGAGGAGGCGACCCGCACCAGCCTGAACTCCGGCACCCGACATCGCCGCTACCGTTGCTCCCTTCCGGGCCTGGCGGGGTTTGCGGCTGGTCGTCGCGAAGGGACCGATGCGGGGCGCCATAGACTCAACTGGCGGAGAGGGTGGGATTCGAACCCACGAACACCTTGCGATGTTACTTGACTTCCAATCAAGCGCCTTCGACCACTCGGCCACCTCTCCAAAAATTAATGAAATCAAAAGCTTGCAGGAATTCATTGCACTTGCACCTTATCAGGCTGCCGGTGCAGATTCCCGAGGCACAGTAAACTTGGGCGGCGCGTCCAGGCACCCTTCGGTCGCCTGCCGAGTGCGTTCCGATGCCTCGATATCAGGGATCGGCAGCGCGGATCGCGTGTCGGGTGCGGTCAAGCCCGCAGGCACCTTCAGGGGCGGATTCTGGACCGCACCGGCGTAATCACCGGGCTGCGCGCAGCTCGCCTTCAACAGCCGGCCGCAACCGCTCAGCGCCATGACGGCGACCATTACTGCAACGACCCTGGTAGCCATCATCTGTTAAGTCTCTCCTATGCCAACACCGGCGCGGGTCAGCGCCTCTTCAACCGTAGACTGCAGATGCGCAGACAGCGGCGTCAGCGGTAAACGCAAGCCGCCGCTGATCATTCCCATCCGCGCCAACGCCCACTTTACCGGAATCGGATTGGATTCGACGAACAGGCGTTCGTGCAGCAGCCGCAAGGGTGCATCAAGCAACTGCGCTTCCGCCTCATCACCGCGCATCGCCGCAGCAATCATCTGCGCCATCTGCACCGGCGCAACATTGCTGGTCACGGAAACCACGCCCACGGCACCGTTCAGCACGGCGCTGCAAGCCGTTGGATCATCACCACTGAGCACGCCGAGATCGGTCCCGCACAGCGCCCGCAACCGGCGCACCCGCGCGACGTCCGCGACCGCCTCCTTGATGGCGACGATTCGCGGTTCGTCCAGCAGTTTTGCCACGGTCTCCGGTAACAGGTCCACAGCGGTGCGCCCCGGCACATTGTAGAGAATCACAGGCACCGAGGCGGCCCCGGCCACAGCGCGGAAATGCAACTCGAGGCCGAGCTGGGTTGGCTTGTTGTACGCCGGCGTGACAACCAGCAAGCCATCGACGCCAAGTTCGGACAGCCAGCGCGCCCGAGCCACGGTGCTTGCCGTGCTGCTGGTACCGGCACCGGCCAGGATCTGCATTCGGCCCTGGCAATAGCGTTGCGCAGACATCACAAGCTCCCGCAACTCGGTATCGCTGAGCGCAGAGGACTCGCCGGTCGTGCCGCCGACGACGATACCGTCGGTGCCCGCGGTGAGGTGCATCTCGAGCAGGCGCTCCCAGGCCGCCGCATCGACGGCGCCGTCATCGGACATCGGCGTGACGATGGCAACCAGACTGCCTGAAAACATGCCTGCACCGAGCCGCGAAAGGGGTCGCGATGTTACGGGTCCGCGGCTTGCCAAAGCAAGGTTCCGGTCCGAACGGCGATCATCGTTCGCACGCCCTGCCGTCACTCGCTAAACTGTCGGTGATGAAGCAACACATCGCCGTCTCGGCCATCGGCACCGACCGTACCGGCATCGTGCACGAACTCGCACGGGCTATCAGCGATAGCGGCGGCAACATCAGCGACAGCCGGATGGTCAATCTCGGCTCCGAGTTCGCGATGGTTTTGCTGGTCTCCGGCAACTGGCACTCCCTCGCCAAGCTCGAGACGGAGCTCAAGAAGCTCGGCGAAACGGCGGGCCTGACGCTGTCGATCAAGCGCACCGAACCGCGCGCCTCGCGTACCGACATGCTGCCCTACTCGATCGATGCGGTTTGCCTGGATCAGGCTGGCGTCGTCTCCGGCATAGCGGGGTTTTGCTCGAGCCGCGGCATCGATATCGGCGAGGTCACGACCCGGACCTACCCCGCCGCACACACGGGGGCACAGATGTTCGCGGTGCAGATGATCGTCAACGTGCCGAGCCGCCTGCATCTGTCGCATCTTCGCGAAGAGTTCATGGAGTTCTGCGACTCCCTGAATCTCGACGCCATCATGGAACCCGTCAAGTCCTGAGGAGTATCGGCAATGGCCAGCGTTGCAGTAGGCAAGAAAATCCCGGCGTTCAGCGCCAAGACCAGCGCCGGGGAAACCTGGCGGCTATCGGATGCCAAGGACAGCATCGTGGTGCTGTACTTCTACCCGCGCGACATGACGCCAGGCTGCACGGTCGAAGCCCAGAACTTTCGGGATCTGGCGGCCAGGTTTCGAAAGGCCGGCGCACAGGTGATCGGTGTTTCGCGCGACAGCTGCGCTTCGCACGTCAAGTTCCAGCAGAAAGAGCAGCTCAACTTTGAACTGCTTTCAGATGATGACGAGAAGCTTTGCGCGCTGTTCGATGTGATCAAAGACAAGAACATGTACGGCAAGAAGGTCAAGGGCATCGAGCGCAGCACGTTCCTGATCGACGGGTCAGGCAAACTGCTGCGCGAGTGGCGCAAGGTGAAGGTCGACGGTCACGCCGAGGAAGTGCTTGAAGCAGTCCGCGCGCTCTAAACCCGCAAGCAAGGCGCGCAAACCCAAGCCTCGGAGCGTTGCGCCGCAACGCAGGCTGTTCGTGCTCGACACCAACGTGCTGATGCACGATCCGGCAGCAATCTTCCGCTTCGAGGAACACGACATCTACCTGCCGATGGTCGTGCTCGAAGAACTCGACGCGAACAAGAAGGGCCTGTCGGAATCGTCACGCAACGTGCGGCAGACCAGCCGCTTTCTCGACGAGCTGATGCAGGGCGCCACCAAGCAACAGATTGACCAGGGCCTGCCGCTGCCCTCCTCACTGAGCGGCAACCATGGCAAGCGTCCCGCCTCCGGCCGGCTGTACTTCCAGACTCGTCAGCTGAGTTCCGTGCTGCCGGACAACATTCCCGGGCACGGCAATGACAACGCCCTACTGGCGCAAACGCTGGCGCTGCAGGCACTGCACCGCGACGCGCGCGTGGTGCTGGTCTCCAAGGACATCAATCTGCGCATCAAGGCCGCCATCGTGGGCGTGCATGCCGAGGACTATTACAGCGACCGCACGATCGAAGACGCCGACATCCTCTACACCGGTCATCGTGCGCTCGGCAGCGACTTCTGGGAGCGTCACGGCTCGGACATGCGCTCCTGGCGCGACGGCAAGGGCACGTTCTACGAAGTCAACGCGAGTGCAGTGCGGGACTGGAACTCCAACCTGTTCATTTACGAGGAACGCGCCGAGGGTATCGAGGGCATCGTCCGCAAAGTCGACGGGGACCGCGCCACGATCCAACTCGTGCAGGACTTCTGCAGCGAAAGGCACAGTGTCTGGGGGATCGCGGCGCGCAATCGCGAACAGAACTTTGCGCTGAACCTGCTGATGGATCCGGACATCGATTTCGTGACGATTCTCGGCGCCGCCGGCACCGGCAAGACCCTGCTGACCTTGGCCGCTGGCCTCATGCAGACGCTCGAAACGAATCGCTTCGTCGAGATCATCATGACGCGGGTCACCATTCCGCTCGGCGACGACATCGGCTTCCTGCCCGGTACCGAAGAAGAAAAGATGGAACCGTGGATGGGCGCGCTGATGGACAATCTCGAAGTGCTGACGCAAAGCAGCGAGGGTGGCTCCTGGGGCCGTGCGGCGACCAATGACCTGCTACGCAACCGAATCCGGATTCGGTCGCTGAATTTCATGCGGGGGCGGACCTTCCTGAATCGCTTCATCATTGTCGATGAAGCCCAGAACCTGACGCCGAAGCAGATGAAGGCCCTGGTCACGCGGGCCGGCCCCGGCACCAAACTGGTCTGTCTCGGCAATATCGCGCAGATCGACTCCCCCTACCTCACCGAAACGACTTCGGGGCTGACGTTTGTCGTCAACCGGTTCCAGGGCTGGCCTTATTCGGGGCACATCACGCTGGTCCGTGGCGAGCGCTCCCGGCTCGCCGATCATGCCTCCGAGATCCTATAGCCCCCCGCTCTGAACTCAGCCTGACATCGGCGGTCCCAATCCAGATGCGTTGCCTGATCCGAGTGCTCTGTCTGCTGCTCGCGACCCTGCCGGGGCTCAATGCCGCGCAGGCGCAGGGCCTCGGCCTTGGCGGCCCCAACGATCTGCCCGACATCGGTACGCCAGCGGATTCGGCTTTGACCCTCAGTGACGAGTACCAGATCGGCCTGATGGTCATCCGCGGCCTGCGCGACCAGGGCCAGATCGTCGAGGATCCGGAAATCAACGACTACATCCAGGCGCTCGGCAGCCGGATCGCCTCGCAGGCCCAGGAAGGTGGCCAGCGGTTCTACTTTTTCGTCGTGCGTGATTCACGGATCAACGCCTTCGCGCTGCCTGGTGGCTTCATCGGCATCAACCAGGGTCTCGTGACGATGACCAGCAACGAGGCGCAGCTCGCCAGCGTGCTCGCGCACGAGATCGCGCATGTGACGCAGCGGCATATCGCCCGTTCGATCAAGGCGCAGGGCAGGCAGAGCCTGGCGTCGGCGGCGGCGATCCTCGCCGCGATCCTGATCGGCGCGACCACCGGCGCGACCGACGCCGTGCAGGCCGGCATTGCCATTGCGCAGGGCACGGCTGCACAGCAGCGCATCAATTTCACACGCGCCAACGAGTACGAAGCCGACCGGATCGGCATCAGCTTTCTGGCGGCGGCTGGCTTCGATCCGAACGCCATGCCGGACTTTTTCGAAACCCTGGGCCGGCGCTCTGGCCTTGGCGGCTCGCAGGTACCGGAGTTCCTGCAGACCCATCCGGTCACCAGCAACCGCATCGCCGAATCGCGCGATCGTGCCGCACAGTTTCCGCGCTCAGCGGTACCCCAGTCGATCAGCTATCAGTATGCGAAGGAACGCGTTCGGGTAGTAGGTGGCCCGCAGGGCGCGGACGTGCGCCCGTACTACTCGGCACTGCGAGAGCGTCGCCAGCTGACGTCCGGCGAGCGGTACGGCGAGGCCATCGCGATGGTGCGAGCGGGACAGGCTGCGGCTGCAGTTGGAACGCTGATGGAGCTGGCCGGCGAACGCGATGGCACGCCGATGCTGCAGTCGGCTCTCGGTGAAGCCCTGCTGCAGGCGGAGCGGACCGACGAGGCACTTGCCACGTTCGAAACCGCGCTGCGCATCGCGCCACGCAACGTGCCACTGTCCGTGCGCTACGCGCAGGCGCTGCTGCGAGTCGGCCGTGCCAGCGAAGCACATGCCGTGCTGCTGGACGTTTTCAACAATGTGGTGCCGAGCCCGGAGCAGATCCGGCAGACGGCGATGGCGGCAAGCGCCGCCGGCGACACCGGCGACGCGTACTACTACATGAGCGAGTACCACATTTCGAGCGGCGATCTGATACTCGCCACCAAGCAGCTGGAACTCGCACTGGCGGCGCCCGCTCTGACCGGCGTGCAGCGTGCGCGCTTCGAGGCACGCCTGAAGGAAATACGCGACTTTCTGGCCGAGCAGCCGCGTCGTCGTGCGCAGCGCGACGATGCTACAATTCGATGATGCCGTCGATCAAATTGCCGCGAGCCACATGGGTCGCGATGGGCTTGCCTGTGCTGCTGCTGCTCGCCGGTTGCGCGACGTCGCGTGACTTGTCACCCGATCCACGCGACCCGCTGGAACGAGTCAATCGGGTGTCCTTCGCTTTCAATGAAGGCGCGGACCGCTGGGTTGCCAAACCTGCGGCCGAGGCGTACCAGGCCGTCACACCGCAGTTCGTCGAAACCGGTGTGTCGAATTTTTACCGAAACCTTCTCTACCCGCGCGTCGTCATCAACGACCTGCTGCAGGGCAAGCCGGGCTACGCCGCGTCCGGCCTGACACGCTTCGTCGTCAACAGCACGCTCGGGCTGGGAGGCTTGCTGGACCCGGCGGCGAGCCTCGGACTTGCGCTGCGCGATGAGGATTTCGGACAAACGCTGGGCGTCTGGGGTATTTCCAGCGGCCCCTACCTGGTGCTGCCCTTACTCGGGCCGTCCAGCGCCCGGGATGCCGTCGGCCGAGTTGCCGATGAGTTCACAGAACCGCCGCATTACCTCAAGGACGACCGCACGCGCATCGGATTGACCGCCGGGCGCTTGCTGGATCGTCGCGCGCGCCTGTTGAGTACCGACCGCCTGCTCGAACGTGCCGCCGACAAGTACACGTTTGTACGCAGCGCCTACCTGCAGCGCGAGGCCTATCTGGTCAGCGACGGTGAGATCGACGTTCCACCGGCGGACGAACCGAGCGAGCTCGAGCCAGAAGACTACTAGCCGACTGTGCGGCTATATACCCTCGGCGAGCAGGTCCTCGAGCTCGCTGATCCGGGCAATGTCCTGCAGCTGCGTCGGGACCCGCTGCAGCTTCAAATGACGACCGCTTCGCCGCGCCCACGCCAGCCACTCCACGAGCACCGCGAGGCCCGCGCTATCGCTCGATGAGATGCCGGAACAATCCAGGTGCAGGTCCTGGCTCTTCGTCGCCGCAAGAACGGCCAGGCCCTTGCCGAAGGCCTCCGCAGCATTGCTGAACAGCAGTGAGCCGTCGGCCCGAAAATGTCCCGCTTCGCGTTCGGTCAGCGTAAACATCGGCGCCATGTTCACGCGCCCTGCGCGACGCCACTCTGCGAGGCCTGCGTCTCGAGACGTTGGATCACCGCATCCAGACCCTTCTGGTTGATCTCGGCAGCAAAGTCTTCCTTGAACGACTTGACGTAGCTGATGCCTTCGATCGTGACGTCCCAGGCCTTCCAGCCGCCGTCCGTCTTGCGCAGCGTGTAGTTGACCGGAACCTTCTGTCCGTTGCTGCGCTTGACTTCCGTGCGTACCGTGGCGCGCGTCGCGTCATCGGCAACATTGCTCGGAAACACGCGGATCCGGTCGCCGGTGAAGTCCACCAGTGCATCGCCGTAGTTGTTCAGCAGCGAGTGATAGAACGCCGTGACGAAGCGCCTGCGCTGGTCGTCGCTGGCGCTGCGCCAGGTCGTGCCGAGCACGGCACGCGCTGCGAAGTCGACGTCAAAGTGCGGCAGCAGTACTGCATCGACGAGCTGGTAAAGCTTTGATGGCTCCTTGCGAAATTCGGCGCGCCGCTGCGCGATCTCGCTGACCATCGTGTTGGCCGCGGTCTCAATGAGCTGGGTGGGGCCGGAGGTATCGACCTTAGCCGCTGCCGCTGCCGACGCCGCCGCCGATGCCGATGCCGCACCGGCGCCGAGCAGCGCGGTCGCGACGCAAGCGGAAGCCGTCACTATGAATTTATTGAGCGTCATGCGTACTCCTGGTTCCTTACTCGGCCGAATCACTCAGCCGAATCGCCTGTCTGCCCGCCTTCCGCGAAGTTCGCAAAGAACTTGTTGACCAGGGTCTCGAGCACGATGGCCGACTGCGTGAACTCTATCTGACTGCCGTCCTGCAAATAGGTTTCAGAACCACCCGGCCCGATGCCGATATACTTCCCCCCCAGCAGGCCCGCCGTCTGGATGCTGGCGTCACTGTCTTCGGGAATCTGGCGGAAATCGGGCGAGATCCTGAGGCCCACGACGGCTTTGAACAGCTGCGAGTCGTAGGTAACGGATTCCACCCGGCCGATATTGACGCCGCCCATGCTGACGGGAGAGCCCGTCTTGAGGTCACCGACATTGTCGAAGCTGGCGCGGACCAGGTAGCCCTCCGTGCCGCCAAATCGCAGCCCGCTGCCAGGCAACTGGGTTGTCAGGAAAAACAGCGCCGTGAACCCCAGCAGGATGAACAGACCGGTTCCGATTTCAAGCGCTCGATTGGATTGCATGATGTCTAGCACTCCTCGCAACAGCCGCTCACAGGAAGGCGGCGGTCAGAATGTAATCGATCAAAAGGATCAGCACCGACGAAGTCACGACGGTGCGCGTGGTGGCCAGGCCCACTCCGCTGGCGGTGGGCTCGGCATGAAAGCCTTCGTAGACCGCAACCAGACTGCAGGCTACCCCGAACGCAAAACTCTTGAGGATGCCCTCATAGACATCATTGAGCTCGACGGCGCCCTGCATCTGCGACCAGAACGCACCGCCATCGACGCCCATGACCTGCACGCCGATCAGCTGCGCCCCGAACAGGCCGATGACATTGAAGACCGCGACCAGCAGCGGCATCGCAACAATACCGCCAATGAAGCGCGGCGCGACCACTCGACGCATCGGATCAACGGCCATCATCTGCATGGCCGTCAGTTGATCGGTCGCACGCATCAGGCCGATTTCCGAAGTCAGCGATGTGCCGGCCCGTCCTGCAAACAGCAGCGCCGTGACGACTGGCCCGAGTTCCTTGAGAAGGCCCAGGGCTGCGGCAATGCCCAGGGCGTCTTCCGAGCCGAAACGCTGCAGTAGATCGAAACCCTGCAGTCCGAGCACCATGCCGACGAACAGCCCGCAAAGCATGATGATGATCAACGAGCGAGCACCGCTATTGTAGATCTGCTGGACGATCAGACCCGGTTTTGCCAGCGCCGGACCGCAGTGGCCAAGCAGCTGCGCAAAGAAAACGCCGACCGCACCGATCCGGCGCAGGCTGGAGATCACGGTCGATTCCGACTGCAGCACAGGCATCAGCCGGCGACCATCAGCGCGGCTCCGGGGAATCGAGCAGCTGCGAGAAGTAGTCGGGCGCTGGGTAATGAAACGGCACCGGGCCATCGGCAACGCCGTCCATGAACTGCCGCACCACGTCGACACTGCTGGCGCGCAGCTCGTCCGGCGTGCCCGAGGCGACCACCCTACCCTGCGACAACAGATAGCTGGAATGAGCGACTCGCGACAGTTCGTCGACGTCGTGTGAGACCACGATGCTGGTGATGCCGAGCGACTCGTTCATCTGCCGGATCAGCCGCAGGATCACGCCCATCGAAATCGGATCGAGGCCGGCGAACGGCTCGTCGTAGATCAATAATTCCGGATCCATGATGATCGCGCGCGCGAGCGCAACCCGCCGCGCCATGCCACCCGACAGTTCGGCCGGCATCAGCTGTGCGGCGCCGCGCAAGCCAACCGCGTGCAGCTTGCTGAGCACCAGCTGACGGATCAGCGCCTCCGGCAAACGGGTGTGCTCCCGCAGCGGGAACGCGACGTTCTCGAACACGCTGAGGTCGGTCAGCAGCGCGCCATTCTGGAACAGCATGCCCATCCGCTTGCGCAAGCCGAACAGCTCCACCTGCCGCAATGAACCGAGTTCCTCGCCAAACACGCGGATGCGGCCAGCATCTGGCCGAATCTGGCCCGTGATCAGACGCAGCAGCGTCGTCTTGCCGGTTCCGCTCGGCCCCATGATCGCCGTAATCTGGCCGAGCCTGGCTTCGATCGACAGGCCGTCGAATATTTTTCGTCGCCCGATCGAAAAGCTGACATCGCTGACAGCAACGACGGTCTCCGAGGCATCGGTGGCCGCCGCGTGGCTCAAGAGGCGCCGCTTTCCATCGAGGCGACGTACTTGCCGGCTGCCGCCAAACCATTCAGCCGCGCGCGGCGCGCAAACTCCTGTTGCCCGGCCTCGAACGTCGCTGCCTTGCCGCCCCAGGCCTGCAGCGCTGACGCCTGCAGCGCACGGCCGTAGCTGAACGTCAGCGCCCAGGGCAAAGCAGGGCTCTGGTTGATCAGTGACAGGTGCAGCGTGGCCGCCGTGGTGCTCTGGCCACCGGACAGAAACGCGATTCCCGGCACAGCGGCGGGCACCCGGCGCAGCAGCGTGCGGACGGTCGCAACTGCGACGGCCTCGGGTGCTGCCTGCGTAGCGCATTGCTTGCCGGCGATCACCATGTTCGGCTTCAGCACCATGCCGGGCAGGTACACGCGATGCAGCGCGAGCTCATGGAACACGGCTTCGAGAACTTCGTCGGTGACGGCCTCGCAGCGCTCGATCGTATGGTCGCCGTCCATCAGCACTTCGGGCTCGACGATCGGCACGATTCCCGCCTGCTGGCACAGCGCCGCATAGCGACCGAGCGCATGCGCATTGGCGTGGATCGCGAAGCGCGAGGGAACTCCGGCACCGATGTCGAGGACCGCGCGCCACTTCGCGAACCGAGCCCCCAGGCCATGGTACTCGGCCAGCCGTTCACGCAGCCCGTCTAGCCCTTCCGTAATCGTCTCGCCGGGAAATCCGGCCAGCGGTTTCGCTCCTGCATCGACCTTTATGCCGGGAATCACGCCTAGACTGGTCAGGTACTGCGCAAACGGCACACCGTCGCGGGTCTTCTGCCTGAGCGTCTCGTCATAGAAAATCACGCCGCTGATCGCCGCGGCCATATCCGGCGCCGTGAACAGCATCTCGCGGTAGGTACGCCTGCTCTCTTCGGTGGACTCAAGCTTGATCGCGTCAAAACGCTTCTTGATGGTGCCTGAGCTCTCGTCGGCGGCCAGAATACCGCGGCCTGGGGCCACCATGCCGCGCGCAATGCGCTCCAGTTCCGCTGCGTTCATGTCGTACGATCTCCTGAGAAAACAGGGCGCGGATGATAGCAAATGCCGGCTCTGGCACTGAAAGTTAATCTGGACTAAAATGGTCCTCTACTCCCGCGGCCTTCGTGCCCGCAGCCGGAACCGACGATGCTCCGAATCAGCAAACTTGCCGACTATGCGACCGTGATTCTCGGCGTGTTGGCGCAGGAGCGCGCCCGCCAGCTCACGACCACGCAACTGGCCGGGCAGACCGGGCTGAGCGCGACGACGGTCAGCAAGGTGCTCAAGCGCCTGCAGCGGGCCGGGCTCGTGGTGTCAACGCGCGGCTCGCACGGCGGCTACGCGCTGGCTCGCTCGCCCGATGCAATCAGCGCCGCCGCGATCCTCGATGCACTGGAAGGCCCGGTGCAGCTGACGGACTGCGCTGCCGGTCACGGCCAGTGCGGTATCGAGGAGACCTGCAGGGTCAGCACGACCTGGAAGCGCGTCAATCACGCGATCCGCCGCGCCCTGGGTGATGTCAGCCTCGCGCAGCTCGCCGGGCTCGATCGGATGGAGCATTTTTCGGTCGCACTGCGGCCGCGCACTTCGATACATGTTGAGAGGGAGCAGCGATGACCGTGTCGGCAGAACTCGAAGGGCTGGTCGCTCGCAACTACCGTCACGGTTTCGTCACTGACATCGAGTCGGACAGCCTGCCGCCAGGACTCGACTCCGACGTCGTGCGAGCAATCTCGCTCAAGAAGCGTGAGCCGCAGTTCCTGCTCGACTGGCGCCTGAAGGCGCTGGATCACTGGTTCACCATGCGCGAGCCCCACTGGGCCCATGTGGAGTATCCGCCGATCGACTACCAGGCGCTGTCGTACTACTCGGCGCCCAAGAGCAAGACCGATGGTCCGAAGAGTCTTGATGAAGTCGATCCGAAACTGCTTGCGACCTACGAGAAGCTGGGCGTGCCATTGCACGAACGCGCGCGTCTTGCGGGCGTCGCCGTTGATGCCGTATTCGACAGTGTGTCGGTGGCGACGACTTTCAAGGATCGGCTGCATAAGGCCGGTGTCGTGTTCTGTTCGTTTTCCGATGCGGTGCAGAGCCACCCGGAGCTGATCGAGCGCTATCTCGGCAGTGTCGTACCGCATACCGACAACTTCTACGCCTGCCTGAATTCGGCAGTCTTTTCGGACGGATCCTTCGTTTACGTGCCCAAAGGAGTGCGTTGCCCGATGGAGCTGTCGACATACTTTCGAATCAACGCAGCCAATACCGGCCAGTTCGAAAGAACGCTGATCATTGCCGACGCAGGCAGCCACGTCAGCTATCTCGAAGGCTGCACGGCGCCGATGCGCGACGAGAACCAGCTGCACGCAGCGGTCGTTGAATTGATTACCGAGGATGACGCACAGATCAAGTACTCGACGGTGCAAAACTGGTACCCCGGCGACGAACACGGCGTGGGCGGCATCTACAACTTCGTGACCAAGCGTGGCGAGTGTCGCGGCCGCAATTCCAAGATTTCCTGGACGCAGGTCGAAACGGGTTCTGCGATCACCTGGAAGTACCCGAGCTGCGTGTTGCGTGGCGAGAACTCGGTCGGCGAGTTCTATTCTGTTGCCACCGTCAACAATTATCAGCAGGCCGACACCGGCACGAAGATGATTCACATCGGCGCGGGCACCCGCAGCACGATCGTTTCCAAAGGCATTTCGGCTGGCAAGGGCCGCAGCAGCTATCGGGGGCTCGTAAAGATCCTGCCTTCTGCCCGCGACGCGCGCAATTTCACGCAGTGCGATTCACTGCTGATGAGCTCCACGTCGGCGGCGCACACCTTCCCGTACATCGAGGTCAAGAATCCAACGGCGATCGTCGAGCACGAAGCTTCGACTTCCAAGATCAGTGACGATCAGCTGTTCTATTGCCTGCAGCGCGGAATATCGCAGGAAGATGCCGTGAACATGATCGTCAGTGGCTTCTGCAAGAGTGTCTTCAAGGAGCTGCCGATGGAATTCGCGGTCGAAGCCCAGGCACTGCTCGCGGTCAGCCTTGAAGGCGCAGTCGGCTGACTGCCAGGCACCAGAAAACGGAGTTCGCCAGCGATGCTCGATATCGACAATCTGCACGTCACGATCGGTGACCGCAAGGTTCTCAATGGCCTCAGCCTCACGGTCGGCGCCGGCGAGGTCCATGCAATCATGGGACCGAACGGCTCGGGCAAGAGCACTCTCGCCTACGTATTGGCCGGGCGACCGGGCTACACGATCACGGCCGGCACCGTTCGCTACGACGGCACCGACCTGCTCAAGCTCGCGCCCGAGGAACGGGCCCAGGCTGGGGTGTTCCTTGGCTTCCAGTACCCGGTAGAGATTCCAGGCGTCAACAACGTCTACCTGCTCAAGGCGGCCGTCAACGCAGCGCGCAAGCATCACGGCCAGCCGGAGGTCGACGCGTTCGAGTTTCTGGGGCTGGTGCGCGACAAGATGAAGCTGATGCAGATCGATGAAGCCTTCCTGTCGCGCGGCGTCAATGAAGGTTTCTCGGGTGGGGAGAAGAAGCGCAATGAGATCCTGCAGATGCTGGTGCTCGAACCACGCCTTGCGCTGCTCGATGAAACCGACTCCGGGCTCGACATCGACGCGCTGAAGATCGTCGCGCAAGGCGTCAACACGCTGCGCTCGCCCGAGCGCGCCATTGTCCTCGTCACCCACTATCAGCGCCTGCTCGATCACATCGTTCCGGATCAGGTGCACGTGTTGGCCAAGGGGCGCATTGCGCGCAGTGGCGACCGCAGCCTCGCACTGGAGCTTGAAAAGCGCGGCTACGACTGGGTCACGGCGGCCGCTTGAGGACCAGTCCATGTCTACTCCCAGCCTGATCGAACGCATCCTCAGCGAACATCGCGACGCCGCGCAGAACGGCGCGAGCCTCAGCGCCGCGACGGCGAGCGCGCTGCAATCGCTGGTTGCCGGCGGCCTGCCGACGCCGAGAGCTGAGAACTGGAAATACGCCAATCTGCGCCTGCTCGACAAGGCACGCTTCAGCCCGACTTCGGCGCCGCTGCATACGACTCTAGACGAGGCACGTTCGCTGCTGCCGGAGCGTTTGCCGGGTTATGGTCGATTCGTGTTTGTGGATGGCCGCTTTGCCGCCGAGCTGTCGGCACCGCTGACGGAACTGCTCACGGTAGAGACCGCGAGTGCCCGCCTCCCCGACAGCCCGCCTGAAACCGGCGACCTCGCGTTTGCGACGATCGGCGCCGCGTTCGGCATCGAGAGCCTGCGTGTTCACGTGCCCGCGGGCATGTCCGTCAGTATCGAAGTCGTTTTCGTCACCACCGTGGAGCAACAGACGGCCGCGGCCCACCCGCAGCTGCGACTGCAGGCAGAGCCCGCCTCGACGGTGCGGCTGGTCGAACGGCACATCGGCGCCACGCGCCATGCAACCTTCACGAACGGCCATTGCATGCTGTCGGTCGCACAGGGCGCCACAGTCGAACATACCCGCCTGCTTGCCGACGGGCCGCGCAGCGTGCTGCTCGATACGCTCAACGCGGTACTCGGCCCCGACGCCAACTACCGGCTCGGTCAATTCACGGTCAGCGGTCTTTCGACCCGCAGCACCCTGCGGATCGAGCTGGCAGGTCGCGGCGCAAACGTCGACTTTCAGGCAGCGTCGATTGGGTCGGCACAGGGCGTCGCTGACATTTATGCCTTGATCGAGCATCGCGCCCCGAACACCGGCACCCGCGAACAGTTTCGCGGCATTGCCGTGGATCGCTCGCGGATCGCCTGCAATGGCCATATCGTGATGCGCGAAGCGGCAACCGGCGCGCAGTCCCAGCAGTCGCTGCGTGCGCTGCTGGCAGGCAACACTGCTGAGGCGGACCTGCGACCGCAACTCGAAATCTACACCGACGATGTCAAGGCCAGCCATGGCGCGACGACCGGCAAGCTCGATCCGGAGCAGCTCTTTTATCTGCTGTCACGCGGCATCGAAGCCGACGTGGCTGAGCAGCTGATGAAGTGGGCGTTTATCGAGGAGGTCGTCACCGCAGTTCGCGACCCAGGACTGCGCAAGCAGATCGAGGTCTGGCTGGGAGCGCATCTGCAGTCGCTCGGCGTCACGGAAGTGCCCCAGTGAGTGTAGAAGTGAGCGCCACCTCGGACAGGATTGATCTGGCCGCCGACGCCCGGCCCTACGATGTCGAGCGCGTGCGCGCCGACTTCCCGATCCTCGCCACGCAAGTGCATGGCAAGCGGCTGGCGTTCCTCGACAGCGCAGCCTCATCACAGCGGCCTGCTGCGGTCATCGACGCCGTCAGCCACTACGAGCGCACCAGTCATGCGAACGTGCATCGCGGCGTCTATCAGCTCAGTCAGAAGGCAACGACCGCTTTCGAAGCCGTGCGCGGCAAGGTGCAGCGGTTCATCGGTGCCCAAAGCCCTCGCGAGATCATCTTCACGCGTGGTACGACCGAGTCGATCAATCTGGTGGCCAACTCCTGGGGAAGGACAAACCTCGCAGCGGGCGACGAGATCCTGATCACCTGGATGGAGCACCATGCCAACATCGTGCCGTGGCAGATGCTCTGCGCCGCCACGGGCGCTGTTCTACGCGTCGCGCCGATCAATCGTCGCGGTGAGCTGATGCTCGACGAATTCCACAAACTGCTGGGGCCGCGTACGCGTCTGGTCGCCATCACCCAGGTATCGAATGCACTGGGCACTGTGCTGCCCGTTGCCGCGCTCGCGCGCGCAGCGCATGCGGCCGGCGCACTGGTGTTGGTTGATGGCGCGCAGGCCGTGCCGCACGGATCAGTCGATGTCGCAGCGCTCGGCGCAGATTTCTACGCGTTTTCAGCCCACAAGATGTACGGACCGACCGGCGTCGGCGTGCTCTGGGGGCGCGAAGCGCTGCTGCGGGCAATGCCACCCTGGCAGGGCGGCGGCGACATGATCCTGACCGTCAGTTTCGAGGGCACGACCTACAACGATGTCCCCTACAAGTTCGAAGCGGGCACGCCGAATATCTCGGGGGTCATTGGCCTCGGTGCCGCGATCGACTACCTCGAGTCCCTCGGTCGCGACCAGGTCGCGCGCCACGAGGCCGCCCTGCTCGACCTGGCCACTGCCGAACTCGAGCGCGTGCCGGGCCTGCGCATCATTGGCGAGGCTGAGCACAAGACCGGGGTGATCTCCTTCGTGCTCGACGGCATTCATCCGCACGATCTCGGGACCATACTCGATGCAGAAGGTGTAGCGGTGCGTACGGGACATCACTGCGCAATGCCTGTCATGGAATTCTTCGACGTTCCCGCCACTGCCCGCGCGTCGTTTGGCTGCTACACCAATGAGGAAGACATCGCCGCGCTGGTCACTGCGGTCGCGCGGGCTCGCGAGGTGTTTGGTTGATGGACCTCAAGGATCTCTACCGCGACGTGATTCTCGACCATAATCGTGCGCCCAGGAACTTCGGCGCGCTGTCGCCCTGCGACAGCTCCGCAGTGGGCCACAATCCGTTGTGTGGCGATCGCTTGAACCTGACATTGCGTCTGAACGGCGGGCAGATCGCCGATATCAAGTTTGACGGCAAAGGCTGCGCCATCTCGACAGCCTCGGCGTCGCTGATGACCGAAGCGGTCAAGGGACTGGACCGCAATACCGCGCAGCAGCTTGGCGAGCAGGTGCACAAGATGCTGACCGACCCCGAGGCCGTTGCTGCGCCGTCGCTGGGCAAGCTCGCGGCTTTGTCTGGTGTGAGGGAATACCCGGCACGGGTCAAATGCGCCAGCCTTTGTTGGCATACTCTCGCCGCAGCGCTGGAGCGCGCGCGAGACGCGAACGGCGCTGTATCAACTGAATAAGGAAATTCGATGCGCAGTCACGAAAACGAAGCCTTTGTCATCGAGCGCGATACCCCTGCGGTGATCGTTCCTGCCGGTGTTGAAGTAACGCTGAAAGCGGGCCAGTCGGGCTTCATTGCCCAGGCGCTCGGCGGCAGCTTTACACTCTACATCGAGGGCAACCTCTTCAGACTCAGCGGCGACAATGCCGACGCGATCGGCAAGCAAATTGTGAAGCCCCTCGAACTACCGCCAGGCGCCGGCGACGAGCAGGTTCGGGAGCTGGCCTGGCAACAGATGCGCGGCTGCTTCGATCCCGAGATCCCTGTCAACATCGTCGATCTCGGCCTGATCTACGAATGCGAGGTGCATTCAGCCAAGGACGCCCCGGCGGAACGCACCATCAGCGTCAAGATGACCCTGACCGCGCCGGGCTGCGGCATGGGCGAAGTACTGGTGCAGGACGTCAAAGAGAAGATCGAGGCCATTCCCACGGTCAGGTCAGCCGATGTCGAACTGGTGTTTGATCCGCCCTGGAACCAGTCGATGATGTCCGAGGCGGCCCGACTGCAAACAGGCATGATGTGAGCGAACGCTGGATCGACGCCGGCCCAGACACAGCTGCCGCCGGCGAAAGACGCGAACTGGACCTCGACGGCGTGCCCGTGGCGATCGTCGCAGTGGCGGGCCAGTTCTATGCATTCGAGGATCGCTGCACGCACGATGGCGAGCCGCTGGCCGATGCCGAGCATGAAATCGACGACCAGGGTCGACCCGTTGTCATTTGCCCCCGGCACGGCGCACGCTTCTGCCTGCGCAGCGGCGACGCGCTGTCGCCGCCGGCCTATGAACCCGTACAGGTTTTTTCGACGCGCCTTCGTGAAGGTCGACTCGAAGTGCGTGCACCAGAACCATGACCGACGGCACGCGGCGGCTGATCCTGATGCGCCACGCACAGGCGGAATGGCAATCCGACCGCGCGCCCGACTTCGACCGCGATCTGAACCGCCGCGGGATCGCGGAAGTGGCCGAGGCAGCGAAGCTGTTGCGGGGCCTTGGCTCGCCGCCGGACCTGATCCTCGCCAGCGCCGCGACGCGCACGCGGCGTACCGCAGAAGCGGTGCTGCGAGCAATGGCGCTGCCTGAGCGGCGACTGATCTGCAGCGAGAAGCTCTACCTGGCGTCGCCGGAAGAAATCTTCGCGGCTGCCCGCGAGGTCGGCCCGATGATCATCCAACTCCTGCTGGTCGGGCACAACCCGGGCATCTCAGAGGCCGCGCAACGCCTGGTACCGGGCGCCGGCCTTAGCGATTTCGATACGGGCGCACTGTGCGAGATCCAGCTCGAGCTGCCCGAATGGACTGCGCTCGGCGACGGCAGCGGCCGCGAGGCGCGCTATCTGCGTCCCCGCGGCCTGTTCGAGCTGTGGACCTGAGAGTCTCAGAATCCGTAAACGAGATTCACCGTCGTCAGCGTGTCGGTCTTCTTCAGCCCCAACGGCGGGTCGCTGTTGAAGCGCGCGCCGAGTCCCAGCGACAACGCGAACGCGTCACTCATTCGCACCTGCAGCGCAAATTCGTTCGACGCAAACGTATTGTCCGAACCAGCCTCGACCACAAACTTGTTGATGAGCTTGGTCGTAGCGGTCACGGCGGTCTCGAAAGCCAGATCGCCGCGCAGCACCGGCTCGCCGTTGGTCGCGCCGCTCAGGGCGTCCTTGGAGCGACGATAGCCTGCGCCAATCTGGCCATTGAACCTGGTCGTGGCCGTATCGATGAACTTGTGGCCAATACCGGCCGTGGCGCTCGCCTGGTAATCGAAACCCGAGAACTCGTCGTCCTCGTAGCGCAGACCGCCGAACAGGTAATTGCGCTCGCTGAGTGCGAAATCGGACTGCCAACCGGCACCGTATCGCTGCGCGGTCTTCAGGCCGTCGTTGCTGGAGCGCAGCGCCGCGATATTGAAGCCGTGTTTCCAGCGGTCCCGCTCGGTCGACAACTCCAGCTTGACGTTGGCCGTGTCGGTGTCGCTGTTGCCACGTGCGAAAACGATCCCGACTTCGCTGCTGCCCTTCCAGTTTGCGACGGCGGGCTGAATGCCGCCCAGCGCCATTGCCAATAGAATTCCCAACGCCACCCGCATAGCTGCCTCCTTGAGAGGGCCGGCAGCGTAGGGACTGCCTTGGCAGACGTCAAACGGAACGGTGCCGCTTGTTGATTTTTTACAGTTCGGCCCGACAATGACCAAATGGCGTCCTTGACTTCGGTTGGCAGCAACAATTTCGCGGAGCTCGTGCTCAGGGGGTCTGCCACACAGCCTGTGCTGGTCGATTTCTGGGCACCGTGGTGCGGCCCGTGCCGCGCACTCGGCCCGACGCTGGAGCAGCTCGCAGACGAGTACGGCGCTGCGCTGACGATCGTCAAGCTCAACACCGACGAGGAACCGGAACTCGCCACGCGTTACCAGATACGCAGCATTCCGGCGGTCAAGCTTTTCAAGGACGGCGCTGTTGCGACGGAGTTCGTCGGCGCCCAGAGCGCGGCCGCGATCCGACAACTGCTGGCGCCGCATATTGTCGCCGCGCCGACTGTCGATCCGCGCATCGAGGCAGCGCTGAGCACAGCGCACAACGGACAGCCTGACGAAGCCGTCAAACTGCTGGATGCCCTGCCCCCGCCCATGCAAAGCGAGCCTGCCGTGTTGTCGGCGCGCGCCACCGCGTATTTTACTGCGATCCGCCTCGCCCCGGACGAAACCGACCTGATCCAGTCCACGCGTGTCCGTGCGGCCCGCCACTTGCTCGCGGGTGAGTTCGAACGCGGCATCGAAATGCTGCTGGGGGCGATGGAGCGCAATGCGCGCTTCGCCCGCAATCAGGGCCGCATCGATCTGCTCGCTGCATTCGATCTGGCTTCATCGGAGACCAGCCTGCTGTCGACGGCGCGCCGCCGTCTTGCCGCCCTCATTCACTGATGGTGCGGTCACTGACGGCGCAGTCGGCATGACGACCCCACTCGACCAACGTCTCGATGCTGCACTGCTTGACTATGATCGAGACGGCCTGCTGAAGCGCGAACGCGTGCTCACCTCGCCGCAGGGCGGGCGGGTGCGCACCGCGAGCCAGGACGTACGCGGTGAGCTGATCAATCTCTGTGCCAACAATTATCTGGGTCTCGCAAACCATCCCGCGGTACGCGAGGCGGCGCATCGCGCCATTGACCGCTACGGCTATGGTATGGCATCGGTACGCTTCATCTGTGGCACGCAGTCACCGCATCGCGAGCTCGAGCAGCGCCTCAGCGCCTTTCTCGGCATGCAGGACACCATCCTGTTCTCATCCTGCTTTGATGCCAACGGCGGCCTGTTCGAGGCGCTGCTGGATGACAGCGATGCCGTGATTTCGGACGCGCTGAATCACGCGAGCATCATCGATGGCATCCGGCTCTGCAAGGCGCGGCGGCTGCGCTTTGCGAACCGGGACCTCGCTGACCTGGAGCGCTGTCTGATCGAGGCCCGCGACGCGCGCACGCGCCTGATCGCCACCGACGGCGTCTTCTCGATGGATGGAACCATCGCGCCGCTGCAGGGTATCTGCGAGCTGGCCGAGCGTTACGATGCAATTGTCATGGTCGATGATTCGCATGCCACCGGCTTCCTCGGCGCACGCGGACGCGGCACGCCCGAGCACTGCGGCGTTGCAGGTCGCGTGCAGATCCTGACCGGCACGCTCGGCAAGGCACTCGGCGGCGCCAGCGGCGGCTACATCGCGGCGAGTCGGCAGGTTGTCGGTTGGCTGCGGCAGCGCGCACGTCCCTACCTGTTCTCGAACAGCCTGCCGCCCGTCGTCGCCGCGGTCAGCCTCCGCGTGCTCGAGCTGATCGAAAATGATCCCGGACTCCGTGAACAATTGCGCACCAATTCGGCCCGCTTCAGAGCCGGACTCACGGCCGCGGGCTTGAGTCTGACGCCCGGATCGCATCCGATCATTCCGGTCATGATCGGCGATGCGACGCGCGCCAATCGTATGGCCGAACGGCTGCTGGAACTCGGCGTCTACGTGATCGGTTTCTCGTATCCGGTGGTGCCATTGGGCCAGGCCCGCATCCGGACGCAGATGTCATCGATCCTGACGACGGCGGATATCGACACGGCGGTTGGCGCGTTCGCGCAGGCCGCGCAGGAGCTCGCATGAAGGCGCTGATCAAGGCGAAAGCCGAGCCTGGCATCTGGATGGGCAGCATTCCGGAACCTGCCGTCGGGCCCAATGACGTACTGATCCAGATTGCAAAGACCGCGATCTGCGGCACCGACATGCATATCTACCACTGGGATGCCTGGGCCCGCGAGACGATCCGGGTGCCCATGGCGGTCGGTCATGAGTACTGCGGTCGCATCGTCGAGATGGGCAGCGAGGTGCGTGGCTTCTCGCTCGGCGATCGTGTTTCCGGCGAAGGTCACATCACCTGCGGTCACTGCCGCAACTGCCGCGCGGGTCGCCGTCATCTTTGCCGCAACACGGTCGGGGTGGGTGTCGACCGGCAGGGATGCTTCGCCGAGTACCTGTCGATTCCGGCTGTCAATGCTTTCAAACTACCGGACTCGATTGGCGACGACTTTGCCGCGATCCTCGACCCTTTCGGCAATGCCACGCATTCGGCGCTGGCGTTCAACATGGTGGGCGAAGACGTGCTGATCACCGGCGCCGGGCCGATCGGCATCATGGCGACCGCGATCGCGCGCTTTACCGGCGCGCGGCATGTCGTGATCAGTGATGTCAACGACTATCGCCTTGAGCTGGCGCGACGCATGGGCGCATCGCGTACCGTCAATGTCGCGCGTGAATCGCTCGACACAGCGATGCAGGAACTCGGTATGCAGGAGGGATTCGACATTGGTCTTGAGATGTCGGGCAACCCGAGTGCGCTGCGCGAACTGTTGCGCACGATGCATCATGGCGGCAGCGTCGCGCTGCTTGGAATTCCGCCCGGAGAGACGGCCATCGACTGGAATCAGGTCATCTTCAAGGGCCTGACGTTGCGCGGGATCTATGGACGCGAGATGTTCGAGACCTGGTACAAGATGTCGAGCCTGTTGCAAAGCGGGCTGGACCTGGCGCCAGTCATCACGCACCGTTTCGGCATCGATGACTTTCAGCAGGGCTTCGAGACGATGGCCTCAGGCCAGTCGGGCAAGGTCATCCTCGACTGGGGATCCTGACGACGCTACTCGATGCCGCAGAAGCAGTAGGCGTAGAGGTGATTCGGAGCCTTCAAACGCTGCCAGCGCGCCAGCTCGCGCTGCAAGGGCGTCGTGGCCGGAGAAATGATCCCCGCCACTGACCAGAGTCCTGCTGTCGTAGGCATCAGTCGGGCGACGCTGCTCAGCAGACGGACTTCGATCGAGGTCAGTAGTTCCTGCGTCCAGGACATCTCGGGCTCGATGTAGTCGAGCGTGTAGTCCTGGTCGTCGAGCCCTGCAAGCTTGGCGGCCGCGTCGACGGCTTGCTTGAAGCTGCCCAGTTCGTCGACCAGACCCACGCGCTTCGCATCGACACCCGCCCAGACGCGGCCCTGGGCCACTGCGTCAAGCTCTTCCGCAGGACGCCCTCGTCCGTCGGCAACGCGACCCAGAAACTCAACGTAGCCGCGTTCGATCGTTGCCTGGAACAACTTGCTGGCCGCCGGGCCCAGCGGCCGATCGAGCCGAAACTCGCCGGATAGCGGCGTCGTGCCGACGCCATCGACCGCGATACCGAGCTTGTCGAGACCGCGATTGACAGTCGGGAAGACGCCGAAGATTCCGATCGACCCCGTCAAGGTTGCCGGGCTCGCCCAGATCTGATCCGCAGGGGCCGCGATGTAATAGCCTCCCGAAGCAGCCAGATCTCCCATCGACACCACCACGGGTCTGCCAGACCCGCGGAACGCCTTGACCTCACGGTAAATCTGCTCCGAGGCGATGACGCTGCCGCCGGGGCTGTCGATCCGCAGCACCAGCGCCTTGATGTCGTCATCCAGGCGCGCCTTGCGAACCAGTTGCGCCGTGGACTCGCCCCCGATGATGCCGGCAGGCTGTCGACCATCGAGAATCTCACCGCTCGCAACCAGCACCGCAACCCGAGGACCGCTCTCCGTTTTCAGAGACTCGGTTGCCCGCATGACCCGGCGATAATCCTTCAGCGACACCTGCTGGAACGAACCGCTGGTCTCGTCCTCGCCAACCAGTTCGATGACGCGCTGGCCGACCGCCGTCGCATCGAGAATACCGGTGATCAGCTTTGCATTGAGTGCGACCAACGGCGCATCGCCGCTGGCAGCAACGACCGCATCGGGGTAGGTATCGGCATAACGAGCGATGTCCGCAGCTGGCAGCCCGCGCGCCCGGCCAACCGCGTCCTGGTAGCTGCTCCAGAGGGACGTCAGATAAGCGACGCTTTCTTCACGATCCTCGGACGACATGTCCTGTCTGACATACGGCTCGGCGGCGCTCTTGTAAGCGCCGACGCGGAACAGATTGATGTCGACGCCGATCTTCTCCAGCGCGTCCCTGAAGTAAGTGCGGTAGCGATCGTAGCCCTCGAGCACGAGCAGCCCGAACGGATCGAGGTAGATTTCGTCAGCGTGGGCAGCGACGTAGTACTGCCCTTGCAGCATGGCGATGCCGTGCGCAATAACCTTCTTGTCACTGTTGCGAAACTCATCGATGGCGCGCGCCAGTTCATCGAGCGTCGGCTGGCCGCCGCCGGTCATCGCATCCAGATCCAGTACCAGCGCCTGGATACGATCATCGGTGGCCGCGTTGCGGATCGAGTCGGTCAGGTCGCGCAGCAGCGTCTCGGATTCACCCAGCCCGCGGGCCTCGGCAATGGCCCGATCGATTGGATCGCCAGAGAGCTGCTCGACAATTTCGCCCTGCGGCGCGATGACCAGCGCGGCTTTCGCCGGCAGGCTCGGGATCGACGGACTCAGTGCACCGACAATGAATCCGAAGATCACCAGCAGCAGGATCAGGTGCAGGATCCGGCGCAGTCCATCCAGACCGCGCCAGAGCACACCAAAGAACGCACGCATCAGACTTTTTCTTCGATCCTGGCTGCCTTGCCCGACAGCTTGCGCAGGTAGTACAGCTTGGCGCGCCGCACGTTGCCGCGACGCTTGACGCTGACATCGGCGATTGCCGGGCTATGCGATGGGAAGGTTCTCTCGACGCCTTCGCCATGGGAGATCTTGCGCACCGTGAACGAGGAATTCAGACCCCGATTGCTGCGTGCAATCACCACGCCCTCGTAGGCCTGGACACGCTCGCGCTCGCCCTCGACGACCTTGACGTTGACGACCACCGTGTCGCCGGGCTTGAAGTCCGGCAGCTCGCGCGTCATCCGCGCCTTGTCAATTTCCGCAATCAGATTAGGCATTTTCCTGGTCCTCTCGCTCGGCGAGAAATTCGTTCAGCAATCGACTCTCGTCTTCGGAGAGCCCGTTTTCGACAATCAGATCGGGCCGACGCAGCCACGTCCGCCCAATCGCTTCCTTCAATCTCCAACGCGCGATGAGCGCGTGGTTGCCGCCCTGCAGGGCCTCGGGCACCTCGCGACCCCGCCATTGTACCGGCCGCGTGTAGTGCGGCCAGTCCAAACGACCGGTGGTGAATGACTCCTCGACACTGGAGCGCTCATCGCCGAGCACACCAGGCAACAGCCTCGCGACCGCGTCGATGACCGCCAGCGCCGCAAACTCGCCGCCGGACAGCACGAAGTCGCCCAGCGAAAGCTCTTCGTCGACGAGCTCCGCCACCACCCGCTCATCCAGGCCCTCGTAACGGCCCGCAATCAGCACAAAACCGCCCTCAGCACCCAGCCTGTTGGCATCCTGCTGGCAGAACCTGCGCCCCTGCGCGCTCAGATACAGCCGTCGCGCCGCAGGCACACCGTGCTTCGCCAGGCGTACCTGCGCGGCATCGATTGCGGCCGCCCAGGGCGGCGCAGTGCCCACCATCCCGGGTCCGCCGCCGTAGGGTCGATCGTCGACCGTCCGGTGCGGATCCGTCGCATATGAACGCGGATCCTGGGTCTCGACGACCAGCATGCCGCGCTCCTGCGCCCGCCCGAGCACCCCATGCCGCAAAGCCTCACCGATCAGCGCCGGAAACAGCGTGACGACTTCAATCCTCATCGGCCAGCCAGTCGACTTCGATCTGCCTCCCTGCCGCAACGATGCGTCGCAAGTGCTGCGAAGTGACCGGAATCCAGCGCTCCCGGGTACCTCTCACGACCATCAGTGCATGCGCCGGAGAATCGACAAAGTGATCCAGCACGCCGAGCTCCTGACCCTGCAGATTGACCACCCGCCAACCGAAAAGATCGGCCCGATAAAACTCTCCAGCGGCCAAGGGCGGCAAGGCTGCCCTCGGCACCGAAATCGCCCTGCCGTTAAGCTCGGCCGCCTGGTCACGATCGCCGATGCCCTCGATCCGGGCCACGATACCGTTGCCCTGCACCCGCGCTTCAATCCGCTCAAAAATCCTGGGCTCCTCTGGGCCGTCAAGTCGCCAGGGCCGAAGCGTCGTCAGCGATTCCGGCGGGTCAGAAAAAGACTGTACATGGAACCAGCCCCTGACTCCGTGAGGTCGGCCGATCCGGCCGAGTTCGAGCCAGTCCGCCTCGGGCGTCAGGCCGCGACAGCCTCTTTGCGATAGCCCGCCACCAGCGTGCGGACCCGGTCGGACTGCTGCGCGCCCTGACCGACCCAATAGTCGATCCGTGGCAGATCGAGCTTGAGCTTCGCTTCGCTCTTGCGTGCGACGGGGTTGAAAAACCCGACATGTTCGAGTGCCGGGCCGCCCTGGCGCTTGCGGCTGTCGGTCACCACAACGTGATAGAACGGCGAATTCTTTGCGCCGCGACGGGTCAATCGGATCGTCACCATAGTATTTACCGGTAAGTCCGCATCGCCTGCCCCTGCGGACGACACCAGACCTGTGAAAAAAGAGCGCGGAGTCTACAGAAATCAGCCAGTTGAGGGAAGCATGGCGCGCGGCCCTGCTCAGCGGCCTGGCGGCAGGCCCTTCATGCCTCCCGGCAGCAGGCCCTGCCCGCCCAGCATCCGGCGCAGCTTGCCGCCCTTCATCTTTTTCATCATGCGCTGCATCTCGAGGAACTGCTTCATCAGCCGGTTGACGTCCTGAACCTGCACGCCGGCGCCGGCGGCAATGCGCCGGCGCCTTGAGCCGTCGATCACGCCCGGCTTGCGGCGCTCGACCCGGGTCATGGAATTGATGATGGCGACCTGACGCCGAACCTCGCGATCGCCGTGCTGCGGCACGGCTGCGCCGCGCATCATCTGCGCTGGCAGCTTGTCCACCAGCGCGCCCAGTCCACCCATGTTCTGCAGCTGCTGGAGCTGGCTGCGCAGATCGTTGAGGTCAAAGCCCTGGCCCCCGATCACCTTGCGGGCGAGCCGCTCGGCCTCCGCTGCATCGACGTTGCCCTGTACCTGTTCGACCAGCGCGACGACATCGCCCATGCCGAGAATGCGCCCCGCCATCCGCTCCGGATCGAACGGCTCCAGCGCGTCGACTTTCTCGCCGACGCCGACAAACACGATCGGCTTGCCCGTGACCTGGCGCACCGACAGCGCGACACCGCCGCGCGCGTCGCCGTCTGCCTTGGTCAGGATCACGCCGGTCAGATCCAGCGCTTCCGAGAAGGCGCGCGCCGAGTTGACCGCATCCTGCCCGGCCATTGAATCGACCACGAACAGACGCTCGTGGGTAGCAACCTGTGCCTCGATCGCGCGCACTTCCTGCATCAGTTCGGCGTCGACATGCAACCGCCCCGCCGTATCGACAATCAGGGCGTCATAGACGCCACTGCGCGCGCTGGCGAGTGCGGCGGCCGCAATCGCCGGCGGATCCTGCGACCCCGCGGCATCGAAGAAGCCGGCTCCGACCTGCTCCGCCAGGCGCTGCAGCTGCAGCATGGCCGCCGGGCGGCGCACGTCGGTACTGACCAGCAGCACGCGCTTGCGGCCCGATTCGATCAGCCAGCGGGCAAGCTTGGCCGCCGTCGTGGTCTTGCCCGCACCCTGCAGCCCGGCAAGCAGCACCACGAACGGTGGCTTGGCACGGAGCTCGAAACCGGCCCGCGCACCGCCCATCAGTTCGATCAGTTCGCGCTGGATGATGCTGATGAACACCTGGCCGGGGTTCAGGCTGGTCGCAACCTCGGCACCGATGGCCTTCTGCTTGACCGAATCAATGAAGGTCTTGACGACCGGCAGCGCCACGTCCGCCTCGAGCAGCGCCATGCGCACTTCGCGCAGCGTCTCACCGATGTTGTCCTCGGTGATCCGCCCCTTGCCGCGCAGGTTCTGGACCGTGCGCGTCAGGCGCTGGGACAGGTTGTCGAACAAGATTTCCCCTGATGGCGACCGAAACAGCGCCTATTATATCGACGATTGCGGACAGGCCGCGCTGCACTGCTATGATTCCCGCGAGGTCTGCCCGATCCGGCAGACGATCCGACAATTCGTGAACGAACTATCGCTCGCCCTTCTCTTTAGCCTGCTGGCCCTGTGCCTGACGCTCTCGGCGTTTTTCTCAGGCACCGAAACCGCATTGATGAGCGTGAACCGCTACCAGCTGCGGACCCTGGCGCGCCAGGGCCATCGTCGGGCCATCGTTGCCGAGCGTCTGCTCGGCCGGCCCGACAAGCTGATCGGACTCGTGCTGCTTGGCAACAACCTTGCCAACAATCTGGCAGCGACCCTTGTCGCGGTGATCGTGCTGCGCATCATGAACGACGAGTGGCTTGCTGTCGGCGCGGGGCTACTGACGCTGGTGATGCTGATCTTCTGCGAGGTCGGCCCGAAAACGGCCGGCGCCCTGTACTCGCAGCCCATTGCGCTCGCCTCGGTGCCGATCTACCGGGTGCTCGAGTGGGGCCTCTATCCGTTCGTCTGGGTCATCAACCGGATCACGAACGGCCTGCTGCGCCTGGTCGGCGTCACAGTAGATCGGCAAACCCAGCAAACTGCGCTGACCCAGGAGGAATTGCGCACGGTCGTCGCCGAGGCCGGTGCGTTGATCCCGCGTCGCCACCAGCAGATGCTGATGAGCATTCTGGATCTGGAACGCATCACGGTCGACGACATCATGATCCCGCGCAGCGAGGTTTTCGGCATCGACATCACCGAAGACTGGAGCGTCGTGCTCGAGCGTCTGCGCGACAGCCAGCACACCCGGCTGCCTGTCTATGAAGGCGAGCTCAACAATCTGATTGGCGTGCTGCACATGAAGCGCATCGCCAACGAACTGGCGCGAAATCGCCTGACCCGTGATTCCCTGCGCGAACTGGCCGTACAACGCGGCGCTTCGTTCGTACCCAAGGGCACACCACTCAATACTCAACTGCTGAACTTCCAACGTGACCGGCGCCGATTCGGCTTCGTCGTCGACGAGTACGGTGACGTGCAGGGCCTGATCACGCTGGAGGATCTGCTGGAGGAGATCGTCGGGGACTTCACGACCGATGCCGGCACCGTCGCGCACAAGGATATTCACGAAGACGCCCCTGGCGTCTACATCATCAATGGCAGCACGACGATCCGTGCCGTCAACCGCGCACTCGGCTGGAAGCTGCCAACGACGGGGCCGAAGACACTGAACGGTCTGTTGCTGGAGCAGCTTGAGACCATTCCATCTGCGGGTGCCGTGTTGCGGGTCGGCAAGCACGTCTTCGAAGTTCTGCAGATCACCGACAACAGCATCCGCGCCGCGCGGGTCACAACCCACAAGACCGAAGAGTCCGACTCAGAACTGATCTAGCGCCTCGGCAAGCCGGGCAACGGCCCGCACCTCGATGCCCTCGATCGCCTTGCGCGGCAGGTTGTCGCGCGGCACGAGGCCTACGCGGAATCCCTGCTTGGCCGCTTCACGCAGCCGCTCTTCACCGAAAGCCACCGGCCGGACTTCGCCGGTCAGGCCGATTTCGCCGAACACCACGAGATCGCGCGGCAGGGCCCGATCGCGCAGACTCGATGCCAGCGCAAGGCAAAGCGGCAGATCCGTCGCCGTCTCGCCCAGCTGCAGGCCACCGACCACATTGGCAAACACGTCATGATCGTGCAGCGCTACGCCCGCATGGCGATTCAGCACCGCAAGCAGCATCGCCAGTCGCCCGGCATCGAGCCCCTGGGCGACACGCCGCGGATTGCCTCCACGCATCGGATCCACGAGCGCCTGCAGCTCGACCAGCAACGGTCGTGTTCCTTCCCGCGCGACGGTCACGAGACTGCCCGCCGCAACGACCGCGGGTCGTGCCAGGAAGATCGCTGCAGGGTTGGCGATTTCGCGCAAGCCGCCTTCGGTCATCGCGAAAAAAGCCAGCTCACCGGCCGCACCGAAGCGGTTCTTGGTCGCGCGCACGACGCGAAAGCGCGAACCGAGATCTGACTCGAAGTACAGCACGACATCGACGAGGTGCTCGAGCACCCGCGGTCCGGCGATCGCGCCGTCCTTGGTCACATGGCCAATGAGCACGACGGCGGTGCCGGTCGACTTCGCGAAGCGCACGAGCTCCGCGGAGCACTCCCGCAGCTGCGAGACTCCGCCGGCACTCGCTGCGAGTTCGGGCAGCTGCACGGTCTGTATGGAATCAATCACCAGCAACCGCGCGCTGACTGTGCGTGCAGCTTGCAGGATCCCAGGCAGATCTGTGTCCGCGACGATCTCGAGCGATCCCGTGCTTACGCCGAGGCGACCGGCGCGCAGACTGATCTGCTCCAGCGACTCTTCACCACTGGCATACAGCACGGGTGCGTCGGCGGCCAGGTGACTGGCCATCTGCAGCAACAGGGTTGACTTGCCGATCCCTGGATCGCCGCCGATCAGAACGACGCTGCCAGCCACGATTCCACCGCCGAGCACCCGATCCAGTTCCGCCTGGCCGGTGCCGCGCCGTGTTGCAGCGGGCGCGCCGGCCGCGGATCTGGTGGCTGCGGCCGCAACGGGAGCAGCGCTCCGCTTCGAGGCGCTCTTCGCACTCGTCTGGGTCAGCGAGTTCCATTCGCCGCAGTTCGGGCACTGACCCTGCCACTTCAGGGTCTCGCCCGCACACGCACTGCACACGAATACGATCGAATTCTTTGACATCTGAGACGCACCCGCGAGGCGCTGGATGCTAGCACGCGAGGTTGATTCATCCGCCGCAGCGATAGCTGCGGAGCCAAGCCGAATTGTGACTGCCGACTCGGACTGAAAACGCCGGAGTGTTACGTTACGCTATGCCGCAAGCCGAGGGCAGGCGGCTGCAGAGACCCTAAATAAAGCCCATGATCTATCGCGCCAGCGGGACCTCGCCGAGCCTCGACTACGCCCGTCAGCGGGCCGACCCCCCGCTCGCATCAGAACAGGAATGTGAACTGCATCACACTTTCGCGGCTGAGTGCGCGGGATGAGCCTGCGGGGCAAGCTGCGAATTGTTGGCGAGACCGACACCGGCAAAGTGCGCGAGCACAACGAAGACACGATCGCCTTTGATTCGGACATCGGCCTGATGGTGCTGGCCGACGGCATGGGCGGCTACAACGCCGGCGAGGTAGCCAGCGGCATCGCCGTGAAAACCATCACCAACCTCGTACGGGAGGCGGTCGAGCGCGAGAACCTCAGCGCAACGGATGCGCAGAGCGGCTTGTCCCGCGCAAGCATCATCCTGCGCGATGCCATCGTCCGTGCCAACAAGATCATCTTCCAGACTGCCAAAACCCAGCCGCAGTGCGAAGGCATGGGCACCACCGTGGTCGCCGCGCTGTTTCACGACAACCTGGTGACTGCGGCGCATGTCGGGGACTCCCGGATGTATCGCGCGCGGCTGGGCCGCTTCGAACAGGTCACGATGGACCACTCGCTGCTGCAGGAACTGGTGGACCGCGGCTTCTACTCGCCCGAGGAAGCCCAGCGCGCCGCGAACAAGAACTATGTCACGCGGGCGCTTGGAGTCGAGCCCGTAGTCGAGGTGGAGATCCAGGTGCAGGCCGTCGAAAAGGGCGATCACTACGTTCTTTGCTCGGATGGGCTGTCTGATATGGTCGAAGACAGCGACATCCTCTTAACGCTCAACACCTTTGGTGATAATCTGGACTCGGTCGCTAAACAATTGATACAACTGGCCAACGACAACGGTGGCCGGGACAACATATCGGTGCTGCTGGCACGAATCGTCGAAAAGTTCCCAGCTCGTCGGGGACTGGTCGACAAGGTGCTGCGTTGGTTCAGCTGAATAGGCACAAGCATGGCTAGACTCATCCTGAGCCTCGACGGTCAGACTTTGGCCGAATACAACATGAACAAGGAGCGGTACACGATTGGCCGCCTCCCCGACAATGACATCCGGATCGACAACCCGGCCGTCAGCGGTCATCACTCACTCATCATCAACATCCTCAACGATTCGTTTCTCGAGGATCTGAACAGCACCAATGGCACCTACGTCAACGGCAAGCTGATCAAGAAGCACGCGATGCAGCACGGCGACATCGTCACCGTCGGCCATCATCAGTTGCGCTTCATCGAGGACGACGAACAGCAGGACGAGTTCCAGAAAACGATGGTCATTCAGCCATCGGCGCGGCCGGTCGACATGATCCGCAAGGCCGAAGCCAAGGCCGATATGGTCGCTGCGAAAAGCTCGGTGCGACCCGACCTGGCGAAACAAACGGCGCTGAAGCCAGGGCGATTGCAGGTGATCTCGGGCCAGTTCTCAGGTCGCGAACTCGAACTCACCAAGGCCCTCACGACCCTAGGGCGGCCCGGTGTGCAGGTCGCGGCGATCACGCGGCGCAACGACGGCTATTACATCGTGCATGTGGAGAGCGAAACCGAGAACGACTTTCCGCTGGTCAACGGCGCGTCGATCGGTCCGCAGGCACACCGCCTCAAGGACAACGACGTGATCCAGCTGGCCGGCGTCAAGATGGGGTTCTTCGACTCGCCAGCCGCCTAGCTGTTTCAGTCGTACAGGTGCGGCACGCGGCCGCGCACGCCGCACAGCAGATCGTAGGCAATCGTCGCAGCCCAGTCGGCGACCTCTTCAACCGGCAGGCCGGTGCCCCATAGTTCGGCCGCGTCACCGACGCGGACATCCGGTGCATCGGTGACGTCGACCGCCAGCATGTCCATCGACACTCGGCCAACAACCGCTACGCGCTGTGCATGGATCAACACCGGCGCGCCGTTCGGCAATGATCTCGGCACACCATCGCCGTAGCCAGCGGCCAGGACCGCGATTCGACTGTCGCGTTCCGCTCGCCAGGCGGCGCCATAGCCGACGGTTTCGCCGCGCGGAACCTTACGCACGGTAATCACGGTCGTCAGGAAGCTCATGGCCGGAAGCAAATCAGGCCGCTGTCTCGATGCGGCAAACGGCGAGACGCCATACAGCGCCAGACCCGGTCGCACCCAGGCACTGCGCGCCGCTTCCCAACCGAAGATGCCCGCGGAGTTGCCAATGCTGGTCACGAGGATGCGAGCTTGGTGCGTCAGCGCCGTAAACCGGGAAATCTGCTGCGACGTCATGTCAACGTCGACTTCCTCGGCGCGCGCCAGATGGGTCAGGGCACGAATCTCGCGCGGCGGAGCGGGCATGGCGCGCAGCTGCGCCAGCGCGGTGCGAAAACCCTCGGCACGAAAACCCAGCCGGTTCATGCCGGTATCGGCCTTCAGCCACACGACCAAGCCAGCTGTCGAAGCCGATTCCTGCAGCAGCGCGAGTTGGGACGGATCATGCACGACAAGTTCGAGATTCCGCGCTGCCGCTTCGGTCAACTGCTCCGCTGTCGCGACACCTTCGAGCAAAACGAGCGGCGATTGCACGCCGGCCTCTCGCAGCATCACGGCCTCATCGAGGCGCGCGACCGCCAGCGCGTCAGCAGCCGCCAGCGCGCGGGCGGTTTCGATCAGGCCATGCCCGTAGGCATTGGCCTTGATGACGGCCATGACTTTAGACTGCGGCGCCGTGCGCCGGATCACCGCAAGGTTGTGATGCAAGGCTGCGCGACTGATGCGCACGCAAATCGGCGGGCGGTTCATTGTCTGGCCTTCAGCGCAGCACGCCCTCGGCATAGGAGTCCGGCGCATAATTCACGAAGCGCGAGTACTGGCCCTGGAAGGTCAGCACGAACGTACCGGTCTCGCCGTTGCGATGCTTGGCGAGGTCGATCTCTGCCATGCCCTTCTTGGTCGTGTTCTTGTCGTAGACCTCTTCGCGGTAGATCAGCAGGATCATGTCGGCATCCTGCTCGATAGCTCCCGACTCGCGCAGATCCGACATGACGGGTTTCTTGTCAGCGCGCTGCTCGACGCCGCGATTGAGCTGCGAAAGCGCGATCACCGGCACAGCCAGTTCCTTCGCGAGCGCCTTCAGACCACGCGAGATCTCGGCGATCTCCGTAGCACGGTTCTCCTTGGTGCCCGGCACCTGCATCAGCTGCAGGTAGTCAACGATCACGAGCCCAAGTCCGTGCTCGCGCTTGACGCGCCGAGCCCGCGCGCGCAACTCAGTCGGCGTCAGCGCCGGCGTTTCATCGATGAAGATCCGCGCCTCGGAGAGCTGACCCGCAGCACCACTGATGCGCGGCCAGTCCTCATCGGAAATCTGGCCGCTGCGGATGTGGCCCAGCGACACCCGCCCGACCGACGCCAGCATGCGAGTCATCAGCTGTTCGGAAGGCATCTCCATCGAGAAGATCACCACCGAGGCTTTCACATCGGCCTTCAGGGCTGCGTACTCCGCCATATTGACCGCCAGCGTCGTCTTGCCCATCGACGGTCGGCCGGCCACGACCACGAGATCGCCCGGGCGCAGCCCACCGGTCTTGCTGTCGAAAGAATCGAAGCCTGTCGGCAGGCCACGCAGGCCACCCGGATTGGCATGCCATTCGTCGATCTGATCGATCAAGGCAGGCATCAGCGTCTGGATCGACACCGCACCTTCCAGCCGGCCACGCACGCCCATCTCGGCGATCTCGAAGATCTGGCTTTCGGCACGGTCCACCAGATCGCGCGCTGATTCGCCCGAGTTGCTGAACACCGAGCTCGTGATGTTGCTGCCGGTGCTCGCAAGCTTGCGCAGCAGCGAGCGCTCGCGAACGATTTCACCGTAGGCACGCACGTTGGCCGCACCAGGCGTGTCGCGCGCGAGCGTCCCGAGGTAGGCCAGCCCACCCGCATCGGCCAGTTTCGCATGCCGCTCGAGCTGCTCGCTGACGGTCACGACATCGCAGGGTTTACCGGCGGCGGCCAGCTGACCAATGGCCTCGAAGATCAGCGCGTGATCGGGGCGGTAGAAGTCCTCGGCGCGGACCACGTCGGCGACGTTGTCCCAGGCCGTGGCATCGAGGAGCAGTCCGCCGAGGACCGACTGCTCGGCCTCGACGGAATGCGGTGGAGTACGAAGTTCGTCGCTGCGGCTCACTCTGCCGCGACGACAGTCACGGTCAGTTCGACATCGATATCGGCATGCAGGTGCACAGTCACCAGGTGCTCGCCTGTCATGCGGATCGGGCCAGACGGCAGACGCAGCTCGCTGCGTGCCACCTTGAGGCCCTGAGCAGACAGCGCTTCGGCAACATCCGGCGTGCCGACAGAGCCGAACAGCTTGCCTTCACTGCCCGCCTTGGCGGCAATCACGAGCTTGAGTTCCTTCAAGGCTTCAGCCCGCGTTTGCGCGGCAGCCAGATCGTCGCCGGCCAGCTTCTCGAGCTCGGCCCGACGCGCCTCGAACTGCGCAGTGTTGGCGGCCGTGGCGAGTGTCGCCTTGCCCTTCGGCAGCAGGAAATTCCGCGCGTAGCCGGAACGCACGCTGACCTTGTCGCCGATGCTGCCGAGGTTCGCAACCTTCTGGAGGAGGATGACGTCCATACGCTTAAGTCCTCAATGCTGATCGGTGTAGGGCAGCAGCGACAGGAAGCGCGCGCGGCGCACAGCCTGGGCCAGCTGACGCTGGTAGAACGAGCGCGTGCCCGTGATGCGACTCGGCACGATCTTGCCGGTCTCGGTCACATAGGCCTTCAGCGTGGCGAGATCCTTGTAATCGATCTGCTTGACGTCATCGGCCGTGAAACGACAGAACTTCTTGCGGCGGGTGAAGCGTCCACCGCCCTGACCACCACCACCACCACCACCACCACTTTGTCTTCCGTCTCTCATGATTGTTTCACCCGTTGTCGCTGGCGGAGTCATCATCGAAGTCCGGGCGCTCGCGGCGCTCGCGACGCTCGCCGCCGGCTTCTTCTTCATCGGCGCGCGCCATCGGCGACGGCTCGGTCACTGCTTCATCCATTCTGACGACAAGATGCCGCAGCACCGCATCGCTGAAGCGGAATGCCCCGGTCAGCTCGGTCAATGTGGCTTGACCGCACTCGATATTCAGCAGCACGTAGTGCGCCTTATGGACCTTGGCGATGGGAAAGGCCAGCTGGCGACGGCCCCAGTCTTCGGTGCGGTGAATCTGGCCGCCGCCCTGGGAAATCATTCCCTGGTAGCGCTCCAGCATGGCAGGAACCTGCTCGCTCTGGTCCGGATGGACCAGAAACACGATCTCGTAGTGCCTCATTGTTGCTCCTTGGGGCTATGAGCCACCCCGCGAGGCGCGCAGGTGTGGCAAGGGTCGCGAAGGTTAGCCGATGGCCCCTTTGGGCGCAACCGAGCGCTGCCGCAGGGTTTCATACAGCAGCATTCCGGCGGCCACCGAGACGTTGAGGCTTTCAACCGTGCCGAGGCTCGGCAGGCGTGCCAGCAGATCGCAGGACTGGCGGGTCAGCTGACGCAGCCCGCCGCCCTCCGCGCCGAGCACGAGCACGACCCCGCCGGCAAGGTCGACGTCCCGCGCCAGCTGCGGCGCATCGCCGGCAGCACCGATAACCCAGAGCCCGGCGCCCTTCAGCAGCTTCAGCGTCCGCGCCAGGTTGATCACTGGCACCACGGGCACGGCCTCCGCCGCGCCCGCCGCGACTTTACGTACGGTTGCGTTGAGTTGCGCCGCCCGGTCGCGTGGCACGATCACGGCCAGCACACCGCAGACATCGGCCGTGCGCAGACACGCGCCAAGGTTGTGCGGGTCCTGCACGCCATCGAGCGCGAGCACGATTGGCTGCGTTGCGGCGGCGACCGCGGTCAGCAACTGCGCCTCGTCCCAGGGCGGCATCGACCGGACTTCCGCGAGCACGCCCTGGTGCGCGACATCGCCAAGCCGCTGCGCCAGCGTGCGCGCATCAATGCGCTTCACGGTTACGCCATGCTGCTTGGCCAAAGCTTCGATCTGCGCTGCGCGCGGATCGTCGCGTCGCTCCGCAATCTGCACCGACAGCACGCGTTCCGGATGGCGCTGCAGCAGCGCGCGGACCGCATGCAGACCGTAGATCGTCTCGGTGCCGCTCACTCGAGTTCCGCAAGCGTCAGGTCGATGAGACCCTCGATCGGATTGGCGCCCGTGACGATCACCTTGACCTTCGATCCAAGCTGCAGCTTGCGCCGCGAGCGTTGGCCCACCCAGGCGTAACCGCCGTCGTCGAGCTTGTATTCATCGTCACGCAACGCGTCGAGGTGCAGCAAGCCATCCGCCGAAACCTCGAGAATCTGCACAAAACAGCCGAAGTCGACCACAGATGTGATCAGGCCTTCGAAGGTTTGACCGATGCGCTCACGCAGGTAGCTGCACTTCAGGAACTGATCGACATAGCGGTCCGCTTCGTCGGCACGCTTCTCGAGTCGCGTCAGCGCCTCGCCCATCGGCCCAAGCTCCTCGGTGCGATAGGCCACGCCTGCAGGTGGCGCGATTCCCAGTCTTGCCTTGAGCGTGCGATGCACGACCAGGTCCGGATAACGACGGATCGGCGACGTGAAGTGCGCGTACTGCTGCAGCGCCAGACCGAAGTGACCAATGTTGGCACTCTGGTAGACGGCCTGCGGCATCGAGCGGATGACCAGCGACTCGATGAACGGACGCTCCGGCGCAGAACCAAGCCGATGCGTAATCTGCCGCAAGGCGCGCGATGTGACGCTCTGCGGAATCTCGGCGGCGACCCCCAGTGCATTCAGCGTCGCCAGCAATTGATCAAGTTTTTCCGGATCCGGCTCACCATGCACACGAAACAGCGTCGGTGACTTGCTGCCCTGCAGCTCGCGTGCGACCGCCACGTTGGCGAGGATCATGCATTCCTCGATCAGCTTGTGCGCGTCGTTGCGCGAGTAGCGATGCACCGCCCGCACGCGGCCCCGATCGTCAAGATCGAATGTCGGCTCCGGCGCATCGAAATCGAGCGCCCCGCGCCGACCGCGCGCCTTGACCAACGCGCGGTACAGATCCACCAGCGGCAGCAACTGCTCGCGCAGATCACCGAGTTCACGGACCGCATCGGCACGGCCCTCGAACAGCGCCGCATAGGCCTTGTCATACGTGAGTCGCGCGGCCGAGCGCATCACCGCCGGGTAGAACCGCGCTTCCAGCAGCGCGCCCTGCTTCGAGACCCGCATATCGGCGGCCATGCATAGCCGATCGACATGGGGCTCCAGCGAGCAAAGCTGATTCGACAGCGCCGTCGGCAGCATTGGAATGACACGCGACGGGAAATAGACCGATGTGCCCCGCTCGCGCGCTTCGTCGTCGAGTGCCGTTCCGGGGCGCACATAATGGCTGACGTCGGCAATCGCGACGATCAGCCGGAAGCCATCAGGCTGCCGCTCCGCATAGACCGCATCGTCGAAGTCGCGCGCGTCCGCGCCATCGATCGTCACCAGCGGCAGCGGTCTCAGGTCAACCCGGCGCGCGGACTCGGCTGCGGCCACGCGCGCACCGAAAGCCTCGGCCTCCACGAGTGCGGCCGGCGGAAAGTCCACCGGCAGACCCACTTTTGCGATCGCCGATTCGGTTGCCATCTCGACGGAGTTGTCCGGGTCCAGCCTACGGACCACGACGGCACGCCCCGCGACTCCGGGTTTCGGGTAAGTGGTGATCCGCGCAATGACCCAATCCCCGCGCCGCGCATCGTTGAGATCGGCCGGTGCGATCTGACAGCGCAACCCGATGCGGCGATCAGCAGAGTTCACGAAAGCCGCCCGCCCCTCGAACTCGATCGTGCCGAGCAACGCTTTCGTGCCGCGCTCGACCAGATCCGTCACCCGACCCGAGTAGCGGCCATCGCGTTCGCGCTTGATTTCGAGCCGGATCCGATCGCCGTGCAACACGCCGGACATCTGCCCGGGAGGCAGGAAGACACTCTCGGTCATGCCCTGCACGCGCACGAACCCGTAGCCAGCGCGATGTGCGCTGACCACGCCCTCGGCTTCGCCCTTGGGCTGCACTGCGTCGCTACGCTGGGTCTGAGGCGCCTCCGCGCCCCGCCCCGACGCCTGACGCTTGCTGGCTCCGGAATTCGGGCGCTTGCCGCGGCGGGCTCCTCCGGCACGACCGGACTTCTTATTCTTCATTGACAGCTTGCGACCCCGTGAGTAGATTGCGCCGCCCTGCCCAGAATGCCCGGGTGGCGGAATTGGTAGACGCACTAGCTTCAGGTGCTAGCGGGTAACACCGTGGAGGTTCGAGTCCTCTCCCGGGCACCATATCACTGTTCCAACGTGTT
>JBBQWY010000014.1:0-68168 GCA_038210215.1 Steroidobacterales bacterium
CCGCCGCCACTTGATCAGATGTGTACGGCCGCGCGACGGATTGCTCGGATCCACTTCGAATGCCGTCAGCTGCAGCTGTTCGTCCACAAAGCTGGCATCGCGCAACTGAACCGTGCCGAGAAGCTGCGGGTTCATTGACCACAGAACCTGGTGGTGTACCCGCTGACCTTCGACCCACCAGCGCCCCCCGTAAGTCAGGTACTCACCGTGCGCTGCGTTTGCCAACGGGGTTCGTTGCGCCCTCGACATGGTTGCCGACATCCAGCCCAGGTAGGTCGAACTCCGTTCACTGTCCGGCGCGGCGACATACACCAGCAGTCCGCTGGCGTCCGCGCCGAATGGCAGCACGGCAGTGACCCGACCCGGATAGGCAATCTGCCAGCGTTGCAGCAACCAGGCGCCGAGCAGCCGCGTATCGAGATCTGAGTGCATTTGGTTATATTGACAGGAATAGTCTACGAACACTGTTCCAGGGAGTAGCAGGTGGACCCGACAAAGCAGTTCCGACTCGATGGCAAGATCGCGCTGGTCACAGGCGCCTCGAGCGGAATCGGCAAAGCGCTCTGCACGGCGCTGCATGGGGCGGGCGCATCGGTCGCCCTGTGCGCGCGGCGTGAAGAGCGCATTGTGGCGCTTGCGGCCAGCCTCAACGACAGCACCGATGCGGGCGCCCGTGCGGCTGGCTTCGTCATGGACCTGCAGGATCCCGCAAACATTTCCCGGGCGTTTGACAACATCTGCAATCAGCTCGGTGTACCCGATGTGATCATCAACAATGCCGGCATCGCAGAACCAGCGACATTTCTGAAAACGGATATCGCGAGCCTCGAGCGCACCATCGCAACGAACTTCATCGGCCCTTGGCATGTCTGCCGCGAGGCCGCGACGCGCCTGATCGCCGCGCGCCAACCCGGCAGCATCGTCAATGTGGCCTCCGTGCTCGGGCTCGGTGCGGCGGTTGGATACTCCTCCTACTCTGCGTCCAAGGGGGCCCTGCTGCAGCTGACACGCTCGCTGGCACTGGAATTCGTTCGTCATCGCATCCGGGTCAACGCCATTGCGCCCGGCTGGTTCCCGACCGAAATGAATCAGGCTTTTTTTGAATCGGACGCCGGCCGGCAATATGTCGAAAAGCTGCCAACCGGGCGGCTCGGCGTTCTAGACGAGCTGATCGCGCCGGTGCTGCTGCTGGCCAGCGACGCTGGCTCTTGGGTCAACGGCGTGGTTCTACCCGTCGACGGCGGCCATCACGTTGCGCTCGCCTGAGCGTCAGAACCACTCGCCGAAATAGCTCTCCCACGCTTCGACCTTCTTCGACTGCGGGTCGAGATCAAAGCGCCCGAAACGACCACCGTGGAACAGTAACGGTGATCCGCCGCTTTGTTTGAATGCCGTAACCGCTGCCAGCACGACCTGGTGATCACCGGCTTCGATCACTTTCTCGGTCAGGCAGTCAAGGCGGCAGATCGTACCGGGAAGGATCGGCGGCTCGGCGTCTGGGTCAAGAGAGGCCAACTCCGGGAATTTCGCCGGTGCTTTGCCCGCAAACCTTAGCGCCAGCGCCTGCTGGTGCGCGGCAAGCATGCACACCGCAAAGCGCCGACCCGCAGCGAAAGCGTCGCGACTGGTGCTGGAGTTCTGCAGGCACCACAGGATCAAGGGCGGGTGCAGCGATACAGAGGTCAGTGAATTGACCGTGACGCCGATTGCCTCACCCCTGGGACTGATCGCCGTGACGACGGTCACTCCGGTTGCAAAGGCGCCGAGCGCGTCGCGCAGTGCGCGCTGCGAGGGGTCTGACATGGCGAATCCGTTGGTGGCTCAGGTCGGCGGGAGTGCCGCAACCGGGGCTTCCGTGGCGGCCGGATCAACGTCTGCGTCCGGCTCTTCATCCAGCATTTGCAGACCGACCACCGCAGGAATTCCTTCGGCGCTGCGCAATACTTCCAGTGCTCGCTCCCAATAGACCGCGGCCTCCATGGGTCCGAGTACGTCATCGAGCCGCTGCTCGAACAATGGCAGGTCCGCTGCGGCCCTCTGTCCCTCGGCGTCCACGGGCGGATGAACCTCGAGCCACAGCTCTCCATCGACCGTGGCGAGCTTGATCGGCTCATTGATCAGTTCCACGGGAGTGCCGACCTTGACCAGCTCAAAAAGCTTCTCGACATCCTCTGGATACATCCTCAGGCAGCCGTGGGTCACGGCCATTCCGACCGCATCCGGATTGTTGGTGCCATGGATCAGATACGCGCCTCCGGGAATGGCCAGCCGCAGCGAATGGGCCCCAAGTGGATTCGCTGGCCCTGCGGGCACGACCCGCGGCAAGGTCTCGCCTCTGGAGGCATGCTCGCGCCTGACCGAGTCCGGTGGATACCAGGCCGGATTCTTGGTTTTCGCGGTGATCCGCGTGCGCCCGAGCGGCGTGCGCCAGTCCATCTTGCCGACGCTGACCGGAAACGTGTAGACGACCGCCGGCTCACCGCGCTTCGGCTTTGGAAAGAAATACAGCCGGTGCTCCGGCAGGTTGACGACGATCCCTTCGCGCGGCCCCGGCGGCAGAATTCGCTGTCCCGGTATCACGACCTGAGCGCCTTCACCGGGCAGCCACGGGTCGATACCAGGGTTGACGCGCGTCAGCTCTTCATAGCCGAGGCTGTAGCGCCGCGCCAGATCGATCAGCGTGTCTTCATAACGGGTGGTCACGATCTCAGTGGCGCCAAACACGCCACTGCCATCTTCGCGCAGTTGAAATACGGCGGCCCGAGCGACCGACACGGTCGCCAGCGCCAGCATGCAGAAACCCAGGCAGAGGGCAACGGATCGGTTCATCGGGACATTGTAACAAAGGCTCACTGCCCACGACCAAGCGTGACGCAGGTCGCATCGACGGGGCCAGGCACTGAAGGTTCTGTGATCCCGGCCGAAAAACCCCACGTCAGTCTCAACGTCAGAAGCGAGGATTCCACCGCGTGATGCCGCAGTTGCGCCAGCGCGAGCCCACCCACCTGCTCCGGTTCCTCTCGCAGGAACGGGTTCTGCTCGTCGTTTTCGGCGCCTTTCTGCTCGGCATGATGGGCTTCCTCGCCTATACGCGCTCACTCGCCGCGGACGCGATGCGCGTCGCGATGTTGCCGCGAGCCGAGGTGGTTGCCGCACGGGTTGTCGAGCAACCGGAAGATCTGGCCCTGGTGGTTGCCAATGGAACGGTCACGCCGCTGTCCGCTGAAGCTGCCACCGCCTGGCTTGAAGCGCGGTCAGTCTCGCTGAGCAACGACTCCCGACTGCCTCATCGCCTGGTCGATGAAGACGGCATTCCGGCACTCGAGACACTCGTGACCGTACCGTCTGGCGGCTTCTACCTTGCGCGAACCAACAGCAACGCGGACGTGCGCGGAATCAACAAGGCACACGCGCAGCTGTTCGTCTTTGGCGCGAGCATCGCACTGCTGCAGTTCGCGTTAGTCATGCTTGGCACGCTGCATCTCTTTCGGGTTTCGCAAACACGGAGCACGGCGAGGCGCGCGGCAGAGCCGTCGGCAGCTGCGACTTCATTGCATCAATCTACGCCGGCGCTTCAGCTGCGCTCGCGCTGGCCAGCCGTGGTCGCGCTGTCGCTGCTTGTGTTCAGCCTGGGCCTGACGGCGCCGCCTGGCGTTCTGGTCAGCATCGCGTTCATCGCTGTCGTGGTGTTCACGCTGTGGCGCTCACGCACCGCTGACACGTACTTCGCGGCTGTGCTCGCGACAGGGTTCACGATCATTCTGGCCCTGCTGTTGCCCGAGGACGCCCTGCTATGGAACCGGCTTGCCAATCACACCCTGTCAGTCTTTGCGGTTTGGACGGTGGCCATGCTCGGCGTGTGGCAGAAGCGCACGACGCGGGCTCAGGGTCGTGCCTTGGCACAGGCCCAGCAGGCGAATATCCAGAGCGACGAACTGCGCGTGGCGCTGAAACGGACCGAAGCCGCAGAAAACGCGTTGCGGCGCGGTCAGCAGATGCTGCAGACGGTCTCCTCGATGGTGCAGGTCGGCGGTTGGCGACTGGAACGGGAGTCACGGCAACCGCAATGGACACGAGAGATCTTCGCCCTCTACGAGCTCGTCGGTCCGATACCTCCATCACTGGCAGACGCGGTGCAGTCAGTTCTCGATGAAGGCAAGCCGTTCGACCTGACGCTTGCTTTCAACAAGGCACGCGGCAACAAGCGTTGGATTCGTGTCGTTGGTGCACCGGAGTATCGCGACGAACTGATCATCGGCGTCTGCGGAGCGCTGCAGGACGTGACCCAGCAGCACGACGTCCAGGCGCGCTTGCAGCGGGCATCGCGGTTCAGCAGCGAGGGACACTGGGATCTTGAGTTCGCGACGCGCGCCATCTGGGTGTCCGCAGCAGGCAGCGAGCTGCTGGGTGGTGAGGCAAAGGAACGCCGCATTGCCGTCACCGACTTCGAAGGCCTGCAGCATCCGGATGACGCGCCGCTGCTGCACGACGCGATTGCGGCGCATATCAAATCCGGCACCCCGCTCGACGTGCGGTTCCGAATGCGGACCGAAGCAGGCGAATGGCGGTGGTACAAGGGGCGTGGTGGTCTCGAACGCAGCCCGTCCGGCCGTCCTGTGCGGCTGGCTGGCTCATTTTGCGATGTCCATGAGGAAACCCTAGCCCTCCAAGATCTCGAGGAGTTGCGATTACGATTCCAACGCGCAATCCACGGCACCCAGGACGGCCTTTGGGAATGGGACATCAACAAGGGTACCGTATGGATGTCGCCAAGATTTCGCGAGCTGCTGGGCCATGACAAACACTCTCTACCCGGCACGCTCCAGGCCTTCATTGCCTTGCTGCATCCCGATGACCGTGCGCGTGCTGAAGCGCTCACGCTGGCGCATGTCGAAACCGGCCAGCCCTATGAAGATCATCAGCGATTGCGCACGCGATCCGGCGACTATCGCTGGTTTCGAACGCGCGGCCAGGTTGTACGAGGCGCGGACCGACGTCCGCTGAGCCTCGCCGGTTCCGTTCAGGACATCTCGGCCCAGATCGCTGCGGAGGCGGCACATCAGGAGGCAGAGCGTCGGCTCAGTCGCGCGATTGACGGCAGCTCGGATGGCCTGTTCGAATGGAACCTGCAGGATCACCACCAGCATTGGCACTCGCCTCGCCTGCGCGAAATGCTTGGCGATACCCCAGATCATGCTGTCGGCTATTCAATACTGGAGCGGCTGAGCGACCGCGATCGCGACCAGCTTGCTTCGGCCGTTGACAGTCATTTCGAAACCGGGCAAGCGCTAGATCAGGTCTTTCCCATCGCGGTCAACGGGACTGCCCGCTGGTTCCGCGTGCGCGGCCGCGGCGAGCGTGCCGAAGACCAGCACCCATTGCGATTCTCAGGATCCGTTCAGGACATTACGACCGAGCGCGAATCGGAGCGCGCGCTGATTGACGCGAAAGAGGCCGCCGCCGGGGCTGCGCAGGCCAAGAGCAACTTTCTTGCCAATATGAGCCATGAGATCCGCACGCCAATGAATGGCGTAATCGGAATGACCGAGCTGCTGCTGGATACGCCTCTGGAAGCCACTCAGCGGGAGTGCGCCGAAACCATTGACCGCTGCGCCCGTTCACTCTTGACACTGATCAATGACATTCTGGATCTGTCCAAGATCGATGCCGGACGCATGCAGCTGGAGCAGGTTCAGCTCGACGTACCTGATTGCGTCGAATCAGTCGCCGCCATGCTGGCCGTCCAGGCTACGGCAAAGAGTTTGGAACTGAATGTACGGGTGGATCCGGCTCTTCCCGCGGCGCTGATCGGCGATCCGCAACGCATCCGTCAGATTCTGACGAACCTGTTGGGCAACGCACTGAAGTTCACCAGCGAGGGCGAGGTCTCGATCGAAGTCAGCGCAACCGTCAGCGAGTCGATGAACGTCCGAGTTCGCTTCGAAGTGCGCGACTCGGGAATGGGGATTTCAACAGAAGCACAGGCGCGATTGTTCGAACCGTTCAGCCAGGCCGACGTTTCGACCACCCGGCACTATGGGGGAACGGGTCTCGGCCTGTCCATTGTCAAGCGGCTGGTCGAACTGATGGGAGGAACCCTGGGCGTCTCGAGCCAGGTGGGCGTCGGGTCGACATTCTGGTTCGAACTGCCGCTCGAACGCGCAGCGACCGGTGCCGCCGATTCCTGCGCGCACGTCTGGCGGAGCGCAATTCGAAGCCATGTGCTGATCTGCACACCGTTTGTGTCGACCGCGCAGATCATCTGCGAGTACCTGCAGTCCTTTGGCTGCACCGTCAGCACCGCGACGGAGCCTCGGACGGCGGCTATTCTTCTGAGTAGCCAACCCGCCTCAGCCCCGGCCATCGGTGTCGCGCTGGTGGATCACTTGTTCCACGATAGCGGGCTCATTGAAGCGGCTGTCGATGCCGGCTTTCGCTGTGTTCTGCTCTCAGCGTTCGGCACCAGCACGAGTGACGTCGGCCCGCTGGAGCGCAGCATTTCGGACCGACTGAGCAAGCCGGTCCGCTACCGCGAACTGATCGACTGCGTCGCACGGCTGAGCCAGGCCCAATCTGGGCAGCCCGGAGCAGCCGAATCCGCCGCTGCAGTCAATCGACAGAATGCCCTCGACCGACTGATCGCGACTGCTCCGAAGGGCAAGGTCTTGATCGTCGAAGACAATCCGGTCAACCAGATGGTGGCCAGACGCTTCGTAGAGCGCCTTGGTTTCGACGTGGAAATCGCGCCCGATGGCGCAGCCGCAGTTTTCGCGGTGCAGAAGCGACGCTTCGATCTGATCCTGATGGACGTACAAATGCCGATCATGGATGGTCTGGAGGCAACCAGACGTATTCGCCAGCAGGAGCAGGGCCAGCGCCACACTCCGATCGTCGCATTGACTGCCAGCGCCATGACGAACGAGCTCGAACGTTGCCTGGAAGCAGGCATGGATGCACTGCTGCCAAAGCCGCTGGACAGCACTCGGCTCGCAGCGGTGCTACGCGATCAGCTTGTGGTCCGGTTTGAGCTGCCGATCGATCTAGACGGCATGCAGGTGCAGTTCGTCGATGACGCCGCGTTCGTTCTCGAAATCTGCAACACCTACGCCGCGACTGCACTGGAAATCAAGGATGGTTTGCTGGCCGCGCTGGCCGCCAACGATCGACGCGCGCTTCGAACCCTCAGCCACAAGCTCAAGGGCTCCAGTCTGGGCGTGGGCGCGGCCAGTATCGCAAGACGGGCTGGCGAGCTGGAACTCCATGCCGATTCATTCGACCGGGTGTATCTGCAGCAGCAGGTACTGTCCATAAACGATGATCTTGAACAGGTGATATCCCATGTTGAAGCCCGATACGGTCAGCGACTCCGGGCTTGATGCGCGGGTGGCTGCGGAGCCGCCCATGCGCTTGCTGCTGGTCGAGGACGATCCCGTGCAGAGGATGATGATGGAGCGGACCCTGAGCAGAGCCGGCTACTCGGTCATGACCGCAGCCGATGGCGCCGAAGCGCTGTGCGAAGTCGCCAGCGGCGCGTTCCAGATCATGGTCACCGACGGGGAAATGCCCAAGATCGATGGCACGACACTGTGCCGCCAGACACGACTGATGGGCTTGCAGAACTACCTGTATATCCTGCTGCTGACGGTGCAGTCCTCACCAACCGATGTTGTCGCTGCGCTCGACGCCGGCGCGGACGACTATCTTCGCAAGCCTGCGAGCGAGCCCGAGCTGCTGGCACGCCTCAACGCCGGGCAACGAATCATTCGACTCGAGCGCAGCCTCAAGGAGGCACAGTCGCGCATCGAAGTGCTCTCCGTCACCGATCCCCTGACTGGAGCTTTCAACCGCCGCTATCTTGATGAGTCGCTGAACCGTGCCATTGCCCAGGCAGTGCGTTACGGCCGACCCCTGTCAGTCGTGATGTGCGATCTCGATCGCTTCAAGTCCGTCAATGATCATCATGGCCATCAGGCTGGCGACGAAGTGCTGCAGCAGTTTACGCATCTCGTGCGGCAACTCCTCAGGGCCAGCGATTGGGTGGCGCGATTCGGCGGCGAGGAATTCGTGCTGGTGCTTCCGGAAGCGGACCTGAACGGCGCGATGATTACCGCCGAGAAGATTCGTGCCGCGCTGGAAAAAGAGCCGCTGGTGACTTGTACGGGAGCGCTACCGGTCACCGCCAGTTTCGGTGCGAGCTCACTCGATCTGCTGGGCGCTAACATCGATCCGCGTTTCGGCGGGTCTTCCGGCACGCGCGAGCAACTGCTGCGTCGCGCCGATGCGGCGCTCTATCGCAGCAAGCGTGAAGGGCGCAATCGAGTCACCGCCGGCTAGGCTGCCATGCAGACCGAACTTCAACCAACCCTGGACCGGGTGACCGGTCTTCACGATCGGACCAGCTTCGATGCGAGGCTGAATCGGTATGCGGCAGAGCCGGCGCGCCAGCTCCAGACCGCAGCGCTGCTGCGTCTCGATATCGATCGCTTCTCGCATCTCAACGAGTCCTTCGGCGTCCAGACCGGCGACGAGGTGCTGCGATCCGTGGCGAGGTGCCTGCGGGAATGCGTGCCGAATGCCCTGTCGATTGCCCGAATCGGCGATGACGAGTTCGCAGTGCTGATCGAAAAGGTCGATGCAGGCACCGCACGCCTGATCGCGGATGACGCACTGCGCCTGATCCAGCGGCGGGTGCGGGTTGCCGATCTGCCGCTGAGCGTCACCGCGAGCCTGGGTGTCTGCGAGCTGGGTCCGGAACGAACCCCGCTTGTGTTGGCCCTGCATGCGGCAGGTCTGGCCCTGCGAGAGTCGAAGCGACGTGGCCCAAACGCATGCCACTTCTTTACCAGCGACCTGTTGCAGTCCTGCGAGGCCCGCACTGAGCTCGAGGCGTCGTTGCGCAGAGCATTGGCCGCCCGCGAATTCCGCCTGCACTTCCAGCCGCAAATCAACCTCGGCACCGGCGACGTGGTTGGCGCCGAGGCCCTGCTTCGATGGGCAGACCCGACACGCGGCATGGTGCCACCGGGGGCGTTCATAAGCGTTGCGGAGAGTGCCGGATTGATAGGCCCCATCGGCGAATGGGTGATCCGCGAAGTGTGCAGACGGCAGGCGCGAAGACTCGCGCGCGGTCTTGCGACGGTTCCGATCGCGGTGAACGTCTCTGCACTGCAGTTTCACGATCCATCGTTTGCGGAAATGATCTCGGCCGAGCTGCGGATTCGCGATCTTCCCGGACAGTTGCTGAGCCTGGAGATCACCGAGTCGGTGCTGATGCGCGATGTAGAAGTCGTCGCCTCGACAATGCGGGCACTGGCAACACATGGCGTGCGACTGGCGCTCGATGACTTTGGTACCGGCTTTTCGAGTCTGGCCTACCTGAAGCGGCTGCCGTTGTATCGACTGAAAATCGATCGTTGCTTTGTCAGCGAACTGCCGGCCAGCAGACATGATGCGGCGATCATTCAAGCTGTACTGAGCCTCGCTCGGCACCTGGAAGTGGAGGTCGTCGCCGAAGGCGTCGAGACCTCTGCACAGGCTGAGTTTCTGCGCAATCATGGATGTGACATTGCGCAGGGTTTTCTCTGGGGACAGCCGCTGACAGGGCGTGACTTTCAGTTGCTGCTGAACGATGTCTCTGCACCTTCAATCACTCAAGTTTCAGCTCCTGACGCCGTTACGCCAGGTGTTAGGCGTCGGCGCGTCGCAGGCTAGGCAAGGTCCCCATGGTCGCACTGATCGGCTCCATCATCGTTGTTGTATGCGTCGGCGGCGGCTTCCTGATGGCCGGCGGCAACCTGATGCTCCTGTGGCATCCATCAGAGGTCGTCATCATTGGCGGAGCCGCCTTCGGCGCCTTCCTGACCAGTAACCCGATGAAGGTCGTCAAGGCATCCTTCACCGAGGCGCTCGGCATCGTCAAGAAGCCGAAGTACGGTCGGCAGGAGTATGTCGATCTGTTGAAGCTGATCTACGACCTTCTGATGAAGTCCCGCAAGGAAGGTCTACTCGCGATCGAAGCGGATCTCGAGGCGCCTGAGAAAAGCCCGGTGTTCTCCAGGTATCCGGTCGTGCTTGCCGACCATCACATGCTGGAGTTCATCACCGACTGCCTGCGTCTGATGGTTGGCGGCAACCTCGATCCGCACGAGCTGGAGAGCCTGCTCGAGTATGAGCTCGAGACTCACCACAAAGAGACGCTGGAACCCTCGCATGCCGTACAGCGTGTCGCTGACGCCCTGCCCGGCTTCGGCATCGTCGCTGCAGTGCTTGGCATCATCAACACGATGGCCGCCATTGACGGTGCCGACACAGCCACGATCGGCGCCAAGGTGGGTGCGGCGCTGGTCGGCACCTTCCTCGGCATTCTGGTTGCCTACGGACTGGTCGGTCCGATCGCCGCGGCCATGGAGCACCGCGCGCATGAGAACGGCAAAGGCTTCGAAGTCGTCAAGATGGCGCTGGTCGCAAGCGTGCGCGGCTATCCGCCGCAAGTCGCGGTCGAGTTCGCGCGCAAGTTGCTGTTCAGCGAGGTCCGGCCCACGTTCGGTGATCTGGAAGCACACCTGAAAGGCAAGACCGCCACGCCGGTCAAGTAACCCAGCACCATGGCCGCGGTACCAAAAGTGGCGAAAGACGCGAAGCAGCGGCCTATTGTCATCGTCAAGCGCCGCAAGTCGGGCGGCGCCCCGCATCACGGTGGTGCCTGGAAAGTGGCTTACGCCGACTTTGTGACGGCAATGATGGCGTTCTTCCTGGTCATGTGGCTGGTCGCGAGCGTCTCGAAGGAGCAGCGCGCAGCGATGTTCGACTACTTCAAGAACCCAAGCATGGAACAGGGCAAGTCGCCCAAGCCTGCGCCCGGTCAAATGGGTCCGGGTGGCGCCAGCACCAGTCCGATCAATCTTCGCGGTGGGCTCGACGCCCCGATGACCATGAACAATCGACCGCCTGATGTCGGCGCCGCACCGCCTGCGCCCGCGACTTCGGAAGTCGATGAGGCGGTGCGCATTGCTGAAGCTGCCGAGCGACAACAGCTCGAGTCACTGATGGAAGATCTGAGCGAAGCCATCGCGGCGAGCGCCACGCTGAGGCAATACAAGGACCAACTGCTGCTCGACATTACTCCCGAGGGACTGCGAATCCAGATCGTTGACGCCCTGAACCGGCCAATGTTTGCAATGGGCAGCGCCCAGCTTCAGAGCTATACGGACAGGATCCTGAGGGAGCTTGCGCCTTACCTGACATCGGTACCCAACAAGCTCAGCCTGACAGGTCACACGGATACCAGTCCGTATCGCTCCCGCGCGGGCTACACGAACTGGGAGCTGTCTGCGGATCGGGCCAATTCGGCGCGTCGCGCGCTCGAAGCAGCGGGCATCCCGACCGACAAGGTTGCAAGAGTCGTTGGCCTGTCATCCTCGGTGCTGTTCGACAAGCAGAACTCACGCAACCCGATCAACCGCCGCATTAGCATCATCGTGATGACCAAACGTGCCGAAGAAGCTGCGCTCAAAAGTGACGTTCCGGTGTCGCTGTCCGCGGCGCCGTGAAACGCCGCGCCTAGAGTCCGAGTGTCTGGCGTAGCAGTGCGACGTCCTTGCCGGAGTCCTCGATCAGTAGCTCGAGCGACTTGCGATCGAGGCGCATCCGCTCGGCCGCCTTGACGCCCTGCATGTTGAGCTCCAGCGAGTCCGGATACACCCGAAACGTGGTCAGCAAGCCGGCGACCGTCAGAACATCGGTCAGGTCCGGGGGACCCTCGACTTCACGTTCCAGATCCTCATGATCGCGCACGGCAGCGACGATCTCTGCCGGCATCAGCCAGTGCTCCAGCAGCGCCGTCGCGATGCTCGCGTGCCAGTCGCGTTCGATTTCATTGAACACCGCCTGGTTCGAGAACAGCGTGGGATGGCGCACCGCACGCGTCAGGATGTACAGCTTGCCCACTCCGTGCATGAGGCCCGCGAGCAGCGCCATGTCGACGTTTACGCTCGTGAAACGCTTGGCGATGATGTGACAGAAACTGGCAACTGACGCACTTCTCTCCCAGTGCGCCTGCAGCGTGGCCTGGATCGGCTTCAGCTCCGCAGAGCGGCGCAGCTGCGCCATCGCGAAGGTAACCGAGGCGCCGCGCACCAGATTGAAGCCGATACGGGTGATGGCAAGACGAAGGTCAGCAATGGGCTTGCCAACATGACCGAGTGCTGCCGAGTTGCCCATGCGCATGATCAGCGCGGCAAGGGCTGGCTCCGAGCCGACGATACGCACGACATCCTGCGTACTGACCTCCTCGTTCGAGAGCACGCGCCGGACCCGCAGCGCGACATCGGGAAAGCTCGGCAGTTCGATCTGCTTGTTTGACAGACCGACCGCCAATTCCTGAACGAACGCAAACGCGGCCCCATTCCGGGGTTCCGCTTTGCCATCACTACGGTGATCTGCCACTGCCATCAGCGTATTCAGCCCTGAAGTGCGTCCAGCAGGCTTTGCAGCTGCGTTGACGCCTCGTCCAGGATCTCGTCCAGATTCTCAGGATGGATCTCCAGACGCCGCGTACAGCTGGACTCCATGAGCTGCGCACCAACCAGCTCCCGATCCGATGACAATGCTCCGAGCAGCGCAGCCGCTGCTAGCACATCGGTCAGTGTCACCGGGCCCTCGGAACTGTAGGCCGGGTCAGAGTAGCGATGCACGGCCTGCACCAGCTCCGCTGCCATGCCCCAGTTCTGCAGCAGCACCTTGGCCACGTTCATGTGCCACTCGGCAACCAGACTGTCGAGTCCGGTCGGATCCGCGAACAGATCGGGGTACTCCACCGAGCGCGCCAGGATGTAGAGTCGGCCCACGCCGTGCAGAATGCCCACGAGCAACGCCGAGTCGGGGTTCAGCCGCGTACGTCTCCTGGCGACTACATACGCTGTGACTCCCATGCGCATGCTTTGCTGCCACAGCGACTGCAGCTCGTCGGAGATGGGCTCGTACTGGGGCGCGTGGCGCAGTTGCGCCATTGCGAACGACAGCGCCACGCTGCGCAGCATGTCGAAACCCATTCGATTCACCGCTGTGCGCAGCTCAACGATGCTGCTGCCGGACCCATTCAGAGCAGCGGAATTGGCCATGCGAAGCACACGGCTCGCCAGCGCAGGTTCGGTGCCGATGACCTGCACGACCCGATCGGGTGTCGTCGCCTCGTCAGCCAGAACGCGCTGCACCAGCAAAACCACTTCGGGAAAGCTCGGCAGTTCGACGGTGCCCGCCGACATCTCGCGCGCCAGCAACTTCACAAACTCAAACGGCTGCTCGGTCGCCACGCTGGCAAGCGGCTGATTCCCGTCTGGAGCTGACGTATTCATTGTAGAGATGCTCCGCGAGCAGTTGACGGTTCCGGTGACGACGTCTGGGCGTGCAACCGCCACACCAGCTGGGCCTCGCGCGCCGACATGGCACAGCTGCCTGCAATCTCGCTCACGGTCGCACCTTCGCGAGCCAGTCGTATCGCAAGGTCGTAGCCGACACGTCCGCTACGCGCAGGTTCCGCAGCGTGACGTCGGTCAAGACGCAGGTGCTCAATAAGCTCGGTCACTGAAGCCTGCAGCGCGACCAGCGTCTGTCCCTGCGTATCGACGACACCAGCAAGGGCCGGCAGTTCGCGGCGCAGGCAGCGACGGACCTGGAGTCTTGAGTGGACCAGTTGAGCGATCAGGATCACGAACAGCATCGTCAATGCGCCTGCTGCTGCGCTCAGCATTTGCGGCAATTCCCAGGCCAGTTCAAGCTCGTTCATCAGATCAATCCCTCCGTCTTGCTCGCGTCCGGGGCGTCAACACTTCGACACCCAACTCAGCCGTCCCGCGATCACCGAGCTAACAAGCACGTTCCATGCCAATCACGAATCCTCGGGCACCAGCGGTATCGATTCGGTTCCCAGAACAACGACCAGCACCCGCCGGTTGCGCGCCCTGCCAACTGGATCACGGTTCGAGTCGAGTGGCCGGAACTCGCCCAGCCCCAACACCGCCATTCTCGACGGCTCGACGCCTTGAGCACTGAACAGGCGGACCACGGTTGCAGCGCGCGCCGCGGACAACTCCCAGTTGCTGGCGAATTGAGCGGTCCGAATCGGCCGATCATCCGTGTGGCCTTCGACGCGGACGAAATTGCTCTGCATTCGCAGCACTGCTGCAAGCTGGGAGATCGCGCTCTCGGCATCCCGGGCAAGCGTTGCAGATCCGCTCGAGAAAAGGATGTCGCTGCGCATTTCGATCTCGACGCGGTCACGCATCGCCCGCACCTCGACCTGACCGCCATCAATCAGGCTCCTCATCGTCTGTTCGATATCGGCTGCGATCCTTGCCATCTCGGCGCGCTGCGCTTCGGAGTCGGCGGCTGCTGCGGCAGTCTGGACTGCAGGAGCCGCAATGGCCGGAACCCGTACAGCTGGCTCCTCTTCGGCTGGCGCCACGGCGATCTCCGAAGATTCAGCGGCTACGGCCGCCGCGCCACGGAAAGCCGAATTCAGTGAGTCAGACACGACCCGGTACTTGCCCGTATTGACCGAAGAGATCGCGTACATCACGACGAAGAACGCCAGCAGCAGTGTCAGCAGGTCGGCAAAGGGTATCGCCCAGGCCTCGTGATTCTCTTTTTCCTCAACTCGCCTGCGACGTGCCATAAACCTGCACCTCAGCCGAGGTAGCCGCGCAACCGCGCGTCGATGGAGCGCGGATTGTCGCCCTGGGCGATCGCGACCAGGCCATCGATCATCATTTCCCGCAGATGGGACTGATTGGCAACCAGGGACTTCAGCTTGGCGGCGCAGGGCAGGAACAGCAGGTTCGCAAGGCCGATTCCGTAGACCGTCGCGGTGAAGGCAGCGGCAATACCCGAGCCGAGCTTGGCGGGTTCAGCGAGATTCTGCATGACCGCCATCAGGCCCAGCACCGCACCGATGATGCCCAGCGTCGGCGCGTAAACGCCCATGCTTTCGAACACCTTGGCGCCGGCGTAGTCGGTACGCTCCCTGGCCGACAGGTCGATCTCGAGAATGGCTCGAATCAGCTCAGGCTCGGTCCCGTCCACGACCAGCTGCAAACCTGAGCGCAGGAAACCGTCGCTCTCTGAATCGATCGCGCCTTCGAGTCCGAGCAGACCTTGCTTGCGGGCCGTGCTGCTCCACGACAGCATTTTGACCACCACCTGTCCTCCGTCCATCGCAGGCGGGCGAACAATCCACTTGATCATGCCCATGGCATGGCGAAATGCGGCGAGCGGCGTGTGGACCATAATTGCGGCGAGAGTGCCCACCACGACGATCATGAACGCAGCGCCCGAAACCAGTGCCTGCAAGCCCACGCCTTTCAGGACCGAACCTACCGCAATCGCGATGATCGCAAACAGGAAGCCGAGGATTGTCAGCAGATCCATCGTGCGCATGGTTAGCCTCTCGCTGTCAGGCGAGTTCGTCTGTCCGCCCGCGCCACTCTGCCAGGCGCGCCTTCAGTCGCGACAGCGCTTGTCCATGCAGCTGGCAGATTCGTGACTCCGTGACCTTCAGCACCAACCCTATCTCCTTCAGATTCAGCTCGTCGCGGTAGTACAGCGACATGACCAGCCGCTCGCGCTCCGGCAGCTGGTTGATCGCAGCCGCCAGCGCGCCGCGAAAATCCTCATCGGCCGCTGCCGAAAACGGGTCGGCGTCTGCGGCCACCGACTCGCCGGCAGGCGAGTCCTCGAGACTGGAGAGTTGGCAACTGGCAGCGTTCTGCACGATGCGGTGATAGTCACCCAGGGCTAGACCGAGCCGCTCGGCAATGTCGGAATCCCGTGCCTCCCGGCCGGTTTCGTTTTCGATTTCGCGAATCGCGCGAGCAACATCCCGTGCCTTGCTCCGAACGGAACGAGGTGCCCAGTCGAGCTTGCGCAAGGCATCGATCATTGCGCCGCGAATGCGGATCCCTGCATACGTCTCAAAGCTTGCTCCCCGGGTCGAATTAAAGTTCGACGCAGCCTCGATAAGTCCGATCATCCCGGCTTGAATCAGATCGTCGACCTCAACGGTCGGTGGCAGACGGCCAGCGAGGTGGTAAGCGATCCGCTTGACCAGATCGGCATGCCGAAGAATCAAACCGTCGTCCGCGTGGGCCCTCGACGTACCCGCGGATTCATAGGACCTCGCGGCGGTCATTGCACGAGCTCCATCCTCACGGAACGGCTGCCCACCAGCCGATCGGCAAAGAACTCCACCCGACCGCTTGCGCCATCAGGCGCTTGCCATGTATCGGCAGCTGCTGCGACGAGCTTGAGCGCGCGCGCCGAGGGACTGGAGGGATAGGCGCTAACGACCGGTTGCTGGTCTCGAACAGCTCGTCGCAACGCCTCGTCCTGCGGGATCTCGCCCGCATAAGCCAGCCTCACGTCGAGAAATCGAGCAGCCACTCGTTCGAGAGTGTCGAACAAGTTCCGCCCCGAACCTGGCCGGCGGGTCATGCTTGCAACCACGTGAAAACGGGTGATGCCGTGATTGCGACTCAGTACCTTGACCAGCGCGTAAGCGTCTGCCAACGACGCGGCATCGTCGCAAACCGTCACGAGAACATGTTGCGAAGCAGCGGCGAGGTGCAGCACGGACGGTGAGATGCCGGCCGCAGTATCGACGATCAGGGTGTCGAAATCATGGGTCAGGCTACTGAATGAGCGGACCAGACCGGCATGCTCGGCTTCCCCGAGACGCGCCAGTTCCGCGACGCCTGCACCGCCCGGAATGACGCTGAAGCCACGGCCCGTGTCGACCAGAATCTCGTCGAGAGTCCGTTCACCGCGGATGACGTGGGCGAGCGTATGGCGCGGAGTCAGGCCCAACAGAATATCGACGTTGGCCAGTCCGAGATCGCCGTCGAACAGCAGCGGCCTGCGCCCGAGGTCGACCATTGCTGCAGCGAGGTTGACCGCAATCGTCGTCTTGCCGACTCCGCCCTTGCCACCCGTCACCGCAATGACACGTACTGGAGCACTTGCCGCTTGCCGCAAACGAAGTCCGGAATTTCGAAGCTCAGGCCGCTGCATGGGTCACCTTGCCGAAGCGGCGCGTCAGCAGCTCATCATCGGCGACCGAGCCATGGTTTTCGGCCAGTTGCACGGCTCGATCGATCAGATCCACCGCGCGTGCCGGCCGCAAATCCTCGGCGATGCTTTGTCCATTGCTGCAATACGCCAGTGGCAGAGCCGCCGCGATCAGACATGACAGCACACCACCCAAACTCGTACATTCGTCGAGCTTGGTCAGCACCGCACAGCTGGGTGTCATGCACGAGTAAGCTCGCATCGCCTCGGCGCTTGCACCGCTCTGGGTACTCGCGCTCAGCGTCAGGGCTACTTCGACGGCCTCCGGCAACGCGGCCAGCGACCGGGCCCATTCCCCAAGCCGCACATCCTGTGCGCCAAAACCCGGCGAGTCGATCAGGATCAGCCGGTGCTCGCGCAGGCGCTCGATGACAGCCGGCAACTCGCTGAAGTCTTCAATCGCATGCATGGAACAGCCGAGCAATCGTGCAAGCTGCCCCAATTGCTCCTGGGCCCCGAAGCGCAATGAGTCGGCGCTGATCAGTGCGAGAGAGCCTGCACCGTACCGCATGACCCAGCGAGCAGCGATCTTCGCCACAGTCGATGTCTTGCCAACACCGGCGGGTCCGACAAACGCGATGCGCCCGCCCAACTGCATCCAGCGCTCGCCCGTCACGATCAGAGAATCCGCGAGTCGCGCCAGTGCCAGGCCTCTGGCGCGGGAAAGATCGATGCTGCTTGGCAGCGCGTCTGCAATTGTTGCAACCAGGTCCCGTTGAAAGCCAAACTCGGTCAGCTCACGCATGACTTCGCACGCAAGCGGCGCGCGGCGCGCGAGGTCATTCCAGGCCAAAGCTGCCAGCTGGGTTTCAAGCATCCTGCGCATCGTTCTCAGCTCCGCGTCAACCGCGCGATCTGACTCTGCGGCTGTCACCGGTGACGAGGCTTCGGGACGCGTCGCTGCCTGCAGCGCCAGCACTTCGGTAAAACTTCGGCCGGAATGCCCTGCCTGGATCGGCATGTCGGGTCGCGCCGCGTTGATCTCGGTCGAGTCGTGATCGATCGCGATCGTCACCTCGACCTGCCCACCGACGCCTGCCGTCGACAGAATGACCGCGTCCGGCCCCTGCTCGGCGCGAATCTGCCGCAACACTTCGCGTATGTCAGGCGCCACGTATTTCTTGATCTTCATTGGATGCCTCTGGGCTTACTTGCCGACGGTCGAAATCAAGCGAACCCGCCGGTTGTCGGGAATCTCATTCCACGCGAGCACGCGCAGCGTGGGTACAGCGGCTCTTAGAAATCGCGCCAGCACCGGACGCAGCAAGGGCGGCACCAGCAACACGGCGTTCTCGCCGGCTGACTCTTGGCGTTGGGTAACCTCCGCGAGTTTCTGCTGCAGGCGCTCCGCGAGCCCTGGTTCGAGTCCAGGAGTGACAGACTGCGCTTGCGCGTTGGCGCCAAGGAGCTGCTCGAGCTCCGGCTCGAGCGTGATCACCGGCAATTCATCGGAGATGCCGGCCAGCTCCTGGACGATCTGCCGACCGAGCGCGATCCTTACCTGAGACTGCAGTTGCTGCGCATCCTGGGTGCGGGGCGCATGCTCGGCGAGTGTTTCGAGAATGGAACGCAGGCTGCGGATCGGCACGCGGTCCGCCAGCAGTCCCTGCAGGACTCTGACGACCGTTGCAAGCGGCAGCACCTTGGGAACCAGATCCTCGACCAGTCGCGGCGAGGACTTGCCGAGGTGATTCAGCAGCTGCTGCACTTCTTCATGTCCGAGCAACTCATGGGCATGCTGCTGAACCACATGACTGAAATGCGTGGCAATCACGGTGCTCGGATCCACAACCGTATAGCCCAGCGACTGGGCGTGGTCGCGCAAGGAAGGCTCGATCCAGACCGCCTCCATGCCGAAGGCCGGATCGCGGGTCTCGACACCGTTGAGCGGGCCGTACACACGACCCCCATTGATCGCGAGTTCCCGTTCCGGATAGATCGAACCTTCACCGACGGGCGTGCCCGAAAGATTGATCCGGTAGCCGTTGGCGGCGAGTTCGAGGTTGTCGCGGATGTGCACCGACTGAATCAGAAAACCGAGATCCTGGGACAGCTTGCGACGCACGCCCCGAATGCGAGCCAGCAAGTCCCCGCCATGGGTCTTGTCGACCAGCGGGACGAGCCGATAACCCACTTCCAGGCTCAGCACATCGACCGTCTGCACGTCATCCCAGGACAACTCGGCAGGTGGTCCAGTCGGCGTGGCAGCCACCGGCTCGACTGAAGTGGCCGCCGCTCGCGTGCGACTGGAATGAATCAGCCAGGCGGCGGTAGCGCACACTGCCGCCATCGACAGGAATGCCAGATTCGGCATTCCCGGAATCACGCCCATGGCCGCGAGCAGACCCGCTGCCGTGGCGAGCAGGCGAGGGTCGCCAAGCAACTGCAGTTTGACCTCGTCGCCAAAGTCCTGCTCTTTCGAGATGCGCGTCACGATCAAGGCCACGCCAGTCGACAGCAATAGCGCCGGAATCTGCGCCACGAGTCCGTCGCCGATCGTCAGCAGCGCATAGATGCGTGCGGCATCGCCGAGCGGCAGATCGTGCATCATCGATCCGATGGCGATGCCGCCGATCAGATTGATCAGCACGACGAGAATGCCGGCAATGGCATCACCCCGCACGAACTTGCTGGCACCATCCATCGAGCCATAGAAGTCGGCTTCGGAACGCACCTCTGCCCGGCGCAGGCGCGCCTCGTCCTGGGTGATCAGGCCCGCGTTCAGATCCGCATCGATGGCCATCTGCTTGCCGGGCATCGAATCGAGCGTGAAACGTGCGCTGACTTCGGAGATGCGGCCTGCACCTTTGGTCACGACAACGAAGTTGATGATCGTCAGGATCACGAAGACTACGAGTCCGACGGCGTAGTTGCCGCCGATCACGAACTCGCCGAAGGACTCAATGACCTGGCCGGCGGACGCAGTGCCGTTGTGACCATTCAGCAGCACGACCCGCGTCGAGGCAACGTTCAGTGCCAGTCGAAACAGTGTTGCGATCAGCAGCACCGTTGGAAAGATCGCGAACTCGAGTGGCCGGCGCACCGAAAAGACCGCGATCACGATCATCAGCGAAAGCGCAATGTTGAACGTGAACAGCACATCGAGCGCCAGCGGTGGCAGAGGCAACACCACCATGGCCAGCAGCGCGAGCACACCGATAGGTGCGCCCAGGCCGCGGGTCATGGCCGCGCGCAGGTTGAAGGTCTCGTTCGTAGTGATTGCGTCTGCCATCTCAGCTCAGCCTCTGCCGGTCAAGCTGCTCGATCTCAGGATCAACGACCGGCTTCTCGGGCGGTTCCACGCCCGATTGCACGGCGGTGCGCAGCTGAATGACGTAACTGAGAATCTGCGCCACTGCCATGTACAGCGCCGACGGGATCTCGGTCCCGATATCGACGGCGCGGAACAGCACCCGCGCCAGCGGCGGTGCTTCCACCAGTGGCACCCGATGCTCGGTGGCCAGTTCGCGAATTTTTGCCGCCACCTCATCGGCACCCTTGGCAACCACGATCGGCGCCCGCGATCGCGCCTCGTCGTAGCGCAATGCAACGGCATAGTGCTGGGGGTTGGTGATGACGACCGTCGCCGTTGGCACGTCCTGCATCATCCGGCGCTGGGCCATCTGCTGCTGGATGCTCTGGACCCGCGCCCGGATCTCCGGCGCGCCTTCACTCTCGCGCAGTTCCCGTCGCACTTCTTCCAGGCTCATCTTGAGCTCCCGCTTGTGCGACCAGAGCTGGTAGGGAACATCGACCACCGCAATCAGCACCAGCGCCATCGTCATGATCAGCAGCGCCACTCCGGTGATCTGCAGCGCATGCCCAATGCCGCCGCGCACCGACTCACTGGCCAGCCCTTCGAGCGTGGCCGCCTGGCTCCACAGCACAATGATGGCGGCGATCGCCACCAGTGCGAATTTGGCCACTGACTTGCACAGCTCAACGAGACTGCGAATCGAGAACATGCGCTTGAAGCCGGCCAGCGGGCTGATTCGCTCCAGTTTCGGAGTCAGCGCCTCGGCGCTGAAGTTCCAGCCACCCAGTGACATGGGTGCGACCAGCGCAACCAGGAACGTCACCGCGAGCACCGGCGCCGTCGCCATCAGTGACCAGAGCATCAGGTCGCGAAAGATCCCGATACCGCCCAACGGATCGGCAAGTTCGGCGCGCGTGATCGACAGGCCGTCGGCCATCATTGCGCCGAGCTGCGCGCCAAAAGATCCGCCAAACAGCACCATCGTGCCGCCTGCCGCCAGCGTCACCGCTGCGGCTGCAAGCTCCGGCGAGCGCGCGACGTTGCCCTTCTTGCGGGCTTCGTCGAGTCGCTTCGGGGTCGGTTGCTCTGTTTTCTGGCTTTTGTCTTCGTCTGACATACTGTACTACGGCGCGCTCGCCGCGCTGCCTCCCTGCAGTTCGAACAGAAAATCGAACCCGTCGCCAACCAGACGCATGAACTGCGCCTGCACACCGGGTAGCCCGAAGAAGACGATCACGAGACCGAACGCGAGGATGATCGGGAAACCCACGCCAAACAGGTTCAGTGCCGGTGCCGCGCGGCTCATGACACCGAATGCCAGATTGACGATCATCAGGGCGGTCATGCCCGGCAGCGCAACGGCTACCGCCCCCTCGAACAGATGCGACCCAAAGGCCACCACACTCCAGATGCCGGCTACACCCAGCCCGCCTGCACCGATCGGCAATGTCTGGAAGCCGCGAACCAGCGCTTCGATCAGCGCAAGATGCCCGTTCAATGCGACGAAGGTCATGATTGTCAGCAGCATGTAGAACTGCCCCACAGCCGCCGTGGAAGCACCGCGCATCGGATCGACGTTGAACGCGAAAGAAAGCCCCATGCTGTTGGCCAGCAGCTGTCCGCCAAGGCCGACCGCATCGAAAACCAGCTGCAGCACGAAGCCGATCGCCACACCGATGATCAACTGTTGAATCGTGATCAGGATGCCGGGCACCGAGAATAGCGGCACGTCTGGTGGCGCCGGCAGCAGTGGCGCCGCCAGTAGCGTGATGGCACACGCAAGACCGATGCGGAGTCTCGCTGGCACGAAACGCGCACCGAACACGGGAGCGACCATCAGACAACCGGCGATTCGCACGAACGGCCAGAAGTACGCGACGAGCCAGGCGTTCAATTGCGCTTCTGTCAGGGTCAGCATGGCGGCGTCAGTGAATCAGCGTCGGTATGCTTTCGAACAGATCGCGCGTGTAGCTGACGATGACTTTCAGCATCCACGGGCCGGCGATCACCATGGTGATCGCCATCGCCACAACCTTCGGAATGAATGACAGCGTCATCTCATTGATTTGTGTTGCGGCCTGGAAGACACCCACCAGCAATCCAACCATCAAGGCCACGAGCAGCAGCGGTGCCGCAAGCAGCAGCATCGTTTCGAGGGCGTGCTTGCCGATGGCAATGACCATCTCCGGGCTCATCGGAAGAAGCTCCCCGCCAGCGTGCCCATGACCAGCGACCAGCCGTCGATCAGCACGAACAGCATCAGCTTGAAAGGCAGGGAGATCAGGATCGGTGACAGCATCATCATGCCCATCGACATCAGGACGCTGGCCACCACCAGGTCGATGATCACGAAGGGAATGAACAGCAGGAAGCCGATCAGGAACGCCGTCTTCAGCTCGCTGGTCACGAAGGCAGGAACGAGGATCGACAGAGGCACTTCCTCGGGACTCGCGAATCCGCTGCCGCCCGAGATCCGCACGAAAGTGGCGATGTCCGCCTCACGCGTCTGATCGAGCATGAACTGCTTCATGGGCGGTAGCGCGCGCGACAGGGCTTCGGCGGATTCGATCTGCCCGTTCGAGTACGGCTGCAGCACTTCGACGTTCAATTTCTCGAACACCGGCGCCATGACAAAGAAGGTCAGGAAGAGCGCGAGTCCCAGCAGCACTTGATTGGGCGGTGTCTGACCGGCACCCAGCGCCTGACGCAGGATGCCCAGTACGATCACGATGCGGGTAAAGGCAGTCATCATCAACAGCACCGCTGGCAACAGGGTCAGCGCTGTCATCAGCAACAGGACCTGCAGGGTCAGCGAGTACGACTGAGCGCCTCCCGCACCGGTCGTTACGGTCAACGCCGGGATGCCCGGGATACCCTGCGCCGCCTCCGCTGCCGCAGCCAGCACCGGCAAAAATGACCCGATCGCCAGCGCAACCAGCGGCCGCCCGATCACCGCGCACCCCCGAAACGTTGCATCAGCTCGCGGAACATGGCCGGCGAAGCAGTGGCAGCTGCATGGGTCGAAGCCGATGGAGAATCGAGCGGTAACGAACCCGGAGCAAACACGTGCAACGTCGAGACCCGACCCGGTGCGACGCCGATCAGCATCTGCACGGACCCGGTGTCTATCAGTACCGCGCGTTCCTTGGGCCCCAGCGACAGTTCGCCCAGCACGCGAATCCGCGCTGCCGCGCCCGCCGTAAAGCCACGCATGCGTCGGATGATGGCCGCCACGACAAAGATCACCGCAAGGACCACAGCCAGCGAAACCAGCACTTCGGTGAGGCTGCCGATGCCCGGTGCGCCCGCCGCACCGGTCAACTCAGGCGAGGCAAACATGCGATCAGGAACCGACGGCGCGGCGATTCTGAGAAGGGATGTGTTCATGCTACTTGAGTTTGCGAATGCGCTCGGCAGGGCTTACGACGTCGGTCAACCTCACGCCGAACTTGTCGTTGACAACAACGACCTCACCGTGAGCGATCAGGGTGCCATTGACGTAGACGTCGAGTGGCTCTCCAGCTGCGCGCTCCAGTTCCACGACGGAACCCTGGTTGAGCTGGAGCAGGTTTCGGATCGGGATGCGAGTCCGACCGACCTCCATTGACAGCGTGACGGGCACATCGAGAATCACGTCCAGGTTCACTTCGCGCAGACCCTGTTCGCGCGCAACGACCATCGGCGGCTCCACGACGGCAACTCCCGCGTCGGCCTCAGCTTGTCGCGGATCGCTCATGTCACTGCATCACGAAGCTGGTGAACAGCACGGATTCGACCGAATCGCCTTTCCCGCCTTCGCGTTCGACCACACCGCGCACCGCTGTCAGCGTCTGTTCGCGAAGCTGCTCCTTGCCGGCAACGTCTGACAGGGCAGCTTGATTCTGCACGCCGAAAAGCATCAGCAGGTCGTTGCGGATGACCGGATCATTGGCTTTCAGCAGCGCAATGGTCTCGCCCTCGCGGCTCGCGACTCGGACCTCCAGCTGCAGAAAGCGGGCACCACCGGAGCCCTGGAAATTCACCACGAAGGCCGGATCCAGCGCATGGAACTGCAGTGGTGCGCTGGGCTTGACCTTGGTGCCAGCAACTTCCGGGCTTGCCTGGCGACTATTCCAGAACCAAATCCCCCCGCCACCACCGGCGAGCAGCACAACACCGAGCGCAATCACGATGATCAGGCCCTTCTTGCCTGCCTTCGGACTGTCTTCGGTCGCGTCTTCAGGGGCGACTGTGTCGTTCATCGGCTTACTCTGCGTCAGCGCCAAGTGCGCTCAGCGCAGAACAGAGCAAGCCGCGTGCCAGCCCAGTACCAACAGAGAAATCGAGAAACCCGTCACGCTGCGCAGTTCCAACCGCCGGTCGGCTGGCGCAACCGCCAGACGCTCAGACGTAGTAGTCGACGAGACCTTGACGGCTGATGGAAACAGACGAGACCGTGCTCGCCGCGACAGGGCCCACCGAGGAGCGCATTTCACTGCGTTCGCCGCGCTCGCGCGGCGACGGATCGCGCGGCGTGTGGGAGGCGACGTTGAATCCACCGAGAGTGAGACCGGAATGGCTGAACAGCTCACGCAGCCTGGATACTGCGCTTTCGATCGCCGCTCGCGTTTCCGCCTGGGGCGCGCCGAACCACAGCTTGGCCGTGGAGTCTTCCATTTCAATGCGCACCTCGATCGGCCCGAGGTGTTCAGGGACGACCCGCAGTACCGCGAGTTGCTCGCCGCGCTGCACGAGCGAGCTGATCTGCGCGGTGAAATCATCGCTCCAGGCTGCCTGACCCACGGGCACCCTGAGCGGCAGCGTAACCAGCGGAGACTGCGCCACATTGACGGCGCTGCGCAGACTGGGTCCATCGGCAAACCATTGCGGGCTACCATTCGACGACGGCACACGAGCTCCTGCTTCGTTGACATCGTTCGCATCGCTCGACTGCTCTGCAAGCCCAGCGACCATAGTCGGGGTCAGAGGCGTGTCCGGGGCTCTGACGAGGTCTCGGCGCAGTTCGACACTGAGCCTGCGATCAACCGCAGCTTCAGCTCCGGCGTCCGGCGTCTCCGGTGATCCGCTTGTCAGTGCAGGCAGCGCCGGCTGAACCGGGCGTTGCACCTCGCCCTCAACCGCCCTGACTTCGATGCCGCCGGAGCTACTCGCGGGGGCAGCAGCCGCCTGCCACATTGCCATCCACGAGAAGGGATCCGCGGCCGATGGCGAGGCGGGCTCGGTCGGAGCAGAACTATCGGCGCGCGCTTCAACCCCGACAGAGTGCAGCGCCTCAATCGGGCGCTGTGGGGCGAGCAGCCCTGCGAACAGACTTGGTTCATCTACGCCTGGGTTGGTCGTGAAGGAATCGGCGGACTCCGTCGCGCCCAGCTGCAAGCCGGTCGTAAGCCCGGCCATCATTGCCGCGACACCGCTCGCTGCTGCAGAGCGCGCATTGCATCCTCGTCGGTGTTCTTCTGTTCGGCGCGCTGCGCGATCAGATCGTCCTCGCGGCACCAACGCTGCGCGATACTCTCGAGCGACTTGACCTGGATGGCCGCCTCTCGCAGCCGCTCGCGCTCATGCTCAAGATCGGTTTCGGCGCGGCGCAGCAAGGTGGATTGCTGCGCGATCGCGGTATCCAGTCTGGCAAGGAACGCCTGATAGTCGCGGAATCCGGCCCCACGCATACCCTCCGACAACCGGGCATCGAAGGCCACGACGTACTCGTTCCGATAGCGGCGCAGTTCCTGCAGACGCTGCGCTGCGGACTCTGTGCGCTGCTGTGCCTGCAGCACCTGCTCGCGGTACAGTTTGCGCTGCGCCTCCGACTCGCCGCGCAGATGGTCGAGACGTGCCGCCCGTTTCATGTGTCACCCAAACCCAGCGCAGGCGCTTCGCAATGCAGTGCGCTCTCAAGGGCGGCAACACTGGCGGTGAAGCCGGCTCTTTGGTGCCAATCCTGGCGCAGCAGCGCCTCGACCTTCGGCCACAGATCAACGACCCGGTCCAGCGCTGGATTGGCACCGCGCTTCCAGGCACCGAATGCGACCAGCTCCCGCGCCTGGTTGTAGGTCGACAGAACCTGACGCATCCGCCGCGCCAACTCCGTGTGCGCTGGCGGCACGATCTCGTGCATCACGCGACTGATCGAGGCCTCGACATCTATTGCCGGGAAGTGTCCCGCTTCGGCCAGTCGCCTCGACAGAACGATATGCCCGTCCAGAATCGCCCGCGCGGAATCCGCGATCGGGTCCTGCAGATCGTCGCCTTCGGTCAGCACTGTGTAGAACGCGGTGATCGAGCCGCTACCCCGTGTGCCATAGCCCGCTCGTTCCACGAGTTGCGGCAATCGCGCAAACACAGATGGCGGATAGCCCTTGGTGGCCGGTGCCTCGCCGACAGCCAGAGCGATCTCGCGCTGCGCCTGGGCAAAGCGTGTCAGCGAGTCCATCAGCAGCAACACCGACTTCCCCTGGTCCCTGAAATGCTCGGCAATGGCTGTGGCGAGCCAGGCGCCATGCAATCGCATCAGAGGTGGCGTATCCGCGGGTGCTGCCACCACCACGGCGCGGTGCCGATCGGCTGCACCCAGAATGCGATCGACGAATTCTTTGACTTCCCGTCCTCGCTCACCGATCAGGCCGACGACGATGACGTCGGCATTCGTGTAGCGCGCCATCATGCCAAGCAGCACGCTCTTGCCAACGCCACTTCCGGCGAACAGGCCAACACGCTGCCCGCGGCCAATGGAGAGCAGGGAGTTGATTGCGCGAACGCCGACATCCAGCGGTTCATGGATCAACTGCCGCCGCAGGGGATTGATGGGTGCAGCGAGCAATGAAGTCTGCGCGTCGCAGCACAGCTCGCCCAAGTCATCGAGTGGCTGACCTGCGGCATCGAGCACGCGACCCAGCATCGCCTCGCCAACAGGTACGGATCCGCTGCGCCGCAGCGGCACGACGGGTGCAGCGGGTTCGATGCCGGACAGGTCACCGGTCGGCATCAGAAATACGCGTTCGCCAGCGAAGCCGACGACCTCGGCCTCGATTCGCGCGCCGGAGGAATTCAGGATCTCGCAGCGATCGCCGAGAGCCGCGCGACAACCACTCGCCTCAAGCGTCAAACCCACGATGCGCGTCAGCTGCCCCTGCACCACCGGCGCGACCGATCTGACAAGTTCAAGACGTCGACCGAGCCTGTCGGCCAACTGCGGCAGGCGCAGGCGGCTCGCGTTCCGGCGACTCATGCCGGCGCCCGGTTTCCGTTGCGATCATCCCCGAGCAGTGCGCCGAGAGTTGCTGCCACCCGCGTTTCGAGTCGTGCATCGATCAGCGACACTTCGGTCAGGATTCGACAGCCACCGCGGCTCATCGCCGGGTCATCCACCAGAGTCCACGCTCTTTCCTCGGTCGGCAGCGCGATGCGTTCGCGGATCGCTGCGGCATCGGTCGGATGCAAAATCACCCGCACCTGCCGTGAGTTGATCGGCAGCGCCTGGATGCCTTCACGGATCAGCGGGAGCAGCAGCGCGGGATCGGCAACCAGCTCCCGGCGCGCCAGCTGCGCGCCGATCGCCACGGCCAGCCGAACCAGCTGTTGCTCGGTCTCGTCGTCGACATGCGCCAAGGGACGGGCCAGCTCGTCACAGATCTGCGTAAAGGTCTGCACCAGCGCACTCCACTCACGCTCACGTGTTTCGATCGCGGCAGACTCGAGGCCTTCCCTGCGGCCCTGTTCGAATCCCTGCCGGAAAGCTTCGCGATCGGGCGCGGTGATGGCCGCAACGCTATGCGTCCGGCCCCTCCCGGCAACGACCTGCCCGCGCGCCGCGGGTGGCATCCAGGCGAGCCCGGAAGGAATTAATGCCGGCTCACTCATCCTTGGAGACCCAGGTCTTGACCACCTGCGCGACGCGCGCCGGATCCTGCGCGACCAGAGTTCGTGCCTGCGCGACCTGCTGTTCGTAAGCGAGCGCGGCGTTGCCCGGCGCAACGGCGTTGCCGCCGCCTGCGCTTCCGGCCGGCAGAGCGCCAGCCAGTGCCGTGCGTTGCATCGTCAGCAACTGCCGCAGCATTGGCTTGAGCACAACGAACACGAGCACCAGCGCGATGATCAGTCCAGCGAAAACTCGCACCAGATTCTGCACCCATGGACGCTCCCAAACCGGCACGGTCAGCAGCTCGTCGGCGCCTGGCAGAAGATCGCTCTTCCAGGCGGCGTTGACGACATTGACGCTGTCCCCGCGCGCCGTATCGAAGCCCACTGCATCCTTGACCAGCGCGGTGATGCGCTCGAGCTGTTCGGCGGTCAAAGGTGTCTCCGTCACCTGACCTTCCGCATCAATGGCACGTACGTTGTCGAGCAGCACGGCCACACTCAGTCGCTGCAGTCGGCCCCCGGCCTGCCGCGAGTAGGCGAGCGTCCGGTCGATCTCGTAGTTGCGGGTCACCTCGCGGGAGGAGTTGCTCGATCCCCCGTCGACGGCCGCCAGCGGATCCCCACTCGGCACGGGTTGAGCGCCGGGCGGCTGCACCACACCCGCCTCCGGGGGTTGGTTGGTCAGCGCACCAGGCACGCCACCAGCAGCACCACCTGGTCCCGCCTGGTTGTCGGCCAAACGCTCGCTGCGCACGATCTGGCTCTGGGGCCGGAACTGTTCGCGCGCCTCTTCCGTTGCGCTCATGTCGAACTGCGCGCTGACTTCGGCTCGGACGCGACCTGCACCCACCAGTGGCGTCAGCAACTTCTCGATGCGTTGCGAGTAGCTCTCCTCCGCTGCACGGACGAACTCAAGTTGCTGATCGCGCTCGGCCGCCGCGTCGCGACCCTTGGGCGACGACAGGAGTCGTCCCTGCTGATCGATCACAGTCACCTTGTCGGACTGCAGCTCGGGAACGCTTGAGGCGATCAGATTCACGATTGAGGTGACATGCTCAGCCGAGAGTCGTCGTCCGGGTCGCACCCGAACGAAGACACTGGCGCTCGCCGCGACACGATCCCGCACGAAGCTGGAGTTGCGCGGCGTTGCGATATGCACCCGTGCGGCTTCCACCTGTTGCAGGTTGGCTACGGTTCGACTGAGCTCGGCTTCCAGGGCGTGCTGGTAGCGCGCCGTTTCCATGAACTGGCTGACTCCAAACCCGGCGTCCTTGCCGATGCTCGCAAAACCATCAGCGGCCGGCAAACCCTGCCCGGCCAGCAGCAAACGCGCGTCGGAGACCCGATCCGCCGGAACCGTCAGCGCACCCGACGGTTCGATCCGGTAAGGAATACCGCCTGCGGACAGGGATTGAGTCATGCTGGCTGCATCGGCCGACGCAAGCTCCGCAAACAGCAGGTTGTAGGCCGGCTTCTGCGACCACATTACAACGCCCACACCGACCGCGACGGCGGCGGCGATGCCGGCCAGTAGCAGGACCGGGCGCAGATCCGCCCGAATGCCTTGGTTGATCATGGTTGTTCCCGCGCTGTCAGCCATTCATCGCTCCCCGCAACGCCCTAGACGGGCATGTTCATGATGTCCTGATAGGCACTGACCAGCTTGTTGCGCACCTCCACGGCGGCACGAAAACTGACACTGGCCTTCTGCATATCGATCATCGCCTGCGCCAATTCAACGCCGGGTTTGCCCATCTCGAAATCGGTGACCGTCGCGCGCGACTTCTGTTGCGCCGCGTTGACCTGGTCCAGCCCACCTTTAAGCACGGCAGCAAAGCTGACCTTCGACGACTCGTCGGCCGCCGGTTGTGGTCTGGCCAGACTCGTCCCGTCCAGGCGCAAAGCACGGATCTGCGACAGAACCTGATCGATCGCGAGCTGACTCATATGGCACCGCCGAGCGGCACATCGACGCCTGTTTCACGCAGTCGCGCCAGCTTGTGGCGCAAGGTGCGCGGACTGATTCCAAGTCGTGAAGCAAGCGCTTCGCGACTGGCGTGTGGCGCATGCAGAGCTTCGACCAGCAGATCCCGCTCCAGATGCCTGAGCGACTGCGCGAGCGGCGCATCGACCTGTGCATCGCTGGCCCGGTACGCCCGCGCAGGGAGCGATCCCGGGTTCGACGGAGCTTCATTCAGCGCTTCCAACTGAATGTGCTCGGCATCGATCAAACGCCCGTCGCACAGAATCAGCGCACGCTGCAGTACATTATCGAGTTCGCGGGCATTGCCGGGCCAGCGATGAGCTTGCAGACGTTGCGCTGCCGATGCCGACAGGGGGGGGATGGGCGTGCCCGCCGCAACGCGCCGCGCCAGTATCTGCGTCGCGATGGGAAGAATATCGTCCGGACGGTGCCGCAGCGGCGCCAGCCCGATCGGAAAGACGTTCAGACGGTAGTACAGATCCTCGCGAAACCGACCCTCGGCGACTGCAGTGCGAAGTACGCGGTTGGTGGTCGCAATGACCCGGACATCGAGCCGCAGTGTGCCCTTTGCACCCAGCCTTTCAACCTCGCTCTCCTGCAGCGCTCGCAGCAGCTTCGCCTGCAGCGGGAGCGGCATTTCGCTGATTTCGTCGAGCAGCAGCGTGCCGTGCTGCGCCTGCTCGAACTTGCCGGCGTGGGTCGCGTGGGCGCCGGTGAAAGCACCGCGCTCATAGCCGAACAGGATCGCTTCGAGCATGTTTTCCGGAATCGCTGCACAGTTGACCGCGACGAACGGCTTGCTGGCGCGCGGCGACTGCCGATGAATGAACTGAGCGAGCACCTCCTTGCCGGTGCCCGATTCGCCCGATATCAGCACGGTGCAGCTGCTGGCGGCCACGCGGCGGGCAAGCTGAATCAGGCGACGCGAACTCTCCGCCACCGCGACCGGTTCGGGCGGCGGGACAGGAAAAGTCGACGCGGCCGCTACGCAGGCGTTATTCGTACTCATGCCAGAGAACAGAGCAAGATCCGTGCCGACTGGTTTGTTGCGCCGTTAGCGGGACGCAGATCACGTTCCCTAGCGGGGCCAGGTCGCAACACGTCAAGCTTCCGACGCGGTATCCGCCTGGATGCCGAACTTGCGCAGCTTCTCGACCAGCGTCGTGCGCCGCAGGCCGAGCAAGCGCGCCGCCTGGGCAACTGTACCGGACGCCCGCTCCAGGGCCTGATTGATCAGAGACAGCTCGATCTCGATCAAGTGAGAACGAAGATCCATTCCGGCATCTGGAAGTGTCGCGCGATCGATCAGCGGCGCGGGCTCGATCGCCGCGTGCAGCAGCTGCAGCGTCTGCCGTTCGTCGAGTTCCTCGGGCAGGTTCGGGGCATCGCCGGAAATCTCGCCAGCACGATAGCGCGGCGGCAGATCGGCACGGTCCACCATCCGCCCGCCAAACAGGATGGTGATCCTCTCGACGAAATTGGCCAACTCGCGGACGTTACCCGGCCACTCGTACTGACGAAGCATCAGCATTGCAGCCGCTGTAAATTCCACGCGCAATCTACCAGCAGCTTCGCCATCACGCAGAAACTGCTCGATCAGCAGCGCGAGGTCAGACTCCCGCTCGCGCAACGCCGGCATCTCGATGGGAAAGACGTTGAGTCGGTAGTAGAGATCGCCGCGGAACTGGCCATTCAGGATCGCTTCTTCCAGATTGCGGTGCGTTGCCGCAATGATCCGCACGTTTGCGGTCAAGGCATGATGACTGCCGACACGTTCGAACACCCGCTCCTGCAGCACCCGCAACAACTTGACCTGCATCGGCAAGCTCATGTCGCCGATCTCATCGAGGAACAGCGTGCCCCCGTCGGCAATCTCGAAGCGCCCTTTCCGCGCGGCGTAGGCTCCAGTGAACGCGCCCTTCTCGTGTCCGAACAGCTCGCTTTCGAGCAGATCCGGTGGAATCGCACCGCAATTGACGGCAACAAACGGACCATCAGCCCTGCGGCTGCTGTCGTGAATCGCACGGGCCATGACTTCCTTGCCCGTACCCGACTCACCAAGGATCAGAACATTTGAATCGTGGGCGGCAACGTGACCGAGCAATCGGATCGCTTCGCGAATGGCGGGCGAGTTGCCCGTGGGCAGACGCGCCTGCCGCGTGCCCCTACGGATCGCGGAACCGACCGGACCGTCATGGAGGCGTGTCGGCGGTGACGGTTCGATGACTGCTGCGCTCTGCGTCGTCAACATGATTGATCGCGATCTCCCTTGATCCCCGAGAGAGATTCTGTCCAATCGCGAAACTGAAACTCTGCGCGTGACACGCGGTATTGCTTCGCACCCGGCTGCAACGCGTCACACTTGGCAGCGTTTCAGGGTTGCCACGAAAAATAAGATTATCCCCTAGAAATAAGGGTTTACCTGGTCAAACCGCGTCTGCACCCGCACGTCGCTGTGCTCGCGCGCCGGCAATCTGTCGCCGGTGGCGACGGAATACCATACGCTCGATCTGTTCAGTCAGGCCATCGCTCTGCTGCTCAAGCTGGAACTGTAGCAGCCCATCTGCGGACGCCTCTGCGACCCGACCGATCAACTGCAGGGGTTGCGGTAGCCAGTCCTTCAGGTAGATCTCAAGCAGCCCGGCTGAGCCGACGTGTGGCGCCGGCGGCCTCACCCGCCAGCTTGCCGCAAGTTTGTTGAACCGGATCGGTTGGGGTGGCGGGCGTCGCTGGCTGGCCGCAACCAGCGCACCGACCATCTCCAGCAGAAGATTGACCTTCTGATCGATGCGCCCGATCTCCGCAGAACGATTCGGGTCGTCGTCGAGCGACTCGGCGGCACTGCCTTCTTCCATCGCCGTGAAGGCCTGCAGAATACGCAGATTCGCTTCGGCGATGCTGGCGCGGGTTTCTGCATCCAGAGGTTGCTTCAGCACGCGGAACGCCACCGGCAGCACGTCCGCGTAAGCGAGCTCCTGCTCCAGGATCACCGTGTCCGTGAAATCGCCCATCTCAGGCACCCAAAGCGCTACTCAGACTGCAGCCCTGTCGAGAGTAGCAAAGACCCGATCCGATTCCAGAACTGCCGCGCGCATCGCCTGCAGTGTAGAGCCATCGCCGGCTGCAGGCATCTCGCGCTCCAGGGCATTGAGCAGCACACGGCGCGCCAGCAACAGCGGCGGGATCCCTGACCAGTTCCCGTCGCGTGCGGCGATCACCAGCTGCTCGGAGGCCAGCACGATGGCTGCGGCACGACTCATGGCCCGCTCCGGGGTGTCGCACGAACCGCCTGTGGCAGCGCAAGCCAGGCGGCGCGAATCTCGCGCATCAGTCCTGCCACGGCATCGATCGTTTGAACGGCGTTGCCCGGCCCGACGCTGAGCAACTGCCGGCACATGTATTCGTAGAGACCGTCGAGATTGGTCGCGATATCTCCCTGCGACAAGTCGAGGCTGTTGCGCAGCTCGTCGATGATCGACACGGCCCGATGCAAATGCTGGCCGCGCTCCGCGAGGGCGCCGCGCTCCGCGCTGCCGCGCGCCTGCGCCAGTCGCTCCAGCACACCGTCCATCAGCATGACGATCAGCTGGTGCGGATCTGACGCCGCCACGCCGCCATGGGTCACGACCGTCTGGTAGGACGACATCATCGATGAGCGCGTTCCGTAGGACATCGATCGACTCCGTTGGCAAACTGCCTGCACCTGATTTAACGGCGCTGTCCGGCGGATCTTGAGTCGATCTACAAAGCTCAGCGGCTGAGCTGCTGCGTCAGGAAGCTGCCCGTCGTCTGCAGCTGGGAAAGCAGCTGATCCATCGCGGTGAACTGGGCCCGATAGCGGGCTTCGAGCGCCACCATGCGGCGATCGAGTGCTTGCCGGTCGGTTTCCAGCGCTCGCTTGCGGCTCTGCAGGCTTTCGGTTCGCCCGGCAATCGCTGACTGCGACTTAACCGCTTCATCGACTCGCGAGTACAGTCGCGCGGCAACGCCTTCTGCCGAACCGAGCAACTGGCCGACCGCGTCGAAGTTCGTCGTCAATGCCGCCGTCAGTTTGGCGTCATTGACCACCAGTGTGCCACTGGCTGACGTGGTGATTCCAATCGATGCGAGGGTGTCGTAGGGAGGTGTTGCGGTGGCCACCCGCGAGCTGATGTCGCCACGCATGCCGGACTCGATCGAGCGAAGTTGCGCGTCGCCGAGCAGCGGGCCTGCCTCACGGGTAGCCGGGTTGTAGCGACGCAGTTGCGCGATCGACAGCGCGCTTGCGTTGAAGTCGGTGACGAATTTCTTGAGGCGGTCCTGGACCTGCTTGGTGTCGTTGGCGACATTCAAGCTCAGCACGGTCCCGGGCTGCGCGGCGACCAGGTTCAGCGAGACGCCGTCCAGCGCGCCTTCTACCAGATTGCTTGCGCTACGCACCTCGAATCCATCGATGCGTAGCTGCGCGTCGGCCGCGGCAGTGATCTGACTGAGATTGGTTGTCGTACCGGGATCATACACAAGGGCGCTCAATCCACCGTTGCCGCCACTGGTCGTCACGCGCAGGACATTCGCCTCACCCGATTGTCGTGCCGTCAGCACGAGCTGGGTGCCCGCAACACCATTGATCAGCGTGGCAGAGACACCCGTATTGTCTGCGGCACCGTTGATCGCATCGCGAATCGCAGTCAACGTATTGTCGCCCGGCGCAATCTCGACTTCAAATGCATTGCCGCCGACGCTGATCGAGAGCAGACCATCCCCGACCACCGTACTCGAGCCTCCGCTGAATGCGGCCGAAGCCAGCTTCTGCGCACTGGCCCGCGCCAACACCTCAACGGTATACGAACCAGCCGCGGCACTGGCTGTGGCGGTGGCGGTAAAGACCTCGGCATCGCCGCTGTCCGCGCGACGCGCCTGGAATACCTGCACCGTTCGGAGATTGGTCAGCGAGCTGGCGAGCGTCGAGAGCCCGGCGCGCAACGTCGCCAGCGCGGAAATTTGTGTATCGATCCGCGACTGGTTGCGCGCGATGCGCTGCTCTCCAGGACCGCGCTCCGCAGCCACCAGCTGCTGCACCAGGCCGTTGATGTCGATGCCAGAGCTGATTCCCGGCGATTGAATGACTGGCATGAATCAGACCCTCTGATCGACTAGTGCGGCGGGCGAACTGGCGGAGCGCTCCAGGCTTCTGGCAAGCCGCAACACCTCTTCACTTGGAATCTGGCGGATCGTTTCCCGCGTCGCTGCATCCTGAACGGTAATGACGACGCGACCACTGGACTCGTCCACCGTGAACTGCAGCGAACGAGAGGATTGCTGCAGCCAGCCTTCGAGCTGTCGAGCTACCTCTCGAACCTGCGCAGTATCATTCGGAACCGATCTTTCGGCATCGACGCCGTTGGATGGCTCGACCGAAGCAGGCGCCTGACTGGCTGCCGCCCGCGTGACGACTTCATCGCCTCTTTGCGCGATGTTCTGCATACGGGCAATTCGAATATCCATCGAAATACCTCAGACAGCAGACGAGCGGCGGCCCCCGAGGAGAGCCGCCGCCCGCTGATCGTCGCCCATCCGGAGATTCCGGATCAAAAGCTCACCCGGTCATTACCGCAGCAGTGACAGCACGTTCTGCGGCACAGCGTTGGCCTGGGCCAGAATCGCTACACCTGCCTGCTGCAGGATCTGCGCACGAGTCAGCGCGGCCGTCTCAGCGGCGAAGTCGGCATCGAGGATGCGGCTTCGTGAAGCGCTGAGATTCTCGGTTGTCGTGTTCAGGTTCGCGACCACCGAAGTGAAGCGGTTCTGAATGGCACCCAGGTTGGCGCGCGCGGTGTTCACGGCGTTGAGCGCCGCGTCCATCTGCTTGATCGCGGTATCGGCACCCAGCACACTCGTCACCGACGCTGTCGCAAAGCCGGTCGCAACGGTTGCGGCCGTCGTGGCGGCAGTCAGACCCGTCGTGGCTGCGGACGCCGAAGCACCGGCGAAGGCCACCACTATATCTGCCTCGCCAACCAGCTGAACAGTCGTGGCAGAAGCCGCATAGGCGATCACACCAGACTGTGTGGCCACCGCATTGATCGCTTCGATCAAGCCAGTGGCACGAGTGGCAGCATCGACATCGAGCGCAACCGCGCCGACCGCCACAGCGTTGATCGTGAGATCGCCGGCTGTGACTGCGGTGAATGCCGTAGCGGCAGCACCGGTGACCGAGGCCGCGTTGCGCGTGCCGAGGCTCGCAGTTCGCGAGTCAGCAATCGACTCGATCGAGATGATTTCGCCAGCGTTTGCGCCGACCTGGAACACCTGCGACGTAAAGCTGCCATCGAGCAGTTTGACGCCGTTGAAGCTCGACTGGGAAGCCACGCGGCCGATTTCCGACTTCAACTGCTGAACTTCGGCATCGGCAGCCGCACGGTCGCTGACGCTGTTGGTGGCGTTGCGCGCCTGCACGGCCAGCTCACGGATACGCTGCAGATTGTTGGTGACTTCCTGCAGCGAACCTTCAGCGACCTGCGACAGCGAGATGCCGTCGTTGGCGTTGCGGACGGCCTGGTTGAGACCGCGGATCTGCGTCGTGAAGCGCTCGCTGATCGCGAGGCCGGCGGCGTCGTCCTTGGCGCTGTTGATGCGCAGACCAGAGGACAAGCGCTGCAGCGCCGTCGCCAGCGAACTGCCCGAACTGGACAGGTTGCGCTGGGCATTCAGCGACATCACGTTGGTGTTGATGACCTGGGACATTTACAAACTCCTTAAGCTGTGAGCTGCTCCCGTGTCACAGGAGCCTCGCGGTTTAGTTCGTCGGTGCTGAACAACCAGCACCGCTCTCCGAGGTCTGTATCGGTCCCTGACTGCTGCGCTTTAGCCTTGATTGCAGCCTGTCGCTGAACTGAGACCTTGGTCACGAGTGCGCTCAGAGATAGTTGAACAGCGACAGCTGCGAGATCCGCGTGTAAGACTGCTGCGCCGCCTGCAAGCCCGCCAGTTGCAGGTTCATCCGGCTGACGGCCTCCGCGTAATCGACATCCTGCAACTCCGACAGCGTGCGCTCGAGCTCGAAACGCGCATCGGCCCTGGCCTGGTCGCCATTGTCGATCGTGGACAGACGCGCGCCGATCTCGGCACGAATGCCGAGAAGGTGGTCGTTGCTCCGCCCCAGGTCATTGATCGCGCGACTCATCTCGGTGACAAACAGTGCGCGCTCCGACGGCGTGCCGGCCGGCCCCTCGACCGCAGCGATCAGGCGATCGATCGTTGCAAAGATGGGCTGCCGTGTGGCCACGTCCAGAGTGAACTGATCTCCCGCAGCGGCGGCGCCAGAGATTGTCACCTGCGCGCCATTGAAGTTGATCGCCGTGCCTTGCACGTAGCTAGCGGCAACGACGAGGGTATTGGCGCTGTCGCGCACCTCATAGCTGCCTGGGGTGACAAAGTTGATCGAGTAACTGCCTGCCGCTGCGCTCCAGGCCGCCAGCGCAACGACGCTGCCGATATCGATTCTGGCCGCACCATTGTTCGTGGCCGCCGCAGCCGTCACGAAGCTGCCATTGCCGCCGCGCAGGTTCATGAAAACCTCAGCGCCCGAATGGCCATCAACGACGCGTTGAGTCGCGCTGATCTTGACCGCCCGCGACGCCGCGTCGCCCTGGTAAGTCACGGCCGCCGTTGCATCCCGCGAGAACGGTTGCAGCCCCGCGCGCAAACCGGAGAAAAGATGGTCGCCACTGGCATCCTGGCGATTGGCGATATCAATGAGTTCATCTGCGCGGCTGCGCATCTCGGCGGCGAGACTGCGCCGCGTTGGCTGGTCGAGCGTGCTGGAATTGGCCTGCACGGCAAGCTCCTGCAGTCGCTGCAGCGCATTGCCCGCCGCAGTCAGGGCTTGTTCCGAGAAGCTCAGCCGGTTGGTCGCCATCGCCGCGTTGCCGGCATACTGAACATCCGCAACCAGCGAACGCTGCAGCCGGGCGATCGCCGTTGCCGCAGCAGGATCATCGGCGGGCGTCTGGACGCGCTTGCCAGTGGCCAGCTCGTTCTGGGTCCGTGCAAGCCGGCTCTGCTGCGCAAGAATCGCCGCGACTGCCTGATCGTTGATGGTGGCCGATGAAATGCGCATGCGGGGTCCCTAACGAGTGGCGTTCAAGAGCGTATTGAACATGTCGTTGGCGATGCGGATCAGCTGCGCCGCCGCCTGATACGCCTGCTGGTAGCGAAGGAGATTGGCTGCTTCCTCGTCAAGGTTGACGCCGGAAACGTTGTTGCGCTGGGTGACCGCATCACGATACATCGCCTCCTGCGCGTCGCGATTGATCTGCGCCTGCCGCGTCGTGACACCGACTTCACCGATGATCCGCGTGACGGCGTCCGGCACCGAGGTCGTGCCGTTGTCGAAACGTGGGCGACCGAGCGCCTCGGTCATCGCCTGGGCGTTACGATTGTCGCCGCGTCCGAGCGAATTGTCGGTCACCGTGAACCGGTCGCCTGCTTGCGCTGCGCCAGAAATCGCCACGCGCCAGCCATTGATCTCGATCGGGTTGCCGCTCGTATAGGCAAAACTGCCGGCGCCATTGATGGAGTAGGAGGATGCGCTGAGGAACTGGATCTCGACCGGATCGCGCAGCTGCGGATTTGCCGAATCCAGCACCTCGCCCTGCGTGATGCGGGCGACGCCCACATTCGACTCATTTGCCTGACCCAGTATCGGTGCGGCAGCAGCGATCCGTGACGGTTCGCTGATCCGAGTTGCAAAACCCCCCACGGCTTCGCGCGTCGGACGGATCAACACTCGATCGCCAACCGCGGGTGTGCCGCTGACGACCAACGCCAGCCCTTCGGCCCGAAAGGGATCGGCGGCGGTTCCGGTACCAGTCAGCGGAACAGTGGCTGAGGTGTCCACCCGTCGCAGCGACCAACCAGTGGCCGTAAAGCTGAGATCATAGTCACGGCCGGTGAGCGCCCCGATGTCCGCACGGGTGACCGACACGGTAGCCGTTCCCTGATTGGTGCTGCTGTCGAGCACGCCGACATTGCCCACCGAGAAGAACTCTGCGCCCAACGCACCCGTTAGATCGATTCCGCGCGAGTGTTGTTCATTGACCGCGTCCGCGACGCCCAAGGCGACCCGACCCAGTTCATTACGGGTCGGATCCAGCACCTGGCGGCGAAAGTCCAGCAAACCGCCGAGGCTGCCGCCAACAATCGAACGCGTGACATCAACCGGCCCGAGATCACTGCGGACTACCACTATGGAGCGCGTTGGATCGAACGGATCGGGTTGCGTATCGAGCGCATTGGCGGTCTGGTTGAGAACCAGCGTCTGCCCGTTACCGACAAACAGGTTCACGATGCCGCGATCCTGCGGTACCACCTCGACGTTGACCTTGCCGGCCAGGCGGTCGATCAGACGATCGCGCTGGTCCAGAAGATCGTTGGGAGGCTGGCCATTGGACCCGACGGCAATCGCAATTTCGGTATTCAGTCGCGCCACGCCTTGAGCCAGGACATTGATCTCATCGACTTCGCCACGAACACCAGAATTGATGGAGGCTTCGAACTCGCGCAGGCGCGCGTCGAAGCTCCGCAGCCGATCGACCGTGGCCTGCGCTTCGCCCAACAGCACCTGACGCGCTGCGAGGGACGTAGGGCTGGTGGCCACCCCTTGCAGCGCATTGCTGAAGCCCTGCAGCGTCTGGGGCAGTCCCGCGGCACTGTCAGCCAGAAGATTGTTGACGCGCTCGGCCTGCGAAGCAAACACCCGCAAGCGCTCCGCGGCGCTGACCGAGCTGCGCGTCTGACCGACCAGAAACTGGTCGACCTGACGTGCGACCGTGGTCGGCGTCACGCCATTGCCGACCCAACCGTTGCCGAACTGCGAGGCAGGCAGCGTAGCGAGCTCGACGCGCTGACGCGAGTAACCCTCGGTGTTCGCGTTGGCGATGTTGTGACCGGTCGTATCCAGCGCCCGCTGGAAGGCGAGCAGCCCGGACAGACCAGTTGAAAGAACGTCAGGCACCTTGGCTCAACTCCTGAAAAGTGGGACGCGTCACGCGCCGGCACTCTGTGACGTCGTTAACGGCGGATTTGCGTCGCTCTTAAGCGGCGTCGCGGCAAGCAAGGCACGCACGGACTCGGCCACCGCGGTCAACTTCGCCGCGTAGTTGGGATCAGTCGCGTAGCCAGCGCGCTGCAGCGCTGCGCCGAAAGCAGCTGGGTCGCCTCCGGTGCCGAGTGCTTCGCGATACCGCGGGTTCTGCGTCAGCAATTGAACATAGTCCGAGACGCTCTGTGCTGCTGAACCGTAGGCACGAAAGGCCTCTCGGCGACTGACGACAGCGCCATGCTCATACTCTTGTGTTCCAGCGCTGACCGAGTCGCCAGCCCAACGTCCCGTTGCCTTGATGCCGAACAGATTGAAACTGTCGCGGCCATTGGCGGCAACCGGTGTCGATCGACCCCATCCCGTCTCCAGGGCAGCATGCGCGAGCACCTGCGCAGGCTCGACTCCAAGCTGTGCGGCGGCGACACGCGCGTGCGGCATCAGGCGTTCGACGAACTCCCGCCGCGCATCGATATTCGCGGGCTCACGGCTCCCGGACATGCCGGGAGGTGCGAGCACTGACGGCGACGCGGGCTGGGCGCCCTGCATCAGCTGCTGCACCAGCATTTCGGCGAGACCCAGGCCGCGGCCGCGCGACAGATCCACGGCAAGCTGGTCGTCAAACATGTCGCGATAGAACCCGCTCTGTTCCGAATCGAAGAGTGAGTCGCCCATGCTCGCTTCGCGCATGCTCTGCAGCATCATCTTCGTGAACAGACTTTCGAATTGACGTGCCGCCTCGCGCACAGTCGCAGCATCCGGAGCCTTGCGCGCCTGGCGTTTCAGTTCGCCAAGGGCGGCCAGGTCGGTATACGAAACAGGTGCGGAGGAATCGATGCTCATGGTCAGCCTTCGTCGTCAGATCACAATCAACTCGGCGCGCAAAGCACCCGCCTGCTTCAGCGCCTCGAGAATCGCAACCAGATCGCCCGGGGCAGCGCCGACGCGATTCACGGCCTGGACAATCTCATCGAGACTGACTCCGGTGTCGAACAGGAACATGCGCGCTTCGGGTTGCTCGACTTGAATCTCTGATCGACGTGTGGCCACCGTGTCGCCCGACGCCAGGGCATTGGGCTGGCTCACGTCGATGCGCTCGGCAATGGTTACCGACAGGGAACCGTGCGAAACCGCGGCCGGCATCACCCTTACACCACTGCCGATCACGATGGTGCCCGTGCGGGAGTTGACGATGACTCGTGCCGGCGCGGTGCCCGGCTCCACATCGATCTCTTCCAGCGCCGCAACGAAGGAGATGCGCTGCGCGGTGTCGACGGGTGCCGCAACCCGGATCGACACCGCGTCCTGGGCACGGGCCGTGCCGTCACCCAGCAAGGTGTTGATCCCTATCGCCAGCCGGTTAGCCGTTGTGAAGTCCGGCGTGTGCAGGTTCAGCGTGACGTAGGGTTCGCTGGCGAAGTTGCTCGACACCTCACGCTCGACAGTGGCACCGCTGGGCACGCGGCCGGAACTCGGCACATTGAGCGCAATCCGCGAGCCATCCTTGCCAGAGACACCAAAGCCGCTGACGATCAGGCTCCCCTGTGCGATCGCGTAGACCTCGCCATCAACACCGCGCAGCGGCGCCATCAGCAGGCTCCCGCCACGCAGGCTGCCGGCGTTGCCGATTGATGAGACGGTTACATCGATGGTCTGGCCGGGTTTGACAAAAGGCGGCAGCTCGGCATGCACGGTTACGGCTGCCACGTTCTTCAGCTGCGGATTGACGTTGGACGGCACGGTGACGCCGAATCGGGCCAGCATGTTCTTGATGCTCTGTACCGTGAACGGCGCCTGGCTGGTCTGATCACCGGTGCCATCGAGCCCAACAACCAGCCCGTAGCCGACCAGCTGGTTGGTACGCACGCCCGAAACGGAAGCGAGATCCTTGACCCGCTCGGCACAAGCCTGATCGGACCACACCACGACGAGCGCAAGCAGCGGCAGCAATGACAATCGACAACAAGCATTCATGGCGGCGCTCAGAACGGCAGTTTCGGTGAGTTGAAGAAGCGCGCGAGCCACCCCGGCGCGTTGGCATCATTGAGCGGACCGCGGCCCGCATAGCTGATGACTGCATTGGCCACTTTCGAGGACGGAATCGTGTTGTCCGGATCAATGTCCAGTGCTCGCACAATGCCGCTGACGCGTACGAACTCCCGACCCTGGTTGATCGTGATCCACTTCTCACCGCGCACGACCAGCGAGCCGTTCGCAAGCCGCTGCGTGATCACTGCGGCGACATTGCCGCTCATGCGGTTGCCCAGCTCGCTGCTGCCCTCGCCTTCGAAGCTCGAATCGTTCTCGATGCCGCCCGACAGAATCGGAATGCCGTTGACCGTCACGGGTCGACCCGCGATGGTCGGTCCCGGCAGTTCAACGTTGGTCGACTTGCGCGTCGAAGTGGTCGAGCTCTTCGAAGCGCTGGTGTTCTCGACCAGCCGAATGGTGACGATGTCGCCTACCCGACGTGCCGTGACGTTCTCGAACAGCGGCACGGCTGTCGCCGCCTGATAGATCGCACCGTTGACCGGAGCGGGCACGGTGATCTCCTCGATGGGCAGCGCGTAGGGATCACGCTCGGCGCGCGACCCGAGCGTGGAGCAACCACTGAGCATCAGGCCACCGACGAGGAGCATCGACGTCAACCGACCTTGTATGCGATTCATCCCTTACAGCCTCGTCGTCAGGAATTCGAGCATCTGGTCAGTTGTCGAAATCGCCTTGGAGTTCATTTCATAGGCGCGTTGTGTTTCGATCATGCCGACCAGTTCCTCAACGACATTGACGTTGGAGGCCTCGAGCGCACCCTGCACGACGGTGCCGAGTCCGTTGATGCCAGGCGTGCCGGTCTGCGCGGCGCCGCTCGCGGCGCTTTCGACCAGCAGGTTCTCGCCCCGGGGCTGCAGACCGGCGGGATTGATGAAGTCGACAAGCTGCAGCGTGCCAACCTGCGTCGGCGCCGACTGGCCTGCGACCTGCACACTGACCACGCCATCGGTGCCGATCGTGATCGACTGCGCACCGTCGGGAATGTTGATCGTCGGCTGCACGCTGTAACCGCTCGACGTCACCAGCGCTCCCTGCGCGCTGAGTTGAAAACGACCATCTCTGCTGTAGGCAACCGATCCATCCGGCAGCAGCACCTGGAAGAAACCCCGGCCATTGATCGCGACATCCAGGGCGTTGTCGGTGATGTTGACGCTGCCCTGCGTGAAAATCTTCTCGGTTGCGACCACTCGCGCACCGGTACCCAGCGAGAGGCCGGTCGGAAGCTGTGTGTCCTGGGTGCCAGCGGCGCCCACCTGCTTGATGTTCTGATACAGCAGATCCTCGAATGCGGCGCGGCCCTTCTTGAAGCCAGTCGTGCTGACGTTCGCGAGATTGTTGGCGGTCACCGTCATGCGGGTCTGCTGGGCATCGAGGCCGGTCTTTGCGGCCCAAAGTGCGGGTTCCATATCGGTAGCTCCTGTGGCGTCTAGCTCATACGCAGCAGCGACATCGCACTGCGGGCATTCTCTTCGGCATTGCGCATCATCCTGACTTGCAGGTCGAAGCGCCGCGCCAGCTCGATCATCGTCACCATGGCATCAGCGGTATTGACGTTGCTGCCTTCCAGCGCGCCCGGCACGAGGCCGACCGCCGCGTCGGCCGCTGCTTCGCCGCCCGTCTTCATGCGGAACAGACCATCGGTCGAACGCTCGAGCTGCTCGCTCGGTGGGTTCACCAGCTTGATGCGTCCGATCGTTGCCGCGGTTTCCGGGCCCTGACCTTGCGGCACAACGGATACGGACCCGTCGACTCCGATCAGCATCGAACTGCTGGGCGGCACCAGCAGTGGACCTGAGTCTCCGAGCACGGCATGGCCGGCGCCATTGCGCAGTTGGCCCGTGCTGTCCATCCGCAGATCGCCGGCGCGCGTGTACGCTTCCGAGCCGTCTGGCGCCTGCACCGCAATCCAGCCCGGTCCATTGATCGCGACGTCGAGATCGCGACCGGTGCTGATGACCGCTCCCTCGGTGCTGTTCCAGCCGACTGTCGAGGTCGTCGCATAGGCGCGCGAATCGAAACCGGGCCCCGTTACGGCGCGCGTCATGAACGCGGTCAGATCGGCGCGGAAGCCGGTCGTCGACGCATTGGCCAGATTGTGGCTGTTGGACGCCTGGGCGCGCAGGGTCTCCTTGGCGCCCGTCATCGCGACGTATACGAGTTTGTCCATATCAGGTCAGCCGTCAGCGGATGTTGATGATCGTCTGCGTGATCGCATCGGACGTCGAGATCATCTGGGCGTTGGCCTGGAAGTTCCGCTGCGCGGTGATCATGCTGACCAGCTGCTCGGTGATGTCGACGTTCGAAGCCTCGAGCGCGCCGGACTGGATCAGTCCCAGTCCCGAGTTGCCCGCCTGCCCCAGCAGCGACTGCCCGGAGGTGAACGTCTCGGCCCAGTTCGTGTCGCCGAGCTGCTGCAGGCCATTGGGGTTCGAGAAGTTCGCGAGCGCGATCTGGCCGAGCGCGATCGAGCGACCATTCGTGAATCGCGCCTGTACGACGCCACTGGCCGCCGTGTCGATGCCAATCAGGCGGCCGGTCGTAAAGCCGTCCTGAGTGATCGCGTTGACGCTGAACGCGCCGCCGTATTGCGTCGTTTCGCCGAAATCGTAGGCCAGACTCATCGACGCCGCGCCGGTCGTGGGTGTGTACGGCGGGAAGGCAATGGCGCCGCCCGCCGGAGTCAGCAAGCGTCCCTGATCGGAGTACTGCAACAGCTGCGGCGCACCGACCGCGTTGCCATCAATCGACAGGCGCTGCTCCCACTGGTTCGGCACCGCTGTCTTGACGAAGAAAATACTGGCCGTGTGCGCGGCACCAAGCGAGTCGTACACCGTCATCGAGGAGGAATGGTTGTAGCTGTCCGGATCCGTCGCACTGAACGGCGAGTTTGGCGGCGGCACAGCATTGGCCGGCAGGTTCAGGATCATCTCGACTGCGCTGGTCGCGGCTGGCGGACTCTCACTGGTCACCAACCGCAAGTCGGATAGTGCGCCGGTGTTGAAGCCGCCTTGTGCGGTCGGCGGGAACATCTGCAGACGCTGGTTGATGCTGTTGACGACATAACCCTCGCGATCCACACGAAATGCGCCCGCACGCGTGTAGGCCTGTGCGCCACTGCCGGCCAGCACGAAGAACCCCTGGCCGCTGACTGCAAGGTCGAGGCTGTTGTCGGTGAAGTCGATATTTCCCTGAGTGAACTGCTGCGTGACGTCAGAGACGCGAACACCGTTGCCGGTCGCCGTGCTGCTGACGCCTTGCGCCGACACTGAGAAGACTTCCGAGAACTGCGCCCGCGAGCCCTTGAAGCCTGTGGTGCTCGTGTTGGCAATGTTGTTGGCGGTTACGGAAAGATCGGCAGAAGCCGCATTGAGTCCGGACAGCGCGAGGCGAAAAGCCATGTTGATCTCCTGGAGAAAACGTTTCTATGCGTGGGTTACATGATCCGGCGGACGTCGCCGAGCGCGAGCGTGCCGGAGGCAGTGTTCAGGGTCAGGCCGCGGCCCTGGGCGTCGACGCTGACGCTGTTGACGCGGTTCCGGATCATCATCTCGAGCGACTCATTGCGTCCGCCGACATTCGCCACCGCATCAAGGCGATACACACCTGCCGGCGCGCGCTGACCCTCGTTGGTGAGCCCATCCCAGGCGAAGTCGACAATGCCGTCGGCTGCCTCAACATCGAAGCGGCGCACGAGCGAACCCGCAGCATCGCGTACATTGACCGTGATCCGGTTCGCACCCTCGGGTGTGCCCACAGCGGCGCGCAGCTCGTCTGCCACGCCGAGGCGGCCAATGCTGGTCGCTGCCAGCACGTCGCGGCCGACCATCGTCGCGCCCTCGAGCACTGAGTTGCCGCTGAAGGCACCTGACAGGGCACTGATCGATTGCTGCATCTCCTGAATCCCCGTGACGGTGCTGAACTGGGCGAGCTGGCCGAGAAATTCCGACGGCTCCAGTGGCTTCATCGGATCCTGATTCTTCAACTGCGTGAGCATCAGGGTCAGGAACTGATCCTGACCGAGGCTCTGGCGCGCAGCCTGACTGGCGCTCGGTGTATCAACCGTGCTGGTGCCTCGAAGTGAACTGACATCAATCATTTTTCAGGCTCCGGGTCTCTCTACTGGCCGATTCGCAGGGTTGCGAGCAGCATTTCCTTGGACGTATTCATGATCTCGACATTGTTCTGGTACGAGCGCGACGCCGAGATCATGTCGACCATCTGCTCGACCGCATTGACGTTCGGCGCGTAGACATAGCCATTCGGGTCTGCGAGCGGATTCCCCGGCTCGTATCGCATCAGCGGCGCCTTGTCCGACTCGACAATGCCGCGCACGCGGACCGCGGCGGAGTCCTCGGAGGCACCGAGTGCCGACCGCACCGCTTCGAAGACCGGATGCCTGGCCTTGTACACCGTTTGCGGGTCACCGCTGACGCTGTTGGCGTTGGCGAGGTTGCTGGCCACGGTATTGAGTCGCACCGACTGCGCCACCATGCCAGAGCCGGCGATATCGAAAACCTTGAAGCTGGACATGGCTATTGCCCCGTGATGGCGGTCATCAGGCCGCGGAAGCGCGAACTGACGAAGTTCAGCGTGGCCTGGTAGCGGATCGCGTTCTCGGCAAAGGCGGCCTGCTCCACCTGCACATCGACCGTGTTGCCGTCGATGGATGGAGCGAGCGGTTTGCGATACTGCAGTGCGCCCGCCGACGATGCCGCCGCGTCTGCTGCCGTCGACAGATGGCCGCTTTGCGTCGTGGTCAAGGCAATCGCGCCACCGACTTGCCTGGCCGCAACGCCACCACCGTGGGTCGCCGCCAGCACCGCGCGAAAGTCCAGGTCGCGCGCCTTGAAACCCGGAGTATCCGCGTTGGCGAGATTGTTCGCGATCAACTCAGCGCGCTGCGCGCGGAGCTTAAGTGCATCGGCATGCAAGCCGATATGAGCGTCGAGATCGAACATCGTTCCTCCGTCAGCAAACTGACTCGGCGCAGGACTCAGCAAACCTCGTGCCAACTGGTTGTGTGGGCGTGCGACGCACCAACCGCACTGCAACTCACGGCAAAGTCGTGACAGGGATCTCATCGTGCGGCAATGGCTTGCCGCAGCAGCGGCGTGGCACGGCCTTTGCTTTGAGTTTGGGCAATGAACGCGAACGCCAAAAGACTGACGATGGCCAGCGCACGGGTCAGCGGTGTGCTGTGTCTGCTCGTCGCAGCGGCATCGGCCGCTGCCGAACTCATGCCATTGACAGACATTGCGCGCGCCGCCGAAGCAGCGGTGCGTAGACAAGTGTCAACGGGTCCGGCCGAGTTGCGCATCCTGGCAGCGCCACTCGATTCCCGCTTGCGACTGAGCCGCTGCGGAACTGGGCTGCAGGCCGAGGTGCAGGAGCAACGCACCATCGCGAGCCGACTGCTGGTCAAAGTCCGTTGCGATTCGACCCCGGCATGGCAGTTGTTCGTGCCGGTCACGGTTCAGTCACAGCTTGAGGTGCGGATCACGCGCCGCGCGCTGGCTCGCGGCACCCTGATCACTGCGGCGGACACCAGCACACAGTCGCGGCTGCTGCCGGGCATTGCTGCGAATTACGTCAAGTCAGAGCTCGATCTGAACGGCTATATTCTCCGCCGACCGCTGGGTCCGGGGGTGGCGTTGACGATCGACGCCCTCGAACCTGCGCCAACGGTGCGCCGTGGCGATACCGTGACGGTCGTTGCCGAGGGGACGGGTCTTGTCATTCGCTCGCAGGGTATTGCCTTGGCGGATGCCAGGCCCGGTGAGCGGGTCCGGGTTCGAAACAGCGGATCGCTAAAGATTATTGAGGGTTTGGCCGATACCGAAGGCGTGGTGAGAATTGGCCCCTGAAGGAGCCTTAAAATTATGAGCAACAAGATCAACGGTCTTGAGCCGCGGCCCGCAGCGCCGGTCACGGCCAGCACCAAGACAGGTCGAGAAGGCGTTCGCGACAGTGCAACTGCGGATCCATCCTCGGGGCAGTCGGCCGCCAAAGTCAGCATCACCGATGCGGCGCGGCGGCTGGCGACCCTCGAAGCTGCCGTCGCGGCCGTTCCGGTTGTCGACCAGGCGCGCGTCGATGCCATCAACGGTGATCTTGATCAGGGGCGGTACGCAATCGATCCGCAGCAGATCGCTGACAAGCTGCTGAGGTTTGAGCGCGAGATGGGACCCGTGCCCGCCAAGCCGGAATCGAGCCAGGAGTAGCAACGATTGATCCAAGCCCAGACTGGCGCCGCGCTCGCACGGCTGCTTGAAGAAGAGATTTCCATCCTGACCGAGCTGTCACAACTGCTCGAGCGGGAGCACAGCATCATTGCCACGCGCCAGCCGGTCGACGTGCTCGATCAGGCCTGCCAGTTGCGGCAGCTGCGCATGGGTGCGCTGCTGAACCTCGAGGAGGAGCGCCGCTCGCTACTGCGCGCTGCGAACCTTCCCGACACACATCAGGGCATCGACCAGTTGCTGACGAATCTCAGCGAGGGTCCGCGCCTGCGACAGCGTTGGAAGAAGGCGCTGGAACTGGCGTCCCGTTGCCGCGATCTCAATGATCGCAACGGCGCCTTGGTCGCGGCCCGCCTGCGGCGCGTAGAAGGAATGCTGGAAGTCATGACCGGTGACGTTGGATCGCCGCGAGTCTATGGTCCGCGCGGTGCACTGACGGCAGATCGCAACGGCCGCATGCTCACCGCCGAAGCCTGATTCCCGCGCTCTGCTGCCGCAGCGGGCGCTGGCGCAAAACCAAGCGCTCCGGGATTCATCAGGCCTTTCGGATCCAGTGCGTTCTTCAGATCCTGCAACAAGGCTGCCGTGGATGGCTGCAACACCTGGATGTAGGGATAAGTCTTGCCGATCTGGTTTGACGCCGCGCCGTGCTCTGCAAAAAGTTCGACCAATCGGGTACGCAAACGATGCACGAGCGCGCTTGCTTGGGGATTCGCGACCTGCGGCGAATACCTGGCTTTCGCCTCGGCGCTGGGCAGTTGCTGGTGCAGCGGCAGCCAGCTGTCGAACCAGTGAAACACCGGCTCGAAACTGAAGGCATGATTGTTGATCGCGATCAGCAGGTGGCTCATCCGGACGCGGTGCTGCTTCATCTCCGCTTCATACTCGGCGAGCGTCGCCCGACTTGCCTCGATGATCACAGCCGCATCGCTGTGCGCTACTTTGGCGTTCAGCGCCGCCCAGCGATCGCCCTGTGGGCCCAGCACGCCATCGGGGGCCGGAAACAGGCTCGCGCGGACTGCCTTCGGAATCGAGTTGACGATCTCGACACCGCCCGCCTCAATACAGGCCTTGCGGCAGGCATCCAGATCGGCTTCCAACGCGGCCTGACTGCGCCCGGCACAGACCACATGCAGAGAAAACGCACCTTCGGGCACGAAGTCACGACCCGCGCCCACAAGCTGCGCGCCTTCCTTGAGTCCCTTGAGCAATGACTTCTCACCCCGCACCACATTCAACAGCGTGTTGAAATCCTGCTTGAGGTCGACCGGCGTCAGATTCTTGCGGGTCGTTTCAGGGTCGAACACATAGGCTTCTTCAGCGGCACCGGTGCGCGCCACTTCCGACAGCGCCTTGCCCGCCGCCTGCATGCTGTCCAGCGCAAACGACGCGTAACCGCTGTGTTCCGGCATCCGGATCAGCCTGAACGTTGCCTCGATCTTGATACCGAGCGCGCCGGATTCATGCACGAAAAGGCCGGAAAGATCGGGTCCGAAGGTGCGATAGAAAGGCTTGCGCGCATTGCGCAACGCCCCCTGACCGGTGCGAATCCTGCTGCCATCGGCGGCGATGACTTCCATGCCAAGCAGGCAATCCGCTGCTGTCCCGTAGCGCGCTGTGCCGAGGAACAGAGCACCATTCGACAGCCCACCGCCAACCGTCGCGCGAGCTCCCGAGAACGTTCCAAAGAACGGAAGCCTCAAGCCCAGAGGCTTCAATGCGTCGTAGAGCTGCTTCCATGTGACGCCGGCTTCAGCTGTGACGTACATGTCGGTCGGATTGATCTCCACGATCCGGTTCAGCGCCGAGGTATCGACGATCAGGGTGCGCTCATGCGGTGGCAGGTAGCCGCCGGTGTAGGACATGCCGCCGCCACGCGCAACGATCGCGAAGCCTGCGTGGGTCGCCGCCGCGACAGCCGTCGCGAGTCGCCCCGGATCTGCGACGCGCAGAATGGCGCTAGCCGTTGGACCTGCACTGTAGACATCGCTGGATAGGGTCACGCGCTCGGCGAGGTCAGTGATCAATTCACCTTCGGCAAGATCACCGAAAAGAGACTCAGGCGCACTGTCAACATTAGACACGGTCCAGCACCTCGAGCGCCGCGCGCTCACCTGACTCCATGGCTCCCTCCAGCCCCTGGAAGAAGACGGCGGTATGCTCACCCGCGAAATGGATTCTCGCATGCGGATCGGCAACGATGTTGCCGTAGCGGGCAATCTGTCCGGGCGCCCGGTAGGCGTAAGTCCCGAGCGAATACGGGTGGGCGCTCCAGTTCATGATGCCGATCGGCTCGATCGCGCCCTGCATGGCTGGACGCGTGTGGTAAAGCTGCTGCTCGATGTAGCGCAACGCCTCGGCATCGGCCAACGTCCGCAGCGGGCGGTTGGTTATCCCTGCGAGAAACGCCCAGATATAGGATCCGCTCGGCGTCGACCAGCTGTATGCCCGCCCTGCTGGACCTTCACTCCACAGCGAAGACCCATAGCCGTCCTTGTCCCAGAACGGCTGCTTGACGCGAAAGAAAGCACTCGTGGCGTTACCGTAAGGAATCTCTCTGACGGCCTCCGCCTGCAGCGCCGGCAGCCCCGGGCGAATCTCGATGCTTCTGAGCACAGTCAGCGGCACCGTACAAACGACGAATTTCGCCGCATAGCGCTGGCCTGAACGAGTCCGCACCCGCACGCCATCTGCGCGGCTGTCGATCCGCGTGACGATCTGCCCAAGCTCAGGTGCCACGCTCAGCGTCGCGGCCATCGCCCGCGGCACTTCGCTCATGCCGCCGACAACCTGCATGAAGGCACTGCCCGCCGAAGCACGCCCCCAGTCACTGACCTTTTTCTTGCGCAGATTCCAGCGCAAGGACTCCCCTTGCAGATCATCCGCCTGGGATGCGAGCAGCAGGAATCGCAAAGCCTGCTCGTTTGCGCCGGCCGCCCGAAAATGCGCATCGAGTGACAGGTCAGGCAAGTCACGTGCCGCACCCAGCCAGCTATCGAGCTCCGCCAGACCCGTCTCCCGCGGCGTGAAGGCCGCTTCGATGCCCGGAGGAATGATCTTTTTGCCGGGTTCCGGCACGCGATTCAGTGGGCTCGTCGGCCAATCCTGCCGCCGGATCATCTGCCCATCGACATGCAGCGCGAAGTCGAGACCACCGAACTCCAGCTTTCGCGTGCCAATTGAGTGCTTCTGGAATTCGTTGAGGATGCGCGCGTAGTACGGGCCGACTTCCGAACCACCCGTCTCACAGCGCTCCGGCACATCCTGCAATGTCCGAACCCGACCACCGACGCGCTGCTCGGCTTCGAGCACGAGCACCGAAAGTCCCGCTTCCTGCAGCAATTGCGCGGCATTGAGACCCGCAAGCCCCGCGCCGATCACGATCACATCCGGATTGGTGCTGGCTGCACGCGCCCAGGACCGTGTACTGGCCAGGGCGGCGGCGGAGCCGATCAGGAACTGTCTGCGACGTAGCTGCATCGCTAGACTATCGACTGACTGGCATTCCGAAGGCAAATCCCAACATGACCGTCATCCGGCAGCCGGATCTGATCGACAGCATCGCCGATGCGTTGCAGTACATCAGCTACTACCACCCAATGGATTTCATTGTTGCGCTCGGCGACGCCTATGAGGCCGAGCAGTCGGCGGCGGCCAAGGATGCCATCGCGCAGATCCTGACCAACTCGCGGATGTGCGCCGAGGGCCATCGCCCGCTGTGCCAGGACACCGGCATTGTCGTCGTGTTCGTTGACGTCGGAATGAATGTGCGCTGGGACGCGACCGACTCGCTCGAAGACATGATCAACGAAGGCGTGCGGCGCGCCTACCTGCACCCCGACAACAAGCTGCGCGCCTCGATTGTTGCTGACCCGGCCTTCACGCGCCGCAACACCCGCGATAATACCCCCGCGGTGATCCATACCCGGCTCGTGCCGGGCGATAGCGTCGAGATCACCGTCGCGGCCAAGGGCGGCGGCTCGGAGAACAAGTCCAAGTTTGCGATGCTGAATCCGTCCGATTCCATCGTCGACTGGGTCCTGAAGACCGTGCCGACCATGGGCGCCGGCTGGTGCCCGCCCGGCATGCTGGGCATCGGCATCGGCGGCTCGGCTGAAAAAGCGATGTTGCTCGCGAAGCAGTCGCTGATGGATCCGATCGACATGGCGGCGCTGAAAGCCCGCGGCCCGCAGAACCCGCTCGAGGAACTGCGCATCGAACTTTATGACAAGGTCAACGCGCTCGGCATCGGCGCCCAGGGGCTGGGGGGCCTCTCCACCGTGCTCGACGTGAAGATCCTGGATTACCCGACCCATGCAGTCGGCAAGCCAATCGCAATGATTCCAAACTGCGCCGCGAGCCGGCACGTCCACTTCACACTCGATGGCAGCGGCCCCGCTCATCTCGAAGCGCCAGATCTCGCGCAATGGCCGAAGGTCGACTGGCAACCTTCGGCCGAATCAATACGGGTGAATCTCGATACGCTGACGGCCACTGAAGTCGCCTCCTGGCAACCTGGCGACCGGCTGCTGCTGAACGGGCGGATGCTGACCGGGCGCGATGCGGCGCACAAACGCATGGCCGATCTGCTGAGCCAAGGCAAGCCGCTTCCCGATGGCGTCGACTTTCGCAATCGCGTGATCTACTACGTCGGCCCGGTTGATCCCGTGCGCGATGAAGTCGTTGGACCGGCGGGCCCCACCACCGCGACTCGCATGGACAAGTTCACCGACATGATGCTCGGCCAGACCGGACTGATCGCGATGGTCGGCAAGGCCGAGCGCGGCCCGGTCGGCATCGAAGCGATCCGCAAGCATGGCGCCGCATACCTGATGGCCGTGGGCGGTGCCGCCTACCTGGTCTCGAAGGCAATCAAGAAGTCCAGTGTGGTTGCGTTCGAAGACCTGGGCATGGAAGCCATCTACGAATTCGAAGTGCGTGACATGCCGGTCACGGTCGCCGTCGATGCGCGCGGCACGTCGGTGCACCAGACTGGTCCCGCTGAGTGGAGCCAACGGATTGCGGCGGGCATTCCAGTGCGCGCGCGCTGACTACGAATCAAGCACATAGAGACTCTGACGGAAAACGCCCGCAATGGGCCAGCTCGCGGATGCCCTAAGGCGAAAGTCGAGTCGAGCGAAAGTTGCGCACCATTCGGCATCAGAACGATTGTTGTGTGGATGCCCCTGGAATTCCCAATTGACGACGCTGTCGGCAAACAGGGTCACCGCACGCTGTAATCGGCCAGCGTAGGTATCCTCGACTACCACCACGCGCCGAGCGACGCGCCCCGCCTCGCGAAGCAGCGCTTCCGGGTCTCTCGCATGATGCAGCACAGTCAGAAGCAGCGCCGCATCGAAAGTACCGGATCGAAAAGGGAGGCGTCGGCCGTCAAAAATCAACGGTGTGACTCTGGGAGTCAGCGAGGCATTGTTGATATCGACCGGCGTCACCTGAAACCCGATCCCGCGGAGCGATATTGCCACGCTCCCGGCGCCGCAACCGATGTCGAGAACCGAGTTCATTGCATGGAGATGCGGCACGACATGCCGCAGTTTGCGACGGCTATCCATGAGCCAAAGACGAAAGAGCGCGTCACGAATCACAATGAGCTGCTCAAATTTGGTCGGGACGCCGAGATTTGAACTCGGGACCCCTTGCACCCCATGCAAGTGCGCTACCAGGCTGCGCCACGTCCCGACCGGACTTCACCGAAAAGCGCGAGTGGGGAAGGCCCGCGCGGGCTGTAATGATAGTTCAGCGGCGCAGGATGCGCAGCACGTCTTCGAGCTCGATGCGCAGCTGCTTGACGATCTGCTGACTTTGCGTCTGGTCCGAGCGCGCTTCTTCGCCAGTGAGCTTGTTGCGCGCCCCGCCGATCGTGAAGCCCTGCTCGTAAAGCAGACCGCGGATCTGGCGGATCACGATCACGTCCTGGCGCTGGTAATAACGGCGGTTGCCGCGGCGCTTGACGGGCTTGAGCTGCGGAAATTCCTGCTCCCAGTAACGCAGCACGTGCGGCTTGACGCCGCAAAGCTCGCTGACTTCTCCGATCGTGAAGTAGCGCTTGCCGGGGATCGGCGGAAGTTCGTCGTTATTCTTTGCTTCCAGCATAAGCCTCGACCCGCGCTTTGAGTTTTTGTCCCGGTCGGAAGGTCACCACGCGCCGCGCGCTGATGGGGATCTCCTCGCCGGTCTTGGGGTTGCGTCCGGGCCGCTGGTTCTTGTCGCGCAGATCGAAATTGCCGAAACCCGACAGCTTGACCTGTTCGCCCCGAGAGAGCGCTCCGCGCACTTCTTCGAAGAACAGATCCACGAGTTCGCGCGCCTCGCGTTTGTTCAACCCGAGCTGGTTGAACAGCGCTTCAGCCATCTCCGCTTTCGTCAGAGCCATGAGCCCCCAGACCTGTCTTATTCTCGTATTCTCGCGCCCAGACTCGCAGTCAGATCGGCGCGGATCGCTGCCACCAGCCGGTCCGCCTCGTCGTCAGCCAGCGTGCGAGAATCTTCCTGAAAAATCAATCCTATAGCAACACTTTTTCGACCTGGTTCTACGCCAGCTCCCCGGTAGACGTCGAAAACGCGGATGTCGTGCAACAGGGCCGACCCGGCAGAGGTTACACGTTCATGAATCGCGCTGAAAGGCAGGTCTTCGTCAACCACGATGGCCAGGTCACGGCGCACCTCTGGAAAGCGCGACGCCGCCGCGAAGTCCACCCTGCGGCGATACAGCGCCTTGTCGACATCGAACTCGAAAACTACGGGTGGATATGTCAAATCAAGCGACTTGACCAGGCTCGGATGAAGCTCGCCGATCCAGCCGACGGTCTCCGGGCCACGCAGAACTCGCGCCGCCCGACCGGGATGCAGACAGTCGAGCGCATCGGGCTCAAAACGAAACGAGGCAGCATCGCCCGTAGCCGCGAGCAGCGCTTCGACGTCGGCACGGACATCGAAAAAATCGACTGCGGCTGAGTCGACTGCCCACTGCTGAGCATTGCGGCTGCCCGCGAACAAGCCAGCGACGCAGACCCGCTCGGTCTGGCCGAAGACGACACCAATTTCAAAAAGCTTCACGCGGCTCTGCTGGCGCCGCAGATTCTCGCGCAGTGAGCCGATCAGTCCCGGCCACAGCGAGACGCGCATGACGCTCAGATCACTCGAAATCGGATTGGAGAGCGCAACCGGCTCAACTCCCGGGAACAGCGCCCGCTGCAACCCGTCATCGACGAATGCATAGTGGATCGCCTCCGAGTAGCCGCGCGCCGCGAGCAAATGCTGCGCCTCACGCTCGATCGGCGCGGCACTGCCGCGCGCGGCAATCTGCACAGGCAACTGCGGCGCAGTTTCAGGAATCGAATCGTAGCCGGCGATACGCGCGTATTCCTCGATCAGGTCACGCTCAATCGCGAGGTCAAAACGATGCGCAGGCGGCGTGACGCTCCAACCTTCTGTGTACACCGCAACTTCGAGTCCGAGCGCTCGCAACACGCGTTCGACGGCGGAGTCGTCCGGCGTCATGCCCAGCAGCCGTGGCAGTTGCGAGCGGCGCAGCAGGATGGGCAAGCGTCGCGGCAGAGTGCCCGGCTCCACGCATTCCACAATGGGTCCAGCGGCTCCGCCAGCGACCGCAAGCAGCAGCGCCGTGGCACGCTCGAGCGCGCGTCGCTGCTGCAGCGGATCGACACCGCGCTCGAACCGCTGGCTCGCATCGGTCATCAAGCCGTAGCGACGACCGCGACCGGCGATCGCCGCCGGATCGAACCAGGCGACCTCGAGCACGACATCGCGTGCCGTCGATTCGATCATCGTGCGCGCGCCACCCATGACGCCGGCCATCGCGATCGCACCGGCATCGTCAGCGATCACGAGCACGTCATCCTGCAGCGCAACCTCACGGCCATCGAGCAACGCAACCGTTTCGCCCGGCCGCGCCAGCCGGGCACAAATCCGACCCCGCAGTTTCGACGCATCGAACGCATGCATCGGCTGACCGAGTTCGAGCATCACGTAATTGGTGCAATCGACGACCGGTGAAATCGAGCGTTGGCCGGCGCGACGCAGACGTTCACGCAGCCACGGCGGCGAGGCGCGCGCGTTGTCGACATTGCGAATGACGCGTGTCAGCAAGCGACCGCAGGCGGCCTTTGCTTCGATCCTCGCAGCCTGTTCATCGGTCACCGTTGGCGTGACCGGATCGATGGCTGGACCGCGCACGACCAGACCTGCCAACGCCGAAACCTCGCGCGCGACGCCGAGCACTGACATTGCATCTCCGCGATTCGGCGTAATCGCAAGTTCGAGCACGCTATCGTCGAGATCGAGGTAATCACGTAGATCCATGCCGAGCGGCGCATCAGTCGGCAGTTCCAGCAGGCCCTCGGCAGTTTCAGCAAGACCGAGTTCGCTCGCCGAGCACAACATACCCGCGGACTCGACGCCGCGGAGCTTGGCAGGCTTGATGGCGAGCCCCCCAGGAAGCCTCGCTCCGACCGTGGCCAGTGCCACGCGCAATCCGGCACGCGCATTGGCCGCCCCGCACACGATCTGCAGCGACGTCCCGGAGCCTGCATCGACCTTGCAGACGCGCAGCTTGTCCGCCTGCGGATGCGGTGCGACTTCGACGATTGCCGCGACGACCACACCCGCAAACGGCGGCGCCGCAGCGGCAATGGCTTCGAGTTCGATGCCCGCCATGGTCAGCCGCGACCCGATCTCTACCGCCGGCCAGGGCACCTCGACCCACTCCCTCAGCCACGAGACGGACACGCGCATCAGGCCACCACGAACTGGCGCAGAAACCGCAGATCGTTCTCGAAAAACAACCGCAGATCGTTGACGCCATAGCGAAGCATCGCAAGCCGATCGATTCCCATCCCGAACGCATAGCCGGTCCACTTTTCGGGGTCGATACCGCAGGCGCTGAACACGTTCGGATGCACAAGGCCGCAACCTCCGACCTCGAGCCAGCCGGTGTGCTTGCACACTCGACAGCCCCGGCCTGCACAGAACACGCAGGTCATGTCGACTTCTGCGGACGGTTCGGTGAACGGAAAATACGAGGGTCGCAAGCGCAGCTTCAGATCCTTCTCGAAGAACGCTTCGAGGAAGGCGTGCAGCGTGTGCTTGAGATTCGCGAGGCTGACATCGCGATCAACCAACAGCCCTTCGATCTGGTGGAACATCGGCGAATGCGTCATGTCCGAGTCGCAGCGGTAAACCCGACCCGGTGCAATCAGCGCCAGCGGCAGGCTTGAATCCCGCGCCGCTGCCTGCATCGCCCGGATCTGCACCGGCGATGTGTGGGTACGTAGCAGGCGTCCATCAGGGAAGTAGAACGTGTCGTGCATTGCACGCGCCGGATGGTTACCCGGAATGTTCAGCGCCGTGAAGTTATGGAAGTCGTCTTCGATTTCCGGTCCCGAGGCGATCCGGAAACCGGCGCTGACGAACAGATCCTCGAGCCGCTGCCGAGCGAGCGTGACCGGATGAATCGATCCGCGTGACTCGCCGCGACCGGGCAGCGTGACATCGATGCGACCCGAGGCCAGCGTCGCCGCGGTCGCAGCCTGCTCGAGCAACACGCGCCGCGCCGCGAGCGCCAGCTCCACCGTCTGCTTGGCCTCGTTGATCCGCGCGCCGGCCGCCGGGCGCTCGGCAGCGGGCAGCGCACCGAGCGCCTTCAACTGCTCGGTGAGCCGGCCCTTCTTGCCCAGCCAGCGGACACGCACTTCGTCGAACGCCGCGAGCTCTGCACTCGCAGCAACTTCGGCGAGCGCTTCGCTCGTCAGTGACGCAAGATCGCTCACAGCGACCTAGGCGATACCGAGTGCAGCCTTGACCTTGGTGGCGATCACGCCGAACGCCGCTTCGTCATGCATCGCGATATCAGCGAGCATCTTGCGGTCGATCTCGATCTCTGCCTTCTTCAGTCCATCAATCATGCGGCTGTAGGACAGCCCATGCAGACGGGCCGCAGCATTGATGCGCTGGATCCACAACGAACGGAAATCGCGCTTCTTCAGCCGTCGACCCCGGTAGGCATACTGGCCCGCCTTGATGACCGCCTGCTTTGCAACGCGATAGACCTTGCGGCGGGCGTTGTAGTAGCCCTTCGCTTTCTTCAGAACCTTCTTGTGGCGCTTACCTGCGGTAACGCCGCGCTTTACTCTGGCCATGTGCTATTCCCCGGAAAACTACTTCAAATGCGGCAGCAACTGCGCGAGCCGACCGACGTCGCTCTCATGCACGAGGCTGGAGCCGCCGGAACGCAGCTGGCGCTTGGTCTTGCGCGACTTGTGTCCGAGGTTATGGCGACGGCCGGCGGAATAGGACTTGAAGCCATTCGCTGTCTTGCGAAAACGCTTCGCCGCCGCCCGGTTGGTCTTCAACTTGGGCATTTCATCAACTCCTTCTTGTAGCCCCGGTCACAAACCGACGGAAAAAATCCGTCGATCGCTACGGGCGGAAACCTCAGCTTGCGCCGAGGATCACTTCTTTTTTGGCGCGAACAGCATGACCATCTGCCGACCTTCCATGAGCGGGTTCTGTTCGACCGTCGCGAGTTCCACGAGGTCTTCCGCAACCCGCGCAAGGAGTCGTCTTCCGATCTCCTGATGCGCCATTTCACGGCCACGGAACCTCAGGGTTACCTTGGCCTTGTCACCCTCGGTCAGGAAGCGAGTCAGATTACGCAGCTTGACCTGGTAATCACCCTCTTCCGTACCGGGACGAAACTTCACTTCCTTGACCTGTTGCTGCTTCGTCTTCTTCTGCGCGTTGTGGGTTTTCTTCTTCTGTTCGAAGAGAAATTTCCCGAAGTCCATGATCCGTACCACCGGCGGCTCGGCCATCGGTGAGACTTCGACCAGATCGAGCTCGCTGGATGTGGCGAGCTGCAGGGCTTCGAACCGGGTCATGATGCCGGCCTGGGAGCCGTCCGCCGCGATCACGCGCACCTCAGGGGCCGTGATGTCTTCGTTGCGCCGGATGCGCTTGTTTGCAGTCGAGATAAATCAGTCCTCCAAGGTCTTGCGTCCGCGGCTCTCGATTTCGAGGCCGAAACGCTCCAGGAACGTTTGCGGCGACATGGTACCGAGATCTTTACCGCTGCGGGTGCGCACGGAAAGTAAGTTCGCTGCTACTTCCTTGTCGCCTGCCACCAGCAAATAGGGCACGCGTTGCAGCGTGTGCTCGCGGATCTTAAAGCCGACCTTTTCATTGCGCAAGTCGCTGATGGCCCGAACCCCCTGATTTTTAAGGAGTTCACAGGTACGCCTCACGTAGTCATCCTGGCGGTCGGTAATGGTCAGCAAGACCGCTTGCACGGGCGCCAGCCAGGCCGGCAGCCGGCCGGCGTGGTGCTCGAGCAGAATCCCGAAGAACCGCTCCAGCGAGCCAAATATGGCCCGATGCAGCATCACCGGTGTCTGCCGCTGGCTGTGTTCGTCGATGTAGGTCGCGCCCAGACGGCCGGGCAGGTTCAGGTCCACCTGCAAGGTGCCGCACTGCCAGTCGCGGCCGATCGCATCGCGAAGTACAAACTCGAGCTTCGGCCCGTAGAAGGCACCCTCGCCCGGATTGAATGAATACTGGATTCCGGCCGCCAGCGCCGCAGCCTTGAGTGCCGTCTCGGCCCGGTCCCAGACATCATCGGCACCGACCCGCTTCTCGGGGCGATCCGAGAACTTGATCTGCACGTCATCGAAACCGAAGTCGCGATAGATCTCGAGCACCGAGCGGGTGATCGCGACCGACTCCGCAGTGATCTGGTCCGGCGTGACGAAGACGTGCGCATCGTCCTGCGTGAATGCGCGCACCCGCATCAGGCCGTGCAGCGCACCCGACGGCTCGTAACGATGCACCTTGCCGAACTCGGCGTACCGCACCGGCAGGTCGCGGTAGCTGCGCAACCCCTGTTTGAAGATCTGCACATGACCCGGGCAGTTCATCGGCTTGATCGCATAGACGCGCTCGTCGGGCGTCTGCGTCGTGAACATGTTTTCGCCGAACTTTTCCCAGTGCCCGGACGCTTCCCAGAGGCTGCGGTCCATCAGCTCGGGGCCGCTGACTTCTTCAAATCCGGCGGCCTGCTGGCGTTCGCGCATGTAGCCGATCAGGGTCTGAAAGGTCGACCAGCCCTTGGGGTGCCAGAACACCGCGCCCGGCGCTTCCTCCTGCATATGGAACAGATCGAGCTCGCGGCCGATCTTGCGATGGTCGCGCTTTTCCGCTTCCTCGAGCCGGTGCAGGTAGTCCTTGAGATCCTTGTCGCTGGTCCAGGCGGTGCCGTAGATCCGCTGCAGCATTTCGTTGCGCGAATCGCCGCGCCAGTACGCGCCGGCGACCTTCATCAACTTGAAGTGCTTCAGCTTGCCCGTCGACGGCACGTGCGGGCCGCGGCACAGATCCATCCAATCGCCCTGCCCGTACAGGCTGATGTCCTCGCCCGACGGAATGCTCGCAATGATTTCGGCCTTGTAATGTTCGCCGAGCCCCTTGAAGAACTGCACCGCGTCGTCGCGCGACATGACTTGTCGGTGCACCGGCAGATCCACCTTGGACAACTCTGCCATCTTCGCCTCGATCGCCGCGAGGTCCTCCGGCGTAAACGGCCGCTTGAAAGCGAAGTCGTAGTAGAAGCCGTCCTCGATGACCGGGCCGATCGTGACCTGTGCTTCGGGGAACAGCGACTGCACGGCCTGCGCGAGCAGATGCGCGGTCGAGTGACGAATGATCTCGAGCGCTTCCTGACTGCGATCGGTGACGATCTCGATGCGGGAATCCTTGTCGACGGGGAAGCCCGTATCGACAAGATGTCCGTCGACCTTGCCAGCCAGGGCGGCCTTGCGCAGGCCCGCGCCGATGCTGCCGGCGATCTCATCGATCGTGACTGGCGCATCGAACTGTCGTTGGCTGCCGTCTGGCAGCGTAATCACGGGCATGCCGCTGCCTCGGAAGGATTGGTAGGCGCGAGTGGGATCGAACCACCGACCACCACCATGTCAAGGTGATGCTCTACCACTGAGCTACGCGCCTGCTTAAGGGCCGCGAACGATACCGAACCCCGCGCAGCGAAGCAAGTAAACCCTGCTATTCCAAGGACTTGCGGCCCTGCTCAGGCACTGCGCATGGTACCCAAACCCAGTTCGATGCGTTTCAGAGCCTCGATCTGATCGCGCAGCCTCGCGGCAGCCTCGAACTCAAGGTTGCGCGCCTTGCGATACATCTCGGCTTCGAGCTGCTTGATTTTGCGCACGGCCTGCTCTGGCCTGAGATCAAGAACTCCCTCGGGCAGTGCGACCGCCGGCCTCACGCCTGGAGCCTGACGACCGCGCTTGCGCCCCACGCCTTCGGCTCGCGCGCCCTCCATGACGTCTGCGACGCCCTTGACGATGCCGCGCGGCGTAATCCCATGCAGCAGGTTGAATTCGATCTGCCGGCGCCGGCGGCGATCGGTCTCATCGATGGCGCGCCGCATCGAGCCCGTGACTCTGTCGGCATACAGGATCGCCCGGCCTTCCAGATTCCGCGCGGCGCGGCCGATCGTCTGGATCAGCGAATTCTCGGAGCGCAGAAACCCTTCCTTGTCGGCATCGAGAATGGCCACCAGCGCAACCTCGGGCATATCCAGGCCTTCACGCAGCAGATTGATTCCGACCAGCACATCGAAGGCGCCCAGGCGCAGGTCACGGATGATCTCGCTGCGTTCGACGGTTTCGATATCTGAATGCAGGTAGCGGACCCGGACATCGTGTTCGTGCAGATATTCGGTCAAGTCCTCGGACATACGCTTGGTCAGCGTCGTGATCAGCACGCGTTCGCCGCGCTCGACGCAGCGCTTGATCTCACTGAGCACGTCATCGACCTGCGTGCGCACCGGACGTACTTCCACTTCCGGATCCACAAGGCCGGTGGGCCTTGCGACCTGCTCGGCAACATTGCCCGACCGGCGGCCCTCGTAGGGACCGGGCGTTGCGGAGACAAAGATCATCTGCGGCGCCAGCTGCTCCCACTCCTCGAACTTCAACGGTCGGTTGTCGAGCGCCGACGGCAGCCGAAAACCGAACTCGACCAGCGTTTCCTTGCGCGAACGGTCGCCCTTGTACATCGCTCCCAGCTGTGGGATGGTCTGGTGGCTCTCATCGACAATCAGCAGCGCGTTTTTCGGCAGATAGTCATAAAGGCACGGCGGCGGCTCACCGCGCCCGCGCCCGGACAGATAGCGCGAGTAGTTCTCGATGCCGGCGCAGTAGCCGACCTCTTTCATCATCTCCATGTCGAACATTGTTCGCTGCTCGAGCCGCTGCGCCTCGACCAGTTTGTCCGCCTCACGCAGAAACTTCAGCCGATCGCGCAGTTCCTCGCGGATCTCGTCGATCGCGCCGAGCAGTCGCTCCTTCGGCGTCACATAGTGGGTGCCTGGATAAACGGTAAAGCGCGGCAGTTTTCGCGCCACCTCGCCGGTCAGCGGGTCGAACAGCGCCAGCGATTCGATCGACTCGTCGAACAGCTCGACCCGGATCGCCTCGCGCTCGGACTCCGCCGGAAAGATATCGACGATGTCGCCACGAACCCGGTAGGTGCCCTGCGTCAGGTCCATCTCATTGCGGGTGTACTGCATGTCGGCAAGCCGCCGCAGCAAGCGGCGCTGGTCCATGCGTTCGCCGCGAACCAGATGCAGCACCATCTTCAGGTACGAAGCCGGATCACCGAGGCCGTAGATCGACGAGACCGTCGCCACGATGATGCTGTCGGGTCGCTCCAGCAGGGCCTTGGTCGCCGACAGCCGCATCTGCTCGATGTGCTCATTGATCGACGCGTCTTTCTCGATGAACGTATCGCTCGAAGGCACGTAGGCCTCCGGCTGGTAGTAGTCGTAATACGAAACGAAGTATTCCACCGCGTTCTTCGGAAAGAACTCGCTGAACTCACCGTAAAGCTGCGCAGCGAGCGTCTTGTTGTGTGCGAGCACGAGCGTCGGTCGCTGCGTCGCCATGATGACATTCGCAATCGAGAAGGTCTTGCCGGAACCCGTCACGCCCAGCAGCGTCTGGTGCGACAGGCCGGAGGCGATACCGTCGAGCAGCGAGGCGATCGCGGTCGGCTGATCGCCAGCGGGCGCGTACTCGCATTCGAGTTCGAATTTCTGCGTATCCATCGGTAAGCCGCCTGAGGCTGGAAGCGTGATCGAGGCTAATCTCGTAATATAGCGCCCCTTCGGACTCCGTCGTTCAATCCAGGTTCCCTCATGCCCGTATCCGTCTCCAGGCGCGTCCAGCGCGTCAAGCCATCGCCGACGCTCGCCGTGACCGCGCGTGCGGCAGCGCTCAAAGCGGCAGGCCAGGACATCATCAGCCTGGGCGCCGGCGAGCCTGATTTCGACACGCCCGTGCATATCGCCGACGCCGGCGTGGCTGCGATTCGCGGAGGCTTCACGCGCTACACCGATGTAGGAGGCATTCCCGAGCTCAAGGACGCAATCAGCGCGAAGTTCGAACGCGACAACGGACTCAAGTACGAACGCTCCCAGGTGCTAGTGTCGACGGGCGCCAAGCAGACGATCTACAACCTGTGCATGGCCGTACTGGATCCGGGTGACGAAGCGATCATCCCCTCGCCTTTCTGGGTCAGTTATCCAGACATGGTCATGCTGGCCGACGGCCTGCCGGTGACGCCGGATGCAACCGCTGCGCAGGGCTACAAAATCACGCCGCGGCAGCTGCAGGCCGCGATCACTCCCCAGACACGCCTGCTGCTGCTGAACTCGCCCTGCAATCCAACCGGCGCCGCCTACACGCGGGCCGAGCTCGTGGCGCTCGGCGAAGTTCTGCTCGAGCATCCGCGCATCGTGATCGGTACCGACGACATGTACGAGAAGATCTACTGGGGCAGCGAACCGTTCTGCTCGCTGGTCACGGCGGTGCCGGCTCTTTACGACCGCACGGTCACGATCAACGGCCACTCGAAGTCGTTCGCAATGACGGGTTGGCGCATCGGCTACTGCGGCGGACCGAAGGAAGTGATCACCGCCATGGCCACGATCCAGGGACAGTCCACCTCGAATCCGTCGAGCATCGGGCAGAAGGCCGCCGTCGCAGCATTAAACGGTAATCAGGATTGTGTCGCGCGCATGAACGAAGCATTTCGCCAGCGCCATGACTTCACGGTTGCCGGCCTCAACGCGTTGCCCGGCGTGTCCTGCCTGCCCGGCGCCGGCACGTTCTACGCTTTTGCAGACGTCAGTGCGGCGATGGCAAATCTCGGCATGCGCGACGACAACGCGTTCGCCGAGTATCTGCTGGTCGAAGCGGGCGTCGCCGTGGTGGCAGGATCTGGGTTCGGCGCGCCAGGACATATGCGCTTGTCGTTCGCAACCAGCCTGGAGCTGATGGGTCGCGCGCTGCAACGCATCGACACGGCCCTGCGGCACGCACCGGTTGCGGCCACGGCGAGCGGGTAAGCTCACCCGCTCCTTGGGAGTCTGGCGCGAGCCTCTGCAACGATGGGTTACCAGCTACTTGCCGACGCGGTGCTGGTCGTGCACCTGGCTTTTATCCTGTTCGTCGTCTTTGGCGGATTCGTCGCGTGGCGCTGGCGGCGATGGGTCTGGTGGCATGTGCCGGTCCTTGCGTGGGGGATCTACATCGAGATCAGCGGCACGATCTGCCCGCTGACACCGCTCGAGAACAAGCTGCGCAGTCTCGGTGGCTCGGCGGGCTTTGACGGCGGCTTCATCGATCACTACCTGCTGCCGCTGATCTACCCACCGGGTCTCACGCAGGAGACGCAGTGGATTCTAGCTTTTCTTCTTATCCTTTTGAATTCATATGCATACTTTGGACTCTGGAAGCGCCGTTCCAGATCAATAAGCTCGGCTTGACGCGCCGGCAGGGTTTAACCAGAATGCCGGCCCTGCTTTGCGCCTACCTGTTCCCCGGTAGCTCAGTTGGTAGAGCGTCGGACTGTTAATCCGTGTGTCGTTGGTTCGAGTCCAACCCGGGGAGCCATTTCACCGAAACGCCGGCATCGGCTCAACGCGTGGAATCATCAGCACAACGATCAGCGCCGAGACCAGGTGCATCATCGACACCATGACGAACACCGGGGTCCACGAGACGTTGTCGATCAGCCAGCCTGCGTAGGCCTGGAAGATCGCCGCGCCGGCGCTGCCCAAGGCACCGAACAGCCCCCAGACTGTGGCGACGTCCCGCGTACGGAACAGATCGGCGGGCATCACCAGCAGGTTCGAGGACTTCATCTGGATCGCAAACAGCGCGATCGAGATCAATCCGACCGCGACAACCAGCGACTCGGCCACCAGCGCTCCGAGCGTGACCGGCAGCACGAGGATCGCGCCAATCCAGATCACAGTCTTGCGTGCCCTGCCGATCGACATTCCGGATTCGACCAGGCGCTTGCCGAGCCAGCCGCCGAACAGACCGCCAATGTCGGCAAATACCCAGGGCACTAGCGTGGCCAGCGCTGTCTGCGTGAGATTCAGACCGCGCTGCGTCGAAAAGTACAGCGGCAGGAAAGTCAGAAAGAAGTAGAACGCGCCGTCGCATGAAAAGCGGCTCAGCATCAGACCGAGCACTGCGCGCGACCGCACCATGATCCGCAACGGCGGTAGTGCAGCATCCGCGTCTGTCGCGCCGGCGCCGCGCTCGGCGAGAATCAGCTGCTTCTCCGCGGCGCTGATCCGCGGATGGGACTCGACCGGAAAATACACGCGCTGCCACAGGAACAGCCAGGCAATGCCGATCGCGCCTGAGATGAAGAACGCCCAGCGCCAACCCAGCGTCAGGATCAGCGATGTCATCAGCAGCGGTGTGACGATTGCGCCGAGTCCGGGACCCAACAGCAGCACGCCGGTCGCAAGGCTGCGCTCACGCGCTGGAAACCATTCTGAGATCGCCTTGACCGAAGCCGGAAAGTTGGCAGCCTCGCCGAGCCCCAACACGATCCGAAAGCCGAGCAGGCTGACAAAGCCTCGGGTCAGCGCATGCGCCGCGCTCGCGACATTCCAGACGACGACCGCAGCGGAATACGCCCGCTTGGTGCCGTAGCGATCAATGAGCCGGCCGCTGACGACCTGCCCGATGGCATAGGCCCAGAAGAAGCCCGATGCGACCAGGCCGTATTGGGTCGTGCTGAGGCCAAGCTCGGGAAGCATGACCGGAGCAGCGAAAGACAACGCCGCCCGATCGATGTAGTTGATCGTCGTGACCAGCGCGAGCGTCCATGCGATCTGCCATCGCACGGGCATCTGTCGGATCCAGTTGGGGAGCAAGAATCAGCGTCCGGTGGTAGCCGCGCTTGGAATTGGATGCGGGCTGTTCGTTGGTAGACCGGGCATAGTTGCAAGGTTGGTTGCCGGCGAAGACTCTGACATGATCCCTCTGCAATAGTCTCTGTGCAATGCATTTGGAGTCCACTAAAAATGCCCGGAACAATGCGCGTGGCGTTGGTGCTGGTTCTTTCGGTCACCTGCAACCTGGTGGTTGCCCAGGGACTACCGATCCCGGTGCCCGTGAAGCCCTTCGGCGAGCTGCCGAATCCGCCGGCGCCGGACTACGCCCAGCGCAGTTCCTGGGCCGCGCTGCCTGATCGCTCCGACGCGGCCGACGTCGTACCCGAGAACGATCCGTTCGGCGACCGGCAGGCAAGCGCAGCCGTCGATGTGTTTTATATCCACCCGACGACGTACCGCGAAACCGCGTACTGGAATCAACCCATCGATGACGCCAAGACCAACGCGTGGACCGATGCTTCGGTGATCGCGCGTCAGGCCGCGGTCTTCAACGCCTGCTGTCGCGTCTATGCGCCGCGCTACCGCCAAGCTTCCGCGGCGGGCGTCTACGCACCCCCTGAGATGAAGGCCGCAGGGGCTTACGACCTGGCGTGGGAGGATGTCCGTGCGGCGTTTGAGCACTACCTGAAAAACTGGAATCAGGGTCGACCGTTCATCATCGCCGGACACAGCCAGGGTGCCGCGCATACTTTTCGCTGGCTCGAGACCTATGGCGGCGACGCGAAGCTTCGCGCTCGTCTGGTCGCTGCCTACCCTGTCGGTATCGCGCTGCCCGGCGGACTCGTGGACCGCGTATTTCACGGAATTCCGGTCTGCAAGACTGCCGACGCCACAGCTTGCATATTGAGCTGGAATACATTCGAGCAAGGCGGCGACGCGTCCGCGATGCTGAAGGGCAGTTTGCAACGGTTCGAAATGACCTACGGCAGTCTCGACCCGCAGACCGCCATCTGCGTGAATCCGCTGAGCTTCTCATCAGTCAAGGACGCCGCGCCGGCGACCTGGAATCTCGGCGCGCTACCAGCGACGACGCCGCAGGGCCGGCTGCCTGCGACCGAAGCGGGGCGACTCGGTGCGCGCTGCGAATCCGGCGTGCTGTTCGTCGATGCGCCCCCTGCCGAGGGCTATGCGATCGTGCCCTTGCCCGGCAAGATGCTGCACTTCAACGACTTCGATCTGTTCTACCAGAATATCCGCGCCAACGCGGTCGCGCGCGCGGACGCGTACATTGCCGCGCAGAATCGCAAGGACACGGCACAACCGTGAGC
>JBBQWY010000015.1:0-68076 GCA_038210215.1 Steroidobacterales bacterium
CATGAGCAAGAAATCAGCCGCGGTGCGGCAGATCGACATCGGCATCAGCAGCCGCGATCGCGAGAAGATCGCCAAGGGCTTGTCGAAGCTGCTTGCCGACACCTACACGCTGTATCTGGCGACGCATAACTTTCATTGGAACGTGATCGGTCCGATGTTCAATACCCTGCACCTGATGTTCATGACCCAGTACACCGAGTTGTGGAATGCGGTTGATCCGATAGCCGAGCGCATTCGCGCGCTGGGCATTCCGGCGCCCGGCACATACGCGGACTTTGCCAAGCTGTCGACCATTCGTGAGCCGGTCGGAGTACCGAAGGCCGAGGAGATGATCGCCTACCTGGTCGCAGGCCACGAGGCCGTCGCCAAGACCGCGCGCGGCCTGTTCGACGTGGTCGGCCCTGCAAATGATCAGCCTACGGCCGACCTGTTGACCCAGAGGCTCGATGTCCACGAAAAAACCGCGTGGATGCTGCGCAGCCTGCTGGAACGCTGAACCATGGCTACGCCCGCTGACGCACTCTGGGGCCGCGGCGCGCGCACCGCCTCGCGATGGTCCTCGACCACGCGATTACGGACAGCCCTGCTCGGTCTCTGCGCATTCGCAATTGCTGGCGCCGCCCTGCTGGGTGACCCTGTACCGCTGCTGCGCGCAGACCCGGAACTTGCGACACTGCTGCGCGGCATGGCCGCACTCAAAGCTGTGATGGTGATCGCCGCGCTGGCGGTGTTGTGGTGGCGGTTTGGCTGGCCGGTGCCGCCGCGTACAACCGCTGTCTATCTCGTCGCTGCAGCGCTGCTGGCAGGTGCGACGACGCTGGTCTGGCAGCTGAGCGCCTTGCTTGCGGCCTCAGCCGTGTTGCATGCGGCGGCTCTGACGATGCTGATCACCGCGTCGCGCGAGAAGCGTTAGCCGGCTCTACAGCGTCCGCGCGAACCCGAGCAGCGCGCCGAGCGCAATCACCCAGTGCGCCTCAATCCGGCGCACCGTGAGCAGCACCAGCGCCAGCAGCGCAATCGCCACGCCGTACAGATCGATCGCACCACCGCGCCACAGCACGGCAACAGCAAAGCGCCAGCCGAGATCGGCGATCGCCACCAGGATCACCGCGGTGACGGCTGCCATCGCCGCGAAGATCCGCGGATCACGCCGCAGCACATCGATGAACGGTGCCACCAGCAGCATCAGCACGAACGACGGCAGGAAGATCGCGGTGCTCGCGGCGACCGAACCGAGCACGGCCGCCGTTTCGGCGCTGAACGGCTGCGGCAGGTTGTAGGCGGCCATGAAGCCATAGAACTGCAGCACGATCACGAGCGGGCCCGGCGTCGTCTCGGCCAACGCGAGCCCCACCGCCGCCTGCTCCGCCGTCAGCCAGCCGAGCCGCTCGACGAACTCCGCATTGGCAAACGCCACCGCGGGGTAGGCTCCGCCAAAGGCCACAAGCGATACGCGCGTCAGTTCGCCAAGCACGCGCAGCGGTGTCTGATCACTGGAACCGCCGGCGGCCCACAACGCGCCGGCCAGCAGCAACCACAACAGCAATCCTGTCCCGAGGCCAGCGATCGTGCTTGTGACGGAACGACCGGCGAGCCGATGCAGCCGGCCGAACAAGGGTTCCTGCGCGGCGGCCCCAACCGGCGCCAACAGCCGTGCCCGCAAGACGCCGACAAGCAACGCGCCGAGCACGATCCAGCCGAAAGACACGCCGAGCGCCACGAACAGCACTCCGGCCGCAAGCGCGAGACCTATCAGCCAGCGCTGAGCGAGGAACCGCGGCACCAGTCGCCACAGTGCGTGTGCGATCAACGCAACGACAACCGCAGCCAGGCCCTGCAGCGCGGCAGCCACCGCGGGTACGGCGCCATAGCGGACATAGCCGAACGACAGCGCCAGCAACAACAGCACCGAAGGTCCGAGAAACGCTAGCCCCGCGAACACGCCACCCGCCAAGCCGTGCATTCGCCAGCCACAGAAGATCACGAGTTTCAGTGCTTCGGGGCCCGGCAACAGCGCTGCCACGGCCAGTCCATCGCGAAAATCATCCGCGCGGATCCATTGGCGCCGCTGCAGCAGCTCGCGCTCAAGCAGTGCGATCTGCCCGGCAGGCCCGCCGAACGACACGAATCCGAGCCAGCACCAGAAACGCGCGGCCGCAGCACGCGTCGGTGGCGCATCGCTCGCCGGTGTCAGAACATCCCCGAGCCGTCGGGCTCCTTCGCGGGCAGCTTGTCGCGCGAGACGATGAAATCACCGGTGATCATGTCGACGTACGACTGGCCCGGCCCAACCATTGGATAGACGCCGGCGTCGATATCGATCAGCACTTCCAGAAATGCCGGCCCCGGAAAACGAATGAACTCTTCGATCACCCGCGGCACATCGGCCTTGCGGTCGAGACGCACCGCGTAGCCAAAGCCGTCCGCCTGCGCAGCTTTGACGAAGTCTTTCTTGTAGAGCGACTTGTCGCTGGCGGACAAACGACCCTTGAAGAACAGCTTCTGCCACTGCTTGACCATGCCGTCGCCGAAGTTGTTCAGCACGACGACCTTGATCGGCAGGTCGTAGGTCGTGACCGTTTCGAGCTCGCCGATGTTCATCCGGATCGATGCGTCGCCGTCGATATCGATGACCAGTCGTTCGGGATGCGCGAACTGTGCGCCAATCGCAGCCGGCAATCCGAAGCCCATCGTGCCCATGCTGCCAGACGTCAGCCACAGGCGCGGCTCACGGAAGTCACAGTACTGCGCAGCCCACATCTGATGCTGGCCCACGCCAGTCGTGATGATCGCCTTGCCGTCGGTGTGCCGGTTGATTTCTTCAAGCACGTAATACGGCTGGATCTGCTCGCTGGCGCGGTCGTAATTCATGGCGTGGCGTGTTCGCAGATCCTGCAGATGCGCATGCCAGACGCCGTAATCCGGGCGGAACGCTTCGCGGCGGCCATAGGTCGTCAGCGTCTGCAACGCGTCATCGAGCCGGCCGATATGGCTCCAGTGCACCGCCTTGACCTTGTTGATCTCGGCGCGATCGATGTCGAAATGCGCAATGCGCCGCGCACCACGCGCAAAGTTCGGTGGATCACCGGCCACGCGGTCATCGAAACGTGAGCCGATCGCGATCAGGAAGTCCGCGTCGTCGACCGCATAGTTTGCAAACGCGGCGCCGTGCATGCCGAGCATGCGCATGGAGAGCGAGTGGGTCGTATCGACAGCACCGATGCCCATCAGCGTCGTCACCACCGGGATACCGAATTCCTCGGCGAATTCGCGCAGCTGCGGCGCGGCACCGGCATTGATGACACCGCCGCCGGCGTAGATCAGCGGCCGCTTCGACTCTGCGAGCATCGCAAAGAATGCCGCTGCCTCGTCGTCTTCGATGCGCCCGTGATCCACTGCGAACAAACGCTGCCGATAGCCCGGGATCGGCAACACGCCCTCGCCGCGGAACACACCGCGCCAGTTCTGTACGTCCTTCGGCACGTCGATCACGACGGGGCCCGGCCGACCTGTGCGCGCAATCTCGAACGCGGTACGGATGGTCGACTCGAGCTTCAGTGGATCGGTGATCAGGAAGATGTGCTTGGCGACCGCACCCATCAGCGCCGGCACCGGTGCCTCCTGGAATGCATCGCTGCCGATCGCGGCGGTCGGCACCTGACCGCAGATCACGATCAGCGGCACCGAATCGGCCATCGAGTCGCGCACCGGCGTGACCGTATTGGTGGCACCTGGCCCCGAGGTCACGAGGCATACCCCGACCCGACCGCTGGCGCGCGCGTAGCCTGCAGCCATGAAGCCTGCGCCCTGCTCGTTGGCGGGCACCACCAGCGGCATCTGTGGCACACCCCGCTGCTGCTGCGCTTCGTTGTAGCGGAACACGGCATCGTAAGTCGGCAGGATCGCCCCTCCCGAGTAACCGAAGATGGTCGTCGTGCCCTCGTCGGCCAGCACCTGGACAATGATTTCGGCGCCGGTCATCAGGCTGCCGGCCAAAGGATGCGCAGCAGTAGCACGGGTGGCAGGCTTGGGGGCGGCGAGCGAATTCATGTCGATGAGACGGCTGCAATGGTTGACGGCGGATGGCCCGACCTTCGAGGTTAGCAGCTTGTTCCAAGGCTGCAAAATTCGGCGGTGTTTGCCGGCCGAATCACGATATTCTTGCTTCCATGCGTCACATCATTGCCATTTTGCTCCAGAACGAGGCCGGCGCCCTGACCCGCGTGGCAGGGCTCTTCTCGACCCGCGGCTACAACATCGAATCATTGTCCGTTGCTGCCACCGGCGATGACTCGATGTCGCGGCTCACGCTGGTCACGACCGGCTCCGATGCCGTCATCGCGCAGATCGTCAATCAACTGAACAAACTCGTGGATGTGGTGCGTGTCGAGGACATGACGCTGGGCGAACATGTCGAACGCGAACTGCTGCTGTTGAAGCTCAAGGTCAAGCCCGAGCAGGCGGACTCGGTGCGCGGCTATGTGCTGCGCAGCGAAGGCCGGATTCTCGATGCCACTCTGGACGGCTATATCGTCGAGCTGACGGCCAGCGAAGCCGAGATCAACGGCTTCATCGAGGAACTGGGGCGTGGTGCCGAGGTCCGCGAAATCGTCCGTTCGGGCGCGCTGGGTGTCGCGCGTCATCCGCGGGCGCTGCAGACTGTCAGCTGAATCGCGCCCGCAGCCGCGCCGCGAGCGCGTCGAACACGATCACCGCGATGACAAGGATCGCGAGGATCACACCGACCACATGCCAGTTGCCCCAGTCGACGGCGAGCTTGAGCTCGTAGCCGATGCCGCCTGCGCCGACGATACCGAGCACGGTCGCGGTCCTGAAGTTGTACTCGAGCATGAACACCGTCGCCGACAGCAGCGGCAGCCGGCTGGCCGGCGCAATGCCGGCAAAGAACTGCTGCGTGCGTGACAAACCCAGCGAGCGCAACGCCCGCGGCACTTTCGCATCCACGCTCTCGAGCGCTTCGTAATAGAACTTGGTCAGATAGCCGATCGAGTAGGCGGCGAGCGCGACCACGCCGGGCAGCGCGCCGAGCCCGAACGCACCAACCGCCAGCAGCGCCCAGAGCAGTGACGGCACGGCGCGAATCGCATTGAGCAGGGCCCGCAACGGCACGCGCAGCCAGGACGGCGCCACGTTGCCCGCCGCTCCGGCCGCCATGGGCAGCGATACGAACACCGCCGCAATCGTGCCAAGCCAGGCCATCAGCAGAGTGTCGAACAGCGCCTTGCCGAGCACCGCGAAATCGAGCGCCGCCCACTGGGTTGCGCTCGGCACCAGCGCGGCGGTGAAGCGGCGGATGTTGGCGAACACGCCGCTGTCCGGCCAGCTCAGTTCGAGCAACCGTACTGCCATGACGCAACCCAGCGCGACAGCGGCCGTGGCCAGACCGTTGCCGAGCCAGCGCTTCCAGGTCGGCGGCGCCGCCGCAACACTCGCACGCGCGAAACCCTCGTTGGCAGGCGTCGCACCGGACGATGCGACCGGCGTCAGACTCACGATCCGATCCGCGTACTGTTGCGCCAGCGCCCTATCGTGCAGCACCGTCACCAACGTCAGGCCGTGACGTCGACGCAGCTCATCCAGCAACTGCAGCAAGGCGTGCGCCGAGGCCGGATCCAGCGACGCGACCGGCTCGTCGGCGAGCAGGATATCGGGCTGGCTCATCAGCGCCCGCGCAATCGCGACCCGTTGCTGTTCGCCGCCACTCAGCCGTTCAACGCGAACCCGTTCGCGGGCCGCAAGACCCAGGCGTTCGAGCCAGGAGCGCGCCTCGGCGCGCAGCGCGGCCCCGTAGCCGAACAGCGAGCGCCACAGTCCCGCACGCCCGGCTGCGCCGTGCAGCACATTCGCCATGGCGGTGCTGCTGCCGACCAGCCGGAAGTCCTGGTGGATCGTCGCGACCCGGCCATCGATCCGCACCTCGCCGCGCTGGGCTGTGCAGTCGCCGGCAAGCACACGCAGCAGTGTCGTTTTACCACTGCCCGACGGACCCACGATTGCGACATGCGAACCCGGCGCGACGTCGAGCGAGAAGCCCTCCAACACCCGCACGCGGGCACCGCCGCCACGCGCCTCACCAACCTCGACCACGAGGTCGTGCAGGCGGATGATCGGCCGCTCGAGCGGCAGATTCAGCGTGCGAGCCCTTCGATCGGGATGCCGGTCAGCTCGATCGCGCGAACCGCCGCCGCCACATGCGCGCGCTCATCGACTTCGACAAACTTGCTGGCGCCATACACATCGGCAAGCAGCTGTGGCTGCTGCTCGGCGAGCTTCAGCAGCGCCTGCCGGACTGCGTTGCGCAGGTCCTGTGGCAGCCCCTTGCGAACCGCGATCAGGTGGGTTGGTACGCCGGCGGTGCGCCCCAGCACGCGCAGTCGCGCGCGATCGGCAGCGGGCAGGTAAACGTCAGCGCTCGGTCCTTCGAGCGTGTAGTCGCTGACGGTTGCGACATCGGCACGACCTTCGACCACTTCACGCAAGGCCTGGGTGTACGAGCCGCCGAAGCTGACCTGGCGGAACGCGCGCCGCGGATCCTCGGCGCGGGACACCACACCCTCGGCAATCAACCGCTGATACGGAAACACATAACCGCTGGTGCTCGTCGGGCTGGTGAACACGAGGCGCTGCGTGGCGGCGCGCGCCTTGAGATCTTCGAGGTTGCGCAACGGGCTGTCTTTGCGGACGACGAAGATCGAGTCGTAGTCGGTGCGCAGGACGCCGCGTGCATCGCGGCGCTGCTCGACCAGCAGCAGCGAGGCGCCGCCATCGCGGCGCGCCAGCAGGAATGGCAAGGCGCTGACGTAAGCGACGTCCGCCTGGCCGCTGACCAGTGCTTGCACCGACGCGGAGTAGTCGAGCGGCACGACCACGCGTACCGTGCGGCCAAGCTCGCGCCCGAGGAACTCGCCAAGCTGTTCGGCGCTCTGCCGCAGTGCTTGGGGCTCCTTCTGCTTCTGGAACACGAACACCAGCTGGTCGCGGGCGAGCGCTGCCGGCGCCGCCAGCATCGCCGCCAGCATCGCTGCCAGGAGCAGGAAAGCGCGTTTCAAGCCAACCATGTTCGGTACCGCCGCGGGTCGAGGGGAGCGCAGCAAGCTAGCTCAAATGCGAATGGATCTCAATAGCGGCTCGACTGCCGTACGGATCGCAGTCGGTACGGGCACGGTCTGGCGGCTGCCCGCATCGACATAAACGTGCACGAAGCGCCCCGCCGCCGCCGCCTCAGCGTTGCCGACGGCGAACACGCCCAGGTGATAGGTGATGCTGCGCGCGCCGAGACGCTCGACGGCCAGGCCGATCTCGAGCGACTCCGGAAACGAGACCGAGCGGAAATAGCGGCAGCCGGTCTCGGCAACCACGCCGATCGCCGGCAGTTGCCGGATGTCACCGCCGGTCGCGCCGATCAGGTAGCCGTTCACGGCCGTGTCGAAATACGAGTAATAGACGACATTGTTGACGTGTCCGTAGACGTCGTTGTCCATCCAGCGCGTGGCGATCGGCCACAGGTACGGAAACTGTTCGCGGCGCGGCGGCGCCGAGCGCTCGCTGGAGTCGGTTGCCATTGACTTGCGATTACCCTTAACGTGGCTGAGTGAAAACACTCGCCGCCATTCTCACACGTTCCGCGGCCCCACCGCCCTACGCCACCTCAACTCCGCTGCAGATCACCGAGATCGATCTCGATCCGCCCGGTCCTGGCGAAGTGCTGCTGCGCGTTCGCGCCGCAGGCTTGTGTCACTCGGATCTGTCCGTGATCGACGGCAACCGCCCTCGTCCGCTACCGATGGTGCTGGGGCACGAAGCGGCTGGCGTCGTCGAGGAACTCGGCGCCGGCGTCACGGACCTCGCTGTCGGTGATCACGTGGTGACCGCCTTCGTGCCAAGTTGCGGCCAGTGCGAACCCTGCGTCGATGGCCGCCCAGCGCTGTGCGAACCCGGGCTTGCGGTCAACACGGCCGGCACGCTGCTGTCAGGCGAGCGCCGACTGCATCGTGGCGCAGAACCGCTGAACCACCATCTCGGTGTCTCCGCGTTTTCGGAGTACGCCACCGTGGCGCGCAACTCCGTCGTGCGGGTCGATCGCAGCCTGCCGTTCGCCGAAGCAGCGCTGTTCGGCTGCGCCGTGATCACCGGCACGGGGGCCGTCATCAATACTGCAGATCTGCAGCCGGGCAAACGCGTCGCGGTCGTTGGCCTCGGTGGCGTCGGCCTTGCGGCCCTGCTCGGCGCGCGGGTGCGGGAACCGGCCATGTTGATCGCCGTCGATCTCTCGGCTGCCAAACTCGCGCTGGCGCAGTCACTGGGTGCGACGCACGTCGTGCGCGCCGATGATCCAGATTGTGCCGAGCAGATTCGCGCGCTGACGCGCGGCGGCGTCGATGTCGCGTTCGAGATGGCCGGATCCGTGCGCGCGATGGAGCTCGCCTACAAAGTCACGCGCCGGGGCGGACTCACCGTCACGGCCGGCCTGTCGCACCCGCAGGCCATGTTCTCGATACCGCATGTTGGCATCGTTGCCGAGGAGCGCACGATCAAGGGCAGCTACCTCGGCAGCTGCGTGCCCGAACGGGATATCCCCCGGTACATCGAGTGGTATCAGCAGGGACTGCTGCCGGTGAATCGGCTGCTGTCCGAAACGCTGCAGCTGTCCGAGATCAACGCCGGCTTCGACCGGCTCGCGAGCGGCGCAACGGTCAGGCAGGTGGTGACGCTCTAGAGAAGCGCTGCGCTCGGCAGCAGCACCGTCGAGCCAGTGGTCAGCCGCGCCTCGAGATCCCGATGCGCCTGCGCTGCCTCTGACAGCGGATAGCGCTGGCGCACCTGCACCTTGACCTTGCCGCTGCTGATCGCCGCAAACAGCTCGTTGGCGCTCGCGTCCAGATCCTCGCGGCTGGCGATATAGGCGAACAAGGAGGGGCGCGTCAGGAACAGTGAGCCGCGCTTCGACAGCTCGAGGGGCGAGATCGCCGGCGGCGGACCCGAGGCATTGCCGTAGCTGACCATCATGCCGAGCGGACGCAGGCAATCGAGTGACGACATGAAGGTGTTCTGGCCGACCGAGTCATAGACCACGCTGACGCCCGCGCCCTCGGTGATCTGGCGAACGCGGACGCTGACCGAATCGTCGCCGTAGACGATCGCGTGCTGGCAGCCATTGCGGCGCGCGAGGCTCGCTTTCTCGTCGCTGCCCACCACGCCGATCACCTTGGCGCCGAGCCCCCGTGCCCACTGGCACAGGATCAGACCCACGCCGCCGGCAGCGGCGTGCACCAGAATCCAGTCGCCGCGTTTGACGCGATACGTCCGGCGCAGCAGGTACTGCGCGGTGAGGCCCTTCAGCATCATCGCCGCAGCCTGCTCATCGCCGATGCTGTCCGGCAGCTTGACGAGCCGCGTCGCGACGATATTGCGCAAATCGCAATAGGCGCCGGGTTCGGTATGCACGTAGGCGACGCGATCTCCGACCTGAAAGTTTGCGACGCAGCGGCCGAACGCCGTGACGACTCCGGCCGCCTCGCGACCGAGCCCGCCGGGGAGCGTCATCGGATACAGACCCGTGCGGTCGTAGACGTCGATGAAGTTCAGCCCGATGGCGGTATGCCGAACCTGCACCTGCCCATCGCCCGGCAGACCCGGATCGACCTGCTCGAGCTGCATCACTTCGGGACCACCATGTTCCCGGATACGAATCGCCTCAGGCATAAGGACTATCTCTTGGATTTGCAGGAGAACACAGTGGCGCGGACACGATTCGCAACGACTCCACCGGTTCGCCACGGATCAGATGCTGCTGGATGATCGTCTCGAGGTTTTCCGGCGTGCAGTCGCGGTACCAGGTGCCCTCCGGATAGACCACGGCGATCGGACCCGAGAGACAGACTCGCAGGCAGTTCGCCTGGGTCCGCAGCACCGGCTGCGCGGCATCGGCGAGCCCAAGTTCGCGCAGCCGGCGTTTCAGGAATTCCCAGGATGCCTGCTGCTGGGCAGAGCTTGCGCACTTGCCGCCGGTGCAAAGAAATATATGCCGCTGCGCGGTGGCGATATGCAGCTTGTCGAGCGCGCGGCCGAGGAGATCTTGGTCCATGATGCGGGCAAGAGCTTACCCGCAATCACCACCACGCTGTTAGCGGGTCCGGTCCGGGGCTAAAGAGCGGACTCGTCTGTCTCGCCCGTGCGAATCCGGATGACCCGCTCGATCTCGGTGACAAAAATCTTGCCGTCGCCGACCTTGCCGGTCTTCGCAGCCTTGACGATTGCATCGATGACCTGGTCGACGAGGTCGCCGCGCACCGCGACTTCAATGTGAGTCTTGGGAACGAAGTCGACGACGTACTCGGCACCGCGGTAAAGCTCCGTGTGGCCGCGCTGGCGTCCGAAGCCCTTGACCTCGGTGACAGTCATGCCAGAGACGCCGATCTCGGACAGTGCCGCGCGCACATCGTCGAGTTTGAATGGCTTGATGATTGCGGTGACCAATTTCATTTGCTTGAACTCCCGATCTGCGTCTTGATCTTGTATCGCGTGCCGACCCGCGGCGTTCAGTGTATTAGCAGCTTTCGTGCCATGTACCGTCTTTCACCGAAGCTGCTGTTTCTGTTCAAGCCACGGATTCCGCTGGCAACATCAGCGCACCATTTTAGCGCGAATCGAACCGGCCCGTGCCCGTACGTGGTGCGCAATGGCCGCTAGCGCTATTCTCAGGCGTATGTCCCGTCGAATCGTTGTGATCGGAGCTGGCCAGGCAGCAGCCCAATGCATCGACGCGTTGCGCCGCAACGGCTTCGACGGCTCGATCACGCTGCTCGGTAGCGAGCCGCAGCTGCCGTACCAGCGGCCACCGCTGTCGAAGAAATATCTTGCCGGCAGCCTCGAACCCGACCGGTTGCTGCTGAAGCACCGACCGTTCTACGACGAACACCAGATCGTGTTGCATCTCGGCACGCGCGCCATGGCCGTCGATCGCGCCGGGCAGACCGTCAAGGATGCCGAGGGACGGAGCCACCCTTACGATGCGCTGGTGCTGGCCACCGGCAGCCGTGCCCGCCGCCTCGCCGTGCCGGGGGCCGAGCTGGGTGGCGTGCACTACCTGCGCTCACTTGACGACGCGGACGCGCTGCGTTCTGCCGCGCTGCGCGGTCAGCGGGCGCTGATCATCGGCGGCGGCTATATCGGCCTGGAAGCTGCCGCAACGTTGCGCGCGATGAACCTTGCGGTGACGGTGCTCGAGACCACGACCCGGCTCATGAGCCGGGTGGTCTGCGCGCCGGTCTCCGAATTCTATCGGCAGGAGCACCAACGCCATGGCGTAAGCGTCGTGCTGAATGCTCAGCTGACCGAGCTCGTCTCGAACGAGCACGGCATGGTCGCTGCGGCACGTTGCGCCGACGGCCGTGAGTACCCCGCTGATCTCGTGCTGGTCGGCATCGGTGTGCAGGCCGAGGACCAGCTGGCGCGGGACGCCGGCCTCGACTGCGACAACGGCATCCGGGTTGATCAGTACTGCCGCAGCTCGGATCCGCGAGTTCTCGCAATCGGCGACTGCTGCAACTTCGAAGTCGCCCACTATGGTCTGCAGGTTCGATTGGAATCGGTCGACAATGCGTTCGAACAGGGCACGACCGCCGCGCTGCAGCTGCTGGGCACGCCCGTCGCGCACGACAAGGTTCCGTGGTTCTGGTCCGACCAGTACGAACACAAGATGCTGATTGTCGGTCTGTCGCAGCAGCATGATCAGCTCGTGCTGCGCGGTGACCCGGCCAGCGGCGCGTTCTCGGCCTGCTATCTGCGTGGTGGCGAACTGATTGCGATCGACACCGTGAACCAGGCGCGCGACCAGATGGCCGCCCGTCGCATGATTGCCGCGCGCGCCCGGCCCGATCCGGCCAGGCTCGCTGATCCGACGATCGCGCTCAAGGACTGCTGACGGCAGCGGGCGCCATGCGCGGCAGCACCGGATAGCTGCCGAGACGCAGCACCAGCACGGCGGACAGCGCAAACACGAACACATAGACCCACAACACCGGGTCGTAGGATCCGGTGCGGTCATAGACGTAGTTGGTCAGGATCGGCGCCGTGCCCGAGCCCAGTGTCCAGGCCGCGTACTGCCAGCCGTAGTTCTCGGCGTAAGCGCCAGCACCAAAGTAACGCGTGATCAGTACGGCGATCACATCGAGCTCTGCGCCCGCTGCCACACCGATGCAAACCGCCGCAATGACCGCGGCCGGGCCGACTGCGCCGCTCGCCAGCAGCGCCACACCGATAATCGGAAAAATGATGATCCCCGCTGCCACATAGGGCGCGAACACCCGATCCATCAGAAAGCCGGCAAATGCCCGCCCGACAATCAGTGCGAGGCCGAGCGCACCCTGAACCACTGCCGCCTGCTCGGCCGTCACACCGTGCGTCTTGAGAATCGGCACCAGCGGAATCATCACGCCGCCGATCGCGAACGCCAGCAACAGAAAGGCCAGCAGCATGTGCCAGAAGCGCGGCAGACGACGCGTTTCAACCGCCGTATAGCCAAGCACCGCCTCGGCGACGACCGGCCGGCTGGTCTCGGTCACCGCTTCCAGCGGCACGCCATCGAGTCCGAGCCCCCGATCTGCTGGTGAATCGCGCAGCTTCCAGAAGATCAGCGGCAGGGTCACGACCAGCGACAGCACCCCGAGACCCACATACGCGCCGCGCCAGCCGACGCTGCTGATCAGGTATTGAGACAGCGACGACAGCACGGCGCCGCCAATGCCGATGCCCGCGAGCGCCGCGCCGAAGGCCTGACCGCGCCGGCGGTCGAACCAGCGCGCAATCACGCGCGAATAGGCCACCGACGACGTACCCGCACCGATCAGCGGCATCAGCGCAAACACGCCGTAGAAATGCAGCAGGCTCGGCGTCAGCCAGTACAGTGAGATCAACACCAGCGCGAACAGCACGATGCAGGCCAGCGCCCAGGGGCGCGTGCCATCGCGATCGAACAGCTTGCCGATGTACAGCGACGAGACCACCGTAACGATGGTCGCGACCAGGATCACGACCGCGTATTCGGTCTGTGACCAGCCGAATTCCTCGGTGATCGGCCCCTGGAAGATACCGATCGCGAACAGGTTCACCGAGGCGATGCCGGTGGCGAGTCCGATCATCACCGAGAACACCAGGCCTCGCGTGCCGAGCGGCAACGGCGCCAGCACGACCGCAGCGATGCTGAGTGCGATCACTGCACCCCGGAACAACGGTGGCACCAAGAACGCCGAAGCGAACAGCAAGACCGCAATGCACAGGAACCGCCAGTCCCAATACAACGGCGGCAGCGGCGTTTCGGATTCCGCTACCGACACAAGCAGCTCCGCGACTTCATTTCATCCTGCCTTCAAGAAATCCCTGGTACTGACTCGTGATGCGCTCAAGCAATGGCTTTGGCAGCTGCTCAGGCAGCGACACCTTCTGGCCCGTCAATCGCATGCTGACAATGCCGGGCGTTTCGCCCATCTGCAGCCACGACCGCCACGAGCCCATCGTGTGATAGGAGAACTCGCAGTCGACGACCGGCCGGGTTGTATCAGCGATTTGCGCGATGTCCGCCGAGAACGTCGCCAGCGAAGTTGCGGTCCGCACTGGGCGCCCAGGGGTGCCGCCCATGCGCACGAGCAGATCTTCGCTGCTCCAGGCACGCCCGGCAAAAGACTGCACCGGCGTGATCATGCCGGTGTAATCGATATTCGCGTCAGCCGGTAACGCGGCGGTGGGACGCACACGCCCTGACTGTTCGAACTGCAGGTCCTGCGGCGACAGATACGGTTCCGGCTGCACTAACGTGCCATTGAGTGGATTGCGCCAGTCGCCGGCCAGCTCCCCGGTAGCGAGATCGAGGTAGTAGCCCGCCTCAAGCAGCTGATAGCGATAGTCGCCGTTCGCCAGGCGTTCACACAGCGTGCGGCTGATGCCTTCGACGCCCAGCAACGGCACAGTCTTCTCGCCCTCGATCTTGCCGAACAGGGTGCCCTGGTAGAACCAGTAGCAAGGCAGACCATCGAGCCGGGTGCGCATCCGCACGTGCAAGTCGACGCTTGTGCCCGGCGGCAGCTGCGCGGACCCTTCCGCGCGAGCGCTCCCGGCCACGCCGACTGCCAGCGGCAGTGCCGCCGTGCCACTCACAAAGCGTCTGCGATCCATCATTCTGCTCCTCGCTGGCGCGGTGGCGCTGGCTTGCGCGTGCGCATGTAGCGCGCGAGGCTCGACTCCGGCGGCTTGATCTCGGTCGGCGCTTGCAGAAAGTCCGGGAATCGCTCGCGCGCCAAGGTCGCGATCTGTTCCGGAACGTGATCCAGTCCGGCTGCGGATCCGGTGAAGCAGTTGTAGTGAATGAATCCGGGCTCCTGCCCCATCAGCATCCAGGGCTGCCAGGGTCGCTGATGCGTCCAGTTGCCGAAACTCTCGACTTTCTTCAGCGACGGATTCTGGACGTCCGCGAGCGCAACATTGAACGTGGTGCTGTCGCTGATCGCGATCTCTGCACCGCTGCTCTCGCGCTGCCAGATCGCAGGGTCGAGCGGATTGCGCGCCCACAGATGCGCGTGCTGCTCGAACATTGCACGCTCGCCGACGACCTGCCAGGGCAGCACGAAAGGCTGGCGCCGATCGGATCCGGCCACTTCTTCGTAGAGTCCCTGTTGAGTCCGATAAGGCTCGATTCGGGCATTGATGGCAGGATTGGCCAAGTGGACGACCTCGACGCGCTCGCCCGTGTAGGGGTTGTCCCATTCATCGATGACGGCACCGGACGCCAGATCGGTGAAGAAGCCGAGCTCCTTGCGCAGCATCTGAAAGCCTGCGCCGCCGGCCAATGGCAGCATCCGCACTGCCCCGAGCCCGATGATTCCCATCAGGTCGCGGCTGGCTTCACCGGGCCGGGTTGCCGCTACGCGCCCCGCATACCAGCCGTAGCGGGTCACGGCCGGATCGAGGCTGCCCTGGATCCGCGCATACGCAAGCACGTTGCCCTCGGGCGTCGTCAGGTCAAGATAGGGTCCGCGCAGACTCACGGCTTGTTGATCGCGGGCAGCTGCTGCGAGCGCGGGAGCGGCGAGCACAAGACCAAGGCCGCCTTGAAGCAGGTTGCGTCGATTCCAGTCGTTCATGCGCAGCGGAGACCTGTGGTTGCCAATCCTGGGCGGGCAGCTTAGCGTGCCACCGCAAGCGTGGCACTATCGAAACAAGGACAGCATCAGCGGAGTGAAAGGATGTCGCTTGCCCGTCTATTGGCCCGTCTATTGGCCCGTCTATTGGCCCTCGTATTGGCGAGTCTGCTGCTGCTGATGGCCGGCGCAGCAACGCAGGCCGCCGACCGCTCGATCGTCGCGATCGCCATCCATGGCGGGGCGGGTGCGATGCCGCGCGCCCAGCTGACGCCGGAGCGCGAGCTCGCATACCGCGCGGCGCTCAGCGATGCACTCGACGCGGGCTACCGTGTGCTCGAGACCCAGGGCACCAGCCTCGATGCGGTCACCGCTGCCGTGCGAGTGCTCGAGGATCACCCGCTGTTCAACGCCGGCCGCGGCGCGGTGCTTGCCAATGACGGCGCAGCCTTGCTCGACGCATCGCTGATGGACGGCCGCACGCTGCGCGCCGGAGCGGTCGCCGGCCTGCGGCACGTTCGCAATCCGATCGATCTGGCGCGGCTCGTCATGGAACAGTCGCCGCACGTGATGCTGTTCGGCAGCGGCGCCGAAGAGTTCGCGCTGCAGCACGGCATGGCACTGGTGCCAAACACTTACTTTCGCACGCCGGCGCGTCAGGAACAGCTGGAACGCGTGCTGCGCAGTGCGACGGGTCCCGTCAATGAACTCTCGGCGTTCGGAACGGTGGGGGCTGTCGCGCTGGATCGGGCCGGCAATCTTGCGGCGGCCACATCGACCGGCGGCATGGTCAACCAGCGCTGGGGTCGGGTCGGCGACTCACCGATCATTGGCGCAGGCACTTATGCGAACAATGAATCCTGCGCGGTGTCGTCAACGGGGCACGGCGAGTTCTTCATTCGCGCCGTAGTGGCGCACGACATCTGCGCGCGGGTGCAGTACGGAGGTCTGTCGCTGGAGCGCGCCGCCCGCCAGGTCATTCATGAACGCGTTCGCGAGCTCGGTGGCGACGGCGGCGTGATCGCGATCGACCGCCGCGGCAACGTGGTGATGGACTTCAGCAGCGAAGGCATGTTCCGCGGGATGCGCGATTCGCGCGGCCGTCGCAGCCTGTCGATCTATCGGGACTGACCAGCGAGACCCTAACGCACCGCGACAATCGACGGTCGGTCTGCTCCTGCTGGCAACGGCATCCGGTCGAGTACCACCGAACGATTGCGGCCCTGTTCCTTGGCCATGTAGAGCGCACGGTCCGCAACGCGTATCGCCGCCTCGTAGGACAGCTCCCTGCCGGCATTGACAGTTGCCGTTCCGACACTGGCGGTTACGAACGGCTGCCCCGGCACCGCGACATGCGAGATCCGAAGATCGCTGACTGCCGCCACCAGCGCTCGGGCAACTTTTTCGCCATGCTCGCGATCGGCGCCGGGCAGCACCACCATGAATTCCTCACCGCCGTAACGCGCCACGATGTCGAGCGGCCGGCGGGCGCAGTCACGGACAGCTTTGGCGATCTGCCGCAGACATTCGTCGCCAGCCTGATGACCGTAGTGGTCGTTGTAGCCCTTGAAATGATCGATGTCGATCATGATCACGGCCAGCGACTCGCGCTGGCGCGCGGCATTCTCCCAGACCGTGCGCAGGCGGACGTCGAGCGTGCCGCGATTCAGCAGCCCCGTCAGACCATCGTGGGTCGCGACTTCGGTCAACATGCGGCGCTCGAGGAACGCGAGCCGGTTCGCATGTTCGAGCGCATAGCAACCGGCGCCCGCGAACAGGTTCGCGCACAGCATCACGAACAGATTGTAGATGCCGACATCGGTCGGAATACTGCCGGCGATCAGCGCGACGCCATAGGCGGCGACCACGATTGCGTTCGAACGCAAGGCCTCGTAAAACGACAGGCCGAGCATGAAATAGAAGAAGAACGTGACCAGAATCAGCCGCGTTGAGATCAGCACGATCTCCTCGCTGGTGCCGCCAACCGACATGATGACCGAACCAATGCCGAAGATCGGCGCGCAGATGCGGATCACCGGCAGGTAATGACTGCGGTAGTAGCGCTGCGAAGTGAAGTAGATCGCCGCCACCACGATCGGCAGCTGGATGCCGAAGCGCACCAGATCCTGCGGCACCCGCCAGGGCTGTCCGAGGACCCAGTGATCCATCAGCGCGAAGCCGAGCACGGTCGCGAGTGCCAGCAGCACCGCGATCCGCACGCGCGGCTGCGCGCTCGCATCGTGCGCCTGCCAGAACTCGCCCTCGAGGGGCTGCTCGAAGCGAAGCCTGGCAAAGCCCGACTTGAAGGTCCGTACGACCAGCGAGTCGGATGGCAGGGGCAGTCCCGCAAAAGACATCAGAGAGAACCTCTAAATCTCTTATCGTTATGACCCGATTCTAAGACGAACCCCGAGTCCAGGGTTGTGGGAAAAAGGCAACGTCAGTCGGCGAGATAATTCGCGACATAACTGTCGAAATCCGGCTGGGGAGCCGATTCGAGCCTTGCCTGCGCCTGCAGCGACTCCGCGACTTCAGCATCGAACTCGGCAATCCGCGCCGGATTCGGCGCATGCAGATCGAGAAAGTAACGGCGGTGCTCGGCCGACATCCTGAGCGCCCGCGCAAAGAACGACTCACCGGTTTCGCGCAGCTCGGTGATCAGCCGCGCCGACGGCGTCAGCGCCACGTCGTCGACCTTGGCGCGCTGCACGGCCAATGCCGCCGCGTAGGGTCGTTCCGGGTCGCCGTGATCGAGCAGTTCGCAGATCCCCTGCATCGAGTCGAGCAGTTCGAGCGCCCAGCTTCGCATCGGGACCTGGCGGTCGTCACGCCAGAGCGTCAGCGCGGGGTCCCGACCCTCACGCGCCACGACGACGTGATTGCGGTCCAGCAGAGTTTCCTCATCGCCGGACACCGGTGAACTGCTGCGCATCAGGCACAGCGCGAGAAAAGCCTCGAGGAAACGCAGCTTGTTCTGATTCACCCCGACCGGATCGAACCCGCCGACATCGAGTGCGCGCACCTCCACGTACTCGACTCCGCCACGGCTCAGAGCCTTGGTCGGACGCTCGCCGGAGCGCGCGACGCGCTTCGGCCGGATGAACGCGTAGTACTCGTTCTCGATCTGCAGCAGGTTCGCATTGAGTTGCCGGTACTTGCCGTCGACCTGCACGCCGAGTTCCGCGTAGGGTGGATGCGGCGTGGAGATCGCCGCGGTCAGGTCGCGAACGTACTCCTCGAGGCTGTTCACGGACACGCCGACCTTCGACTGCTGGCGGTTACGGTAGCCGAGGTCACTCATGCGCAGGCTGGTTGCGAACGGCGACCAGCCGGTGCCGGGGCCGAAATCGGGCAGCTCCGCGCCGCGCACCCGCAGGAAGGACTGACAAACGACCGGTGAGGCGCCGAACAGGTACAGCACGATCCAGCCATGCCGCCGATAGTTGCGCAGCAAGTCGAAGTAGGCGCTGGAAATGAAATCCTGGTCCGGTCGGCCGACCTCGCGAATGTCAGCGTAGACATCCCACAGTCCCTGCGGAAACGAGTAATTGAAATGCACGCCGGAGATGGCCTGCATGACCCGGCCATAGCGCAGGCCCAGGCCCTCCCGATACACCGTTTTCATCCGCCCGACGTTGGAGCTGCCGTACTGCGCAATCGGAATGCTGTCATCGCTGTCGATGGCACAGGGCATGCTGGTCGCCCACAACAGCTCTTCGCCCATATGCCGGTAGCAGTACTGATGCAGATCGCACAGGTACTGCAGCAACTCCCAGCTGGTCTTGAACGTGGGCGTCACGAGCTCGAGCAGCGCTTCGGAGTAGTCAGTCGTGATGTGAGGTGCCGTAAGCGCAGAACCGAGCCGTCCGGGATGCGGCGTCTGCGCAATCTGGCCAGCCGGAGTCACCCGCAGCGACTCCTTCTCGACGCCCTTGAGTCCGCCTTGCAGCACGGCGCGCTCGCCGCTGTTGATCAGCGCGGCCAGGCGCCGCTCGAAGACGCGATCGATTCTAGGCGCTGGCATAGAGCGGCTTGCGGGTTACCAGTGGATCCTGCCGAGCAGGATATCGCGCGCCATCGCGAAATCCCCGATCAGGCTGTACAGCGGGTTTTGGAAGGTCGCCGGGCGATTGCGCTCGAAGAAAAAATGCCCCACCCAAGCAAACGCGTAGCCGGTGAGCGGCCCGGTCAGCCACAACCAGGGCATCGACAACAACAAAGCAAGGATCCATTGCGAGACGAACAGCAGCGTGCCGACGAAGTGCAGTCGGCGAGAGATGCGGTTCGAGTGCTCCTGCAGATAGAAAGGATAGAAGTCGCGGAAACTGCTGAACGACCGGCTCATCAGCTCGCCCGCAGTTTCTCCAGGAACGCGCGCACGCGAATCGCGTTGGCACCGGCGTCACCCAGGCCCACGCGGGACTTCGAGCGCACGTCGACCCGCGTCGCGCCACCTTCGAAACGCAACCGAACCACGACATCGTCCTTGAAGCCAAAGAAGCGGGTGGTATCCGTTGCTTCGAGGCGGCCCTCTGCGGGGACGGCCGCGACGATCTCCCAGCCCATCGCCCGCGCTGCTGCTTCGACGCGCTGGAATGCGACATCAGGTGTTGTCTGCAGGATCATCGGCTGCAGGTCCGGATAGGACTCGCGCTGCATCTCGGGCACGCTCATCGGCTTGCCGCGCACCGATTGCTCGGCAACGTACTCCGGCGGATTCAGGCCGGGCGTGCGCGCGCGAATCTCGCGGATCGCGACAAACGGCGGCGGCGACGACAGATCGGTGCTGATCTCGTGGATCGGCGGCACACCGGTTGCCGCGCGCAGCCAGCTCAGCAGGTAGAAGATCACACCGAGGCCCACCACGATGCCGAGTGCCGCAACGCCGCGCGGTACGGCCGAGCCCTTCGCAACGCCAAACAGCAGCCCGACGATGGCAATCAGGGTGCCGAGGCCGAGCAGCAGTGCGCCGCCCGCCAGCAGCAGCAAGGCTGGCTGAAACCCGAGGATGCCGAAGCGGCTCAAGGGTCCTGCGACGACCACCAGTAAGACGCCGATGCCAATCAACCACAGCGCCACGCGCACCAGACGCCGCGGCCAGGTTGGCGCATTCAAGCTTGGAAACGATTCTGCCGGCATGTGAAACCCCTGCGCCCGCAGGCGCTGCGGGCGAGCATCTTGCCGCGCTTATCGTGCCCGGCGCAACCACCACTCCAGCAGGCGTGCGGAGCGTGGTGTCAGACGCGTGCGGTTCCACGCATCGGCGAGGCGCCGCAGATACTCGCAGCGCGTGGGATACGGCAGCACCAGCGAACCGAGCGCACCCAGCCGCAATCCCGCCGTCATCATCAGCACCAGCGGTGATAGCTGCTCGCCGGCATCGCGCCCGACGATCGTTGCCCCGAGCAGCCGGTCGCCACCTTTCTCGGTCAGCACTTCGGCGTAGCCGTCCTGATCCGCCTCGGCTTGCGACAGCGCGTCGGTGCGGCCGCGATCGAGTTCTGCAAAGTGCGTGCGATACGCATCGAAGGGCGTTCCGGCCTGCTCGAGCTCGCGCCGCGAGGCGCCGACGTGCGCGACCTCGGGTTTGGTGTAGGTGCACCAGGGGACGACCAGTCGATCGGCGCGCGTGCGCCCCATGAACAATGCATTGCGAATCACGATGCGCGCCTGCGCATCGGCGTGATGCGTGAACTGCAGCCGCGAGCAGACATCGCCGGCGGCAAAGATATCGTGCTGGGAGGTGCGCAGCCGCGCGTCGACTTCGACGCCAGCGCGTGGATCGAAACGCACCCCGGCGGCCTCGAGCCCCAGGCCCTCGACATTGCGCTGCCGACCCACGGCAACCAGGACCGCATCGCAGTCGAGCGAATCGCCGGCGTCGAATTGCAGCCGCTTGACGGCGCCGTCGGCTGACGCACCGGTGACGCGCACGCCCAGATGCAGGCGCACGCCGTCGCGACGCAGGGCCTCCGCCACCATTGCCGCGGCGTCGTCATCCTCGAGTGGCAGCACACGTGGCTGCATCTCGATCAGGTGCACCTCACTGCCAAGGCGGGCAAACGCCTGCGCCAGCTCGCAACCGATAGGGCCGCCCCCGAGCACTGCAAGACGCGCCGGCAAGACCGGCAAGTCGAACACCGTCTCGTTGGTCAGGATTCCCGCGGCCTCGAGTCCCGGAATCGGCGGCACCGCCGCGCGCGCGCCGGTGCAGATCACGGTCTTGCGGGCGGTCAGCTCCTGCTCTCCAACGCGAACCCGATGCGCATCGATGAACTGCGCGCTGCCCAGATACACATCAACACCGGCCTTCGTGTAGCGCTCGACCGAATCGTGTTCAGCGATACGCGTTCGTACCGCATGCGCATGCTGCATGGCTGCGTCGAAGTCGTGGCCCTGCGAGGCCGCTGCCAGCAGCGCCTTGGAGGGCACGCAACCCACGTTCAGGCAATCACCGCCCATGGCCTGTCGCTCGATCAGCGCCACTTTCGCACCGAGTCCTGCCGCAGCGATCGACGTGATCAGACCCGCCGGACCCGCACCGATGACGACGAGGTTGTACCGGCCTGAGGGCCGCGGGTTGCGATGGTTCGCCGGGAACACCAGCGAACGCCAGCGTGCGTCGGTTGCCGCCATCAGTTCATTCATGCGTCACCTGTGCGCCGGAATCTGCAATTTCACGCTCGAGATAACCGCGCGCGACCCGGGTGACCAGCACCGTCACGACGATCGTCGCAACCAGCCCGAGTCCGAGCAACAGCCAGCTCGTCGAGCCGATCGCGGCCTCACCGCGCAGCGCCTGCGTCACATTGGCGGCGAGCGATCCCGCGTACACGTACGCGATCGTCGCCGGCATCATGCCCAGCCAGGAGCCGAGCACATATTCGCGTGGCCGCACAGCTGTCACGCCGTAGGCGTAGTTCAGCAGGAAGAACGGAAACAACGGCGACAGGCGCGTCAGCAGCACGATCCAGAAGCCGCGCGCCTCCACGGCGCGATCCACCGCGCGAAACTTCGGCCAGGCGCGAACCTTGCTTGCGATCCACTCGCGCGCGAAGGTCCGCCCGACGAAGAAGGCCGCCGTCGCACCGAGCGTGCTGCCGACCGATACGAGGATCGAGCCACCCACGACGCCGAACAGCGCACCGGCCGCCAGCGTCAGCGGCAGGCCAGGCAGGAAGCAGACCGTCGCGATCACGTAGACCAGGATGAATACGATCCACGCCGATTCGCGGTTGCGGCCGATCCATTCCAGCACGGACGCGAGCCAGTCACCGACCGGAAGCAAGGCAATCGCCAGCCCCAGCGCTGCGAGAATCGCCAATCCGATCAGTATTTTGCTCATGCCCATTGATTTGCTCACACGAGGGGAGACCGGGCCAGGGCCGCTCATATTGCGTTCAGTTATCTGATGATAAGGTCATACGCATGACAGCGCTTTCGCGAATGGGCCTGCTGGCCTGCCTGGGAGTCGCCGCGCTCGCCGCGGCACCGGCTGACGCTTTCCGTTGCGGCTCGCAACTTGTACACGACGGCGACAGCCGCGCGGCCGTGGCGGCAAAGTGCGGCGAGCCAACCGAAATTTCGCGCAGCGCGATCCTGCGCAAACCGGTGTTCTGGGTCGGTGGACGCCGCTATCACGTATCGGGCGACTTCGTCGAGATCCCGGTCGAGCAGTGGCTCTACAACCTGGGTCCACGGAAGCTGATGCGCCGGGTGCGCTTCGAGGACGGCCTGGTGGTCGAGATCGAAACCCTCGGCTACGGCTTTCGCGAACGCTGAAACAGCCTCGCGCATGGTCTGCGCCGCCGCCGCGTGGCATCCTAGGCGACTTGCCACCGCCGGGTGGCGCTGACGACCCCAGAGGCCCCCATGCTCGTCGGATCAACGACCAGACGCGTCGCCATCGTCGGCGCGACGCGAATTCCCTTCGCTCGCGCCCACGGCGCCTACGCGAATGTCGGCAACGCGCAGATGCTCACAGCGGCGCTCATTGCACTGGTCGAAAAGCAGTCGCTGCGCGGTGTGCGCCTTGGCGATGTGATCGGCGGCGCAGTACTCAAGCACCCGTCGGATTTCAACCTGGTACGCGAGTGCGTACTGGATTCGGGCCTCGATCCGCAAACACCGGGCCTCGACATGCAACGCGCCTGCGGTACCAGCCTCGAGGCCGCGATCGCGATCGCCAACAAAATCGCGCTGGGCCAGATCGATGCCGGCATCGCCGCCGGTGTCGATACGATCAGCGATCCGCCCGTCAGTTTTCCGAAGTCCTACCAGCAGCTGCTGTTGCGCGCCTACCGCGGCCGCTCCGCGTGGCAGAAGATCTCGCCTTTCCTCGGCGTGCGGCCGCGGCATTTCAAGCCGGTGATGCCGGGAGTCGTCGAGCCGCGCACCGGCCTGTCGATGGGCGAAAGCTGCGAGGTCATGGCCAAGCACTGGAAGATCTCGCGCGCCGAGCAGGACCAGCTCGCTTACGAGAGCCACAGCAAGGCGGCAGCAGCATGGAAGGATGGCTTCTTCGCTGACCTGGTCGTCGACTTCAACGGCCTCAAAGTCGACAACAACGTTCGTGCCGATACCTCGGTCGAGAAGCTTGCGAAGCTGAAATCCACCTTCGACCCATCGAGCGGCGGCACCTTGACGGCGGGCAACAGCACGCCGCTGACGGACGGCGCTGCGGCAGTGCTGCTCGCTTCCGAAGACTGGGCACGCACGCGCAAGCTTCCCGTACTCGCTTATCTCAGCTTCGGCAAGACCTGGGCGGTCGACTTCGCAACCGGTCACGAGGGCCTGCTGATGGCGCCGGCCTATGCGGTGCCGGCGATGCTGCGCGACGCGGGCCTTGCACTGCAGGACTTCGATTACTACGAAATCCACGAGGCGTTTGCGGCGCAGGTGCTGTGCACGCTGCGCGCATGGGAATCGGCCGACTTCTGTCGCGAACGGCTTGGGCTCGAGCGCCCACTCGGCAGCATCGATCGCAGCAAACTGAACGTCCACGGCAGCAGTGTCGCTGTGGGTCATCCGTTCGCGGCGACCGGCGCGCGGATCCTGGGCACGCTTGCCAAGATCCTCTCCCAGGACCCCGCGGCACGCCGTGGCTTGATTTCGGTCTGCACCGCAGGCGGCATGGGCGTCACCGCGATCGTCGAGCGCGCCGGATAAGTTTAGGAACAAAATAATGGGTGAATTCACGACGCTGATGGCCCGCGACGGTCACAAGTTCCAGGCCTATCTGAGCGCGCCGCCGGGCAATCCGCGCGGCGCAGTGATGATCGGCCAGGAGATCTTTGGTGTGAATGGCCACATTCGCGCCGTGGTCGATGGCTACGCCGCCAATGGGTACGTCGCGATCGCGCCGTCGTTCTTTGATCGGATCCGTGGCGGCATCCAGCTCGGCTACAGCGCCGATGAGCTGCAGGAAGGCGTCGGCTACATGATGCAGATCACACGCGAGAACATCGTCACCGACCTGTCAGCGGCGCTCGCCGTAGTCCGCCATGCCGGGCGCGTTGCCGCCGTCGGCTATTGCTGGGGCGGTTACGTCGCCTTCGTGGCCGCCTGCGACCTGCCCATCGCCTGCGCGGTGTCGTATTACGGTGGCCCTATCACCCGCAACCTCGAGCAGCTGCCGTCGCGGCCGGTCATGTATCACTGGGGCGAGCGCGACAGTCATATCCCTCTGGCGGAAGTCGAGAAGGTGCAGGCAGCCCATCCGGCCGGCATTCATCACTTCTACCCCGCGGGGCACGGTTTCAACTGTACGGAACGCACCGACTTCGATGCACCGTCGGCCAAACTCTCGCTGGAACGAACGCTCGAGTTCCTGCACAAGCACGTGGGCTAAGCCATGCGACTCAAAGATCCTGGCCTGCTCCGGCAGCAGGCATTCATCGACGGCGAATGGGTCGATGCCGACAGTGGCGCGACCGTGCCGGTCACGAATCCTGCCAACCATGCCGTGATCGGCACGGTCCCGAAGCTCGGTGCGACGGAAACGCGACGCGCGATCGAAGCGGCGCAGCGCTCGCAGCCGGCCTGGGCGGCGCGCACCGCCAAGGATCGCGCCGCGATCCTGCGTCGCTGGCATGACCTGATGCTCGCGAACCAGGACGATCTGGCCACGCTGATGACCGCCGAGCAGGGCAAACCGCTCGCCGAAGCGAAAGGTGAGATCGGCTACGCCGCATCGTTCCTCGAATGGTTTGCCGAGGAAGGCAAGCGGGTTTACGGCGATGTCATCCCAAGCTTTGCGACCGACAAGCGGCTGCTGGTGCTGCGGCAACCGGTTGGCGTCGCCGCAGCAATCACGCCCTGGAATTTTCCGGCTGCGATGATTGCGCGCAAGGTCGCGCCAGCGCTCGCAGCCGGCTGCAGCTTTGTCTGCAAGCCGGCATTGCAGACGCCCTATTCCGCGCTTGCGATGGCCGAGCTTGCTGCCCGCGCAGGTGTGCCGGCGGGCGTATTCAGCGTGGTCACAGGCGACGCCCGTGCAATCGGCGGGGAACTCACTTCGAATCCGATCGTCCGCAAGCTCAGCTTCACCGGGTCGACGCAGATCGGCAAGAAGCTGATGGAGCAATGCGCCAGCACGTTGAAGAAGCTGTCGCTGGAACTCGGCGGCAATGCGCCGTTTATAGTCTTTGAAGATGCGGATCTGGATGCCGCCGTTACGGGCGCGATGGCCAGCAAGTACCGCAACACGGGTCAGACCTGTGTGTGCGCGAATCGCATCTATGTCCAGGACGGCGTCTACGACGCCTTCGCCGGCAAGCTGGTCGATGCCGTCGGCAAACTGCGTGTCGGCGACGGGCTCGAGGGCCCGACCGACCAGGGACCGCTGATCGACGCCAAGGCGCTCGCCAAGGTCGAAGAACATGTCGCCGATGCGCTGCAGGGCGGCGCGCGCCTCGCCATCGGCGGACGTTCGCACGCGCTGGGTGGCACGTTCTTCGAGCCGACCGTGCTGCTCGATGTCACGGCAAAGATGATGGTCGCTCGCGAGGAGACCTTCGGACCGGTCGCGCCATTGTTTCGCTTCACGACCGAAACCGATGCCGTGCGAATGGCCAACGACACCGAGTTCGGGCTGGCCGCCTACTTCTATACCCGCGATCTGGCGCGCTCCTGGCGCGTGCAGGAAGCACTCGAGTACGGCATCGTCGGCGTCAACACCGGCCTGGTCTCGACCGAAGTGGCGCCGTTCGGCGGCATGAAGGAATCCGGTTTCGGCCGTGAAGGCTCGAAGTACGGCATTCTCGATTACACCGAGATGAAGTACGTCTGCGTAGGCGGCGTGTGACGTCGGCGGCGCAACCCGCCACTTCTGAAGGCCAGGACCCACCCGATCGCCGACGACTGATTTTCCTGCTCGCGGGCTGTAGCGCGCTCGGGCCGGTCAGCAGTCTGCTGGTGATGCCGGCGCTGCCGGCCATTCGCGACTCTTTCTCGGCGAGCACGGCCGCGACCCAGGCTGTCGTCAGCGTGTTCCTGATCGCGTACGCGTTCGGCATCCTGTTTGCGGGCCCTGCCTCAGACCGGTTTGGCCGGCGGCCGGTCGTGATGACCGGCATGTTCATATTCATAGCCGGCTGTGTGATTGCAGCGCTGGCACCCACGCTGGGCATGCTGGTTGTCGGGCGGGTCGTCCAGGCGCTGGGTGGCGCGATCGGAATGACGGTGGCACGCGCGATTGTCGGCGATCTCTACGACGACTGGCGGCTTGCACGGGCGCTTGCGAACTTGACGCTCGCAATGATGCTGGGCACCACGATCTCGCCCTACATCGGTGGCGTGATCACCGAGCACCTCGGCTGGCACGCAAACTTCATCGTGATGTTGATCGGCAGCGTGGTCATCGCAGCGATGGCGTGGCGAATGCTGCCCGAGACCCGCCCGGCTTCCCTGGCCACGCGCAACGCACGCCAGCTGCTGAGCTCCTCGGCCGCGGTGCTGCGAAAGCCGGTCTTCTTCGCCTGCGCGGTCGATGCCGGGGTGATCTACGCCGTGTATCTGACCTTCATCTCGGTAGCGCCGTATGTCATGAGCGAGATGCTTGGCCTACCCGCGACAGATTTCGGCCTGTATGTGCTGCTGCTGTCGGGCGGCTATTTTCTCGGCAACTTGTACGTGTCCAGACGCGGCAATGCCCAGAACATGGCGCAGCTGTCGCGAATCGGTTCGCTCGTGCAGGCGCTGTCTGCGTTCGCGGCGCTGGCGTTCGTGCTGCTCGGGTTCACCCACCCGCTCTACTGGTTTCTGCCGATGTTTCCGCTCGCGGTTGCGCAGGGTTTATCGCTGCCGCACATCACTGCGACCGCGGTGCGGCTTGCGCCGGGGTTTGCCGGCGTCGCATCGAGTCTGATTGGTTTTTCGCAGCAGGCGATCGCCGCGGCTTCGGTGCAGGCGATGGGCTTCGCGCCCACCAGTTCGCCAGTGCCGGTGCTGCTGTTCTGCGCGGCGCTGTCTACCGCGTCGCTGCTGACGATGCTCGTGTTGCGGCGAGCTGCCGACGCTTGACGACCAGGCGCTCGTGCAGCGACGCGATCGCATCGCTGCCGCGCGTCACGCACAGGCCCGGAACCAGCGCATGCACGATGCAGGCGAGACCTGCGAGGATCATCGTGACGCCAAAGATCGAAGCCTGCAGCAGGTGCTCGAAATAGCTCTCCTTAACCGTGGCGGGGTGGTCCGTGAACAGGCGGCGAAAGATCTGTATCAAGGCACGCTCCAGCTGCAATCGATGAATATCAGGATATCGCCCAAAATCCGCGAATACTTCCCATTTATCGGTTCCATTTACACCATCTTTAGCAAATTATGCTAATTTCTGCGCATGACTGAGCTCGATTCCGTAGACCGTCACATTCTGGATCTGCTGCAAACCGACGCCTCGACGTCGATCCAGGACATCGCCGATCGCGTCGGTCTGTCGCTGAACCCCTGCTGGCGCCGGATCAAGCGCCTGGAAGCCGATGGTGTGATCCGAGCCCGGGTCGCGCTGGTTGAGCCCACCCGCGTCGGCCTGAATCTGACCGTCTATGTGCGTATCCGGACCAACCAGCACAGCGCCGACTGGCTTGATCGCTTCAATTCCGCTGTGAAGTCGATCCCGGAAATCTCCGAATGTCACCGAATCGGCGGTGAGGTCGACTACCTGCTGAAAGTCGTGGTCGCCGACATAGCCGCCTACGACCGCGTCTACAAGCAGTTGATCGCATTGGTCCCGGGGCTATCGGACGTCAGCGCGCTGTTTTCGATGGAACGCATCAAGAGCACCACCCGGGTCGAACTGCCGCCATAAAACGACGCCTGTACAACTAGCGGGGCGCGGCCTGCTTGGGTATCGTGCCTGCCCATGCGATATCTAGGTTCTCCCCAGTACCAGCACGGCGCGCCCGAGAGAATCGGTGTGCTGCTCGTCAACTCCGGTACGCCTGATTCCCCCAGCACGCGCGACGTGCGCCGTTTCCTTGCTCGGCTGCTCGGCGATCCGCGCGTCGTCGAGGCGCCCCGCTGGCTCTGGCTTCCGATCCTGCACGGGATCATCCTGCGCACGCGCCCGTTCCGCAGCGCGCGCAAGTACCGCAGCATCTGGACCGAGCGTGGCTCGCCGCTGCTGACATTCACCGAAGATCTGCGCAAGCAGTTGGCGCATGAGCTCACGCAGCGGGTCCTGGCACCGACTGCAGTCGAGATCGGCATGCTGTATGCGAACCCGTCGGTGCCAGACGCGCTCGCGCGACTGCGCGCCGCCGGCGCGCAGCGCATCCTGGTGCTGCCGATGTTTCCGCAGTACTGCGGCGCGTCGACCGGGGGGGTCACCGATCAGGTATTCGCCGAACTGCGCCGCTGGCGCTGGGTCCCTGAGCTGCGCCTGATCGCCGAGTATCACGAACAGCCAGCCTACATCGAAGCGCTGCGCAGCAGCATCGTCGAGCATTGGGAGCAGCATGGCCGCACGGATCACCTGCTGATGTCGTTTCATGGCATCCCGGATGCGTACTTCCGCAAGGGCGATCCGTACTTCTGCAAGTGCCAGAAAACCGCCCGCTTGCTGGCCGATGAGCTGAACCTGCCGGACAGCGCCTGGACGATGTCCTTCCAGTCGAAGTACGGCCCCGGCAAGTGGCTGCGGCCCTACACCGACGACACACTCGAAGACATGCCCAAGCGCGGCATCCGCAGCGTGACGGTCGTGTGTCCGGGCTTTGCGGCGGACTGCCTGGAGACGCTCGAGGAGATCGACATCGAGAACCGCGAGCGATTCCTGGAGGCGGGCGGCACGCGCTACCAGTACGTCCCGGCCCTGAACGCGCGGCCTGCTCATGCCCGCGCACTGGCGGATCTGGTGACGCAGAACGTCCAGGGCTGGACCAAACTCAGCGTGCAGCGCATAACTTCGGCTGCCGCAGCGCCCTGAGGCTTGCTCCGACGGGGCGGTTGCCGCGAGGCCACGATGCTGGGTCAGTTTCATGAGATCAGTATCCAGACGCAGGATATGCAGGCTTCGCTGCAGTTCTACGAAGCCCTCGGATTGTCGCAGTGCACGACCGGCGATACCTGGCCGCATCCTTATGCCGTACTGACCGACGGCCATCTGTTTCTCGGACTGCACGAGTACAGGTTCCCCTCGCCGTCGCTGACATTTGTGCGCCCTGGAATCATTGCCGCAGCACGCGAGTACGAGTCCGCCGGCATCACGCTGGCCTTCACGAAGCTGTCCGAGGAATCCTTCAACGAGTTCGGCTTTCGTGATCCCTGCGGACAGATGGTGACGCTGCTCGAGGCGCGCACGTATTTCCCGACCGAGCGCCGCGTGCAGGATGTAACAGCCTGCGGCGATTTCAGCGCGTTCAGCCTTCCCTGTGACAGTACCGACACCGCCAGACCCTTCTGGGAGCAACTGGGATTTGTGGCTCTCGAAGCAGCCGACTTGCCATACCCACATCTGCCGCTGACCTACAACGGCATCGACATCGCGCTGCATCGGCCGCGCTTCTTCGATCAACCGCTGCTGGTATTCACCGACTCGACGATCAGTACGCGCATCGCGGCGCTGAGAGCTGCTGGAACGGAATTCTCACCGGAACTGCCTCGGGGCCTCGACCCCGAGACGCATGCGCTGATCGCAGCACCGGAAGGGACGCTGCTGCTGCTCGCGCCCGAAAGTTGACCGGCTTATCTGCGGCGTAACAGGTGGATGCCGAAAAACATGATCAGCAGGTTGACGACCCCGATCAGGAAGAACGGACTGCCTTTGCCGACGGCGTCATAGAGCCAACCGCCGATTGAGGTCGTGAACAGAATGCCGAGCGAGGCGCAGATGCCCGCGAGGCCAAACACCGCGCCGCGTACGTCCTGCGGCGCCTCCTGGCCGAGCACCGTCTGGCTCGCGATGATTGCGGAAATCTGCCCGAGACCCAGCAGGATCGCGACCGGCACGATCATGTCGCTGTTCGGATTGCCGACGAAGCCGCCGGCGATGTATCCGACTGCCGCGATTCCCATCGCGATCACGCCGGCCGTGATCCGATCGATCCTGTCGAGCATCAAGCCGAAGAAAATCGCGAACACCAGGCCTGCTGCGCTGGCAATGACGTAGGGTTTGGTCGAGATCGACGCAGCCTGCGCGACCGTCAGGCCATCGGCGATCGCCGATTGCTGCAGGCGCGCAGAGAAAAATGTGCCGATCACGATCCGGTCGGCGAACGACACGAACTGCAGCAGGTAGGCAAACCAGATCCGCGGGTTGCTCTTGGCTGCGGCCACGCCGGTACGCAGCAGCTGAATCAGCGGTTCGCGTTCGCCGATCTGACTCGGCGTGCCACGTTTGAGCCCGAGCCAGCAAATCGCCGCCGTCAGCAGGCACAGCCCGGCGGCGATGCCGAGCGTGATGCGACCGGCCTCGATCGTCTCGATACCCGAGGCGGTCAACCGCTGCGGTAGCCGACCGAGGATCAGCACCGCGAGCGTTGCGCCGACCCCCTGGCAGAAACCGGTGATGCCGACCATCAGCCCGCGAGATTCCTCCTTGGGCGTATCCGCAAGCACCGTCGCGAGCATGCAACCGACCGCAGACACACCAACAGAGAAGAACAGCGCGCATGCCAACAGCTGCGGAAACGTTCGTGCCAGCGGATACAGGAAGAACCCGCAGGCGAGCCACAGGAAGCCGACCGAATACACCGGCCGACGCCCGATCTTGTCGGCCAGCGCACCGATCGGCGCGACCAGCAGCAGTGACACGATCTCGTTGCTGAACCCCAGCAGCCCGAGCGCGCGACCCTGCTGAGCGTCCGGCACCTGCAGGTTGGCGTTGAGCAGATACGGCTGGATGAAGCTGACGAAGGCCAGCATGCCGATCGTGATGAACGCCGCGAAAACGTAGGTCGTGGCATTCCAGGGACTCACCCCCGGCGCGAGGTGGACAGGGCCAAAGCGGCGGTCGATCATTGCAGACACGTCAGACTCCCGCACGCCGAAGTGCGGCGCGTCGTCGTTCAACGATCCTAGAGCGGCGCGTCGCTGCCAGCGGCAGAGTCAGCGGGCACGACTGGCCAGCGGCCAGCGCTCGCCACCAGCACCAGCTCGAACAGCAGCCTGTCCTCAACCTGCAAGGCTCCGAGCATCACCGAGAACGGTTGCAGTCCGAGCTCAGACTGGCGCAGTTCGAACTCCGCGTCGAGCCGCAGCCGATCGGCAGCGACGCGCGCCATGCGCACCGGAATCGCAACAGTTGCGTCGCGATCACGCACGCGCAGCTTCAGGTCAGCGATCGCCGTTGACGTCGTTGCATCTTCAGTCCGTAGATCACGCAGGCCGACGCTCGAGATTTCGATCCCCGGATAGCGCCCGGCATCCAGCAGCGCCTCGCCGAGCAGATTGGTGCGCGTGCCGTCGCGGGCCGAATCCGGTACGGGCGCCTCGAAATCGGCACCGGCCAGTGCACGCAGCTCCGGCTCATCCACGCTCAGCAGCGCCACCGGTACAAGCAGCTGCAGCGATGATGCGGCGCGCGGTTCAGCCAGCAGCACCGAGCCGCGCAGGTGTCGGGACGCAATCACGTGATTGTGACCGAGCCGCGCGAGCGTGCCCGCGCGGTAGGCCCGGATCGTCAGCAGCGATTCGTCAGCCAGCACCACGAAGGGACGGCCCACCGGCCGCTGCTGCGGGGCAGAAGTCGTGGCGGAGTCCACGGCCGGCACGTCCGCAGGGGGCCCTGAGCCCACTTCGGGGCGGGCACAGCCGCCGAGCGCGGCAACCATCAGCAGCAAGCACAACACCAGGCGCGTCCATGACCGATCCACGCCGTCCACTTTGATTCCGCCTGCCACGCCGGTTAGCTTACGGGGATCATGCTGCGCAATACCACCACGGCCTGGGGCACACCGGCCAAGATCCTGCACTGGCTGATCGTATTGCTGATCATCGGCCAGTTCGTGCTGGCCGAGATCGCCGAAGATCTGCCGCTGGGGCTCGAGAAACTCGCCACGCTGGCGAGGCACAAGTCCTTCGGCATCACGATCCTCGGGCTTGCAGTGCTGAGGTTGATCTGGCGCCTGTTGAATCGCACGCCACAGATGCCGCGCGACACACGGCCGTTCGAGGCGCGCACTGCGCGCGGCACGCATGGGCTGTTGTATGCACTGCTGTTCGCGATGCCCTTGAGCGGCTGGATGATGTCGTCGGCCAAGAACTATCCGGTCAGCTGGTTCGGACTGCTGCAGCTTCCGGACCTTGTCGGACCGAACGAGAGACTCTACGAGATCCTGCACGACACTCACGAGCTGCTGGCGTCCGCTCTGATCGCAGTCAGTGTGCTGCATCTGCTCGGTGCATTGCGGCATCACTTCTTCAAGCGCGACGATGTGCTGCGGCGGATGCTGCCATTTGCAGTGGCGGGCCTGCTGCTCTGGCCAATGCCGGAGGCGGGCGCCGCTACTGCCCGCTTCGTGCTCGACCCGGCCGCCTCCACACTCGAATTCGAGTTCCGGCAGGCCGGGGCCAACTCGCGCGGCCGTTTCGAGCGCTTCAGCACAACGCTGCAGAGCGGATCCGCGCCTTCCGAGCCGGCAGCGCTGCGGGTGCAGGTGGACATGGCATCCTTGAACACCCGCGACGCCGATCGCGATGGCCTGCTGCGCGGCGCCGAGCTCTTTGATGTCGCCACGCACCCGACCGCGCGCTTCGAGGTGCCTGCCCTGCGCCTGGCTGCAGACGGAAACATCAAGCTGAATGGCCAGCTGACACTGCGCGGCGTTTCCCGGCCGCTGGTCATTCCGGTCACGCTCAAGCGCACCCGCGAATCGGGCCGTGACGTCATCTACCTGCGTGGCGCCGCGACGATCCAGCGCCTGGACTTCGGCGTCGGCCAGGGCGAGTGGCGCTCGACGGAATGGGTCGATAACGCAGTCCGCCTGAGTTTCTCGGTGCGCCTGCTCGCCGACTGATACGGCAGCGCAGGCTTCCAGGCATATGGTTCAGAGACTTCACGACGTCGGTGAGTGCGTCGATGCAACTCTGCGGCGCGTCGGCCCGCGGATCGTGCTCGCCGCACCCCTCGGCATAGGCAAACCCGTTCCGCTCGTCAACGAGTTCTGGCGCCGCGCGCTCAAGGACCCAGCGCTCGATCTGACGATCATCACTGCGCTGTCGTTGCAGCGACCCAAAGGATCGAGCGAACTCGAACGACGCCTGGTGGAACCACTGGTGCAACGCGTGTTCGGCAACTACGAAGAACCACTGTATTGCCGCGCGCTGCGCGAAGGCACAATGCCTGCGAACATCCGCGTCATCGAGTTCTTCCTTGAACCCGGCGCGTCGCTGCAGGCGATGGCATCTCAGCAGAATTATCTGTCCGCCAACTACACCCACGTGGCCCGCGACATCATGGCACGCGGTGTCAACGTCATCGCGCAACTGGTCGCCGTGCGCGGCAGCGGCGCCGAAGCGCGCGTTTCGCTGTCCTCTAATCCGGATGTCACGCTGGATCTGTTGCCCTTGCTCGCACAGCGACGTGCCGACGGCGCGCAGATTGTGCTGATTGCCCAGGCTCACTCCGAGCTGCCCTACATGGCAGGCAGTGCTGAGTTGCCGGCCACCGAGTTCGACTACCTGGTTGACGACCCTCGCGTCGAGCACCGCCTTTTCTGTCCGCCGAACCCCGCACTGTCGACGGTCGATCACGCGATCGGCCTGCATGCAAGCTGCCTGATTCGCGATGGCGGCACGCTGCAGATCGGCATCGGCGAACTCGGTGACTCATTGTGTTACGCACTGCTGCTGCGGCACCAGCAGACCAGCGCCTATCGCCAGGCACTGATCGACATCGGGGCGGAGCGTTCGGCCGCTTTGATCGAGCAGGATGGGGGGCGTGACGCATTCCGCACCGGCCTGTTCGCTTCGACCGAGATGTTCGTCGACCAACTGCTCGATCTGTGGCGCGCCGGCGTGCTGCGGCGCCGGGTCTACGACTCGCTGCCGCTGGCGCAGCTGATCGCGCGCGGCAATCTCGAGGATCGGTTCGATGCGCGAATCCTCGAGGATCTGCTGCATGTCGGCGTGGGGCCTGTGCTCAGCGAGTCCGAGTTCGAAGCGCTTCAAGAGTTTGGCGTGTTCAAGCGCGATTGCCGCTACGAGGACGGTCGGATCCGCGCGCCCGACGGGCGATGGCTGGACGCCCGACTCGACACGGACACCGCTCGCCGGGGGCTCGCCGCAAGCTGCCTCGGTCGAGAATTGCGAAACGGCCATGTGCTGCATGCAGGCTTCTTCGTCGGGCCGGCTGCGTTTTATTCTCGCCTGAGCGAACTTTCAGACGCCGAGCGGGCGCAGTTCGACATGCGCGGCGTCGGGTATGTGAACCAGCTGTATGGCGACGACTACGACCTGCGCGTGCTGCAGCGCGCGGCGATGCGCTGCGTCAACACGACGATGATGGTGACTTTGCTCGGTGCCGCGGTCTCCGATGCGCTTGCGGACGGACGCGTGGTCAGCGGGGTCGGTGGCCAGTACAACTTCGTCGCGATGGCGCATGCGCTGCCCGATGCGCGCTCCATCCTGTGCGTGCGCGCCACCCGTTCCGCGCACGGCGCGCTGACTTCCAACCTGATCTGGAACTACGGCCACACGACGATCCCGCGCCATCTGCGCGACGTCGTCATAACCGAGTACGGCAGCGCGGACCTGCGCGGACGGACCGACGCCGAGTGCATTGCGGCGCTGCTGAATATCTGCGACTCCCGCTTCCAGGCCGACCTGCTCGAGCAGGCAAAGGGTGCTGGCAAGATCGCGCGCGATCACCAGATTCCGGCGCTCCATCGCAACAATCTACCGCAGTCGCTGGAACGGGCACTGTCTTCGCATCGACGCGCCGGTCTGTTCTCCGAGTATCCGTTTGGCACTGATCTGACCGACGAAGAGGTCACGTTGTCCCATGCCTTGCGCTTCCTCAAAGAGAAAACTGCGACGCCGACTCTGCGCCTGCGCACCGTCGCCAGCGCACTGCTGCGGCGGGCCTCGACGCGTGAGCTGCCCCTGCTGCGGCGTATGGGTCTGTTGCAGCCTGCGTCACGCAGCGAGTGGCTGCAGCGACAGCTGGTGATCCTCGCGTTGCAGCAGACGGTGCGAGCATGACTCTGGCGCTACTTGTAGGCGGCCTGCTGCTGCTGATCGCCGGCGGCGAACTGCTGGTACGCGGCGCGTCGAAGCTGGCGATTTCGACCGGCATCTCACCGCTGGTGGTCGGTCTGACGGTGGTCGCATTCGGCACCAGCTCACCGGAGCTGGCCGTGTCGGTGCAGGCCGTGGCCGGTGGCGAAGTCGATTTGGCACTCGGCAATGTGGTCGGCAGCAATATCCTCAACATACTTTTTATTCTTGGTCTCGCCGCCTTGATCACCCCGCTGGTCGTCGACGGCCAGATCATCCGCCAGGAAGTCCCGATCCTGATCGGCGCTTCGCTGCTGTTGTTCGCATTTTCCCAGGACGGTGAGATCTCCCGCGGTGAGGGCGGCGTGTTCGTGGCACTGCTGATCATCTATTCGACTTTCCTGATCTGGCAGAGCCGGCGCCAGACGGCCGAACTTCAGAGCGAGTACGCCGGCGAGCGACACATCGCCGATTCGATCTCGCGCCGAACCCACTGGGACGAGCCGATGCCGGTGCAACTGGCGTTGATCGCCGGCGGACTGGCCCTGCTGCTGGTCGGCTCGCGCTGGCTGGTTATCGCGGCAACGACCATCGCACAACAGCTCGGCGTCTCGGAGCTCATCATCGGCCTGACGATCCTCGCGGCGGGAACCTCGTTGCCGGAGGTTGCAGCGACGCTCGCCGCGGCCATCAAGGGACAGCGCGACATCGCCGTCGGCAACGCGATCGGCAGCAGCATCTTCAATATCCTGTGCGTCGTTGGCTTCTCGTCGCTGATCGCTCCAGCTGCCCTGCCGGTCGCCCCGGCATTGCTGCGGTTCGACATGCCGGTCATGATTGCGGTCGCCATCGCCTGCCTGCCGATCTTCTTCACCGGCCGCGGCATCGCGCGCTGGGAGGGGGCGGTTTTTCTTGGCTACTACGCCGCTTACACCCTGTATCTGATCCTGGCCTCCCAGCACCACAACGCACTGTCCACCTACACCCTGGTCATGCAGAGCTTTGTGCTGCCGCTGACAGCGCTGACGCTGGTCGTCGTCGTCGGCCGTGCGCTACGCGCGAGAGCCCTGCCAAACCAGTAAGATGGTGGTTTTCCATGGATGGGGCATTGATGACGCTTGCGTTGCTGGCCGGCGGGCTGATCCTGTTGATCGTCGGCGGCGAACTGCTGGTTCGCGGCGCCTCGAAACTTGCGATTTCGACCGGCATTTCGCCACTGGTCGTGGGCCTGACGGTGGTCGCGTTCGGCACCAGTTCACCCGAACTCGCCGTGTCCTTGCAGGCCGCCGCCGCCGGCGAGGTCGACATCGCGCTCGGCAATGTGGTCGGCAGCAATATCTTCAACGTGCTGCTGATTCTCGGCCTGTCGGCATTGATCACTCCGCTGGTCGTCGATGGGCAGATCATCCGCCAGGAAGTGCCGATCATGATCGGTGCCTCACTGCTGCTGTTCGCCGTCTCGCTCGATGGCGGCATTTCGCGTGGCGAGGGTGCGGTGTTCGTGATCCTGCTCGCCGGCTATACGACCTTCCTGATCTGGCAGAGCCGCCGACAAACCCAGGCGCTGCAGAGCGAGTACGCCGGAGAACGGCACATCGCCGACTCACTGGCGCACCGCACCGCCTGGGACGACAAGCTGCCCGTGCAGCTGCTGCTGATTGCCGCGGGTCTTGTGCTGCTGGTGCTGGGTTCAGGCTGGCTGATCGAGGCAGCCACCACGATTGCCAAGGCGCTGGGCGTCTCGGAGCTCGTGATCGGGCTCACGATCGTGGCCGCGGGCACTTCGCTGCCCGAGGTCGCCGCGTCCGTGACCGCTGCGTTGAAGGGTCAACGCGACATAGCCGTCGGCAATGTGATCGGCAGCAATATCTTCAACATTCTGTGCGTGCTCGGCATCTCGTCGCTGGTCGCGCCGACGGCGCTGGCCGTTGCGCCCTCGCTGCTGCGCTTCGACATGCTGGTCATGATTGCGGTCGCCATCGCCTGCCTGCCGATCTTCTTCACCGGCCGGACTATCGCGCGCTGGGAGGGAGCCGTGTTCCTCGGTTACTACGTCGCCTATACGGCCTACCTGATCCTCGCGGCGCAGCGCCATGACGTGCTGGCGACCTACTCGCTCGTCATGCAGGCTTTTGTGCTGCCATTGACGGCGCTTACCCTCATCATCGTCGTGGCTCGCGCATGGAAGACCCGGCCAGCCCCGCTGTAAGCCTCGCGTGGATCGTCGCGCTGCCGTTCATCGCGGCGGCGATCCTGTTCACGCTGCCGAACTACGCGCGCAACCTGGCTGCGGGCGTCGCCGGTGCGTTCACGCTGCTTGCCCTCGGCTTGCTGCTGGCTTTCACACCGGACGTGTTCGCAGGCCTCGTGCCGGCCGTCGCCTGGCCCTGGCTGCCGCTCGCGGGCGCCGATCTCGGCTTCCGCGCCGATGGCCTCGCCTTCATGTTCGCTGGCCTTGTGCTCGGCATCGGTGCACTGGTGGTGCTGTACGCGCGCTATTACCTGTCCAGCGCCGATCCGATGGCGCGCTTCTTTGCGTTCTTCATGTTGTTCATGGGCGCCATGCTCGGCATCGTGCTCGCAGACAACCTGATCCTGCTGGTGATCTTCTGGGAGCTGACCAGCCTGTCGTCGTTTCTGCTGATTGGCTACTGGCAGCATCGCAGCGATGCCCGTCAGGGCGCGCGGATGGCGCTCGTGATCACGGGCACCGGCGGCCTTGCGCTGCTGGCCGGTGTGCTGCTGATCGGCCAGACGGTTGGCAGCTACAAGCTCGACGTGGTACTGCAGTCGGCGACGGTGCTGCAATCAAGCAGCGTCTACCTGCCCGCGCTGCTGCTGGTGCTGGCCGGTGCGTTCACGAAGTCCGCGCAGGTGCCGTTTCACTTCTGGTTGCCGCAGGCAATGGCTGCCCCAACGCCGGTCTCGGCCTACCTGCACTCGGCGACGATGGTGAAGGCCGGCATCTTCCTGATCGCGCGCCTGCATCCGACGCTTGCCGGCACTGATCCGTGGTTCTACATCGTCACCTCGGTGGGACTGGCGACGCTCGTGGTCGGCGCCTACATCGCCGTGTTCCAGCATGACCTGAAGGGTCTATTGGCCTATTCAACGATCAGCCATCTCGGGCTGATCACCCTGCTGTTCGGCCTCGACACGCGGCTTGCATCGATCGCTGCGGTGTTTCACATCCTGAACCACGCGACCTTCAAGGCTTCCCTCTTCATGGCGGCAGGCATCATCGATCACGAGTCGGGCTCGCGCGACATGCGCGCACTGAATGGCTTGTGGAAATACATGCCGATCACCGCGGTGCTCGCAATCGTCGCCTCGGCCGCCATGGCGGGCGTGCCCTTGCTGAACGGCTTTCTGTCGAAGGAAATGTTCTTCGCCGAGACCATCGGACTCGACTCCTTCGGCGTCTTTTCAGTGCTGGTGCCAGTGCTCGCGACCGTTGCAGCCGGGTTCTCGGTCGCCTATTCGATGCGCTTCATCCACGACGTGTTCTGGAACGGCGAACCGATCGGACTGCCGCGAAAGCCACATGACCCACCATTCTGGATGCTGGTGCCGGTTGGCGTGCTGGCGGGCCTGTGCCTGTTCGTAGGTTTGTTTCCGGCTGTCGCCATCGGGCCGCTGCTGGAGGTTGCCGCGGCTTCGGTGATAGGCGGTGAGCTGCCCTACTACTCGCTGAAGATCTGGCACGGTTTCAACCTGCCGCTGATCATGAGCGTGCTGGCATTGGCATTGGGCGCGGCCTTCTATCTGTCGCTGCAACGGCTGTTCCGGCTGCACGACCACGTGCACATCGTCTATGGCGGCCGGCAGATATTCGATTCAATTCTGCGGGCCTTGCTGAACGGCTCACGCGCCGTAATTCGCTGGCTCGCCACCGGCCGACTACACCGTTCGATGGCGCTGATCGTCGCCGTCACCATCACCGTCGCCGTGGCCCCCTGGCTGACTCCAAGGGCCGCCAACGCCGCCTCACTTACGCTCGCCATCAATGTGCCGCCCCTGCTGGCCACCGTGCTGTGGGCCGTCGGTCTCGCGGCGACGCTGGGCCTGTTGTGGCTGCATCGCGACCGCTTCACGGCCGTGCTGCTGCTCGGCGGCATCGGCCTCATCGTCAGCATTACCTTTGCGCTGCTGTCGGCGCCCGATCTGGCCTTGACGCAACTGCTGGTCGAGATCGCTTCGGTCGTTTTGCTGATGCTCGCGCTGAACTACCTGCCGGCCCGCGCCGATCCGCTGCCGGCGAACGCTTCGCGCCGCTGGCGGGACGGGCTGCTCGCGGCTGCCGCCGGTATTTGCGTCACGGTCGCCGTGGCGGTCGTGCTGTCGGGACCCTCGGTCAGCGCGGTCGCGCCATGGCTGCTCGCCAACTCGGTGCCCGGTGCGGCCGGCACCAACGCTGTCAACGTCATCATTGTCGACTTCCGCGCGCTCGACACGCTCGGCGAGATCGCAGTGCTCGGCATCGCTGCGCTGATCATCGTCGGCGTGCTGCAGGACTACCGGCCGCGGCGCAGCTCGATCAGCGCCGAGAAACTCGCCGCAGCCGGCCAGGGTTTCTCATTGATGCTGTCCATGACCAGCCGCGCACTGGTGCCGGCGGCCGCTGTCGTGGCGATCTGGTTCTTCCTGCGCGGACACAACCTGCCGGGCGGCGGCTTCATCGCCGGACTGGTGCTGGCGCTGGGCCTGCTGCTGCCATACCTCGCTCGCGGCACGAGCTGGGTCGAGGAGCGACAGCGCATCAATTACGAAGCGTGGATCGGCTGGGGCCTGTTCATCGCCGGACTCACAGGAGTCGTCAGCCTCGCGCTCGGTTACCCGTTCCTGACCAGCACCTATCTGACACCTGAAGTGCCGATCATCGGCAAGATTCCGATTGCCTCCGCGTTGTTTTTCGACATCGGCGTGTTCGCAACCGTTACCGGCGCGGTAACGCTGGCATTGACTCGGCTCGGCAGAGTCAACGTGGGGCCGCGCTGATGGAGCTGCTGCTGGCAAGCGGTATTGGCGTGCTGACGGCAGTCGCCGTCTATCTGCTGCTGCGTGCGCGGACCTTCGAAGTCGTGCTCGGGCTGACGCTGCTGTCGTATGCCGTCAACCTGTTCCTGTTTGCGATGGGGCGCGTGGCCGTCGATCGCTACCCGATCCTGCGCGATGGCCTTGCGCCCACGCTCGCGAATCATTCGGATCCCTTGCCACAGGCGCTGGTGCTGACGGCGATCGTGATCGGGTTTGCGATGACCGCGGTGCTGATCGTCATCGCACTGCGCTCGGACGCGGAGTTCGGCGACGACTCTGCCGACGCCGGCCGTGCCGATGAGGATGCACGCTGATGGCGCTGGGATTGATGGACCAGTTGGCCATCCTGCCGGTCATGGTACCGCTGCTCGTCGGTGCCCTGCTGGTGGCCCTCGGCACCCGACACGTGCGCCTCGCAGCAGCGCTGAGTATGGTTTCGATTCTGGGCCTACTGGCTTGCAGCATTGCGCTCGCACTGGCCACCGCCGACGGCAGCGTCATCCCCTATCAGCTTGGCAACTGGCCTGCGCCCTTCGGCATCTCGCTGGCAGTCGATCGGCTCAGCAGCGCCATGCTGGTCGTAACCTTGCTGGTCGCGCTCGCCTGCCAGCTCGCCGCGGGTGATTCACTGGCGCAGCGCAGCCGCGGCTTTCACGGCCTGCTGCAATTCCAGATCGCCGGACTCTGTGGGGCGTTCCTGACCACGGATCTGTTCAACCTGTTCGTGTTCTTCGAGGTGCTGTTGATCGCCTCGTACGCCTTGCTGCTGCAGGGCTCGGGCCGCGACGGCGTCCGCGCCAGCGTCCATTACATTGCGATCAACCTGCTCGGCTCATCGCTGTTCCTGTTCGCGGTCGGCCTGTTGTATGGCGTCGTCGGCACCCTGAACATGGCGGACCTTGCGGTCCGCATACCGCAGCTGGCGCCCCAGGATGTCGCACTCGCGCACAGCGCGGGGCTCGTGCTGCTGATCGTGTTTGCGATCAAGTCGGCCCTGCTGCCACTGGGTCTCTGGTTGCCGGGTACCTATGCCGCAGCAACGGCACCGGTCGCGGCACTGTTCGCGATCATGACCAAGGTCGGCGTGTATTCGATCCTGCGCGTCTATCCGCTGGTGTTCGGCGCCGAGGCCGGTGTGCTGTCCGGCATCGGGGCGCCGTGGATGCTGGTCGCGGCACTTGGAACGATTGCGCTCGCGGCCTGCGGCGCGCTCGCTGCGCGCAACCTGCGCACGCTGAACTGCTGGCTGATCGCAGGTTCCGCCGGAACGCTGGTCGCCGTCGGCGCAGTTGGCGATGCCGCGAGTCTTGGCGCCGCAGTCTTCTATCTCCCGCATACGACGTTCGCGGCAGCGGCGATGTTCCTGACGGCCGACCTGATCGCCCGCGCCCGCGGGTCGGCACTGTCGGACCGGATTTCCGTTGCAGCGCCAATGCCGCACGCCGCGGTGCTCGGCACGAGCTTCTTTATTGCCGCGGCAGTCATCGCCGGGCTGCCGCCGGCATCCGGGTTCATCGCCAAGGCAGTGCTGTTGACGAGCGTCGCCACAGCACCTTCGGCGACTGCGATCTGGCTGTTCGTGCTGGCAGCGAGCCTCGCCGCAATCATTGCTCTGTCGCGCGCGGGCAGCGTGCTGTTCTGGAAGCCGATGGCCGTCGAGCCTGATCCCGAAGCGCCGCGACCGGCACCGCCTGCAGCCAGTGCGCACGGCACCGTCGCAGCGCTGGTACTGATGCTCGGGGCGGGCATTGCCTATGTGGTGTTCGCAGCGCCGCTGCAGCGCTATGCGATGCAGGCTGGCGCCCAGATCGCCACCCCCGAACGCTACGTGCAGGCAGTGCTGACGACGGCACCCGTGGAGCGCACGAAATGAGCTGGCTGCCGTTCCCGCTGCGCAGCCTGATGCTGCTGCTGTTGTGGCTGCTGCTGAATCAGACGCTGCACCCGGCGCACTTGCTGCTTGGAGCGCTGATCGGCATGGCCGTGCCGCCGATGCTCGCATCGCTGTGGCCGCACGATACCGTCATGCAGCGCCCGCTGATCGCACTGCGACTGCTGGGCGTCTTTCTGCGTGACGTCGTCGTCGCCAACGTCGAAGTCGCGCGACGGATTCTGGGCCCTGAGGACGCGATCCACTCGCGATTCGTATGGATGCCACTGACCATCGAGAGCCAGCAGGGTAAGGCCGTGCTCGCCGCGATGGTCACGATGACGCCGGGCACGCTGTCCGTCGACATCTCCGAGGATGGCCACTGGCTGCTGGTGCACGTCTTCAACCTGGATGACGAACAGGCGCTGATCGCCGAGATACGCCAGCGCTATGAAGCGCCATTGCGGGAGATCTTTCCGTGAGCGAGCTCGTACTCATCGCGGCTTCCGCCGCCATCGTGATGCTGAGCCTTGCGCTGCTGCTGTGCGGCTACCGGTTGTTGCGCGGCCCTTCGCCGGCCGATCGCATCCTGGCGCTCGATACGCTCTATATCAATGTGCTGGCACTGCTGATCGCCAACGGCATCCGGTTTTCGGAGCCGTCGTTCTTCGAAGCGGCACTGGTGATTGGTCTGCTCGGATTCATTGGCACGGTCGTGCTGGCGCGCTTCCTGTTGCGCGGAGACATCATTGAATAGCCTCGCGATGTTCATTGATGTGCTGATCGCCGCACTGCTGCTGATTGGCAGCGCGTTCGCGCTGATCGGTTCGTGGGGCTTTGCCAAGCTGCACGACTTCTACAAGCGCATCCACGGGCCGACCAAGGCTTCGACACTGGGCGTGGGCTGCCTGCTGGTCGCATCCGCCCTGTTCTTCGGGACGCAGGCCGGCGAGCCGGACCTGCGGCCAGCGCTGATTGCGATCTTCCTGTTCATCACCGCGCCCGTCAGTGCCCACCTGCTCGTCAAGTCGGTGCTCGCCGCCCGCAAGTCCGACCGCCCAGCGCCGCCCGCAGCGGGCGCTCCGAATCAGGACTAGCTTCGATGCAGGATATTCTGCTGTTTCCGTTTGCCAACTACTGGTGGTTCTACGCCGGCTTCGTCGTGTTCGTGCTGGCTGTGCTCGCGTTCGATCTCGGCGTGTTTTCACGCAGCTCGGGTGAGGTATCGGTCAAGGCAGCCTCGATCCGCAGCGTGGCGTATATCTCACTCGCCCTGTGCTTCAACCTCGGGCTGTACTACTACATGCTGCAGTCGCTGCCCGGGCGACCTGAGCTTGCCGGTCTTGACCATCAAGCGCTCGCGCAGAACACCGCACTCGAGTTCCTCGCCGGCTATGTCGTGGAGTACGCGCTGGCGGTCGACAACGTGTTCGTGTTCGTCGCCGTGTTCGCGTACTTCGCCGTGCCGGTGCAGTACCAGCAGAAAGTACTGTTCTACGGCATCCTCGGTGCGATCGCATTCCGCGCGCTGTTCATCTCGCTCGGCGCGGTGCTGATGCAGTACCACTGGGTCGTGATCGTGTTCGGGATCTTCCTGATCGCCACCGGCATCAAGATCCTGTTCCTGCCCGAGAAGCCGCTCAACCCCGACAACAATCCCATCATCCGCGCTGTGCGCAGGATTTTCCCGGTCACGCCGCAGTTCCATGGCGACCGGTTCTGGATCCAGGTGGATGGCAAGACCTGGGTCACCCCGCTGTTCGTCGCGCTGGTGTTCATCGAGTTCAGCGACATCATCTTTGCCATTGATTCGGTCCCCGCGATCTTCGCGCTGACCAATGAACCGCTGATCGTGTTCACCTCGAACATCTTTGCGATCCTGGGGCTGCGTTCCTTGTTCTTCGTGCTGCAGCACATGGTCCGCGCGTTCCAGTTCCTGAAGTACGGTCTCGGCATCATTCTGGTATTCGTCGGACTCAAGATGGTCTGGCTCAACGAAGCCTTCGGCGGCAAGTTTCCGATCCAGTGGTCGCTCGGCATCATCGGCAGCATCCTCGCAATCTCGATCCTGGTGTCGATCGGCTACAACCGCAGCGTCGCAAGGTCGAACTAGCGGCTGGCGTTGCACCTGCATCGCGACGCTGGCGGTCCAGTTGCATCGAAACACTAGCGAGCCGCCCGGTTATCCGACAAGAATCGACGGCACCAGGTGTCTCCCAACGAGCCTGATGGTCAGGGAGCACGAGTGGCGACTGCCATAGCTCCCGTGAACGTCCCAACAATGGAGCTTGTATCTCAGCGCCTCCTGATTCGAGCGGCAGGCCCGGAACACCTTGAAGACTCGATGGCGGTCAACGGAGACCCCGCCACAACACGGTTCCTCCCGTACCAAGCGTGGCGTTCGGCACAGGACGCTGAGGCGTGGTTGGCAGGCAGAGCTGGGATAGGTGTCGGGTCGCGCCCACTGGGGCCAGGGTCTCCGGAGCGAAGCACTCCGTGCAGTGCTTTGTCACTCGTTCGATGCGATGGCTATGCGCCCTGGAAAAGGGCAAGGCCCACGACAGCAATCTTTACGATCTACTTGCGGAAGAGTGGCCGTGAAGGAATGGCGCGGCAGCGGCGGCAACCGCAGTTCAGGCAGGCCGCGCAGTTCACAGCAGCAGCAGCGCGACGATGACGCCGAGCACTGGCACGATCACCGTCATCGCCGCGAAGGCCGGATACGCTGCCGAGTAGGTCTCGCGACAGATCGCGCGTAGCGTCGTGACCACGTAGCCGTTGTGCGGCAGCGAGTCGAGCCCGCCGGAGGCAATCGCAACGACACGATGCAGCGCTTCCGGATCGACCCCCTGGTCGAGGTAGTGAGGCGCGAGCAGCGGCAGCGCGATCGACTGCCCGCCCGAGGCGGAACCTGTCAGCGCGGCGATCACGCTGACGGCGACCGCTGCGCCGATCAGCGGATCTCCAGGCAGGTGTGTCATCACGTCGACCGCGGCCTGGAAGCCGCCGGTCAGTTTGGCGACGCTGCCGAAACCGACGACTGCAGACGTGTTGGCAATCGCAACCAGCGCGCCCAGCGCGCCGCCGGTCGCAGCAGCGCCGAGCCGTCCACGCAGGAAGCGCCAGTTCAACGCGATCGCCACCAGCACGCCGCCGCCGAGCGCGACGATCAGCGCGGATTCTTTCAGCGCCTCATGCCAGATGAATGAGACGAGCAGCACCGTCAGCAAGGGCAGCAGGCCGCGCCACATCGCCGGCAGCTCACGCTGCTCGACGGCCGGATCATCATCGCGCGCCTCGAAGTGTTCTCCGGCGGTAACCGCCCGACGCACCATCCACGACAACCACAGGTAGCCGGTCGCTGCCATCAGCAGAGCGACGACGAGGCTGACCTCCCAGGCCGCATAGGGAGTGGTGCCGAGAAAGCGCGTCGGAATCCAGTTCTGGATCTCCGGTGATCCGGCCGAGGTCATCGTGAACGTCACGGATCCGAAAGCGAGGGCCGCCGGAACGAAGCGCCGCGGCAGATCGGCTACCCGGAACAAGGACAGCGCCATCGGATAGACCGAGAACGCCACCACGAACAGACTTACGCCGCCGTAGGTCAACACCGCGCATGCCAGCACGACCGCGGCAACCGCGTGCCGGCTGCCGATCCGCGCGACGATCCAGCGCGCGACGCTGTCGGCCGCACCACTGGCTTCCATGACTTTGCCGAACAGCGAACCGAGAAGAAACATGAACAGCCAGGCCTGCACGAAGCCGACGAAGCCCTTCATGTAAGCATCGGTGAAACTCGGTGCGCCTTCTGCCGCCAGTTGCGGAAAGAACGCAAAGCCGCTCGTGACGGCGACGAACAAAGCGCACAGCGGCGCCGCGAGCAACAGCTCGGTACCACGCAGGGTCAGGTAGATCAGCAGCGCAAGACCCAGCACGAGGCCGGCAAGACTCAGCATGGAAGGTGCTCTATTCCGGGATCACGAGGACGGATCTTTGCTGGCGGATCGCATCTGCGCCGGGGTGTGCGACGATGGTGGTGCGAACGACCTGGCTGGGAGGCAGGGGTGTGCCGTGTTCGAGCCGGCGCTGCACGAGATCGAGTGCATCGTTGAGCAGCGGCTGCATCGCGACGTAGCGATCCGCCATGCCGGGTAGCGGCAGGAAAGCATCGAAGTGCTGGCCGCGTTCGACTTCGTAGTAGCGCAGCTCACTTCGCGAGCGCTTCGGCACCGCCTGATAGTAGGCACGCGAACTGAAATTCACGGGCACCAGTCCATCCTGTCGGCCGTGCAGCACGATGACCGGCCGTCGCCCTGGCCGCGCGCGCGACTCGGTCGCCACGATCGCCGGACGCAGCGCCGTCTGCTGCTCGCGCAGGCACTGCAACGCGTCAAAGCTGCGCGCGGCTGACGCACTGCGCCCCGCACCTGCGTCACGAACCAGCGAAACACTGCCCGTCGGCGCGATCCCGCTGCCATCGCTGAAGGCCACCGCCAGCTCCGCGTCTGTCAGGGGTCGCGGCGCACCGACTGCATCGGTCGCAGCGAAGCTGAAGCCGCAGGGCATCGCGTTGCTCCCGGATCCGGCGTAGGCGCTGGCGTAGGTCGCGGCAACGCTGAGCCAGAGCTCGAACTGCACGTTCAGCGGGCCGAGCCGCAGCGCCTGCGGCAACACGCCCGCAGTGATCAGCTGATCGCGAGCGTCGCGCGCCTGATCATCGGTATCGCCGCCCATAACGAGTCCGGCGCGCGCCAGTGCCGCGCATTGCTGCACATGGCGTTCGCGTGCGAGCAGCACCAGCGCCAGCAACGGGGCGGTCGCGTCAGACTCCGCAAGCATCGCGCAAGGCTGCAGCAAGGCATGCAGCGTCGCGTAGTCATACAGAGGCAGGGGCGGCAGCTTTCGAACACGCTCGCCCTCGCCCTCTCCCTCTCCCTCTCCCTGGCGCAGGCGCAAGGCCGTCAACGCACCGCTGACGTTGATGTTCGGTTCGGAGACGACCGCTGCATCGAACATCGCGCCGCGGTCGAGCTCCAGCGCGCGCAGCACCGCTCCGCCGCCGTTCGATATGCCGACGGCAATGACCTCGGTGTTCACCGGCGTCAGCGGCGTGTCGAGCTTTGGTTTCAGCTCACGATTCAACAGCTGCAACGCTGACTGCGCGGCCTGCAGCACATTCGCGCCCCAGTCGGCTTCCGGGTTGACGCCAGAGTTCGCGTGCTTGAGCAGCAACATGTGTGGCGCCCAGCGGCGCAGCGCCTCTACCGCCGCCGCGTCGGGTGCGTAACCGATCAATGGATCGGTGGCATCCGTCGTGACGGTGCCGTCGATCCGCAGTCCGGCGCCACGGTCGACGTCGAACAGACCCATGCCAGTGCCCTTGTCGGTATGCACGACGGCGCAACCGCGCTTCAGACCCCACTCGCCTGCCGTCGGCAAGGCTCCATAGATGCCGCGTGAACCCGAAGACACCGCGACGATCAGGCACGGTTTCCCGATGCTGAAGTCGCGCGGGATCTGCAGCATCGCGGTCGTGGTCGCACCGTCGGCAGCCCGCAGTCGCGTCAGGATCTCGACGCCAGCGATACCCGGCGCGCCTGCCCTGGGGCCGTAACGCGTGCCGAAGCCACTCTCAGCGCGCAGATCCACCAGCCCGCGGTAGTTCTGATAGACCGCGCGGCGCCGCAGTTCTGCGCGCGTTGGCTGCACCGGATCCTCGAAGGCCGGCAGCGGACCTCGTAGTCCGACCGCACCAAGTCCGGCGCTGAGCAGATCGTCAGTGACGCCATCGAACTCATATCGCAGGTCTGCGGCGGAGGCGGCTACCGCAGAGGCTGCGAGCAGCATCGCTGCTGCAACCAGTGCCCCAGTGCGAAGGGCCACGTCAGCGACCCTTCTCGGCTGGTGCAACCCGCTGCAGGAACGCCGCGATCGCCGCGCGGCAGGCGGGCTCGTCGAGGGTTGGCGCATGACCGCGACCCGGCACCCGCAACACTTCGAGATCCGCTTTGCGCTCGAGCATCTTCGCCAGCGTCGCGTCGCTGAGAATGTCCGACGTTTCACCGCGGATCAGCAGCGTCGGGATCGAGGCCAGCGCGCCATACAGCGGCCACAGATCCGGCGTGGCACCCGCGCCGGCCAGCAGCGCGGCGCCGATCATCGGATCCATATCCAATACCGGGCGACCATGACCATCATCGCGATAAGTACAGCGCGCGAAGCGCATCCAGTCGTCGGGACCAAAATCGGGTAGCGCGGTGCTGTTGATCTGCTTCGCCTGCGCTGCGGCCTCGTCCCAGTTCGTCACGGGTGGCAGTTGACCGACGTAGCGGGCGATGCGGATGGCACCGGCCGGATCGATCTCGGGTCCAATGTCATTGAGCACGACTCCAGCGAGCATGCCGGGCCGAAGAGCCGCCAGCAGCATCGCGATCAGTCCGCCGAGCGAGGTGCCGATGACCACCACGCGCTCGACCGCGAGCTGTTCGAGCATTGCGAGCACATCATCGGCGTACTTTGCAGGCTGATAGTTCATGAACTGCGGGTCATAGTCGGAACGGCCCCGCCCGCGTAGGTCCGGCGTCAGCACCTGCCGGCTCCCTGCCAGCCACTCGGCCAGCTGCGCGAAGTCACGCGAGTTGCGGGTCAGTCCGGGCAGACACAACACGCTCGGCCCGGCTTCATGGTGCTGCGTGCCACGCAACGCGCAGTACAGCGCCAGCCCATCGCGGGACTTCACAAAACGCTCAACGACTGGCGACATCTCAGACATGGAAAGCAGCATACGTCGTGCGCAGCTCCCGCTTCAGGATCTTGCCGTTCGGATTGCGCGGCAGCTGCGCAACGAAGATCACCGCAGTGATGCGCTGCTGTTTGCCGAGGCGCGCATTGGCCCAGTCGCGCAGCTCCGCGGCCGAGATGCAGGCGTCGGTGGAATCCGCAGTATGCGGCACCACGATCGCCAGGGGCGTCTCACCCCAGCGCTCATCGGGAATCCCGATCACCGCAACGTCGACAACCGCCCGATGCTCCAGCAGCACCGCTTCGAGGTCGGCCGGATAAATGTTCTGGCCACCCGAGAGAATCAGGTCCTTCTTGCGATCGAGCAGGTACAGAAAGCCTTCGTCGTCGAGTCGACCGATATCGCCGGTCCGCAGCCAGCGCAGGCCAGCTTCGTCGGTCCAGGTTGCCTCAAGGGTCGCATCAGGGCGATTGTGATAGCCATCCATGACGACGCGGCCGAGACCGACGATCTCGCCCGCATAGCCCGCCGCGACTTCCCGGTCATCTGCGCCGACCAACTTCAGCCGCTGGCCCGGCAGCGGCCGGCCCACGGATTCGATCTTGCGTTCGAAATCCTCCGGATCGAGCGTCGTGACCAGGCCTTCGGTCAGGCCGTACAGCTCGATCAGCGCGCAGCCCAGCCGATGCGGAATCTCGCGCTTGACGGCCAGCGGCAGCGGCGACCCGCAGCACATGATCGCCTGCAGCGAGCCGACATCGCTGCCCTGCACGCCGCGCTCGAGCAGCCGCTGCAACTGCACCGGCACGAAAGCTCCGTGGGTCACGCGGTGCTGCTGAATTGCATCGAGCAGCTCGGGCACCGAAAACGATGGCAGCACGACGATCGTGCCGCCGAGCAGCAGCGTCGACAGCATCGTCGCCCACATGATGTTCGAGTACAGCCCGATCGAACAGACCGTGACCGCGCCGCTGTGATAGCGCAGCGCGAGGCCCAGATCGATCGCCCAGTTGCGCCGGCAACCCTGGCTATGGACGATGCCCTTCGGCAGACCGGTCGTCCCTGAGCTGTAGATGATGTTGCATTCATCGCCTGGCGCAATGGCTACGTTCGGTGCCGTCGGCGATTGCGCGTCACGCCAGCGCGCAACCCCGGTCCAGTCACGCGCCGGTGAGGGAGCGTCGACGGCAAGCTTCAGGCGCAACGCAGCAACGTCCATCTGGTCGATCCGCCCGCAATGCGAGCCCGAGGCAGCCATTGCCGTCGCACCGCTGTCCTTCAGCATCGCAGACACTGCGGCATCACTGACCGACACGTTGATCGGCACCACTGAAATGCCCGCCTTGCCGGCGCCGAACATCAGTTCGACCATCTCGATGCTGCTGGCCATCAGCACGGCGATCCGATCGCCCTTGCGGAGGCCCGCCGCGATCAGTCCGTTGGCGATCCGGTTGGTCGCCGCGTCGAACTGTGCCCAGCTGCGACGCGCCTCGCCGCAGATCAGAGCCGGCCGCCCGGCCCGCCATCGCCCGTGGTGGGCGATGGCGTCCGGCAGCAGCAGCTGCGGCGTGTCGAACGCGCGCGGCATAGGCGACGTCAGTTGAAGCGGTAGCTGGCCGTCAGCGTGACCGTGCGCGGATTGCCGTAGAACGCCAGCACCGAGTTGTCGGTTGCCGCACCGGGGAAGTTGTAGCCCGAGGTGATGTAGCGCTCATCAGACAGATTGCGGCCGTGCAGACCGACCAGCCAACGCTGATCGCTGGAGGTCCAGTTCACCGAGGCGTCGTAGAGCCAGTAGGCTTCATAGTCGAGCAGCGGGATCGCCAACTCGAACTGCTGCGTAGCGCCACGATAAGAAGCGGAACCCGTCAGCGCGAGTTGGCCACTGGTCAGCGGGATGCTGTAGGTCAGGCTGGCGTTGCCGGTCCAGTCGGGCGTGTTCTGCACGTCGCGCTGCGCGGAGACATCCACGCCGTTCAGCAGGAACTGCGTGTACTCGGCGTCGATATAGCCGAGTGCAAACTTGCCGGTCAGGCGATCAGTGAACTGCACCACGCTCTCGAGCTCGACGCCATAGATCTCGGCCGCACCAGCATTGGTGACCGTGCCGACGAAGGTCACCGGCGGGCCGGGCAGCACCAGCGAGCCCGGAATCTGCACGTCCTTGTAGTCGGCGAAAAAGATCGCCGTGTTCAGGGAAAGCCGCCGATCCCAGGTGATCGTCTTCAGGCCGAGCTCGTAGGAATCGACGGACTCCGGCAGAAAGCCGGCACGGACGTCGGCATTGGCAAAGTTGCCGCGCGGGTCGAAGCCGCCGCCCTTGAAGCCCTCCGAGTAGGAGGCATACAGATTGAGATCTTCGGTGGGCTTCCAGGCGACGATCGCCCGCGGCGTGAAGTCCGTGTCCGTGCGCGTACCCCGGAACTGGGGCACGACCTGCACACCGCCCACGAGCAACGGTGGCGTGATGCTGACCGCTGCCGGATTGCCGAACAGCGGCGAGTTGACGCCCAGGAAAACCTGACGCACGACCACCGAGCTGCGTTCGTCTTCGGTGTATCGCCCGCCGAGCGTGAAGCTCCACTGATCGGACAGATCGAACGTCGCCTCGCCGAACAGCGCCCAGGTCTTGGTGTCCACGTCGCCCACGGTCAGCTGCGTGACGGTATTGAATACGACATCGAACTTGTTGTAGGCGTTGGCGTCGAGATAGTAGGCACCGGCGACAAACGTCCAGCGGTCCTGCGCATACAGGAGCTGGAGCTCCTGGCTCGTCTGCTCGTTTGTGTAGACGACCGGCGCGTCGAACGAGCGGGCCGCGGTCGAATCGAAATCGATCGGCGATTCTGACTCGTCTTCGCGATAAGCGGTAATCGACTTGAACGTCCAGGCGTCGTTCGGTGACCACTCAAGGTGCAACTGTCCACCCTTGGCAATGACGCTGTTGTCCTTGATCGGCATCGTGATCGTCGCGCCGGCAAGTGTGTCGAATGAATCAGCCAGCAGTGTCGTCTGTGCGGTCGATACAGTGGGCAGCAATCGGTAGCCTTGCCGTGGTGCCGAGTCGTCGTCGGTGTAATCTGCGGAGAGACGCACGAGCAGATTCTCGACGGGCTGCCATTCCATCGACGCACGTAGCGCCAGCACCTTTTTGTCGTAGTTCTCGTCGCCCGTGGTCAGGTTGTCGCCGAATCCGTCGCGATTGAAGCTGCCGACGGCAGCGCCGATCCGAAATGTGTCGGACGCTCGCAGCGAGCCGCTCAGCACAGCGTCGATCTGGTTGAAGCTGCCATAGGCGAGCCGCGCACGCATCGTTGAGACATCGGGATCGAGTCTGCGGGTGACGTACTTGACGGCACCGCCGATCGTATTGCGACCATACAGCGTGCCCTGCGGACCGCGCAGCACTTCGATGCGCTCGACGTCGTAGACGTCGAGGATCGCGCCCTGCGGGCGGTTCAGGTAGACGTCGTCGAGGTAGATGCCGACGCCCTGCTCGAAGCCGGCAACCGGATCCTGCTGGCCCACGCCGCGGATGAACGCCGTCAACGTCGAATTGGTCGCGCGCGAGTTCTCGAGCGTGACGTTGGGCGTTTCCTGCGCAATGTAGGTCAGGTCCTGGGCGCCGACGGCTTCGAGCGCGTCGCCGGAGTAGGACGAAACCGCGATCGGTACGTCCTGCAGCGACTCCTCGCGGCGCCGGGCGGTCACGACAACTTCCTGAATACCAGACTGAATACCAGCCTGAATGCCAGCCGGGGCTCCGGCTTCGCCCTGCTGGGCAAGCGACGCGGTAGGCGCAGCGATGGCGGCAAGAATTGCGATGGCGCGTTTGGCGCCCGAAACGCGCCGGACGAACTGGTGCACGGAAAGCATTGCATCTACCCCTCTATTTCAACGCTTGCTGAAATCTAGTTCAACGTTTGTTGAAATACAAGCAGCGTGACGATTGCGCTGGCCGGGCGCCTGCATGCGAGAATGCCGCCATGATTTCCAATGCAGTGCAAAAGACGGCGCGAAGCCGCAAGCCGCGAGGTCCCAGACCCGCGGGCGGTCGCAGCACGCGCGAGCGGATCCTGGACGCGGCGGAGAAGCTGTTCGCGCGCAAGGGATTTCACGCGGTGTCGGTGCGGACAATCACCAAAGCGGCGGGCGTCGATGTCGCGCTGGTCAACTATCACTTCGGCACCAAGCAGGCGCTGCTCGACAACGTGCTGTTGCGTCGCGCCAAGCTGCTCAATGACGAACGCATGGAGCGGCTGCGGGCTGCCATCCGGCTTGCTGCGCCCGAATCCCCGACGCTCGAAGCCATCATTGACGCCTTCACGCACCCCTTGCTGGATCGTTCCGATCGCGGCGGCGCGGGATGGAAGGCGTACTTCGCGCTGATTGCGCAGGTCAACAACTCGTCGGAAATGGGCGGTGCGATGATGACGCGCTACTTCGATCCGGTCGTGCAGGCGTTCATCGCTGCGTTGCGGCCGGCGCTGCCGGGTTGCGATGAGCGTGATCTTTACTGGAGCTATCACTTCCTGTCGGGCGCGTTGACGCTGACCTTTGCCGAGACTGGCCGGATCGACAACCTCTCGGGCGGCCTGTGCCGGTCTTCCGACCTCGAGAGCGTGCACGAACGCATGGTGCCTTACGTCGCGGCCGGCTTTCGGGCCCTGTGCGACCGTCGCGATCGAGCAAGCGTGCCTCCGGCGACGCTGCGGCGCCGCGCCGCGCAGCACAAGTGAGCGGCCACGCCTTGGTTACCGGAGCCGGCAGCGGCATCGGACGCGACATCGCACTGCATCTGGCCCGTCGTGGGCACCATGTCCATGTCGCCGATCTTTCGCTGGACTCTGCTGCGCAGGTTGCGACCGAGATTGAGGTCGCCGGTAGTGCCGCGACGCCGCATCATCTCGACGTCAGCGACCACGCCAGCGTTGCAACCGTGATCGATGCGATCGCTGATCCGATCGTCGTGCTGGTCAACAACGCCGGACTCCAGCACGTCGCGCTTCTGCATGAGTTCGGTAGCGAAAACTTCCGGCGGCTGATCGATGTGATGCTGACCGGCACCGCGCTGGTCACGGCAGCGGCCCTGCCCGCGATGCGCAGCGCCGGCTCCGGCCGAATCATCAACATCGGCTCGATCCATTCACTGGTCGCTTCGCCGTTCAAGAGCGCCTATGTCGCCGCCAAGCACGGGCTGGTCGGCCTGACACGAGTCGTCGCGCTCGAGAATGCGGACCGGGATATCACTGTCAACCTGCTTTGTCCGGCCTATGTCCGCACGCCATTGGTCGAGAAGCAGATTGCCGAGCAGGCGCGCGAGCATGGACTCTCGGAGGATCAAGTCGTTGCGCAGATCATGCTGAAGCCGATGCCCAAAGGGCGGTTTATCGAAACCGACGAAATCAACGGCACGATCGACTTTCTGTGCAGCCGAGCCGCCCGCAACATAACCGGGCAGTGCATCGCCATCGACGGGGGCTGGACGGCCCAGTAGTGTCGTGTGGTGGCGACGTCTGACGGAAAGCGTGGGCCCGCTTCACGCTCTGTTCAGTCTCAATGCGTCACAATGGCACCCAGAGTACGGAGTAAATCGCAATGAACAAGCAACTCGTCACGGGCATCGGCATTGGCGTGGTGGTCGCTGCCACGATCGGCGCATTCGCCGGCTACCGGATATCCCACCAGGAGCCGGCAACGGCCGCGGTTTCAGACACTGCAGCGCTGACCATGGACGGCGACTCCCTGGCGCAGCCGGGCGAGATGGCTGCACAGATCACGGCGACTACCGCTGCGGTCGAGAGCCCGACCGGAGCGCCGGCACCGGTCGCCCCGCGCCAGCCCACGGCCCGGCCGAACTACGCTGTAGTGCTGAGCAGCGCCGCCGTCACGGAAATCGAGAGAGTCGCCCGTGAGGAGTGCAGGGACGTCGAAGTCACCCGACAGAAGGCCGTCAAGGACGAGAAGCGGATTGCAGGCTCGGCAATTGGTGCGATTGTCGGCGGCGTTGTCGGCAACCAGATCGGTGACGGCGACGGCAAGAAGCTCGCCACGGCCGCGGGTGCAGTGGCCGGCGGCTACGCCGGCAGCAAGATCCAGAAGCGCGCCCAGGAAGGCAACATGGAAACGGTGCTCGAGCAGCAGTGCGAAACCGTCTACGACGACAAGCAGAAGACGGTCGGCTATGACGTTCGCTATCGCTACGACGGCGCGGTGCAGACCGTGCGCATGAGCTCGGATCCGGGTGTGGGCACCCGTCTGCCGGTGCAGAACGGCCGCGTCGCGGCGCGCTGAAGTAGAGCCAGACAAGCGGCTGCCGGCAAGGGTCGGCAGCCGCTTTTTATTGTCCGGCTGGCGTGCCGAGAATCCGGTTCAACTCGATGAAGTTGCCATCCGGATCCCACACCGCGCTGAACAGCACCGGGATCTTGCCTTTGCCGCCGGGAGCCGGGTACTCGACCAGCGTGGGTTCGGTCGCGACACGCACGCTCGGGGTTGCCTTGATCTTCGGGAAACGCGTCTCGAGATCGCCAACATTGATGACCAGGATCAGATCGCCGGCCTGGGCCTTCTCGAACACAGGCTCCGGTGTCGGCGTCTGCTGATTCAGTCGTTGCATCAATCCCAGCACGCCGATGAAATCGTCGTTCGCGCGCAGCAGCACCAGACGGATCGTTGCTGGCGTCGGTTTGCCGTCGGCATCGACCCCTGCCCCAATGAGTTCGTCATAGATCTGGGTCAATCCCAGTGCGTCGCGATACAACGGCAGCGACTTGTCGATGTCGCGAACCACCAGCGTCGTGCGGCGGACATCGACCGGAATGCGTTCCGACTCCGGCAGTGGCGCTGCCATGGACGACGCGCCGATGAGCAGCAGCATCGCAGCCAGCATCGACACAAGTTTGGCGTATGTGTTCATGAGTCCCCCCTCCCCCAAAAAAACGATTGGCACCCTAGCGACCCGCCCGATTCTACGCGCCCGCTAGCGTACGATCTTTGGAAACAGTTTCTGGAATGACTGCGGCATCAGCCGCTTCAACCGCCACAACATCTGATAACGACCGGGATAGACGAAGTGCGTGTCGCCGCGCGCCGCCGCATTGAGCAGCGCCTCGGCGACCTCGGCCGCTTCGAGCCCGGAGTCGTTCATGATGCGCCGCGCATGGTCGAGCACCTTGTCAGGCCCGCGCGCCTGCTCCATGAGCCGCGTGCGGAAGAACCCCGGCATTGCCGCGACGACCTGAATGCCGTACTGCGCATACTCCTGCATCAGCGATTCGCTGAGTGCGACCACCGCAGCCTTGGCGGTGTTGTAGGCCGACATGTTGGCGCCGGTGCAGAAGCTGGCCGCGCTCGCAACATTGATGATCAGCCCACCGCTGCCACTGCGCGCAAGATGCGGCGCCACGGCGCGGCAGCTGTTGGCGACACCGTGCAGGTTGACATCGAACACCCAGTGCCAGTCTGCCAGCGGTCCTGATGTGAACGGGCCGGCCGCGGCAACGCCTGCCGAGTGGATCGACACATCGAGCCCGCCGACCACGGCGACGGCCCGATCAACCAGCGCGCGCAACCCCTCGGCGTCCCGCACGTCGCAAGCAGCCGCTGCGACCTGAGCGCCTTCGCGCTCGAGACTCTGGGCGACCAGGCCGAGCCGCGCTTCGTCGACATCGGTCAGGATCAGCTTCCAGCCCTCGCGCGCCAGCGACTCGGCGCAGGCGAGCCCCAGGCCGCTCGCGCCGCCGGTAATGAAAGCGCGGCGCGCAGGGAACCGCTGCGAGAGATTGCGAGTGGCCAGTGGCATCAGCTGAACTTGCTCTTCAGTGGGGTCTTCAGTGGGGTCTTCAGCGGGGTTTTCAGCGGCGCGCTGGCCGTCCAACGCGCGCGCAAGACCGCCGAGCGGGCTTCTATGGCATTGCGTGCTTGCGCATCGAGGCGATCGAGATTACGCAACTGCATCGTCATGCGTTGATTGCTGCGCAGCGCTGACTCATGGCGCAGCAGAAAGTCCCAGTACAACGTCGTATACGGGCAGGCTCGCTCGCCGCTGCTCTGAGCCGGATCATAGCGACAACTACTGCAGTAGTTGCTCATGCGCTGGATGTACCTGCCGGAAGCTACGTAGGGCTTGGATGCCATCACACCCCCATCGGCATACTGCGACATGCCCAGCGTGTTCGGCAGTTCCACCCACTCGACGGCATCGACATAGACCGCCAGATACCACTCGTGCACGCGACGCGGATCGACCCCGAGCAGCAGGCAGAATAACCCTGTGACCATCAGTCGCTGGATGTGGTGGGCGTAGCCCAGACGCAGCGTCTGCTGCAGCGTCTGGCGAAGGCACTGCATATCAGTCTCCCCACTCCAGAAGAACTCGGGCAATGGCGCAGTGGCTCCGAGCGCATTGCGCTCCAGATAGCCCGGCATCGACTGCCAGTAGACACCGCGCACATATTCGCGCCAGCCAAGGATCTGCCGCACGAAGCCCTCGACCGCAGCCAGCGGCGCGCCGCCTGCGCGGTAGGCCTGCTCGGCCGCGGCAATGACCTCGCGCGGATTCAGCAACTTGAGGTTCAGCGCTGCCGACAGACGCGAGTGGTACAGCCACGGTTCATCCGTCCACATCGCGTCCTGATAGTCACCGAACAGCGCCAGGCGCTGCTCGATGAAGTCGCGCAGTGCGAGCAGGGCCTCGGATCGCGTGACCGGCCAGTCGAATGCAGCGAGCTCCCCGGGACGATCAGCAAAATGACGCTCGACATCTCGCAAAGCACTCTGCGTCAGGGCATCGGGCGCGAAAGCGCGTGGTTCAGTCTTCGCGGGCGGACCCTTGCGGCCAAAGCTCTTGCGATTGCTGGCATCGTGATTCCAGGCGCCCCCTTCCGGACCGCCATCCGCAGCCAGCAGCACTCGGTGCCGACGCCGCATTTCGCGGTAGAAGTACTCCATCCGCAGCTGCTTGCGGCCCGCAGTGTGTGCGGTGAATTCGGCCTGCGAACACAGGAAGTGACGATCCTCACGCTGATCCACCACGCAGCCGCCTTGCCGCACGGCCTCGCGCATCGCTGTGCGCAACCGCCACTCGCCCGGTTCGACGTATACGACCGCCGCGGGCGACAGCCGGCGTAGCGCATTGGCGAGCGCAACGTCCAGCGGTTCGTGGGATTCCGGCGCGTCGATGCGCCGGTAGCAGAGCCGATAGCCGCAGCTTTCGAGCCCCTGTGCAAACTGCCGCATCGCCGCGAAGAACATCGCAATGCGTGGCTTCACGGACCAGACCTGGCTCGCCTCATCGGCAGATTCAGCCATCCAGATCAGGTCCTGCTTCGCATCGATGTCGTCGAAAGCGGCCGATTGAGGGTCAAGCTGGTCTCCCAGCACGACGATCAGATGGCGAATTGGGCCGACTTCCATGCGAGATTGAGCCTAGCATGCGACTGTCCGCCATGGACCGGATGGCAGGTGCGCTTGCAGATGACGACAGCTTCCGAAACTGGCACGGTGGCGGTATCACGGAGGTAATCCCCATGTCCAAGCAATCCGATCCCCTGCAGCGTCCGCCCTTTTCGCGCCGTGACTTTCTCGCCGGCTCTGCGGGACTGTCCGCGGCCGCACTGGCGATCGTCGATCTGAAGATTGCCGAGGCGCAGAGCGAGGCGCGCGCGGCACAGGCTGCAGCAGGCCCCGCGCCGACACCGGGCGCTCCCCCACAGTGGGAAGTCGGCCCGTTCGAAGACATGCGCAGCTACATCCGCGAGCTTGAGCGACGCGGCCTGCTGCTGAAGGTTCGCAACGTCGACCAGGACAAGTATGAAGCGACAGCGCTGATGTACCGGCTGGTCGATCGCTTCGGTCAGTACCTCGCACCGACCCTGTACCTCGAGAACATCCGCATCGACGGCACCTGGCACAAGGGTCCGATCATTGCGAACCACTGTGGGCACTGGGATACCGAATGCCTGGCGTTCGGCCTGGAGCCTGTCGCCGGGGACTACTTCGCCACTTACTACAAGGCGATGGCGCGCGTCGCTGAGTACCTGAAACTCGGTAGCGGCGGCGCGTTTCCCACCGCGCCGTTCGTCGAAGTCGCGCGCTCGGACGCGCCGTGCAAAGAGGTCGTACTGACTGGCGACGATATCGATCTGTACAAGTTTGCGTTCATGCAGTCGAATCCGGCCGACTCGGCCCGCTACGTCAACACCGGCTCGGTGTTCACGAACGACGCCGAGGAAGGCAAGAACTTCGGCACGTATCGTTGCGAGATCAAGGGTCCGCGCATGCTCGGCGTGAATCCCGAAGAGGGCCAGGGCGCTTACAAGGCATTCCGTGCCGCCCAGAAGCGCGGTGAGAAATCCGTGAAGATCTCGATCGCACTCGGACAGGATCCGGTGACCTGGGTTGTGTCGGGCTCGAAACTGAATCGGGCGAAAGCCGATGAACTGGAAGTTGTCTCGGCCATCCGCGGCAAACCGCTGCGCGTCGTGAAGTCCGAGACCAACGACCATCTGATCCCGGCCACGTCGGAGATGGTCATCGAAGGCGAAGTGCCGCTGGACCAGGGCTTCAAACCCGAGGGGCCATTCGGCGAAATGTATGGCTATATGGGCGCCAAAAAGAGCGAGAACTTCTGGATGAACGTCACGGCGATCACCCATCGCCGCAATCCCTGGATCCTGAACCAGTTCACCGGCCTGACACGCGGCTTCCCGACTGCGCCGATCGAGCAACTGGCGCTGTCGACGATTCAGCGCTTTCTTCCGAACGTCACGATGCTGCACAACCCGGTTGAGGCGACCGGCCTTTGCTTTGTCAGCATCAAGAAGCAGAAGCCCGGCGAAGCGCTCGAGATCGGCAAGCGCATCGCACAGATCGTGGGCATCGCCAAGATCGTCGTGATGGTCGATGACGACATCGAGGTGCTGGATCGTACCCAGGTCATGCATACGATCGGATCACGCTGGCAACCGCAGCCGGCGACGTTCATCATCCCGGAATCGCGCGGCATGCCACTCGACCCTTCGCTGACCAACAAGCCAATGACCTCGAAGATTGTCATCGATGCCACGCTGCAGTGGCCCGAGGAAGGCGGCCCCCAGGTCTACCAGTCACTGAATCGCGCTGAGCTGGAGCGGCTGGCGCCGGAGTCGTTTGCGAGCGTCGATGCACGCTGGAGCCAGCTGGTCGGAAAGTGGCGCCCACCCGACGCTTGATGCGCCACCTGATCGGAGTTGCGCTGCTGTGCGCAGCAGCCACTTCTTTTGCGGACGGACTGCGGGCCGCTGACCAGCCACTGCTCGTCATCGCGGGAGCGTCCGGCCAGACAGGTCGCGTGATTATTGCGCAGGCCGCGGAGCGCTACACAGTCCGCGCGCTTTCAGGCGACCTTGCGCGCGCGAAGCGTGACCTCGGCGACACGCTTTTCAGCCGCGCTCGCTGGGTCGAAGTTGATGTGCGTGATTCGAAGGCCATCAGCGAAGCGCTGCGGGGTGCCGAATACGTGATCAGCGTCATCGGCGCCCGCGAATGGCAAGGCCCTCGCAGCCCCGAGTTCATCGACTATCGTGGCAATGTCAACTTGATCGATGCAGCGCGCGAGGCCGGGGCCCGGCACTTCACGTTGATTTCCTCTGCATCGGCCGGCTCCCATAAGAACCAGAGCCAGAACCCGCGTCTCGGGGGCGTGCTGCTGTGGAAGACGCGCGCCGAAGCGCATCTGCAAGCGAGCGGCCTCGGCTACACGATCCTAGGTCCGGCGGGGCTGCTCAATACGCCAGGAGGTCGGAACGGTATCGCCGTGATTCCGCGCGCCGAGTATGTCTCCACCAACGTGTCCCGCGCCGACGTCGCGCGGGTGGCGATCGATTCACTGACGAACGCAGATGCGCGCGACAAGAGCTTTGCCCTGGTCGGCGATCAGCCCGGCGATCCGGAAGGCTGGCGCGCGCAATTGCGCGCACTATCCGTCGACACCGCCGCGCCTGCCAGTACGGGAACCATGGAACTTGACTCGCTGCAATGGCTGACAGGGCATTGGCGGTCGCGCAGCCTGAAGCCGGGCGAAGAACGCTTCTCCGAGGAATGGTGGAGTGCGCCACTCGGCGGCCTGATGCTGGGCATGAACCGCGAGATCATTGCACCCCTTGAGGGCACGGCCGGCGCCCGCACGAGTTTCGAATACATGCGAATCGAACGTAGCGTCGATGACGGACTTGTCTACCGGGCACAACCGGCCGGCGGCCTCCCGACCGAGTTTACGCTGCAGGCGTTGGAGTCATCGCGGGTCGTGTTCGCGAATCCGCAGCATGACTTTCCGCAGACGATCATGTATTGGCTCGACGGCGCGCAACTGCGCGCCCGCGTCGAGGGAACGCGTGATGGCAAAGACATCCGCGTGGAGTACGCATGGGAACGCGCGGCGCCCGACGCCCCAGTCCGCTGACTTCAGAAGGCTTCGCACCGGTGCTCGGGTCGCAGCCGCGAGTTCTGATCCTGGGTTCGCTACCCGGGCGGGTCTCGATCACCGCGCAGCAGTACTATGCTCAACCGCGCAACGCGTTCTGGCCCATCATGCGCGAACTCTTCGATGCGGGTCCCGAGCTGGCGTATGCAGAGCGAACGCGACGTCTGCACCAGCAAGGCATTGCGTTGTGGGACGTGTTGCGCGCTGCGCAGCGCCCCGGCAGCCTCGATGCCGATATCGTGCGCGGCAGCGAACAGTGCAACGATATCGGCGCGCTGCTCGCAATCTCCCCAACGATCAAGCGGATCTGCTTCAACGGTGCGACCGCCACCAGGCTGTTTGAACGACACGTGCTGCGAGGCTCGGCGGCCGCGACCGGGGAGCTGAAACTTGTGCGCCTGCCGTCCACGAGCCCCGCCCATGCCGCAATGCCGTTCGCCGAAAAACTCGCTGCATGGCAGCGGGCTCTGAGGCCTCGATGATCCAACCACCCGCTGCGGTTCGAGCCGGTCTGCCTCGCAGCGTCTGGGCGCTCGGTTGGGTATCGCTATGCATGGACCTGTCGTCGGAAATGGTTCACAGCCTGCTGCCCCTGTTCCTGGTCGGCACACTCGGCGCGAGCGTGATGCTGCTCGGCATACTGGAAGGCTTCGCCGAGGGCATCGCTGCGGTAGGCAAACTGTTTTCTGGCCGGCTCAGCGACTGGATGGGGCGACGCAAACCGTTGACGGTGATCGGCTACGGTCTGGCGGCCCTCAGCAAACCCCTGTTCCCGCTGGCTGACTCGATCATGCTGGTGTTCATTGCGCGCTTCACGGATCGCATTGGCAAGGGGATTCGCGGCGCACCCCGCGATGCGCTGATCACGGACATCACGCCGGCGGCGCAGCGCGGCGCCGCATTCGGTCTGCGACAATCCCTCGACTCCATCGGCGCAGTGCTGGGGCCGGCTCTGGCGGTGTTGCTGATGCTGGCCTGGGCCAGCGATGTGCGCGCCGTGATGTGGGTCGCCTGCGTTCCGGCAGCCATTGCAGTGGCGGTGCTGATCGCCTGGGTTGCAGAGCCCGTGCGCGTGTCTGCAAAGTCAGTTACTGCGCTGCCGCACTGGCGTGAAGCGAAGTCATTCCCGCGCGCGTTCTGGTGGCTGGTCGGCATCGCTGCACTGTTTACGCTGGCGCGCTTCAGCGAAGCTTTCCTGCTGCTGCGTGCGGCAGATCTTGGCCTCAGCGCAGCGCTTGCCCCGGTCGTGCTGATCGTGATGAGCGCCGTGTATGCGGCCAGCGCCTGGCCCGCCGGCGCGCTGGCTGATCGCGTGCGACCAGAGACGGTGCTGATCGCCGGCATTACGGTCCTCATTGCTGCCGATCTGTTGCTGGCGCTCAGCGCCACGGTGGCCGCTGCCATGATCGGCGCGGCGCTGTGGGGACTGCACATGGGCATGACGCAAGGTGTGTTCGCGAAGCTGGTCGCTGCGGCGGCACCGGCAGAGCTGCGCGGCACCGCGTTCGGCTTCTTTCATTTGATCAGTGCAGCAGCGCTACTCGGCGCCAGCGTACTCGCAGGGGGCCTGTGGACGCGGGTCGGCGCCGCCGCTACTTTCCTGACGGGCGCGGCGCTCGCGCTCGCAGCGTTGGTACTGCTGACCTTGACATCGCGCCGCCGCCGCAGCGCGACGGTCTGACTCAAGCGCGTCCGCTGAGCGTCCCGCCTACCGGCGCGCGAAACCGCACGTAGAACGCATAGGCCAGAAGGACGAAATTCGCGACCGACATGATGATGAAGGGTGCACCGGGTCGCCAGTCGTCGAAGGCAATGCCGCCGAGTTTGGAGATCATCAGGATGCCGATCGCACCGAAGAACCCGGCCATGCCGATCACTGCGCCGCGAATCGGCCCGGGAGCCTCCTGCCCCAGCAGCACCTGCGAAGCGAGAATGCCGCTGGCCTGACCGATGCCGAGCAGGGCGGCAGCCGGATACGCGGCGCTCGTCGTGGGATCCGGAGTCAACCCGAACCATCCATAACCGCCGACTGACAGCACGATCGCCATGATCACCAGCGTCACGCGATCGATCTTGTCTGCAAGCCAGCCAAAGAAGGGTGCCCACACCATCGCCGTGCCCTGCACGATCGCGAACAGTGCGCCCTGCTTCGCGAGCGCCTCAGCCGGCGTGTAGCCATCTGCGAGCGCCGCCTGGTTGAACCACAGCGACAGGAACAACGCCACGATGATCAGATCCGCGCGCGCTGTGAACGAGCACGCATAGGCGAGCGCAATGCGCGGCGCCTTGACCGCCGCAGTGAGGCCCTCACGCAGTAGTTCAAGCACCGGCATACGCTGTTCGGTCTGCTCCGGGCGCCCCGGCTTCAGACCCAGCATGACTACTGCGCTGACCAGGCAGATCGCCGACACCGTCAGGTAGGACGCGCGGCCTGCCCACAGGTCATCAAGCCCCGCCTCCAGATAGATCTGCGGCAGTCGAGCCAGCAGCACCAGGAAAACGAACGCCCCGACCGCGTTCAGGAAGAACGCGATACCGGTCAACTTGCCGCGATCCGCGTCGATCGGATAATCCGCGAGCACCGTCGCCAGCATGCCACTGAGCGCTGCGACCGAGATCGCGAAGATCAGTCGGTACAGCGTCAGCTGGCCGATATCATCAGCAAACGGATAGGCCGCATAAGCGAGCCCTGCGACCAGGAACCCGAGCACATAGACCGTGCGCCGTCCAACGCGATCCGACCAGGCGCCGATCACACCGACCAGCGCGAGCACGACTATTTCCTGCCAGAACTGCAGCGTTCCCGACACGTCACCGCGACTGTCGGGCGCGAGCCCGAGATTCACCTGAAGGATGTACGGCTGCATCGTCGTGATGTAGGTGAAGATGCCGATGCTGACCGCTGCGGCCCACAGGTAGCACAGCGTGTGCCGGGCGGTGACGCCCGGCATCAGGCGAATCGGACCAAGCTTGTTCATCTGGCGCCTCGTCGTGTCAGGTGCGGCGAGCATGGCAGCGAAGCCGCAGCGGTGCCCCGGAAATTCCCTGCAGCAACCCCACAGCGGAGATCAGCCGCGAATGGTGCCCGATGCGCCTCGCTGGTGACACTCCGAGCGAGATTCGCTACAACGATCCATCCCCGGCCGTTGCGCCGTGAACAAGGAACGCCGCCATGCGCCGAATTCACCCTTTCGCCGGACTCGTGCTCGCAGCGGCCGTTGCCGGATGCGCAACGACGCTGCCTCAACCGACTGCTCCGCTTGCCGATTTCTGCACAGTGGCGCAGACGGTCACCGCCCAAACGGCACTGCGCTCGACCAATGTGCTGCATACAGACTTCGAGGCCTTCACGTTCTCGAAACCAGCCGTCCGTCCGCTCGAAACCCAGCAGTACGCCCGGCCACAGATCATCTCGTGCAAGATGAAGACGGCGGATCACCTGCGGACCGTGTTTGGCGACAACGCCGTCGGTGAAGAACAGACTTGTGCCGCCGTCAACGCTGCGACCCTCGCACGGCTGCTGTCGACCATGAGTCCGGCGACGCAAAAGGCGCTGCTTTTTGAAGGTGGAGCGCGAGTCGTCATGGACCCGGACGAAACGACCACGCATGGCCCGGAATGGCTGAAACCGTACACGATGGTCTACCTTGGCGACGCTGGGGCCCTGCACATCAAGGCCAAGGGGATGCGCAACGACTGGCTGGATCCGAGCACCGCCGACGCACCCGCGCGCTTCCGTGGCACCCGTTACTGCCACCTGATCACCCCGACCTATCTGGAACAGCTGCTGCGAGGCAGCGCGACGCCTGCAGGCTGAAGCATCGTCATGGCAGCGCTGAACTATCATCATCTGCGCTATTTCTGGGTCATCGCGCATGAGCGCAGCCTGACGCGGGCCGCCAAACGGCTGCACGTGTCGCAGTCGGCGCTGAGCGTGCAACTGCGCCAGCTGGAGACACGCCTTGGCCACCCGCTGTTCGAGCGTCGCAACCGCAGCCTGGTACTGACCGAAGCCGGCAAGGTCACGCTCGACTACGCCGACACGATCTTTGCGACCGGCGATGAACTGCTGAGCACGCTTGACCAGCGTCCCGCCGGACGACGCCAGATCCTGCGGATCGGTTCCGTCGCGACGCTATCCCGCAACTTCCAGATCGGTTTGCTGCGGCCCATTCTGAGCCATACGAATCTCGAAATCGTGATCCGCTCCGGCAGCCTGCGTGAACTGCTCGCGCAGTTGCGCGCACACACGATCGACCTCGTACTGTCCAACCAGCTGGTCAAGCGTGATGCCGAAACGCCGTGGCACAGCCATCTGCTCGATGAGCAGCCGGTGAGCCTCGTGAGCCGGCCCGCGCGCGGCCAGAAGCGTCTGCGCTTTCCGCAAGACCTCGCGGGCGTGGCATTGCTGCTGCCGAGCCTCGAAAGCGATGTACGCGTGACTTTCGACGGCCTGCTGCATGAAGCGGGCATTCGGCCCGAGATCGCCGCCGAAGTCGACGACATGGCGATGCTCCGGTTGCTCGCGCGCGAACACAGCGGCGTCACGCTGGTGCCCAAGGTGGTCGTGCAGGACGAGCTGAAGAGCGGCCAGCTCGTCGAGCGTTGCCGGGTACCGCAGTTGCGCGAGAACTTCTACGGCATCACACTCAGTCGCCGATTCCCGAACCAGTGGATCCGCGAACTACTCGGGCCGACCCGCACACTGTGAGGAGTCCAGTCATGACCATCCGGGCGCACATTCTTCCCGCTCTCACAGTACTGGGCGCTTTGCTGTCGGCAGCGTCGGCGCATGCCGCGAACAGCGACCAGCGCGAGGCCTACACCGAAGAAGAAGTCATCAAGGCGGCGGAGAGTTTCTTCAGCAGTGGCGCCAAGGGCCTCGCGCAAGTGTTGCAGAAGGCGCTCAAGGACAAGGGTCGGCCGGTGGCAATCATCCAAGGCGAGGAAGTCGGCGGTGCAATCGGCATCGGCGTGCGCTACGGCAACGGTCGGTTGAAGTACAAGGGTCAGGGCACCGGGCAGAAAATTTTCTGGCAAGGTCCGTCAATCGGTTTCGATATCGGCGCCAATGCCGTTAAGGTGTTCGCGCTGGTCTACGACCTGCCGGCCACGAGCACGCTGTTTCAGCGTTATCCGGGCGTCGATGGCAGCCTCTATTTTGTCGGCGGCTTCGGCGTCAACTACGTGCAGAGCGGCGCGACGGTGATCGCGCCGGTGCGCTTCGGCGTTGGCTGGCGCCAGGGCATCAACTTCGGCTACATGCACTTCACGCCGCGCAAGCGCATCAACCCGTTTTAGACCCTTCGATTCAGGGCTGGCGCACCTCGGACTCGATATCGATCCGGCCTGCCTTGGCAAACACCAGTTGCAGTGGCACCCGCTCGCCAATCTGCAAGGGCGTCGTCAGCCCCATTAGCATCAGGTGCGTCGCGGCGGGCTCCAGTGCAACCGTGACGCCAGCCGGCACCGGCAAGTCCTGGAGCGGTCGCATCTGCATGACGCCGTCGTTCATCGTGGTCTGGTGAATCTGAACGTTGGCCGCCCGTGGCGAGCTGACCGACAGCAGCACGTCGTCGTCAGCCCCCGTGTTGCGGATGGTCATATAGGCCACGCCCACCGTGACGGCTGCAATGGTCGGACGCGACCAGGCTGCCGCCACCTGCAGCGCAGGCGTTCCGGGCTTGGACTCGGCATTCGCACAGGCAAGCAGGGTTGAGGCGGCAAGCAGTACCGAAGCAAGTAGCGCGCGTCGCAGCATGTCTAGAACCTGAACGTGTAGTTGAACTTGAGTGTCGTCTCGGCGAGGAACGGCTGGAATCCGCCGAACGCATCCTCGCGCCAATCGTAATTGACGACCAGGAACGCCGATTGGCCCGCCGCCGGCAGCCACCTCAGGCGACTGTTCATACCGAGCCGGCCCGAAAGGTTGTCGTATTGGACCACATTGAGCCAGGCCCAGTTCACATTGAACGCCACATTTCCGGTCAATGAATAAAGCCGCGCCGTGAACTCCCCGCTCGGCAGCTCGACCTTGTTGAGCTGGTACTGCGCGTTCATGAACAGCCGCGAATTGGGCCGCCACTGCACCCCAAGGCGAGTGTCCTGCCGGCGCCCGGAGTAGAAATCGCCGAACTCCAGATCGTAAGTCAGCGCG
>JBBQWY010000016.1:0-63356 GCA_038210215.1 Steroidobacterales bacterium
GAAGACGCCTCAGGCGCGCTGCTCTAGCGGAACTGCGTGGTGACCGCCGCTGGTAGTCTTCCGATGGCCGGCACACGACAGCCCTCGACCGGATAACCCGCGACCAGCAGCAGGAAGGGCCGTTCGCTCGTTGCGGGGCGACCCAGGATCTCGCAGAGGAATTTCATCGGGCTCGGCGTGTGGGTCAAGGTCGCAAGCCCCGCCCCGTGCAGCGCCGCGATCAGGATTCCGGTCGCAATGCCCACCGACTCATCGGGGTAGTAGCGCTTGGCACGTGCCCCGTCAGATTCCACGCCGAGCCGTTCGACAAAAATCGCGATCAGCCACGGCGCGGTTTCCAGGAATGGTTTGTCGGCATCGGTGCCCAGTGGCGCAATCGCGCGCAGCCACTCTTCTGGTGCACGGTGCTCGTAGAACTCGCGCTCCTCACTCTCGGCTGCGATCCGGATCTGGCGCTTCAAGTGGGGATCCGCCACCGCGACGAAGCGCCAGGGTTGCTGGTTGGCGCCTGAAGGCGCGCTGCACGCCGCGCGCAGACAGGCTTCGATGATTTCTTTCGATACCGGCCGCGATGAGAAGTCCCGAACGGAGCGGCGGCACTGCATAAGGTCGGCAAACTCACGCGCCTGCGCCTGCATCTGTTCGCTGGGGATCTCTTTGAACGCGAGTGAGATCGTGCGCCGAGCTTCAGCCATCGTGTCCGCAGCCTCATGTAATCTAGCGCAGTCGCCATTGTCTCACAGGCCGTCATGCGCGCTGTTTTCCTCGATTACGCCACAGTCAGCCGTGGCGATCTGGATCTCTCCAGGCTGCGCGCCGCGCTGCCTGACCTGACTCTGCATGAAGTCACGACAGCGAACCAGATCAGCGAGCGCATCGACGGCTTCGATGTGGTGCTGACCAACAAGCTGCCGCTGACGCGCGAACGGATCGCGGCCGCGACGCGGTTGCGTGCGATTGGACTGATCGCCACGGGCACCAATAATGTGGATCTCGACGCCGCGCGCGATCATGAGGTCCGGGTCTGCAATATCCGCGACTACTGCTCGCCTTCGGTTGCGCAGCATGTGCTCGGCGTGCTGCTGGCGCTCACGCATCGATTCAGCGACTACGCAAAGCTCGCGACAGGCGGTGAATGGAGTCGCAGTCCTCAGTTCAGCATGCTCAATCATCCAATCCGCGAGCTGCACGGTCGCGTGCTCGGCGTGGTCGGCTGGGGTGCGCTCGGCCAGGCCGTTGGAGGAATCTGCGAGCGAGCGCTCGGGATGCGCGTGCGAATCGCCAACCGACCGGGTGGCGAGCGCCGTGAGGGTCGTATCGATCTCGATACGCTACTGGGCGAGGCGGACGTGCTGACGCTGCACTGCCCATTGACGCCAGCGACTGAAGGGCTGATCGGCGCAGCGCAGCTTGCGCGGATGAAGCGCGACGCGATCCTGATCAACACTGCCCGCGGCGGGCTCGTCGACACGCAGGCACTGGCCGATGCGCTGCGTGCAGGTCACCTGGGCGGGGCGGCGATTGACGTGCTGCCAGAGGAGCCGCCGGTCAGCGGCAGCCCCTTGTTTGCGCCCGACCTGCCGAATCTGATCCTGACGCCGCACACCGCCTGGGCGGCGCGCGAATCCCGACAGCGGGCGCTCGATGAACTTGCCGCGAACGTTGCCGACCTGCTGCAGGGCGGCAGTCGGGGTCGGGTGGTCTGAACTCGGTTGGAGACGTCATGAAACGCTGCGCATCACTGACCTTGCTGGCGGTCGGCTTCAGCGCAGCGCTTGCCAACGGAGCGGCCGCGCCGCAACCCGGCTGGAACGAAGCCAGCATCGACATCAACGGCCAGCAGCGCTGGTATCGAATCTACGTGCCGCGCCAACGCGCCGAGGTCGCGCCCGCGGTGGTGCTGCTGCATGGCGGCACGCAGAGCATGCGGCGCATGTTCGGCAAGCGATCGGGCGGCACCCGCGAATGGCCCGCGCTCGCCGAGCGCGAGGGCGTCGTGTTGATCACTCCGAACGGCACCGATGCCAACGGCGGCAACCCCAACGGCGACCGCCAGAACTGGCACGACTATCGCGAGGACTTTCGCGCCGCCAACGTCGATGACGTCGCCTTCATCCGTCGGCTCGTGATCGAGCAGACCCGCACGCGACGGCTCGACGCGCAGCGCATCTATGTCACTGGTGCCTCGAATGGCGGCATGATGACCTATCGGTTGTTGATCGATGCGCCTGAGCTTTTTGCGGCGGGCGCAGCCTTCATCGCCAACCTCCCCGAGAATGCCGATCGCCTGCCAAAGCCGCCGAGGCCAACGCCATTGATGATCGTCAACGGCACCGAGGATCCGCTGGTCAAGTGGGACGGCGGCACGGTCGGGCGCGATCGCGGCGCAACGATTTCAACGCAGCAGACCCTGCAGTGGTGGCTCAGCGCCAACTCGGCGCGGCGCGAAGTTGAGCGCCGCGAGGCGCTGCCGGATCGCGACCCCGAAGATGGCTGCCGCCTCGAGCTGCAGACGCATGCCGCCAAACCCGCTGGCGCGCCGGTCTGGTTGTATACGGCCCGCGGTGCCGGTCATGCGATGCCGTCCATCCGGCACGCCGTGCCGGACTCACGGCTGATTCGCAGAATTGTCGGCACAGCCTGTCGCGATGCAGAAGGTGCCGAACTCGCCTGGGCGTTCTTCAAGACTACGCAGCGCTAGCGGCGCTACCAGACCTTGCCGCCGATGTACTGCCCGGCCGCCGGCAGATGCGGGAACAACTCGACGGACGCGAACGCACCCTCTTTGAAATAGGGGTCGCCTTCCACCAGTGCACGCGCCTGAGCGTGACTCTTGGTGCGATAGCAGAACAGACTGCCGACGGTATTGAGACCGGCTTCATCGAACAGCGGGCCGGCGACGTTGATCTGCTCGAGGATCGTCTCGATATAGGCCAGATGTGCGGCGGTATGCGCTGCTCGAACTGCAGCGCCGGCGGGACCATCACGGCAGATCGCGACCCAGGCGGTGTTCGGGTACTGGTCATGGACGGAAGTCATGGCGGGAATGATACCGCTACAATCCCGGCGGTGTCGGATCTCAAACTCAAGGATCTCAAGTATCTCGTGGCGCTCGCCGATACGCGGCACTTCGGACGCGCCGCCGAGCGATGTTTCGTCAGCCAGCCAACGCTGTCCGCGCAATTGAAGAAGCTCGAAACGTATCTCGGCGTACAACTGATCGAGCGCCGCCCGCGCCATGTGATGCTGACGCCAGCCGGAGAGCGCATCGTCGAACGCGCGCGACGCATCGTCGAAGCGACTGACGATGTTGTCGAGATTGCGCGCTCGCACCGCGATCCGCTGGCAGGCCGGTTGCGCATTGCGCTCTTGCCGACCATCGGGCCGTATCTCTTGCCGCAGATCATGCCGAAGCTGCGCAAGGCGGTGCCGCGCCTCGAGCTGATGCTGTACGAGTACCAGACCGGCCCGATGCTCGAGCACCTGCTGGCCGGTGAGATCGACGTTGGCATCCTTGCGTTGCCGGTCGATGGTCATGGCCTGACGACGCGCGCGCTCTATGACGAGCCGTTCGTCGTGGCTGCGCCAGCGAAGCATAGGTTTGCTTCGCAGGCCACGGTGCGCGTGGCAGACCTTGCCGGCGAAACCTTGTTACTGCTGGAAGATGGGCACTGCCTGCGCGATCAGGCACTCGATGTCTGCAGCCGGATAGACGTCAACGAAAAGCAGGACTTTCGCGGCACCAGCATCGAGACGCTACGCCAGATGGTTGCGTCGGGCACGGGCGTGACGCTGCTGCCGGAACTGGCGAGTCGCGGCGCCTATGCACCAACCAAGGGGATCACGGTGCGCCCGTTCTCGAAACCGACGCCGACCCGGACGATCGGCGCCGTGTGGCGCGCCAGCTCTGCCCGCACTGCCGCGATCAGCGCGGTAAACAAGGCGATTGCAGAGCACGCAGCCTGAGGCGCGGCGCTTACTTCACGCCCGGCTTCTGGATCCAGCTCTTGCACCAGCCGTTGTTGGCCACGAGCTTGCCCGGAAACAGGTTGCAGGGCCGCCAGGCGTCACCGTCCTTGCCGGTGACCTGTAAACAGTTGCCGCAATTGTGGCCAGCCTTGAACGTCGGGTTCTTCTTGGCATCGACTTTCGAGGCATCCTCGACATAGCCGAGCGCATTGGCGACCGGATCTTTCGGATCCAGCTTGACGAGCGGTTTCGCCGCAGGCTTCGCGGCGGGCTTGGCAGCGGGCTTGGCAGCGGGTTTCGCAGCGCCCTGGGCCGAGGCCGCCTGCACACCGCCAACGGCAACAGCTGCCAGGGTCAGGGCTGCGATCGCTTCGCGACGGGACATCGGGTTCGTCATCGACTCTCTCCACACAAGTTAAGGTCAGCGAGGTTGGCATTCTACCGCTTCCGCGACGCCGCTCCGCCGTTGCAAATCATTATCATCTGCCGGCGATTGAAGCGGTTTCAATGGCACATGCTGCACCGTCGCAACTGAATCGACGATGAACGGCCTCGGTCGGGCATCATGTAGCGGTGAGTCCTCCGTCCCGCGCCACGGCTGCTGCCGACATCACGCCTTATGACCGCCTCGCCTGGACCGCGCGCGAGGTAGAGGATCTGCTTGCCCGTGGGCAGCGCAAGCGGGAGCTGCTCGAGTTCTTTGGTTCGCAAAGCTACGCCGAGCTGACGAAGCTGGCTGAGGCCGCCGCAGCGTCGCGGCGCCAGGGTGCTCGGCGCCAGCGGCGCCGCGTCTGGATCGTCCCCGGCATCATGGGCTCCAAGCTCGGTCGCCGCAGGTCCGGCGGCCAACCTGCCGATGTGCTGTGGCTCGATGCGCTGGACATCATCATTGGCCGGCTGACCGAACTGCGCGTACCGCTGCGCGCCATCGCCGCGAGCGGCTCGATTGTCGCGCTGGGCACGCTGCTGCAGTCGTATCTGCGGCTGTGGCTGCGCCTCGCCGCCGCCGGCTACGAACCCGAGTTCTTCGACTACGACTGGCGAGCCGATGTGCGCGAGATTGGCGTGCAGTTCGGCCAGCGCCTCGCGAGCGACCGCGAGCCGTCGCTGATCGTCGCCCACAGCATGGGCGGACTCGTCGCGCGCGCCGCGCTGGCTTTGCCGCAGCCAGCGGATATCGCACGACTTGTGCTGCTCGGCACGCCGAACTTCGGCGCGTTCGCGGCCGTGCAGGCGCTGCGCGGAACTTACGGCGTGGTGCGCAAGCTGGCGCTGCTGGACCTGCGGCACGATGCAGCGGAACTGGCGAGCGGCGTGTTCTCGAGTTTTCCGAGTCTCTACCAGATGCTGCCGCAAGGACGGCTTGCCGGTGACATCGATCTGTTCGACGACGCGAACTGGCCGAGCAAGGGCCCGCGCCCGGACCCGAGACTGCTCATTGCGGCAGCCGGGATCGAGAGCGATCTGGCTCCCGCCAGCGAACGCTTTGTGACGATCATTGGCAGCGGCGAACATACGATCGAAAGCGCAGCACGCCGCGGCGATGAATTCTCATACACGTTTACGCTGCGCGGCGACGGCACCGTCCCGGTGCGGTCCGCCGAGCTGCCCGGCGCTACGGCGTACTATGCCAGCGCCTCGCATTCGGGCTTGATCCGCAATGCCAGCATCACGCGCGGCATCGTTGACTTGCTGCGCGATGGCACGACCAGCGAGCTTGCGACCGCGCTGCCACGGCGCGCGGCGGCACGCTTCGAACTGACGGACACGGAACTGCGCCAACAACAGAAGGGCAAGATCGACTGGGCGTCGTTGTCGAGCGAGCAACGCCGCGAGTTCCTTGAGAACCTGAATGATCCGCCGCCGCTTGCTGGCGCAGAAACGCTCGAGGTCCGCGAACCTCCGGCGCAGATCGAGATCGTGATCGGCGATATTGCCGAGGCCGATACCGCTGCGGTTGCGGCGAGCCTGTTCGCGAACGTCACGCCGCATGGTGCCATTGCAGCGCTCGATGCCCGGCTCGATGGCGTGATCGCCGAGTTCCGTTGGCGACGCATTCTTGGGACCGAAGCCGGGCGGGTGTCGGCCGTGCCGGCCATGGGGCGCCTCGGCGATGTGCAGGCCGTGCTGCTGGTCGGGCTCGGCAGCTTCGATCAGCTGCAGGCGAGCCTGATCGAGATCGCCGCGGAAAACGTCGGCCACTACTGTGCGCGCAGTGCGCTCGATTCCCTAACCACGGTGCTGTGGGGTGCAGGCTCGGGCCTTGCGCCCGAAGCCTCCTTCGAGGCGCAGGTGCGCGGCTTCCTGCGCGCACCACGGCTGCGGCGCCTGGTGATCCGTGTACAGGATCGGGCAACCCTGGAAGCCCTGCGCGAGCGCGCCGCAATGCTTGCGACCGAGTCGGGCGTACAGATCAGGTTGCCGCGCGCGCAGCCCGCCTCGAAACCATCGCCGAAGAAGACCGCGCCGATCCCGCGCACCGCGCGCCGCACCGCCTATCTGTTGATGCAGGCCAACCTCGACTCTACCGGCAAGGAAGTCTGGCGCGCAGCGGTGCTGAACAGTGATTCGCCCGCCGCAATCGTTGCCGAATCACAGTCTGTCTCGAAACGCGGACTCGATGTGCTGCTGCGAAAACTCGATGCGCCTGCATTCGGCCCGAAAGTGCTGGCACAGATCGGCAGCGATCTGCCTGAGTTGCTGCTGCATCCCAACGTGCGGGCGGCGCTACGTGGCAATGAGGATGCGGAACTGGTGATCGTGCACGACGCGCCGAGCAGTCGCGTACCCTGGGAAACGATCCGCTTCGGCAGATGGATCCCGGCGCTTGGTAGAGGTCTGTCCAGACGCTACGCAGCCGAGCAGCTTGCGGTCGCGCGGCTCAGCGAGTCGCGACGCGCCGATCCGGAACTGCACGTATTGCTGGTCGCGAACCCGACCGACGATCTGCCCGGTGCCGAGCTCGAACGAGAGCGGCTCGAAGCGCTGCTGCGGCCGCGCGCAGGGCTGCAGCTGACAACCATCGCTGGGCGTGCCGCGACTCGCGCACGGGTGCTGGCGGAGTTCAAGTCCGGCGACTACGACGTGCTGCACTATGCCGGGCACGCATTCTTTGATGCCGACGCGCCGGCGAGCAGCGGCCTCGTCTGCAGCGATGCCAACCTGACCGGCGCTGACCTTCGGGGCCTGCAACGCGCACCGTCGCTGGTCGTGCTGAATGCCTGCGAGTCCGGGCGGATTCGTCGGACCGAAGACAAGGGATCGCGGCGCGGCGCCGCGCGGCGCGCTGCCAGTCGCGCACTTGATGACAGCGCGGGCGTCGCCGAAATGCTGCTGCGTGCCGGCGTGGCAAGCTTCGTCGGCACGTACTGGCCGGTCGGCGATGCCGCCGCCAGTGAATTCGCGAACAGGTTCTATTCAAAGCTGCTCGAGAACCGCACGCTTGGCGAAGCCGTACTCGCCGGCCGACAGCGCGTCAAGGCGCAAGGCTCGGCAGACTGGGCCGACTATCTGCACTTCGGAGATCCGGAGTTTCGGCTCAAGGGCCTTGCGTGAATCCGACCCTGCTCTGGTTTCGTCAGGACCTGCGACTCGACGACAATCCGGCGCTACAGGCCGCCATTGCGCGCGGCGGCGCTGTGATCCCGGTGTTCCTGCACGCCCCGGAGGAAGAAGCGGAATGGGCACCTGGCGGCGCGGCGCGCTGGTGGCTGCACCGATCACTCGAAGCGCTGCAGCAACAACTGGCCGCGCTGAATACGCAGCTGGTCCTGCGCCGCGGAGCAGCGCTGCCGAGCTTGCGAAAGCTGATTGAAGAGACTGGCGCCGGCGCGGTTTACTGGAACCGGCGCTACGAGCCTGCGGTCACGGTCCGCGACCGCGAGGTCAAGCGCGCGCTGCGTGACAGCGGCACCGAGGCCGAGAGCTTCAACGGCGCGCTGCTGCTCGAGCCCTGGGAGATCCAGAACCAGAGCGGTAAACCCTTCCAGGTTTTCACGCCGTTCTGGCGTCAGGCCCGACGCCAGCTCGAACCAGCTGCGCTTCAACCCGCACCATCGAGCTGGCCATCGCCGGCCCCATGGCCGCGCGGCACGGCACTCGATGAACTTGCGCTGCTGCCAGGTGTTCGCTGGTTCGATCAGATCGAGGCGACCTGGAAACCCGGTACGGTGGGCGCACATCGCCAGCTTGAACGCTTTCTCGAGACCGCCTGGTCTTCCTACGACACCGGTCGCAACCTGCCGGCTATCGCCGGAACCTCGGCGCTGTCGCCGCACCTGCACCATGGCGAGATCTCGCCGCGCGCGGTCTGGCATGCGGTGCTCGCGAGCGCGAAGTCACGTGGCGTCGATGCCGAAGCGGCACTCGGCTCGCAGTTCATCACCGAGATCGGCTGGCGGGAGTTTGCGCACCACCTGCTGTATCACTTTCCGCGCACGCCGCTCGAGCCGCTGCGCGCAGAGTTCACGAAGTTCGGCTGGGCAAGCAATCCGGACTTGCTGCGAGCCTGGCAGCGCGGCCGCACCGGCGTGCCGATGGTCGACGCCGGCATGCGGCAGCTGTGGGCCACGGGCTGGATGCACAACCGCGTGCGAATGATCGCCGCGTCCTTCCTGGTCAAGAACCTGCGTCTTCCCTGGCAGGATGGTGCGCGCTGGTTCTGGGACACCCTGGTCGATGCGGATCTGGCCGCGAACACGCTGGGCTGGCAGTGGTCAGCAGGTTGCGGCGCCGATGCCGCGCCGTATTTCCGGATCTTCAATCCGGTCAGCCAGGGGCGGAAATTCGACCCGGAGGGCGACTATGTGCGGCGCTGGGTGCCTGAGCTCGCAGAGCTCGACGCCAGCGTGATCCACGCCCCCTGGGAAGCGGATGCGGCAACGCTGCAGGCCGCGAATGTGCACTTGGGTTCCAACTACCCGAACTCAATCGTCGATCTGAAGGAGTCACGCGAAGCAGCGCTCGCAGCGTATCGGGAGATGCGCGCGTAGGAAGCCAGCGGCGCTACGCCACGTGCTGGAATCTCAGCGCCAGCGATTCGCAGCGCGGTCAAAGTTTGCCCGCGAGAGCGCGACAACGCAGAAGCGCTGTCCGGGGATCTGTTTCACACGGCGCGCACCGAGTTGCTCGAGGCGAGCCACTTCGGCATCGCTCCAGAAGCGCGCCGCACGGTTGAAGTCATTGGTTTCGCAGTCGATGATCAGTCCGGCAAGCTGGCTGCGGTGCGTCATCGGAGCTGCTCAGGTCCGGACGAGTTCCTTGATCTGCGCAAGCTGGCGCGCATCGGGCAGTCGCCCGCTGCCGCCACCGAGGTTGTCGCGCAGGTTGCGGACCTTGCCGGTCGCCGGAATCACGCAGGTCACCGCAGGGTGCGCAATCACGAACTTCAACAGCAGCTGCGCCCAGGTCGTGCAGTCGATATCCGCCGCCCAGCTCGGCAGCGGTCGATCCTTGACGCGGGCGAAGATCTTGCCGTCATCGAAGGCGCGGTTGATCAGCGTGGCGACGCCCCTGTCCGCACACAGAGGCAGCAACCGGTTCTCCGCGTCGGGGGTCGTCGCGGAATAGTTGAACTGCAGGAAGTCGAGCGGCTCGCGCATGATCAACGCCTCGAGGTCCGCATGCGAGGCGACCGTGAAGTGCGTGACGCCGATGTAGCGGATCTTCCCCTCTTCCTTCCACTTGCGCAGCGTGCGCAGCTGGGTCTCGAGATCAAGCAGGTTGTGCACCTGCATCAGATCGACGCTGTCGCGCTTCATCAACGCCATCGACTGCTGCATCTGCGCGATGCCTTCAGCTTCGCCACGTGTCCAGACCTTGGTCGCGATGAACGCGCTACGCTGCTGCGCGGGGCTCAACAACTCGCCCAGCACTTTTTCGGCCGTCGAATACATCGGCGAGGTGTCGATCAGCGTGGCGCCGCCCGCAAAGAATGCGTCGACGACTTCGCGCAGTGGCGCGAGTGCGGCGGCGTCACTCTGAACCTCGAACGGACCGGAGGTGCCCAGCCCGATGACCGGAATCTTCTGGCCACTCGACGGAATGGTGCGCTGGATGATGCCCTTGTCAGCAGCCTGCAGCAGCGCCGGGAAGGCGCCTGCAAGCCCTGCCGCCATTGCGGCACCCGTGCCCGCCTGAATGAATGTCCGTCTTTTCATGGCTGCCTCCAGAAACGTGATGACTCAAACCAGTTCGGCGGCCGCCTCATTGATGCTGGCCGAACCACCCGCAACGATCGCGGCCAGCGACGATGACTGCGGCAGCACATTGTCGGCATAGAAGCGCGCGCCGACCAGCTTGCGCTGCATGAATTCGACATCATCGCCCGCAGCAAGTTTGCCGGCGGCGACTCCGGCACTGCGCGCCAGCAGCCAGCCGCCGAGCACAATGCCGCACAGCCGCAGATAAGGCACGGCGACGGCAAGACCCGCCTGGGGGTTCTTGCTCATCGCCAACAGCACACTCTTCGTGCTCGCGGCCAGCGCATCGACGCCCTCGGTCGTCGCACTGCGAATCGCCTTCACGGTTGCGTGATTGGCGTCGAGGGCAGCGAGATCCGTACGCACTTCATCGAGCAGCGCGTTCATGGCCTCGCCCTGGTCGCGCGCGATCTTGCGGCCGATCAGGTCATTGGCCTGGATGCCGGTCGTGCCCTCGTAGATCGTCGTGATGCGTACATCGCGCAGCGCCTGGGCGGCACCGGTTTCCTCGACATAGCCCATGCCACCATGGACCTGGATGCCGAGCGAGGCGATCTCGATACCCGTCTCCGTGCTCCAGGCCTTGACGATCGGGATCAGCAGATCGCCGCGCTTCTGCGCCGCCGCAGCGACTGCGGCAACCGGATGCTTGCCGCCGAGGTCGATCTGATACGCGGCGTACAGCGCGAGCGCTCGCATTGCCTCGACCTGCGAGCGCATCGTCAGCAGCATGCGCTTGACGTCGGGGTGATGAATGATCGGCAGCGGACCCTTTTTCGCTGCTGCGGGCGGCTTGCCCTGCACGCGCGTGCGCGCCCATTCTGCGGCGCGCTGATAGGCACGCTCGGCGACCGCGTAACCCTCGAGCCCGACTGAAAGACGCGCCGCGTTCATCATCACGAACATGAACTCGAGGCCGCGGTTGGCCTCGCCGACCAGGTAGCCGACGGCGCCGTCGTTCTGGCCGTAGGCCATCACGCAGGTGGGGCTGGCATGGATGCCGAGCTTGTGCTCGATCGAAATGCACTGCACATCATTGCGCGCACCGAGCGTGCCGTCGTCGTTGACCAGAAACTTCGGCACGATGAACAGCGAAATGCCGCGGGTGCCAGTCGGTGCCCCGTCGATCCGCGCCAGCACCATGTGAATGATGTTGTCGGCCAGATCGTGCTCACCATAGGTGATGAAGATCTTCTGTCCGAACAGCCGATAGTGCCCGCCATCGGGCCTGGCGCGGGTGCGAATCTGGCCGAGATCCGAGCCCGCCTGTGATTCAGTCAGGTTCATCGTGCCGGTCCATTCGCCGCTGACCATCTTCGGTAGGAACAGCGCCTTCTGCACATCGCTGCCGACATGCTCGAGCGCTTCATTCGCACTCTGGGTCAGCATCGGGCACAACTTGAATGCGAGGTTGGCCGACGCCCAGAGTTCCTCGACGGCGGTGCCGACCACGGTCGGAACGGCTTGGCCGCCGTACTGGGTCGAGGCACGCAGGGAGGGCCAGCCGCCGTCGACGAACTGCCGGTAGGCCTGCTGGAAGCCGGGCGGTGTCGCAACGCCTTCGGGAGTCCATTTTGCACCCGCGCGATCGGCGCTGGCGTACAGCGGATCGAGCACATTTTCGGCGAACTTGGCGGCTTCTTCGAGGATCGTGGCGGTAAGTTCGCTGGAATAGTCAGCGAAGGCCGGGCAGCGCTGCAGCGCTTCAGTGCTGATCAGGTGCTCAAGGACGAAGCTGATGTCCTTCAGGGGTGCGCGGTACATGCTCAAAACCTCGTGTGCGAGGCACCATTCTACCGACTTGAACTACGAAGCCAGCGCCGGAACGATGTTTGCCGCCAGAAATCCCACCAGCGCCCGGACCCGCTGATCCTCGGCGAGTCGGGCCGGGTACACCGCGCACAACGGCTGCAGTGCCGGCAGGTCCCAGGCCGCCAACACCCGCGTCAGCCGATGGGTCGCGAGACCCTGCCGGCACAGGAACTCGGGCAGCAGTCCAATACCGAGGCCGGCCGCTACCGACGCATGCAGCAGCGACGGGTCATTGACCGCAAGCTTCGGCCGCAGCACGACCTCCGCGCGCCGCAAACCCTGCGCGACGCGCAGCACATAGGTTGGCCCCTCGCCGACCGGCGTCAGCATGGCATGCGCCTCGAGCTCCTGGGGCTGAGTGGGCAGGCCCGCCTTCTGCAGATATCCCGGCGTCGCGCACAGCACAGCCGGTGGCACGCCGAGCTCGCGGACAATCCGCTCCGCGCCGGGCGCCCGACCGAGCCGCACCGCCACGTCCCAATGCTCAGCCCCAGGGTCGTCATCGATGCGGCCCACCTGAACATCGAGTGACGCGCCCGGGAAGCTTTCGAGGAAGCGTGGCACCAGCGGCGCCAGCAGCACCCGTCCGTAGGCCGCATCGGCCAGCACGCGCAACGGGCCCGAGTGCGCGCGGGTCAATTCCTGCGCCCGCGACCGCGTCTGTTCAACCGCATCGACGATTACGCGGCAGCCAGGGTATAGCCGCTCGCCGGCGGCGGTCAGGCGGATGCGGCGCGTGGTGCGTTCCAGCACCCGCACACCGAGCTCGGCTTCGAGTTCGGCGATGGCCCGGCTGACCGAAGCCTTCGGCACCCGCAAGGCCCGCGCCGCAGCGCTGAAGCCGTTCAGATCGACGACCTTGGCGAAAGTCGCCATGTGGGCTGGCGACCAGATTGGACTGAATGCAACGGCTTTTTTTGGCGTCATCGGCCCTATTGTTTCGCTAGCGACGCAATAAGTCCATCTGCCTCCAAATCCAGAGTCTCGTGACGGAGGGCGCGCCGGCGCCGCAGCGCTTCACGCAGTGGCATGAAGGCCGGATCGATCGCAAACGAAAAACCATCCCACCAGCCATCGCGCGCCGGCACGAAGCGGCGTGGTGCGGGCAGGTCGCCGGCCAAAGCCGCATGCTTCATCAGCCGCTGGCAATGCGCGCGCATCGCCTCGGGCGCGGCTGCCGCCACGTCCGCTGCCCCGATCGCGGGCAGCACCCGGACCCCGACGACCTGCCGGTAACGCAGGGTCGGTGCGAACGGATGCTCCCAGATGCGGTGCGTGCCGGTGATCACGACCGGCAGGATCGGCAACGACAACGCATGGGCCAGCCGGAAGGCGCCGGCACGAAACTCCGTCTCGATCCCGAGCACGGTGCCTTGCGGAAACATGCCGAGGTGCTCACCGGAGGCGCGCACCGCAGCGGCCTCGCGCAGCAGCTGCCGGTAGGCACTCGCGCCGTGCTCGGGCGTCACGCCAATGTGCCGCATGCGCGTCAGCGCGGGACCGATCGTCGGCCAGCCGAGCACTTCGTCGCGGGCGACGAACCGCAACGGCAGCCCGAGCAGGCTCAGGGCGAGCCCATCCGCCATGCCTTCGTGCAGCGCGATGACGAGATGACTGCGACCGGCGCGGGGAAGATTCGGCAAACCTTCGATCTTCAGCTCAACCTGCAGGTGTTCGAACAATGCAACCGCAGTCCGCCGCTGCAGCTCGGCGCGCGCGGCGCCATCCAGATCGGCCGGCGCGCCGGACAGCGCTTGCAGCGAACGCGCCAGCAGCCGGCGACCCAGCAGCTCAAAGCGCAGACGGTGCTGCCAGCCCTCGACACGCATCCGTGGCGGGCGTGGCGGGCGCGGCGGGCGCATGCGTGTCACGGGGTCGGCTCCGCGAGTTCGCAGCGGCTGCGCAAAACGCGCAACAGCTCGGGCAGTTCACGCTTCAGACTCGCGCGCACCAGCCATTGCGGCACGCGGAAGGCCGGCACCATGCGCACGCGATAGGTCAGGATGGTCGCCTCCGCACCGTCGGACGTCAGCTCCCAGCGACCGCTGTTCTCACGGAAGTCCCCGCGCAGGTGGCGAAAATCGATGCTGCGATTCGGCACATAGTCGGCCCGGAACACATAGCTGACGCTCGGCATAAACCAGCCGTAATCGACCTCGTGCTCGACCACCTGGCTGCGCCCGTCCGCGGAAGTCTCGAGCACCACGCAGCGCTTCATCTTGGGCACGTACTGCAGCGCCGCTTTGCAATCGGTCATTTCACTGAAGACCCGCGCCGCTGGAGCCTTGATCCGCACGGCGGCGCGTACTACGGCTGCGCGCCTTGCCTCGCTCGAATCCGCCGATTCGTTCGCCACGACGACTACCTCGCCGCGCTGCAGTGCCGCGCGCTGGGTCGCATCGAGCGCCCAGTCGGGTGCCGCAACAGCCAGCTGCGTGGCACTGGCCAGAACCGCCACGGCCAACAGCCATCTGCGGCTCATAGGTCGTTCAACGTCCAGTCGTAGTCGAGGTAACGGACCCGCCAGTCGCCCTCGAGCAAGGCCTGGGCGGCGGCGGCATCGGCCAGATGGCGCGCGACGAACTCCCGCAGCCCCTGTTCACGCTCGGCGCGGCCTGCACCGGGTGGTGCAAAGTCCTCGCCGAACCATTTGAAGATCGACGACAGCGACAGCTGCCGCCGCTCGGTATCGATCCGTACGCCGTGACGCGAGTCCGCGATGAAGTTGCGGGTCTGCTCATCGAGCTGCGCATCGAGGCGCAGACCGACGAACGGCTCAGCACGCAATGGCGGGCAGCTGATCGCCGCGCAGACCAGTCCCATGTGGATTCGCGGTTCACGGAACTGCGGCCGGATGATCTTGTGTTCGATCTCATCAAGCGAACGGCGGGCACCGCCCGCTTCGAACCGAGCACCCTTGAACGCATCGGGAATCTGCCAGATGCTGTTCGACGGAAAAGCGATGCCGATCAACGAACCGCGACTGAGCGGATAGTTCGCAACGACCGTCTGCAGCACGAACACGTTGTAGGCATTGATCCAGTAGGCGAGCCGCGCATTGCGGTCGAGTCTGGCCACCGCAGCCGCGTCGAGGGTCGCGAAACTGGCCCCCACCTGATCGAGCTCGGCGCGCCGCGCGATCAGCCCAGCGTAATCGACACGCCCGTTGCGGACCACAGCGCCGAGCAACGCGGCGTAGCGGGCGTAGTTCGGGTCGTAGGTCGCCCCCGGACTCGCAGCAGCGGTTGCGGCGGCCGAGATGCTGAGGGCCCCGCTCAGCCCCCCGATCAACCCCACAATCAGTAGCGTCGCGCCCAGTGTCGCAATCGATCTGTTGAGGTTGAGTAATGCCATGGACAAGTGGACCGCCGCCGGGTCCGGTTTGTTTCACGAGCGACTCGTGTATCTTGCGGCTCCCAACTCTGCCCCTCGTTCAAGGAAGCCCGACCATGCCCGTTTCGCTGCACACAATGACCGTCGACCTGTTCGTACCGATGCTTGAGAACCTCGGGCGCATGCTCGGCAAAGCGGCCCAGTTCGCAGAGGAGAAGAAGCTGGACTCCGGCGTGCTCGAGGGCTCGCGACTGGCGCCCGACATGCTGAACCTGGCGCGGCAGGTGCAGCTGACCAGCGACTTCGCCAAAAACAGTGCTGCCCGTCTGGCCGGCGTCGAACCACCCAAGTTCGAAGATCGGGAGACGACCTTCGCTGAACTCGGCGAGCGGGTTGCGAAGACGGTCGAATGGCTGCGCGCGCTGACGCCGGCGCAGTTCGACGGCGCAGAAACCCGGCATATCGTCGTGCCGCTGCGCAAGCGCACGCTCGAGATGGACGGACTGCCGTTCGTGCAGAAGTGGGTGCTGCCGAATTTCTACTTCCACGTCACGACGACCTACAACATCCTGCGCCACAATGGCGTCGAACTCGGCAAACAGGATTATCTGGGCGGAGTTTAAAACGATGCAGACGCGCGCACTCGGCACCCAAGGCCTGATCGTTCCTGCAATCGGACTTGGCACCATGGGCATGGCCGGCGTTGCCGGCATGGGCGAGATGTACGGCCCGGTCGACGAGGCCGAGGCCATCGCCACGATCCAGCGGGCGCTCGACATCGGCGTGAGCTTCCTCGATACGGCTGAAGTCTACGGTCCGTACCTCAACGAGGAACTGGTCGGGCGCGCGATCGCGGGACGTCGCGAGCAGGCGATCATCGCAACCAAGTTCGGCTTTCGGATCAGCGCCGATGGTCGCATCGAGGGCGCCGACAGCCGGCCCGAGCGCGTGCGCGAAGCGATCGACGGCTGCCTGCAGCGTCTCGGCACGGACTGCATCGACCTGTGGTACCAGCACCGGCTGGATCGCAATGTGCCCATTGAAGAAACCGTCGGCGCCATGGCCGACTGCGTCCGTGCGGGTAAAGCGCGCTACCTCGGGCTGTCTGAAGTCGGCGTCGAGACGCTGCGCCGCGCGCATGCGGTGCATCCGATCAGCGCACTGCAGAGCGAATACTCGTTCTGGGAGCGCAATGTCGAAGGCGCAGTACTCGACACCTGTCGCGAACTCGGAATCGGCTTCGTGCCCTACAGCCCGCTCGGACGCGGCTTTCTGAGCGGCCAGGTAGCCGGCACCGACGCGCTGCCGGCCGGGGATTACCGACGCATGGATCCACGCTATGGCACCGAACACCATGCGCGCAACCTGGCGATTGTTGCGGGCCTCGAGCGCGTTGGCCGCCGCCATCAAGCGACCAGCGCGCAGATCGCGCTCGCCTGGCTGCTCGATCAAGGCGACGACATCGTGCCGATCCCCGGGACCAAACGGCGCGCCTACCTTGAACAGAATGCCGCTGCGGCACAGATCCGTCTCACGCCGGCTGATCGCGCTGAGCTTGCCACACTGCCGGTTGCCAGTGGCGCACGCTACACCGAGCGCGCCATGGCGATGATCGACCGCTGAGCGGGGCGCTCAGGTCTCTGCGCACAACTGCAGCTGCGCAGCCCCGAACGTGTTGATCGGCAGATCCTGAACGCGCCAGTTTGCGAGCCCGCTGCGCTCCGTCCCTTGCAGCGTGGTACCGCTGGCGATCAACGACTGTTTCGCGGCGCCGAGATCGTCGACACCGAGGGATAGCAGGAACAAGCCCTCGCCATGCTCGGCCAGGTGACGGCCGGGCACACCATCGGGATCGAGCGGCTGGACCAACACCAGCCAGGTCTCGCCGATCCTGAATCTGGCCGTCCGCGCGCCACGCCCCGACAGCGTCTCGAGCTGTGGCTCGGGCAGACCGAAGGCACGCCGGTACGTCGCAACCATCGCCTCAAGGTCGCGGACCAGCAGATTGATGTGGTGAATGTGCGTCAGCATCGCGCGAGCCTCCGACCAGAAATGTTGGGCGGGATCGGTCGGTCTACCGGTCGTGGGCACGCCCACCGCGACCCTAACACCGACCCGCTCGCGACGGCAGTCGATCAGCCGGCGCTGTGCCGCCCGTCGCGGCCGCGCTGCGCGTCCAGGCGCAACCCCTCGCCGGTTTTGTCGATGACCGAAGTGCCCTCGATGACCCGCAAGCCACTTCGCGGCGCCTCAGCCGACTCGGCGATCTCGACCCGCTCGAGATCAACGACGCCGTTGCGGATGTAGATCCGCCGCTCGCAGCGCTCAGCGAGCTCGCGATCATGTGTTGACAGCAGAAACGTCGTGCCGGTCTCGCGCTGCATCTCGGTCATCAGCGCAAAGGCCTGGTCCGCGTTCTCGCGGTCGAGGTTGCCAGTCGGCTCATCGGCGAGCACCAGGGCGGGCTGGTTCATCAGCGCCCGTGCAATCGCGACACGCTGCTTCTGGCCGCCCGACAGCCGCGTTGCCCGGTAGTGCAGGCGGTCCTGCATGCCGACCCGCTCGAGCAGCATCGCGGCACGCTCACGACCGGCGCGGGTCTCGCGGCCCACACGGCCGGCGTGCGGGAACAACACATTCTCGAGCGCTGAAAAGTCTGGCAGCAGATGGTGGTACTGGAAGATGAACCCGATCTGCTGATTGCGGAAGTCGGACAGCTCACGCTGACTCAGCGCCGTGAGCTCGCGCCCGAGCATCCGGAAGCTGCCCGAGGTCGGCTTCATCAATGTGCCAAGAATCGACAGCAGCGTGCTCTTGCCGCTGCCGGAAGGTCCAAGCATCGCGACCATCTCACCAGTGCCGATCGTGAAGTTCACGCCCTTCAGCACCGGCGTCTGGAAGTCGCGATCGACGAAGGTCTTGCGCAGGTCAGAGACCTCGAGCAGCGGTACGGCCTTCACGATTGCTTCATTCACGGGGATATTGCTCATTCTCAGCTTGATCATTGGGAGATCGCCTCGACAGGATCGATTCGCGAGGCTGCGCGGGCGGGCCACACGGCCGCGAGGATGCTCGCCGCCGCGGCAAGCAACAGCGCGACATCGTACTGGCCGAGCGAAGGATCAACCGGCAGACGTCCGCCGGACACGTTGGCGAGAAACACGCTGAAGCCGTAGCCGAGCAGGCAACCGACAATCGAGCCGATGATGCCGATCAGCGCACCCTGCAGCATGAACACCGACAGCACGAAGTTCTCGGAGATGCCAAAGCTGCGCATGATGCCGATCTCAGGGCGGCGCCGGAACGTCGTCAGCAGCAGTGCGCTCGCGACCCCGACGACGATCGTGATCAGCGTGAACATCTTGATGATGTTGCCGCTGCTGCCCTGACCCTCCAACGCTTCCCGGAGTCGCTGGTTCTTGTCCATCCAGGCGGTTGCTTCGAGGCCGGTCGTGTCGGCGAGCTGCTTGGCGACGGCACGTGCCGTGTAAACGTTCGACAGCTTGATTTCGATTTCGCTGAGCCCGTCCGGGAGGTTGAACAGCACGCGTGCGGTGGCGAGGTTGATGAACGCGAGGCGCGCGTCGAGGCTCTCGACCCCCGTGGCGTACAGACCACGCACGGTCAGGCTGCGTTCGCGGCCCTGATCGCTGGCGATGAAGATCGGCTGGCCGATCCGGATCCCGAGGTCGTTCGCCAATCTGCGGCCGATCAGTATATCGTTGAGTCCGAGCTGCGGCTCGCCCTCGACGATCGCGTCACCGATCGGCGCAATGGCCGACAGTCGCGACGGTTCGACGCCTTTCAGCGTGACCGGCAGGGTTTGCTGACCGCGCGACACCAGCCCGGTTCCGAGAATGTTGGCCGAGACGCCGGTGACGCCCGGAATCGTATCGACGATCGATTCAACGGTGCGCCACTGCTTGATCTGCGCCCTGCGCTCCAGCGCGCGCTGCGAGACCACGAGTCGTTCAGCGCCATCGCGCGCCGGGGCAACCGCCGGCATCGGCTTGGCGGGCTCGATGGTCACATGCGAGGAGTTGCCGACGACGCGCGCGATCTGGAATTCGGCGAGACCGTTGATCAGCGCCGCATTGAACGTAAAGACCGTCACCGCGATGGCGACGCCGCCGATCAGCAGCGCCGACTGCAGCCGGTTCGACAGTAGATAGCGCAGTGCGACTTTCAGATCAAAGCGCACGTCGTGCCTCGCTGCCGCGCGGACGATCGCCGGCACCTGCCGCAGCGAGATCACTGGTCGGCTCGACCCGCTTGCCAACCAGGTCGGGCCGCGGCTGGGCGACCAGCAGTTCGCCGGGGGCGAGGCCCGCCAGCACGATCACGCGTTCGCTCGGCCATTCCAGGAACTCGACTTTCTTCTCTTCGACGACGCCATCGTTGACCACCAGCACGCGCGCGGTTTTTTCACGGCCGAGGATCGCGCTGCGCGCCACGGTCAGCGCTTCGTTGCGACGCTCGATGATCAGGTTCACATCGGCGGTGAGGCCCGAGCGCAGACCCTCGATCGATTCGTCGAGCCGCAGCCGCACCTTGGCGCCACCAGTGCGCGGATCCACCTTCGGTGAGATGTAGTAGAGCGTCGCGCCCACGGCTTGCTCGCGACCGGCGATCAGCACATCGGCCTTGAGTCCTTCGGTTACCTCGGCGAGAAACAGCTCGTCGACATCGGCTTCGACCTCCACGTCGGCGAGCGGGGCAATCTCGTAGATCACGGTATTCGGGGTGACAACCTGACCGGGATCCACGGGTCGCGACAGCACGACACCCGACACCGGCGCGACCAGCGTGTTGTCACGCAAGCGAGCAGTGACTTCGCGCGCGCTGGCATTGACGCGCACCAGTTCCGAACGCGCCTGGTCGAGATCGAAACGTGCCTGGTCGAAGTCCTTGACGATCGCCAGGCCGCGCTCGCGCAGCTGCGCGATGCGCTCGAAGTTGCGCTGCGCTTCGGCGACGGCGCGCTGCTGCGCGGCGATGTTGGATTGCGCTTCATCGAGCGCGGCACGCGGCGCTGCGGCATCGAGCTGCACCAGCAACTCGCCGGCTTGCACGGTCTCGCCCTCTCCCTTGGTCAGACGCACGATCTGGCCGGAAATCTTCGGCACGATCGTCACCGTGACCTGGGGCCGCGTGCGGCCGGTGATCGCGAGCACCCGTTCCGCCGGGCCCTCACGCGCCTCAACCACGCCGACCGGCAGAGGTTGCGTGGAGCGCTGCCACCACAGGCCAGCGATCACCATGGCGGCCACAGCGGTGATCCACCACCGGTAGCGGGCCCAAAAGCCGTTCTGTTCGTCCGTATCAAAAGCCATCGTCCAACATCCTTGTGGGCGGCCGTGTCTGGCGGTTGAAATATCTTATAACATCTGTTTTAATTTATCAATGGGACGGACAGCGGGCGCGCGCAACGCAGATTTCGAGCTTCGTCGGACTGAGCTGATCGCCAAGGCCAGAGAGCGCCTTTCGCTGCCAGACGCCGCTCCAGCCAGTTTTCGCGAGCTCGCGCTGGCGGCCGGCGTCAGCGTCGCGACGCTGCGGCACTACTTCGGGACGCGAGAGGAACTGATCAAGGCGGTGTTCACCCACTATCTGAACAGCGCCGAGCGGCATCTGAACCGCGCGCGCTCCACCGACACGGCTCACGATGCGCTGCAGCCTGCCTTGAGCGGGTTTCTGGAGCGGATCGTGCAGGGCTGGACCCAAGGACACGTCGGCTCGCTGCACCGCATCGGCCTTGCGGAAGGGCTGCGCAGCCCGCAGACGGGAATCGATTATCTGGTGGATGTGCTCGAACCGACCTTGCAGGCGCTCGAGACTCGCCTCGCGACCTACATCGAGCAGGGCGTGATTCGCGACTGCGATACCCGCCACGCCGGCTTGCTGCTGCTGTCGCCGATTCTGCTGGCGCTGCTGCACCAGCACGATCTGGGCGGCACGCGCTGCCGGCCGCTATCGCTGCCGGCCCTGATCGACGAACACGTCAAGGTGTTCGTGCGGGCTTATCGCTCGGAAGTCGCCTGAGGGTCGCCGTAAAGGAAGCCGAATGATCCGGGCCCAGGAAGCGAACCTGATTGCGGCCCGCTTCTTTCGCTGAGTACAGCGCTTCGTCGGCCAGCTGCACCGTGTCGCTGGGCGTCCGGTCGAGCGTGGCTTCAAGCCAGGCCACCCCGACACTGACCGTGAGCAGACCGCGGCCCGGCGCACCGCGATGCTCAACGCGCGCCTGCTCCACCGACGCGCGCAGCTGTTCGGCGAGTGCCCGTGCATGGTCGGCCGTCACCTGATACAGCACCACCGCCAGTTCCTCGCCGCCATAGCGCGCGGCCAGATCGAGCGGCCGGCGGGCAAAGCCCTGTACCAGTTGCGCGACGAGCTTCAGGCAGGAATCGCCTGCCTGGTGCCCGTAGAGATCGTTGTACGGCTTGAAGTGGTCGATATCGATCAGCAGCACCGCGATCGGCGAGCGGTCCCGCAGGCTCTGCTGCCAGACCCGCAGCAGTTGCTCATCGAACGCGCGGCGGTTGCGCAGGCCCGTCAGGCCATCGCGCTCGGCGAGATCACCGAGTGCGCCGCGCTCGAGGAACGCCCGCCGGTGCATCAGCTCGACGTCATAGGCGATGTACGCGGCGACGATGATCACGAGCGTCAACAGCCCGGTCTCATAGGCAAGCAGCTTGGCCGGCAGCCCGAGCAGCAGGCCCGTGAATACGAAGACGGCCAGACCGGTAACGGCGACGATCGCGGCCCGCCAGAACAGCATGCCAAGCAGCATGAACACCGCGAACACGTGCAGGCTCAGGAAGGTCACGCCATTGGCGGTACCCTCGCGGATCATCAGCACGATCAGGGTCGACGACGCAACCGCCAGCAGCAAAGAACCTGCGAACAAGGTGGGCGGGTAGAACTTCTCGAAGTCGCTGCGCCAGGCGGCCGCCAGCATGGCGGCGCACACCGGCAGCAGCACGCCGACGCGCAGCAGCGTCTCAATGTTGGCGCCCCAGTGGCCCACGAACCCGAGCCGATAAACGCCGGTCAGCAGCGCGAGCCCGCCAAGCACCGCCAACCACAGACGAGCGCGGCCGATGATCTGCAGCAGATGATGCTTGCGATACTCCTGCTCGAGGCCGCGTGGGAACTCGAGCGCGACATGACCGCGCTGCAGCTCGATATCGTAGCGGGACAGGGTCGTCTGACTCATCGGGCGTATTTCAGCACGAATCGCCTCACCATGAGTACCGGACGCGGTAGCGGACCACCGCCTCGCCGCCCTTGGCGATCCGCACCGGGAAATGAATCGTGCGGGCGTCCAGCTTCTCGAATTCCTGCGAGCGGCTGATGACTTTCCAGTTGCTCCAGCGGTAAAGGTTCTCGCGCACGATCACCTCGACTGCTTCATCCTTGCGGTTGCGCAGCTTGACTTCGATCTCTTCTTCCATCCAGCGGGCCTTGCTGTCGATCGTAAAATCCACCGCGCGGCGCTCGCCGACCACATCGAATGCCGAGCCGAGCTTGACGCGGACTTTCTCATCCTTCGGCGTGTGGTCGATTGCATCCTCGCCGATGAACTCGAGGCTGCCGTCGGCGGCGTCGAGCTGCGAGACGCGCACTCGACCGGCCGGCAACGGCACGCCCAGGCCCGCCTGCTTGTCGTTGTTGAACTCCAGGTAGACGTCCACCTTGGTGTTCATTGGCAAGCCAAGTTCACGCTCGGTCATCGGGGCACCCCAGCCGTAGTTGCCGGCCAGGCCGTAGTAGACCAGCACCTTGCGCGCCGGAATCTGCCGCGCCTGATCGAACAACTCAATCTGCTTGGTCGCGTTGTTCGGCAGCGTGGTGCGGCGGCCGAGCGTATAGAGGTGAAATTCGAAGAATGCCTTCTGGTCGAAGCCGGCGCTGTCGCCCTCCATTGCCTTGGAAGCCATCATCACCGCGCCGCGCGGCATCGCGACCTCTGGCGTCGGGGCGCGGTGCACATCGCCGGCAATCAACTTCAGTTTCGCATCGGGATAGGTCGTGCCCGACTGATTGATGATGCTGACCCACGCTGAGAGATCCAGCAGTCCGCTATTGGCATCGCGCCCTTCCTTGAAGATCAGGTTGTAGTCAGCCCACCAGGTGATGCCACCGGTCTGGTAGGTCACGCGGGCGCGCTGCTCGCCGGCACGCGGTGCAGTGATCAGCCACTCGAGCGTGGGCCGCGTGATCAGGCCGCCGGGCAGCTCCGGAAAGCGCAGCGCCGAATAGTCGCGCAGCGAATGGATCGTGCCGTCGTTGCCCCGCAGCACCAGGCCATCCACCGCCGACAACAGCGTGCCGGTCAACTGCACCGACTGATTCCCCTGCTGCCGTTCGACCGTGATCGGGCGATCGATGTACTTCAACAGCAGTTTCTCTGAACTGACGAGATCGAACTGGAAATTCTGCTCCAGCACACGAGTGGCCGGATCCGTCAGAGACGTGAAAGTGACGGTCGTGGGATCGATCAGCCCGGCAACGTCGGCGAAGCGCAGCGTCGATCGGCCACTTGCCAGCTGCACGGGCCGCTCATGCCGGACCATTGCGTAACCCGGCACCGCCATCGCGTTCGGCGTGCCGCCGCCTGGAATCGGGCGGTACAGGTCGGGCGAAATCCCGCCCGGTCGCGCCGAACTGTAGATCGTGATGGCGGTGTCGTCGGCGGCGCTGGCGAGCCCGCTGGCAGCTCCCACGGCGAGCGCGGCGCCGGCGGCCAGAGCGCCCAGGGATCGAAGCATTGTCATGATGGTGTCAACCTGTTGTGGTGCCCTGTACAGGCAACTGTAACGCGCCCGAATCGCGGACGGGTTAACAGAGCTGAAACCCTGAAATGTGAGCCAGCACCCACCGTCGCGGGCTGGCGACTTCCAAGATAAGACAAGTCATGAACGCCGTTGCCAGTTCGGTGATCCGCACGGATATGGACCGTGCCTTCATCGAGAAAAACCAGATCGTCGAGCGCTACCTCGCGGGCAAACTGCCGCCGCGGGGTATCGTCGACTTTGAGAACTATTGCCGCGAGAATCCCGACTTCGTCGAAGCAATGGGGCTTGCGAACCGGGTCAATGCGGCCGTGCGCCTGCTCAGCGCCAGTGGACAACCCGAACCCTGGCATCAGAAGCCCCAGCAGTTCTGGGAAAAACAGCCTTTCATTGCCTCCGTGGCCGCGGCAGCGCTGATTTTCCTGATCCTGACCATCGTGCTGTGGAGCCGACTCGACACGGCCGAGAAGCAGATCGGCGCGCTGGAGACCGCGGTGATCGAAAAGCCGCTGGATCCGGCGTCGACGCGCCGCAGCATCAAGATCAGCCCGAGCCGCACCGGCATGCCGGCGGCCTCGATGTTCGGGATCGGTGGGCGCGACACTGAATTCGTCGAGATGAAGGTCGATCTGTCCTGGGCCAAGACCAACAACTTTCGGGTCAGCCTGGATCGCGTCAGCTTCAGCGGCGTCGCGATCTGGCACAACCTGCAGCGCGACTCGAATGGCGAACTGCGGATCAGCCTGAACAGCTCAGTGCTGGGGCCTGGCGACTACACCCTGCTGATCGAAGGGCTAGACTGGCGTGGCACCGCTAGCCCGACCGCGTTCGCGCGCTTTGCGGTGCGCCTGCCGCGCTGAGCGCGGCGATCAGTACCGGCGTCCGTGCTGATCGAGGCCGCTGACGCGATAGCGCCCGCCGCCCTGCGGCGCCATCGTGAAGGTCTCGATCAGGTGCGGCGCAGTCGCTCGCTCGTCCTGCGGCTGATTGCCGTCACTCCAGTCGCGCGGCACGCGATCGATACCGATCGCGAACACGCTGAGGGCGCCGCTGGCGTCAATCCGTAACCGCAACCACTGCTTGAAGTCCTCGATCCGCAGTGACGAGAACGCCTCATTCGAATGTCGACCGAAGACGCGCAACGAAATGAACAGGTAGGCGCCGAGTACGAAGGCCCCGGCAACACCGCCGCCGACGAAGGTGATCAGCCCGGAGAGCAGCATCTGCGGGATGTCGCCGAACGTCAGTCCCAGCCAGCGTGTCGTGGCCACGATACCCAGCCAGCCGACGCCGAACGCCGCTGCCAGGTGCGTGATGGCATGCGCGATACCGCCCAGGAAGCGGTACCAGCGCACGTGTGTATCAGTAAAGAACACGAACGCCGACACGAACGCCACCAGCCACAAGCCGTTGAGCGGATCGCGGATCGCGCCATTGATCGCCGCCTGCAACGCCGTCGACAGCGTGCCGATCTCGTCCGCATCAAGGCTCGCGGAGGCCAGCCACGCAGAAATCACATACAGCGTCGCCGGAATCCACATGTACTTCGGATTCCACAGCGGCAGCAGCAGGTTGCGCCAGGTCAGTCTCGACGACGCTTGTTTTTGCGGGTAGCAGGCACGCTCCTCGAATCCGCCGCGTAGCGAGCGCGTGTCCGGCGCCTGCGTCGGATGCAGGAAGGCACCGCCGCCGCCGGAGACGATCTTCTGCACGCCATCGGCGTTCTGGTGACGCTTGTAATGATGCAGATCGCCGGTCAGGAACAGCGAGACCTTGCGCGCCAGGATGCGCTGCTCGAAGAACTTCAGCACCGTGTCTTCGTAGCTGGCGTAGTCCGGATAGCTCGCCTCGTAGATCCATTGCGGATCAGGCACGCACAGGATCACGTGCGCCTCGGGCGGCATCCTGGCGATGGCGTCCTGGAAATAGCGCACCTGCGGTTCGTCGAGATCCGCGCCAAGCTGCAGATCGAGCGCGAACAACCACCAGTCATGCGGCAGCGACAAGGCGAAGTAGCTGCGGGTCTGCCGCGTCGGGCAATCCGCAAAGCCGCGCTCGGGCCGGCAAAAAATCCGCGAAAACGCGACCAGGCTGTCGTACCAGTCATGATTGCCTGGAATCGAAAACACCTGCGGATGTCGGTGGGCCTGCGCAAATGCCGTCGCATACGGCGCCTCAGCGCGCTTCTCGTACGCCTCCTTGGACGGGTACGGATAGACCTGATCGCCGCCAAAGATCAGCAACTCCCCGCCACGGGTTGCATGGGTCTGCCCATCGGCGGATGCGACCGTGAGCTCTTGTGCCGCGATACCGCGGGCGATCGCGAACGTCGGATTCCAGCCGTCGCCGATGTCGCTGACGTAGTCGAACCAGAAGTCGCCTTCAGCCACCTCGAACGGAAATTCGCGCTGCGGCTGATTAGCCAGAGCCTCGATCAGACGGCTATCGGAGTGCCGCCCGAACAGATTCGCGACGGTGACCAGCAATGCCGAACGCGCCAGCACCTGCGGGTCGTACCAGCCGACCATGCTGAGACGCTGCGGTCGGGCGGCCATCGCGTCGATCAGGGACCGCGCAGCGTCGCAATCGGCGAATGCGTAACGACCGAGCGGGTTGCGATCCAGCCGGCGCTCGCGACCAGCACGGTGCCGCCGACGAGACCTGCCACCCAGACCCAGGCGTCGAAGCTGTAGGGCACATCGAGCACGTTGCGCGCAAGAAGGAATCCGGCGACCGAGGCGCCCGCGGCCGCAAGCAGGCCGGAAAGAAAGCCCAGCGTCGTGAACTCGGCCAGCACGCCATTGCGAACGACGGCACGGCTCGCGCCCAGCGTGCGCAGCATGGCACTTTCGAAGCGCCGCTCATCGCGCGTCGCCTGAGTAGCCGCCAGCAGCACTGTGAGCCCTGCGAACAGCGTAAACAGAAACACACTCTGCACCGCCATGGCCGCCTGGTCGATGACGCCGCGCACCTGCTTCAGCAACTCTTCGAGATCGAACACCGACACGCTCGGAAAGCGCCGCACGAGCTCACCAATCGAGCGCGAGCCGCCGGGCGGGAAATATGCACTGGTCATCCAGGTGCCGGCGGTCTGGTCGAGCACGCCGGGTGGAAACACCAGAAAGAAGTTCGGCTGGAACGAATCCCACTTGACCTTGCGGACGCTGGACACTTCGGCTTCGATCGCTTCACCGGCAATATCGAAGGTGACCCGATCGCCGATCTGGAGTCCGAGCGCCTCCTGCACTTCGGTCGCGATCGACACCAGCGGCTTGCCGACATCAGCCGCTGTAAACCACTCGCCGCTGACCAGCTTGTTGTCGCGCCCCAGATCATCGGACCAGGTGATGTTCTGCTCGCGCTCGGCGAATCCTTGCGCGCGCGACGACGTGAAGTTCATTGCCGCGATCGATTCACCATTGAGCTCGGTCAGGCGCGCCCGCACCATCGGCAGCGCGCGCGAACGCTCGGCGCCGTTGTTGTCGAGAAAAGCGAGAAAGGCAGCGCGCTCTGCGGGCGGAATGTTGATGAAGAAGTAATTCGGCAGATCCACCGGCAGGCTGCGTCGCCAGTCAGCGAGCAGATCGGTGCGCACGACCGCAAGCAGCAGCAACACCATGATGCCGAGCCCGAACGCGACGATCTGCACGACGCTCTCGGCGCGGCGACGACTCAGGTTGGCGATGCCGTAGCGCCATGACACACCGACCGAGCCGCGCATCGCGGCGGCTGCGCGCACCAGCAGCCAGCCACCGACCGCGAGCACGACGAGGAAGCCCGCAAGGCCTACTACGAAGCCCGTGAAGATGCGCAGATCGCGCACGACCCAGTAGATCAGGAAGACCACCGCGGCGACCGCCGGCCCGAAGGCGAGCCAGACCAGCGGCGGTGGCGGACCGACGTCCCGCCGCAGCACGCGGATGGCCGGAACCCGTGACAGCTGCAGCAGCGGCGGCAGCGCGAAGCCGCTGAGCACCGCGATTGCCGTGAGGAAGCCCAGCCCAACCGGCGCGAAACTCGGTGCCGGCAAATCCGCCTGCAACAGCTCCCGCAAGGCATTCAGCAACCATTCCTGACCGAGGTAGCCGATCACCGAACCGATCATCGCCGCGACGATCGCAATCAGCAGCAGCTGCACCAGACTCACCGACAGCGTGAAGTTGCGGGTCGCGCCGAGGGTTTTCATCAGCGCCACGGAATCGAGGTGCCGTTGCACATAGCGACGCGCCGCCATCGCCACCGCGATCGCGCACAACAGCACGCTGACCAGGCTCGCGAGACTCAGGAAACGGCCCGCGCGATCCGCGGCGTTCTTGATCTGCGGGCTCGCCTCGGTCACATCGAGCAACCGCTCGCCGCGCTGCTTGTTCGCCTCGAGCCACTGCTTGAAGGAGGCGACATCGTCTTTCGGACCGGCAAACAGCGCCGCGAAGCTGGCGCGGCTGCCTGGCTGAATCAGTCGGGTCCGTTCGAGATCCGCCTCGTTGATCAGGATGCTTGGCGCCAAATCGGCGAAAGAGCCGCCCTGGTCGGGCCGGGCGATCAGCACACGGGTGATCGTGAACTCGCCGGCACCGATCGAGATCTGCCCTCCGACCTGCGTGCCGAGCGCCGAGATCAGCTTCGAATCCGGCCAGGCTTCACCAGGCCGCGGTGCTGCGACAATCTGCTCGGCTGCGCCAAAGGCTTCCGTCGCGACCGAAACCTTGCCGCGCAGCGGATATTCGCTGCCGACGGCGCGGACGTTGGACAGCTGGTTGAGGTCATCGATGTAGACGACGCTCAGAATCGACGTGCTGCGCGTCGCCTGCAGGCCCCGCGCACGCGCTTCCTCGACGTAGCGGTTGGAGAGCTCGAACGTCGACTGCAGTCGGACATCAGCCGCCAGCACTTCAGTCGCCTGCCGGTCGACCGACTGCGTGATCCGATCGACGAGGAATCCGACCGCAGTCAATGCAGCCACCGCCACGGTCAGCGCCAGCAACAGCACGCCGAGCTCGCCGGACTTCCACTCCCGGCCCAGCATTCGCAACGACAGGACGATGGCCCGCATGTTTCAGTCTCCGGTCAGCCGACCGGCATCCATCGTCAGGATGCGGCCGCAGCGTTGTGCGAGGGTTCGATCATGCGTGACGAGCATGATCGTCGTGTGTGAATCACGATTCATGTCGAACAACAGTTGCGTCGTCCGGTCACCGGTGGCCGTGTCGAGGTTACCCGTCGGTTCGTCCGCAAACAGCACCGCCGGGCGCGTCACGAAGGCGCGCGCCAGCGCCACGCGCTGCTGCTCACCGCCCGACAGCTGCCGCGGATAATGACCCACGCGCTCTTTCAGCCCCACATGCGTCAGCACGTCGATCGCACTCTTGCGCGCGTCGCGGCGGCCAGCCAGCTCCAGCGGCAACATGACGTTCTCAAGAGCCGTCAGCGCCGGCACGAGATGAAACGACTGGAACACGAAGCCGACGCGCTCGGCGCGGAGCCTGGCGCGGCCGTCTTCGTCGAGTTGCGTCAGATCCGCGCCGGCCAGCCAGACGCGCCCGGAGGTCGGCGAATCGAGGCCGGCCAGCAGCGCCAGCAGCGTCGACTTGCCAGCCCCCGAGGCACCGACGATCGCGACCGATTCACCACGGAACACTTCGAAGCTGACGCTGTCCACAATGGTCAGCAGTCCTTCGGGACTGTTAACCTGCTTGGTAAGGTTTTCGGCCTTCAGAACGGATTCTTTTTGTATGTCAGTCAAGCGCTCACTCGTCCTTCGGGGCAGGCTCCTCGGCGGAGCGATCACTGCAATGCTCATGCTGTTGACGCTGCATGGAAGCCCGGCCGACGCGAGCACGCCCGCGAAAGCCCGTACGATCCTTGTACTCGGCGACAGCCTCAGCGCCGGTTACGGCATCAAGGTTCAGGAGGGTTGGGTCAGCCTCCTCGCCAATCGCCTGCAGACGGAAGGTTACGGGTACCGGGTAGTCAACGCCAGCGTCAGCGGCGAAACAACCACGGGTGGCCTGAACCGGCTGCCGCGGGCCTTGCAGCTGCACAAGCCGGATATCGTCGTGCTCGAGTTGGGAGCGAACGACGGGCTGCGCGGGCTCCCGCTCGCCACGACTCGCGAAAACCTTAAGCGGATGATCGAGCTGTCGAAGGCGCAGCGCGCCCGCGTCGTGCTGGTCGGCATGAAGATGCCGCCCAATTACGGCCAGCGTTACACCGAAGGCTTCGAAGGACTGTTCGTCGAACTTGCGGCACGCCACAAGCTGCCGCTGGTGCCGTTTTTCCTCGACAAGGTCGCGCTGCTGCCAGGGTTGATGCAGGCCGATGGCCTGCACCCGACGGCTGAGGCCCAGCCGATCCTGCTGGCGAATGTCTGGCCGCAGCTCGATGGCTTGCTGCGGCGCTAGTCGCGAGGCTTAATAGCCAACGGATTCCGCGCTGGGGGGCGCACGATATGGACAAGTTCTGGCTGAAGTCTTACCCGCCGGGCGTACCCGCCGAGATCGACGCGAGTTCCTGCGCGTCGCTGAAGCAGATGGCAGAGGAGAGCTTTGCACAGTTCGCCGAGCGCCCCGCCTACGTGCAGATGGGCCGCACGCTCAGTTTTGCCGAGATGGAGACCGAGACCCGTGCTTTCGCAGCCTGGCTGCAGCATGAGGCCCGGCTCGACAAAGGTGCGCGGGTCGCACTGATGATGCCGAACGTGCTGCAGTACCCGGTCACCTTGTTTGGCGCGCTGCGGGCGGGCTGCACGGTCGTCAACACCAATCCGCTGTACACCGCGCATGAGCTCGAGCACCAGCTCAACGACTCGGGTGCCGAAGTGATCGTGATCCTCGAAAACTTCGCGCATGTGCTGCAGGAAGTCATTGCGCGCACCAGGATTCGCCGGGTCATCATTACCAGCGTCGGCGAAATGCTCGGCTTCCCCAAGGGCTTGGTCGTCAACTATGTGATCCGGCACAAGCGCAAGGCCGTGCCACCCTACAGCCTGCCGGGATCGATCACGCTGAAGCAGGCCCTGTCGGCCGGGCGCGGGCAAGCGCTCAAGCCCGTGACTCTGACGCACGACGACCTCGCGTTCCTGCAATACACGGGCGGCACGACCGGCGTCTCGAAGGGCGCGATGCTGACCCACGGCAATATGGTTTCGAACGTGCTGCAGTCGTCTGCCTGGATCGGGCCCACTTTCAACTTGGACAAGGCCGCAACCGTCATCACGGCGCTGCCGCTGTACCATATCTTCGCTTTGACGGCGAACTGCATGCTGTTCATGCGGCTCGGCTGGCGCAACGTGCTGATCACGAATCCGCGGGATTTCCCGGGCTTCATCGCGGATCTCAAGAAATACCCGTTCACCTTCCTGGCCGGCGTCAACACGCTATTCAACGCGCTGCTGAATACACCCGGCTTCGATCAGGTCGACTTCACCGAGCTGCGCTGCACGCTGGGCGGCGGCATGGCCGTGCAGGGCGCGGTCGCCGAGCGCTGGAAAAAAGCCACCGGCAAACCGCTGACGCAGGCCTGGGGGCTCACCGAGACTTCACCGGCCGCCTGCATCAACCCACCGAGCGAAGATTTCAACAATTCGATCGGCCTGCCGATCTCCTCGACCGAGATCAGCATCATCGACGACTCCGACAAGTTTCTCGGCATCAATGAAGTCGGCGAGATCTGCGTGCGCGGGCCGCAGGTCATGGCCGGCTACTGGCAGCGGCAGGACGAAACCGACAAGGTCATGCTCAACGGCGAGTGGCTGCGCACCGGCGACATCGGCCGCATCGACGAACGCGGCTATGTGTTCATCGAAGACCGAAAGAAGGACATGATCCTGGTCTCCGGCTTCAACGTTTATCCCAACGAGGTCGAGGCAGCCGCCGTCACGCACGAAGGGATACTGGAAGTTGCGGCGGTGGCCCAGCCGGACGAAAAATCCGGCGAAGTGGTGGCGCTGTTCGTGGTGCGCAAGGACCCTAAGCTGACCGAGCAGGACGTCATCGACCACTGCCGCAAACAACTGACGGGCTACAAGGCGCCGAAGTATGTCTACTTCCGCGCCGAGCTGCCCAAGTCGAACGTCGGCAAAATTCTGCGGCGCGCATTGCGGGACGAGATCAGGACCTAGGCGGACTTCGCCCGCCCTGGCGACTGCGCTGCCCCGCCACCGGCGAGCGCGAGCACATCCGCGCTGCGAAGCGCCTTGCCGCCAATCGCCCAATCGCCGCTCTCGAACTCACTGATCCGCACCCAGGTCACGGGCCGCATGCCCTCCCCCTCGACGGCGATCATTGCTTCGGTGACTTTCGAGATCAGCTCCTGCTTCTGCGCGGGTGTGAAGACGTCCTTGATTACATCGATCGTAACGAGTGGCATGGTGTTGCTCCTTCAGACTGAGAGTTTCGATTTCAGGTGTGCGATGACCTCGCCCATCGGGCCCGCCGGGCTGAACTCGACGGCTTCGTAGTCCTCGTCGACCCAGACCGTGTGTCCCGGCGGCCAGTAGTAGGCTTCACCCGCACGCACGACCTCCTCGGTACCGTCGGCGTAGCGGACGTGGATCGAGCCCTTCAGCACCGTGCCCCAGTGCGGGCACTGGCACAGATTGCCGGGCATCCCTCTCAGCAACGGCGTCGCGTCCGCGCCCTTCGGGAAGCGGATCCGCGCGACATTGAGGTCGGACCAGTCCTGGGCCTGGATGCAGACGCCGCCGGCCTCGAGCCGGATCGGCATTTCCGAGAGATGCTGTTTCATGATTGCCTACTGAGGGTTGCGTACGGTGGCCCGAATCGTCTTTCTGCTTGATGCCGTAGACTGGCACTGCGCTTCGGCCCAAGCTTGCAGATCACATGGAGAAAACATGGAGACCTGCACGTCAGCTCCGCACGGGCTCAAGTCGGGAGGCCCTTGATCTACCGGTTCGGCCAGTTCGAATTCGACATGTCGAAGATCGAGTTGCGGCTCGCCGGAGTGCGGCGTGCGATTGAGCCGCAGGTCTTCGCCCTGCTCGCGCTGCTGCTCGAGAACCGCGAACGGCTCGTCACACGCGACGCGATTATCGAGCGGGTCTGGGACGGTCGCATCGTCTCTGATGCGGCCGTCTCGAGCCGCATCAAGTCGGCTCGCCAGGCACTTGGAGATGACGGCACCGCGCAGCGCTTCATCCGGACGATCCACGGCAAGGGATTTCGCTTCGTCGGCGAAGTCGCAATCGTCAGCGGTACGCCGTCTGTTTCCGAGGCTACGGACAGGGAGCCCGAGACCGGTGCGCGACCCGAGCAAGCTTCACAGCCGTCGATCGCGGTGCTCCCGTTCCAGCTGATCGGCGACGCGGGACGCTACGCGCCGATCGCCGAAGCACTGCCGCACGAGCTGATCGCCGAACTTTCGCGGCTTCGCTGGCTGTTCGTGACCGCGCGTGGTTCTTCGTTCCGCCTGCGCGCGCCGCACGACGATGTGCGCGAGGTGGGTCGCCTGCTGGGCGTCCACTACTGCCTGAACGGCACGGTGGAAGTCACGGACCGCCGGCTCGTGATCACGGTCGAGCTGGCCGACACGCGCGATGGCAGTATCGTCTGGGCGGAGCGTTTCTCGGGAGCGATCGACGACGTGCACCTGCTGCGCGCGGAGATCCGCACGAGGATCCTGTCGGCGCTCGAGATCCAGATCCCGTTCCACGAAGCCCATCTCGCGCGCCTGTCGGTCACCGAAGACCTCGACGCCTGGTCCGCGTATCACCTCGGCCTGCAGCACATGTATCGATTCAACCGCAGCGACAACGCGGCCGCTTCCAGACTGTTCCAGCAGGCCGTTACGCAGGATCCGCTGTTCGCACGTGCGCACGCGGGCCTGTCCTTCGTGCATTTCCAGACCGCGTTCCTCGGGCAGGCGGCCGATCTAGACGCCGAGATCGCGTTGGCCCGGCGCTATGCCGAGCGAGGCCTTGAGCTCGACGCGCTCGACCCGTTCGTGAACTTCACAATGGGCCGCACCTTCTGGCTCGAAGGCGACCTCGAGGGCGGACTCGCATGGCTCGAGCGCGCGACCTCGATCAGCCCGAACTATGCGCAGGGCCTTTACGCCCGCGCTTGGACCGAGACGCTCGCCGGCCGTGGCGCAGCGGGACGCGCTCACGTCGATCAGGCGATGCGCCTGAGTCCGCTCGACCCACTGTATTACGGGATGCTTGGCACGCGCGCATTCACCCACATGGTGCTGGGCGAGGACATCGAGGCCGCGCGCTGGGCCGAGCGCGCGGCCCACTCACCGGGTGCGCACGTGCTGATCGCGATGATCGCCGCTGCGGCCCATGCGCTCGCCGGCAACGAGGCGCGCGCCGCGGCCTGGTCCACCAACGTGCGTGAGCGCAACCCGGCGCTGACCCGGGTCGACTTCTTTCGCTCCTTCCCGTTCAAGACAGCCAGCGCGCGCGTCTCAGCCGCGCTCGAGAGGCTCGGATTCTGAGCCGCGCGGCGTGGCTCGCTGCGGCGCCGCACCGCCCTCGGCCGTGAATGCAAACACATGCACGCCGGCAGTCAGGCCATGGCTCCGCCGCCGCAGGCTCGCGACGCCACGCCCGCCGCGCACCGACCGGGCGCGATTCGATTCGAGCCATTCGTCGACGTTCGCGACAAACGCCGACCCCTGCTCCTGCACGAAGCTCCTGAAGTCATCGATGCGCTCGGGCAACAAGTCCCGCACCAGCGCTGCGCGCTCGATCAGCGGCTCGCTGCCGTACTCAGGCCGCAGGTTCGACTGGATCGTCTGCATCAGGTTCAAAATGGCTTCGCCGACATACCCGCTAACCTCGGGACCGTACTGCCGCAGCGTCGCAACGTGATGCGAGGGCAGGTAGCGCCCGTCGCGCGTGCGGCGGATCAGTTTCTGCGTGCGCAGTGCGGCGAGGGTACGGGTGACATCGCGGGCCGCACCGGGCACGCCCTGGACGATCAGCGCCTCGATGCTGTCGCTCTTGCCACGCAGGCGCAGCGGTCGTGGCCGGGCTGCCGCATCAACGCAGTCCGGATGGCGGTGCCATGCAAACAGGACGCTCGCCAGCGCCGCGTTGCCGCGACGCAGCCCCTCGACCTCGCCGCGCGCCGCATCGGCGGCCTCGACCGCGCGCGCAAGCATTGCCTCGAGCTGCCGGCGCGTGAGTCCCGCGTCCATCAGGAACATCAGCAACGCGTGAACCATCTGCTCGATCGCCGGACGGCGCGCGGGCGCCAGACGGCGGCGTGTGGGCCGACGCGGACTTGGGGTAGTGGAGCTCATCGATTGCTGCCTCCTCGGGCCCGCCTCGGACCCGTTACGATCACGGTGATGCCGACCGCGCACTGCGGGTCTGGCTGCCGCGCGTCGATCCCTGCCCGCCGCGCACGGTCGCCGGCGCCAGCCTGCGGCTGCAGAGCGGCGACGGCGGCCGCCAGCGTCTGGCGCGCACGATCGGCCAGCAGCATTGCGCTTGCGGCGTCATCAACAACCAGATCGGCACGATGGGCGAACGTCAGCGCGGTCGCCTGCCGCCCCAGTTGCCGGAGCAGGCCCTCGACCTGCGGCGCCGCTTCAGCGAGCGGATGATCGGCGCGCCCGGCCGGACCGCTACGACGCAGCCGCAGTGCGACCGTATCGCGCGTGGCGCGCACCGCCTCGATGCGCTGTAGCTCGCGCAGCACCGCCGCAGGCGGCATGTCGCCGCTGTAGCGCCGCACCAGATCGGGAAAGCCATCGGGTCCGTTACGGCGCGCGAGTGATCGGGGTCGGCCGTCGCGATCGCGGAACGCGCGATCCGTCCGCCAACCGACCAGCACACGCTCGGCACGGTCGGCATGGATTGCGGTGCGCGACGTGGCACGTCGGCGACGCGGTGCAGTGGTCAGCAGACGACGCACTTCCACCCGCGTCAGCCCGGTCAGGGTCGCGACCAGCGAATGATTGACGCGCCCCGAACCCATCCGCGATCGCTCTGCCGCCGCGCGAACCAGCGACAGCTTGGCCGCTTCGGCCACCGCAGCCGGTGTAACGCGCGCATCGAGCAACAGGGGCGCCAGCGAATCGAGGATCCGGCTGAGCGCCTGCTCCAGCGACGCAGACGTCGTGTTCATCGCCTTGCGTGTTACCGGGAAAGAGCCGTCAAGGCAAGCTCAGAAATCAGGATTCTCAGGTGTCTCACGCAGCGCCAGCTCGGTGAGCTCCTCGTCGGTGAAGCACGGCTGGTCGAGCACCGCCTGGGCGCGGTGGGCCATCGTCTTCAGCACCAGCACGTCGCAGCGGCGCGCCTCGCCGAGGATGGCGGTGTCCGTGCGCAGCCGCACCGGCACGCCCTCGCCGCGCAGCCGGTCCAGCAGCACCTGCGCAGAGAGCGTGTCGTGCACGGTGGTCAGGATCTTCCAGTCGCGCGAGTCCATCTGCAGCCGATGATCGCACGCTCCGTGCGCCCGTGGCGTCTGGGTAAAGGCGGGCGGGATGCTAGAGTCGAGTCCATGGCGCAGCGTTCGAACCAGCCGGAGACTTCAATCCCCGGATGCGTCGGGTGAGGCTGCCGAAGCAAGCGCAGTTTAGCCAGCGACGATGGTTCGCCGATCCCATTGACGGTGTGCGTTCCGGATCCTGCTCATGACCCCCAGCAGCGCCGGATGCTCTTCGACGACCTCAATGAGGTATCCAAGGCTTGATTTCGCGTCCAGCAAAGCGAACCGACCTCCGAGCGGATAGGCACCGCTAAATGCGACTTCGCCGCCAGTTTCTCGGAAAGTATTCACGACAGGATCGAGCTGCTTTGCAAACACTCCGAGGTGGTGCAGCCCTACGCCAGAATCCCGAAAGGTGGAATCGATGTCGTCATGCTGCTGGATCAGCTGTATCGTCAGATCACCGGACGCAGCGAACGCGAGCGTGACCCTGGGGCTGATCAGCTGCCCATGGTAATTGGGCGTCGAAAAGCGAATATCCTTGAACAGAAAGAATGGCCCGGCACCCAGCGTCAGTGCCCAGTGCTCAACCGCGACGCTGATGTCCTTTACGACATAGCCGATTCGCGCGACCGGGCCGAAGAGACTGACAAGCGGTACTGCAGACGATGGTGCCGCTGCAGAAATGGCAGTGTCTTCCTGTTCGAGTATTTCGCCGAGCTTGGTTCCCACCTTCATGGTGTCGCCGGGCTTTGCCAGCTGCACGAGCCGACCACCCACCGGCGCTTCAATATCCTGAGAAACTTTCTCCGCCTCGATCGTGTAGATCGGTTGACCCTCAGCGACCGTTGCACCATCTGGCACCAGCCACTCCTGCAGCACGCCCGTCTGCATGGACACTGCGAGCTTCGGGACCTTCAGCGTTACAGCCATTCGATCAGGCCTTCATCAAGGCCTTGGCAGCCGCCTCAACTCGCGCTTGCGTTGGGAAATGCTCAGCCTCGAGATTCTGCGCAAACGGCACTGGAGTGTACCGAGCACCGACTCGACTGACCGGCGCATGCAAGTCACGATGCAAAGCCGAATGGATCTGCGTCGCAAGCTCGGCGCCAAAGCCGCCAAACTCGGTTGCAGCGTGGACGATCAACGCGCGGCGTGTGCGCCGGACGCTGCTGAGAACTGCCTCCAGATCGAGCGGCACGATGGTTCGCAGATCGAGAACTTCCGCGTCGATCCCCGACTCCGCAAGACTGGCCGCTGCGGCCAGCGACTCCGCCATGGCCCAGCCGTAGCTGATGATCGTCATGTCCGTGCCCGGTCGCTTCACGTCGGCGACGCCAAGCGGGATCCGATAGTCACCCTCCGGCACCGGGCCCGGGGTGAAGTACAGGCGCATTGACTCGAAGAACACGCAAGGGTCTTCATCCGCAATGCAGCTAAGGAGCAGACCCTTGGCGTCATAGGGCGTGCTGGGATAGACAACCTTGATCCCGGGCGTGTGCGCAAGCCACCCCTCCAGGGTCTGGGAATGCTGCGCGCCAAAGCTACCGACGAAGCCGGCAGTCAGCGTGCGGATCGTCAGCGGCACGCTGGTGCGGCCGCCAGACATGTAGCGCAGCTTCGCAGCATGGTTTGAAACCTGGTCCATGCAGACCATCAGAAAATCATTGATCATGATCTCGGCAACGGGCCGCATTCCGGCCATTGCCGCGCCGATTCCGGCACCGATGATGGCTTGCTCCGCGATCGGCGTCGGACGGACTCTATGTCGCCCATGTTTGGTCGACAGACCATAGGTTGCCTTGACCACGCCGCCGGCTGGGTCCGCGATGTCCTCGCCGAGCAGAAAGACCCGTTCGTCGGTACTCAGCGCGATATCGAGAGCCTCCGTCACCGCCGCAGAGAATGGCAGCTGCCGATCGCCTGCATCAGCAGGAAGTTTGCTCGCCTTCGTGCGCACGGGGGGAGTCATGCCAGGAATATCGCCCGCGTCGGCGAAGACGTCTGTAAACAATTCCTCGAGCGGCGGCGCGGCGCTTTGCTGAGCGAACTTCAACGCTGCAGCGATCTCCGATTTCGCAAATGACTCGACGGCGGCAATCTCGCTCTCGGCGACTCCAGCCTCGAGCAGGCGCGCGCGGAATGCATCAACAGGCGGGTTGGCGAGCGCCTTCTTCAGCATCTCTTGGTCCATATGGGACTGATCACTGCCGAACGAATGCCCCTGCAAGCGCTGACATACCGCTTCGAGGAACGTTGGTCCGTCGCCGCGACGCGCTCTTTCGACGGCCTCCTTCGCGGCGGCCAGAACGGCCAGAGGATCATGGCCATCCACCCGCACTCCCGGCATACCGTATGCCGCCGCGCGCGAGGCAAAATCGGACACCAGCGTGTACTCATCGAGTCCGGTGTACTCGGCGTACTGGTTGTTCTGACAGACAAAAATGACCGGAAGCTTCCAGACCGCAGCCAGATTCAGCGCCTCATGAAACGCACCGATGCTGGTCGCGCCGTCCCCGAAACTGACGGTGACGACTCTGTCAGAGCCCCTCAATTGCTCTGCGAGTGCCAGACCATTCGCAATGGGAATCCCTGCTCCGACAATACCCGTCGTCACCATCAGACCGGACTGCGGATCCGAGAGGTGCATGGGACCGCCCTTGCCTTTGGACGTCCCGGTGACTTTGCCGTGTATCTCGGCAAGGATCTCCTTCAGCGGGGTACCTTTGGCGATGATGTCATGCACACCCCGGTACGTCGTGGACATGAAGTCGTCTGGACGGAGCGCTGCTCCAACCCCAGCAGCGATCGCTTCCTGACCACCAACCGGGTAGTACTGGAACTGCAGATCACCCGCGGCGAGTCTGCGCTGAATGGTTTTATCCGTTTCGGCAATCGTGAACATCGTGCTGTACAGGGCGATCGCTGCTTTCTTGTCCGAGATGGCGACAGGCGATTGGCTCATGGAGTCCTCGGCGCTGGTGGGAATGGAGTTAGGCGACGCCGACGGACGACGCAATGATTTCTTGTCAGATCATGCTGCCGCGCGCCACAGCGCGTCAACGGCCAGGTTCTGCTGGATGGGCGGAGCGTTCAGCCCGCGGAACGTTTTTTTCCGCGCTCCTTGTCGGCCAGAAGTGGTCTGCCTATAGTTCAGATAACAATCTTACGGATCGTCGCCCATGTCCGAAGCCCCTGCCGTCAAGTCAGCCGAGCGAGTACTGCGCCTGCTCGAGCTTTTCTCTGTGGAGCGGACACCGCTCTCCGCCGCTGACATCTCGCGTCGTCTGGGATGGCCCAAGTCGAGCGCCAATGTCCTGCTCCGCAGCCTGGTCAATCTCGACTACTTGACGCTTGAATCGAACACGCTCGAATATTTTCCATCGCCCAAGGTTACGCACCTTGGCGACTGGATTCCGCACAGCCTGCTGGCCGGCGATGACGTCCTGCGGCACCTGGAAGAGCTGCATGATCGTACCGGTGAGACGGTCACCATCTCGATGCAGAACGGATTCGAGATGATGTTCGTGAGTGTCCTGCCCGGTACTTTTCCGATCTCCCTGACCATGCGCGAGGGGTTCTCGACATCGATCTTCAACACCAGCGTTGGAATCGCATTCCTGGCAACCGAGCCGGACGATGCGGTCAGAAGGTTGGTGCAGCGCGCGAATCGCCGCCGGGCACCGCTGGGCAAGCGAATTGACGTCAACAAGGTCCTGCAAGAGGTCTACATGGCAAGGGAGCGCAGTTTCGCAGTCGCCTACGAACGCGTCTTTCCGGATACCGGCGCCATCAGCCTGGCGCTGCCGGCTTCCCCTGGCGGCCGTCGACTGGTTGTCGGCGTCGGCGGTCTCGCCGCGCGCATCCGTCGGAGCGAACAACAGATCGTCGATACGATTCGGCGCTGCTTCAGTATTCGCGTCGGACGGACGGCTACGGCGGCGTCGCGTCGAGCAGGTTGACGCTGAAGCGTCCGGCGCCGTTGAGGCGCAGCGGAATTGCCGTGCGCTGATACCGATCGCTGAACCAGAAGTCTTCGGCCGCTGCGCGCGTCGGCCAGCGGGAGATCGCGAAAATCTGTTCGTTCCATTCGCCGGACCAGGCCTTGATCTCACCCTCAGCCAGCGCAAAGACCTCGTAGTAACCGCCGCGCTGCTTCAGCATCGGCAGAATCACGTCGCGGTAAAGATCCAGCCGCTCCTGGATGAAAGCCGTGCCGCGAATCAGCATCAGGGCATTGCGCGGCTCGGGCGGACAGACCGCAACGCTCGCGACCGTCGGAATGTCCAGCATTTCCGGAAGTCCATGTTTTGGCAAGCCGTTCGCCTGCAGGACGGTGGGCACCGAGCCCGATGGCAGCGCTCGACGTAGATGCGGAAGAATCTCTGTGGTGACCGTACGAGATAGCGCAGCGGAATCAAGCCAGGAAGCAAGCAGAAGCCCTGCGGCGTTGGTGCCGGGTTCGAGACAGGACACGCGACCGGCCGGCGCATGCGCATGCACCGTTCCGCCGCCAGCCGCAACCAGTGTTGCTACCTCTTCGAGCACCGCGACCTGATTGGCGTGCTCGGTCGGCAGCTCAACGCACAGGTACTGTGGAGTCGTGCTCACCCCAGCGCCTTGACGAAGTCGAGCAAGGAGCGGTTGAACTTGTCCGGCTCTTCCAGCGTCAGGTTGTGACCGGACTCTTCGAACTCGACGAGCTGCGATCCCGGGGTCTGCTCACGCATCCATCGGCCCACCGGGGTCGGCAGGATCTTGTTGTGCTTGGTCGCATACATGTAGAGGGTCGGCACCGGGATACGCGGCAAATAGCCTCGTACGTCCTGCTTGACCATGTCGTCACAAAGGTCAGCCACCGCATCGGTTGGCACCAGGTAAGACTCCGCGAACATTTCCTCGAGATCCGCTTCGGCAGGAGGTTTGGCAAAGCCAGTCGCGATGAATCCCTTGAGCCCGGAACGGTCTGCGCGAACTCCGGCGCCGAAGCCGGCTGCATGTTCAGGGGGGAAGTTGCCGAAAGTGGGGTGTTCCCAGCCGGGCGCGGAGACCAGCCGCGGCGTCATGTCGACGATCGAAATCGCCGCAACGCCGGCGCTGCCATAGCGCTGCAGATAATTCAGGATCACGAGCCCACCCAGCGCCACACCGACGAGAACGGCGCCATCAAGCTTGCGCGACTCAAGGAATTCCTTGAGATCGTCCGCCAGGCCCTCGATCGAATACTTGCCGCTCGGCTTGCCCGACTCGCCGTGGCCGCGCATATCGAGAGCAATGACCTTGCAACCCTTGGACAACGGCCCGATCTGCGGCTTCCAGAAATACCGCGCCGAGTACATCAGCGCATGGATCATGACTACGGGCCGACCTTCACCGGCCTCGATGTAGTGCAAGGGCATGCCGTCGCGCAACCAACAGTAGGGCATCGTAGAGTCCTCGAATGCAGGTCTGGACTAGAAGCCGTAGCGGAAGCTTACCCCGTACGTGCGCGGCGCACCGAGCACCGCTTGAGGTACAACACCAGTTGCTGCGCTGGCAACACCCGACTCCAGTACTGTGGAGAAGTACTCTTCGTCCGCGAGGTTGTCAGCAAAGGCAGTCAGGATCCAGGTGCCGTCTGCCGACTCATAGCCAACGCGCAGGTTGACGAGCCCGTAGCCATCCTGGGCGACGATGTCGCGATTGAACTGCGTAAAGAACTGCTTCGACTTGTAGGCATAGTCGGCACGGGTCCGCAAGGTTCCGCCGCCGGCCAATGGCTGGGCAAACGATACGCCGAAGTTGCCGGAGAACTTTGGCGCGCGCCGCAGTTCGAAGCCCTTCAACTGGAAGTCAGTCGCATTCGGGCACCCGCCGGCTGCGCCCATCGGTGCCGTGATACTGCTGACCGGGTCTTCTGTGCAGAAGTCTTCGAATTCAGTGTCGAGAAAGGCGGCGCCTAGAATCAGCTCCAGGCCCTCGGTGGGCTGCGCCCGGATCTCGGCCTCGAGACCCATCAACGTCGACTCCGCCGCGTTGGTCAACACATCTGACAAGTTGACGATCTTGCCGACCTGCATGTCCTTGTAGTCATAGAGGAAGGCGCCGAAATTCGCGATGACCCTTCCATCAGCGAGTCTGGTCTTGAGTCCTGCCTCGTAACTCCACAGGAACTCGGGCTCATACGGCGTCTGCACCGCAATCAGATTGAATCCGCCACTCTTGAAGCCGCGGGTCGCCGAGACATAGCCCATCACGTCATCGGTGAAATCGAAGTCGATCCCGACCTTAGGCGTGACCGCACTCCAGCTGTCATTCAGCACATCGGGCCAGGTCGTACCCATAGGACCGGGTGGCGGCACGACGCCACCAAAAAGGTTGTAGATCAGGTCGCCGTCCTTGTCGTCACGCGTGTAGCGCACACCCACGGTACCGCGTAGCCGGTCGGTAAAGTTGTAGGTGCCCTGACCGAAAACCGAATAGGACTTGGTGTTGGACTCACCGTCAATAACGATCGAATTGATGGCCGGCAGTGGCAGCCCGATCTGGAACGCAAGACCACTGAAGGTGGTGCTCTCTTCCTTTAGGTAGAACGCGCCCAGGATCCATTCGAAGCGCGAGCCGGCGCTGTTCGCAAGCTGGAACTCCTGAGTCAGCTGCTTGGAGTCGTCGTCCTGGAAATACGTGACGAAAAACTGATCGACACCATCGCCATCGTTGAGCCAGGAGAATTCGGTTTTGCGATAGGCCGTCTGCGACATCAGCGTCAGGGCGCCAAGATCCCAGGTCAGCTTGACGTTGCCCGCTGTAGTATTGGCGCGGCCGATGCTCGGCACCGTTCGAGTGGTGCCCGGAACTGTCTGCTCATAACCCTGCGCCACTTCGCGCAAGCTGCTCAGCGTCTGATCGGTCGGCGCCTGCCACGGCAGCGGCTGCGTGAAATATTTGAAGGCGGTTGGATTGCTGTCGTCGCGGGAGACGTCCGCCTGGACCAGAACTTCCAGATTGTCGGTGGGTTCAAAGCGCAACTGGCCGCGAACCGCCCAAAGGTCCTGGGTGTCCAATTCATCGATGCCGCGCGCAGCGGCTCCAGCGAACAGATTGCGCGTGTAGCCATCGCGGTCTGCATGGAGCACCGACAACCGGCCCGCCGATCTCTCACCAAACGGAACGTTGATGGCGCCCTCGAAGCGCTGCTTGGAGTAGTTGCCGAGGTCGAGTTTCGCGTAGCCGCCAAACTCATAAGTCGGCTTGGCGGAAATGATGTTGATGACTCCGCCCGTCGCGTTGCGTCCGTACAGCGTGCCCTGCGGGCCGCGCAGCACCTCGACCCGTTCAGTGTCGAAGAAGTCGAACACCGAAACCGAGGATCGCGCCATGTAAACGCCGTCCTGATGGATCGCGACACCCGGGTCGCTGCCAACCGAGAAGTTCTCGGTGCCGATCCCGCGAATGACCACTTTACCGATCACCTCACGCTGGACGTTGAGCCCAGGCGCGATATTGGAAAGCGCCTCGGTCGAGAACACGCCGGCGTTCTGCAGATCCTCACCCGAGAAGGCGGCGATCGAAATCGGCGTGTCCTGCACCGTGCCTTCGCGCTTCTCCGCCGTGATCACGACTTCCTGCAGCCCGACCGGAGCGGCACCCGCAGTCGCTGCCTCCTGAGCAAACGCTCCCGATGCGGCGGCAACCACTGCTGCGCCCGACAGAATCGACATTGCTCTTGCGGTCAGCTTGAAAATCATCAGTACTCCCCTCCCATTTGCGCGCGACGCGGCACCATGCCGCAGCGGCGCGAGGCCTGCGAGCAGCGCAGGCATGCGAACTGTCCGGAGTTTCAATCTCGCCGTCTGCGCAAGTCAAGCAGGTGTGTGAACCTGTCGTTCAGCCGGCTGAACTACCGTGTTGGCAAATGCGCTTGTGCGCGCGCTTCCCCGCAATCATCATCGCGTGTGCCCAAACTGCTGAAGGACCCTTATGGCTGGCGCGATCGACATCGTCTGCAACCTCTATGATCCAACTGCCGTGCGGCTTGGCCAGACCGGCCTCGACGACGAGTTCAGGAAGCAGGTGCGGATGGACAAGCGCTACTGGCGCGGCATCCCGATCAGCCAGTACCTGCGCAAGATGGACAAGGCCGGTATCGAGCGGTCCTTGCTGATCGCCGTGCGCGCGGGCGACATCAACATCAAAGGGTCGTTCGAGCTGCCTTACGAGCGGGTCCACAAGGTCTGCCAGAAATATCCGGATCGGTTCTCAGGGCTCGCGGGCGTGGATCCCTTCCGCGGCATGGCGGGCGTGCGCGAGCTCGCGCACGCGGTCAACGACCTCGGCTTCGTCGGTGCGCATCTTTACCCGCACTGGTTCGGGCTGCCGCCGAACCACGCGAAGTACTACCCGTATTACACGAAGTGCGCCGAGCTCGGCGTGCCGATCATGATGCAGGTCGGGCACAACCTGATCTACTCAAGCACACGTCGCCTGCCGACAGTCGCGGATCCGATCCTGCTGGATCAGGTTGCAATCGACTTCCCTGAACTGGTGCTGATCGGTATTCATATCGGTGTGCCGTGGACCGACAACATGATCTCGATGTGCTGGAAGCATCCGAACGTCTACACCGCCGGCGACGCCTACGCGCCGCGTCACTGGCCCAAGCAGTACGTGCATTACGCCAACACCTACGGCCGGGAGAAAGTGCTGTTCGGCACCGACTGGCCCGTGATCGACCCGGAGCGCGCGATTGCCGAGATCGACGCCTTCGGCATGGACCCGACGGCGAAGCGGATGCTGCTGCGGGACAACGCGCTGCGCGTCTTCAAATTACCGGGCTACCGCAAGCTGAAGCGCAACGCGGGCATGGCCGCAACACGACGCTCGTGACGCCTCCTGATCTGTACCGACCGCTGCTGCTGGCCGGCGGACTACATGCGTCGGCCGCGCGAACGCCCGCCAAGCCGGCGCTGCATTGTGCGGGCCGGACGCTGAGCTACGGTGAGCTGGGCGAGCGGGTCAGGCGCGTCACCGATGCAGCCATTCTTGACCTGCATATCCGACCCGGCGAGCGCGTCGCGGTTGTTGCGCCGAACTGCCTTGAGTATCCGGAGTTGGTGGCCGGGCTCAGCGACGCCGGTGCGATCGTTGCCACGCTGAACCCCCGCAGCACCGCGACCGAAATCACAGCCGCCTGCGACGACTGCGGCGTACGCGTGCTGTTCGCGCATGCCGGCAATGCAGCGGTGGCAGGTGCGGCGAAGTCGCGTACCGTCGAGCGCACGATCGTCATCGGCGAGGACTACGACGCCTGGCGAGACACGCCGCGCGGAGCAGCCGAACGGCCACGCCTCGCCGAGACCGATCCGTTCACGCTGGTCTACAGCTCAGGGACCACGGGCAAGCCGAAAGGCATCGTGATTTCGCACCGGTCGAGGGTGCTGACCTTCCATGCCATGGCGATGGAATACGGCTGCTATGGCCCGGAGGACTTTTTCCTCGCGCTGACGCCGATGGCACATGGCGCGGGCCTTTCCTTCACGATGGCAGCGCTGTACGTCGGCGCAGAAGTCGAGCTGCTGCCGAAGTTCGATGCTGCTCAGGTGCTCGAGCGTCTCGGTGCCGCGCCGTTCACGGGCGTGTTCCTGGTCCCTACTCATTTCCAGGCAATCTTTGCGCTGCCTGCGGAGATCCTCGAGCGACATCGCGGCACGGCTGCGCACCTCAAGGCGATCATCTCGAACGCCGCGGCGCTGCCACAGGCGCTGAAGGAACAGATCATCGCCTACTTCGGTCCGGGCCTGCTGCACGAAACCTATGGCTCTACCGAGGCAGGTATTGTCACGAACATCCGCCCGTCCGATCAGCTGCGCACGCGCCAATCGGTCGGCAGGCCATTCGCCTCGACGCTGATCCGCCTGCTCGACGAGAACGGTCGTGAGGTACCCGAGGGCGAAGTCGGTGAGCTGTTCTCAACTTCACCGTTCCTGTTCAATGGCTACTGGAACAACCCGCAGGAAACGCGCGACTGCATCCGTGACGGTCACTGGATCAGCGCCGGCGACCTCGCCCGCCGTGATGCGGAAGGCTTCTATTACATTGTCGATCGCAAGAAGGACATGGTGATCTCGGGCGGGCTGAACATCTTTCCGCGCGAGATAGAGGAAGTTCTGCATCGTCATCCGGCCGTGCTCGAGGCGGCGGTCGTGGGCGTGCCGGACCCACACTGGGGAGAGTCGCTGCGGGCCTATGTGGTATTGCGCGATGCTGGTGACGTTTCGGCCGATGCGCTGATCGAGCACTGCCGGCAGACACTGTCGGGCTACAAGCTGCCCCGTGAACTGCACTTCATCAAAGAACTGCCGCGAAATCTCGGCGGCAAGATCCTCAAGAAGGAACTCCGCGCACTGGGCTGAGTGCCGGTCGAATCAAGCCAGCGCCGCCACGGAGCTCGACCCGCCCGCACCGCTCACGAGCATGTCCGAGCATGCCACTCCCAACCTCCTTCAGCCGTCGCTGTCACATCTGCGCAACAAGCGGCTCTTAGCATTGAACAGTCAACTTCCAGATCCGGGGATTCGTCAATGCGTCGACTCTTGCTCGCAGCGATCGGCTGCACCTTTACCCTGCCTGCCGCCGCCCGCGGCGTGCCTGAGATAACGCTGAGTCCGATTGGCGTCTATGAATCAGGCCTTTTCGATCAGGGTAGCGCAGAGATCCCGTCGTTCGACGTCTTCTCGCGGCGCGTGTTCGTCGTCAATGCCGGAGATGCAAGCCTCGACGTACTGGATCTGCGCAACCCCGCTCAACCCGTACGCATTGCTCAGATCGAGCTGGGCAATGCCGGCCTCGGCGCACCGAACAGCGTCGCGACGAAATTTGGCCTGGTCGCCGTCGCACTGCAGGCCGATGACAAGACTCAACCTGGTCGGGTCGCCATCTATTCCGCGTTCACGCTGCGCCTGCTCGCAACCGTGCCGGCCGGTGCACTGCCCGATATGGTTGCGTTCAGTCCGAGTGGCCGGTACCTCGTCGCCGCGAACGAAGGCGAACCGAACAGTGACTACACTGTTGATCCGGAAGGCTCGATCACGATCATCGACCTCTGGCGTTTCGGACGCACTGGCTTTGTCCGCACCGCCGATTTCAGTCGTTTCAATTCAGATGCAGAGCGGACCAAGCTGATCGAGGCCGGTGTCCGCATCTACGGCCCGAATGCCAGCGTCGCGCAGGATCTGGAGCCCGAGTACATCACGATGCCCGATGACCAGACGGCCTTCGTGACGCTGCAGGAGAACAACGCCATAGCGGTTGTCGATCTGCGCAACGCCAGGGTCGAGAAGATTCTCGCGCTGGGACTCAAGGATCACTCGCTCGCCGGCAATGAGCTCGATGCGAGCGATCGGGACTCGGCGATTGCGATCGAGAACTGGCCGGTGTTCGGCATGTACGAACCTGATGCGATCGACAGTTTCAAGGTTGGCGGCAAGCGCTATCTGATCACCGCAAACGAGGGTGATGCGCGCGACTACACGGGATTTGCCGAAGAGATTCGGATCGGCAGCAGCGGCTATCGACTCGATCCGACGATCTTCCCGCCAGATGTCGCGGCGGCGCTGAAGCAGAACACCGCGATCGGGCGACTCAACGCAACGCGGTTCTCCGGCGACATCGACGGCGACGGCGACTTCGACCGCATCCAGGTGCTGGGCGGCCGTTCGTTCACGATCTGGAGTGACGAGGGCGAGCTGGTCTACGACAGCGGTTCACTGCTCGAGCAGATCACTGCCGAGGCCTACCCGGACTTCTTCAATGCCAGCAACACGGACAACTCCCGTGATAGCCGCAGCGACAACAAGGGCCCTGAGCCCGAAGGTGTCGTCGTCGGCGAAGTTGCCGGTCGGCCGTATGCGTTCATCGGGCTCGAGCGCATCGGTGGCATCGCCGTGTTCGACCTGTCGAACCCGAAGGCACCGTTGTTCAAGACCTACGTCAACCGCCGCGACTTCACGCAGACGCCTTCGTTGAACGACGATGAGGAAGCATCGAACCCTGCGGCAGGCGATCTCGGGCCCGAAGGCCTCGAGTTCGTCCCTGCCTGGGCCAGCCCGAGTCGCAAGCCGCTGCTGATTGTCGGCAACGAGATCAGCGGTACGACGACGGTCTGGGAGATCCGCGTCGACCGCTAGCGAGAAAACTCAAGCCTTCGGCACGTAGCTCATGCACCAGCCGCGGGCATCGACCAGCTTGCCGGGGAACAGGCCACAAGGGGCCCAGGCGTCCGAGTCGCTGCCTTTCCACTGCAGGCAATTCGCACAGTTCTGACCGGCCACGAACTGCCGGTACTTGGCCTTGTCGACCTCAGAGGCGAGGTGCTTGTAGCCGAGCGCGGCAGCGACCGGGTCGCTCTCCTCGAGGCGCGGCCAGTCCGCAGTGTTCTGGGCAGCAGGCGCTGCTGGCGGAGCAACCGGTTCCGGAGCTGGCGCAACGGGTTCTGCAGCCAGTTCGGACCTCATGGATTCAGGCGTAAGCGTCGGCTCCATATCTGCGGGGACAGGCGCAGGGGCTGGCGCGCCCTGTTTGCCACAGGCACTCAGACCCACAAACGGCACCACAACGGCCGCACCGCCGGCCAGCTTCAGGAAGCGGCGCCGCGTCGCGTTAGATTCATGATGCTTGTTCAAGGCCAACTCCTGCTAAGTGATCGATGACCCCAATTGTCCGGTCGCGGGCCGCGCGATGCAAACTGTGACCGAGTTGTGCTCGACAATCGGGCGGCGAACCTAGACTTCGTCTCTGGATAGGCGCACGCACCACATGAACCGATTACAGCAAACCGCCGCACCGGCACCGAACGCCTCGGCGTTCGCGTTCGTGCAGGAGCTGGCCGGCGAACTGTCCGCTGGCCGTATCGATCTGCCGAGTTTTCCGGATGTCGTGGTTCGCGTGCGGCGCACGCTCAGTGATGATCGTGTGACGCCGGAAATGGTCGTGCGAGTCGTGGGCTCGGAACCGGCACTGGCGGGGCGCTTGCTGCGTGTCGCGAACTCCGCCGCGCTGAACCCCGGCGGACGCGCCGTCACCGACCTCAAGACCGCCGTGACGCGGCTCGGTTTCAATGCGGTACGCAGCGCGTCGATTGCGTTCGCAGTCTCGCAGCTCAAGAATGCGCCGGCGCTCAGAAAGCTGAAGCAGCCCCTCGATGAGCTATGGCAGCGCAGCGCCCTGGTCGCCGCAACCTGCCACGCGCTGGCCCGTGGCGCACGCGGCATCAATCCGGATGAAGCGATGCTGACCGGCCTGCTGCACGGCATCGGCAAGCTGTACATCCTGACGCGCGCCCACAAACACACCGAGCTGCTCGAAGACACGGCCAGCTATCAGCAGATCGTCAGCGACTGGCATCCGCAGATTGCCAAAGCCATCCTCGAGAACTGGGAAATCAGCGAATCCCTGATCGACGCCGTGCAGCTGCAGAACGAGATCTTCCGTGAACACCAAGGCCCGGCAGACCTTGGCGACGTGCTGATCATCGCGGATCTGCTGGCCTCGTTCCGGAAGTGGCCGCATATGCTGCAGACCAACCTGCAGGGTGTATCCGCTCTCACGAGGCTCGGCCTTGACCAGCAGCGATTGATCGAAGTGATCGAGGAATCCGAAGAACAGATCGAAACGCTGCGCAGCGCACTGGCTTGAGGCACCGACTCCGGCCTAACCCCGCGCCGATCAGCCCCGCGCCGATCAGCCCCGCGCCGATCAGCCCATAAGCCGGTCGGCGATCCCGCGAGCCGCGCGCTCGCCGCTTTCCATTGCGGCTTCCATGCCGACTTCCAGCTGCCGCAGATGCTCGCCCGCAAAAAAAAGTTGCTGGTGCGGCAGCGCCATCTTGCGGGTCCATTCGAACGCCCTGCCAGGCTCTAGCTGATAGCTGCAGCCCTGTACGCCTTCAGCCTGCAGCCAGGAGTGCGCGCCGACGAACTCGAGCAGACCGCGCGTCGAGGGGCGGATGCGCTCGATCTCGGCGATTGCGAAGCGGCCGCGATCGGCGTGCGACAGCGCGTCGAGCTTGACGGCGTTGTCGCTGAACGACAGCGCGCTGATCAGCTGCTGCGAGCCGTCCGACTCGATCTGCTGGCGGATCAGATTGAAGGCGCCGTTGGTCCACATCGACGCTTCAATGCCGTCCTTCTCCCAGTACGGGCCGCGGTTTCGCAGCCAGACCTGGCTCTGGTTGCCATAAGCCATGCCGCGCACGGCCTCGGCCTGCGTGCCGGTCAGGCCGGGGCGGATGTCGATATGGCGCAGCACCGTGAACGGCACGGCCGCCAGCGCCAGCTTCGCGCGGAAGCTCTTGCCACCGGCACAGCGCACCGTGACGCCGCTCTTGCCCATCTCGACGCTCTTGACGTGCTGGCCGTAGCGCACGCGATCGCCGAGCGACGCGGCCATCGCATCGGTCAGCCGCGACGTGCCACCGACTACATGCTGTGAGGTGATCGCTGCACGCTCGTACTGGTCCTTGCCCTTCATGGTCTCGGGATCGATCGCATCCATGCCGATCTTCATGCGCGTGGCGTCCATCATCATGCGCAGCACTGACTGCTTCTCGGTCGGCCGTCCCACCGAAGTGCTGATGATCTGCCGTGCAGCATCCGAGGCACCCTGGCGACGCAGCCACTCGGCCAGCGAGAGGTCGTACGCTTGCGCTTCGGGTTGCAGCCAGCCGTCGATCGTCGTGAACGGCGAGCGGCGCTCGACGTAATAGCCGCCCAGCGTATGCGGCGGCACGACGCGCTCCGCGCCGACCGTGCGGTTCAGCGGCGAGGCGGCCCAGTCCTTCGCGGCGATCAGGGTGTCGTTCAGCACGAACGAGTACGGCGCATTGATATGCGCGCCAGGACCAAGCTTGATGTTGAGCTTGCGCGCCGTGTCGAGCACCCGTGCGTAGTCGGTGCCGATCTGCGCACCGCCGAGATCGGGCGCGAGGAACCAGTTGTCTTTGGTCAGGCAGCGGCCACCCGGCCGTGAATCAAGCTCCAGCACCACAACGTTTGCGCCGAGCTCTGTCAGCAGCATCGCCGCGTTCATGCCCGAAAGACCCGCGCCGATGATCACGACGTCGAGACCAGATTCGGCCGACCAGGCCCGAGTGCCTGCCGCAGCCGCGGCAGCCCCGGCCGCCGCGACGAACTGTCTGCGCGTTAGATGGGATCTCATGATCAGAACGAGTATCGCACCCGCACGCCCCACTGGCGTGGGTCTGGCACCTGAACAATGAAGTTGCGAACAAAGGTCTGCGCATTCACGAAGGGACTGACGGTGATGGCCGTGTCGTCGTCGAACAGGTTGTTCACGAAGCCGGCAATCTCCCAGGAGTCCGACGTGAGACCGAGCTGCAGGTCGAAGACGCTCCGGTCGCCGGTCTCGGCGAGATTTGCGACGCTCGCGTACTGGCTCGAACGGAACAGGCCGTCGAGCTGCGCATAGCCACGCCACCCGGCAGCGAGCGGCGCGTTGTAGAGGATCGAGGCGGTCGCGGTGCTGTCGGAAGAATAAGGCAGCTGCTGCTTTCCGAGCGTGGAGATGCCGGAGGCGGTGGCGCGCGTGTCTTGGTAGTCGAACACGCGGGCCGGGGCGTAGGAGTAGCCAGCGGACAGGCTCAGCCTGTCAGTCGCCTGCCAGCGCACCTCGATCTCTGCGCCCTCGATCTCTGCCTTGCCGGCGTTACTGGTGTAGCCGACCGAGCCGACCGCCGGCGGTGTCGCAAGAAACTGCGAGTCGACCTGAACGTTTTTCCAGTCGATCTTGAACAGCGCCGCATTCAGGACCAGACGCCGGTCGAGCAGGGTCGACTTGACGCCAAGCTCGTAGCTCCAGGCTTCTTCCTCGTCGAAGGGCAGCAGGTTCGCCGGCAGCTGCACGGTTCCCGCGCCGAGCGCGGTGTTGAAGCCGCCAGGCTTGGTACCCTGCGCGGCGCTCGCGTATAGCATCACGTCGTCGGTCCACTTGAAGTCCAGCGACACGCGCGGCAGCCAGGCTTCCCAGGTGTTGTCGAGCTGCCGCGGCAGACCGCCGAAGATGAAATCGGCCACGCCGTCGTCCTTGTTCCAGCGCAACTCGGCGGTGGCTGTCAGCCGCGGAGTCAGGTCGAAGTAGATACCGCCGAATGCCGAGGTCGAGGTGACTTCGTTTCGGTTCGGAGTCGCCGAAACCTGCGCCGGCGTCAGCACCGTACCGGTGATCGTGCGGCCCAGTTCGTCGACCGTTTCGTCGTAATAGTAGGCGCCCGCCAACCAGCGTAGCCGGCTCGTGGGATCCGAAACGTAGCGCAACTCCTGGCCGATGCTGTCGATGTTGCGATCGAGGACCTGGCGCAGGTTGTTGCGCAGAAAGCCCACTGGCAGATTCGCTTCGCTGAGCCCACTGAAGTCCAGGTCGCCGTCGAAGTAGACCAGTGTCTTGTTGTAGGCCGTCATTGATGTGAGCGTCCCACCACCGATCTGCCAGTCGAGGTTTAGCGTCACCCATGTGACATTGCGGTCGTTGCCTGCACAGGCGTCGCAGTTGTGCGCGATCAGGTTCGGATCGGCCGGCACTTTGCCGATAAACCAGACCTGATTGCCCATCGCGCCGGTCTGGGTGTTCGAGGGCACTACGTGCCAGGCAGGCGGTCCCTGCCATTCCCATGAGTACGAGCCACGCAGGTAGGCCGAGAAAGTCTCGCTCGGCTCATAGAGAAGCGCGACGCTGCCCCCCTTCGCTTCTTCGGCGCCCACGGTCGGGCGGTCAGTCAGACTATTGCGATAGAAGCCGTCGAACTCGCTCAAACGCGCCGTAACGGCAATAGACAGCACATCATTCGCCGGGATATCGAGCCGTGCACGCAGATCGGTGAGGCCATCGCCACCCGCGAGAGCCTCCGCATAACCACCGAACTCGCTCTGGGGACGCTTCGTGATGTAGTTGACCGCGCCCGACAACACGCCGCGACCGAACAGGGCGCTCTGCGGCCCCTTGACGACCTCGATGCGCTCGACGTCCACGGTCTGCAGGTTGAGACCGGAGCGCCACGGCACGCTGTTGCCGTCAACGAAGATGCCCACGGTCGGCTGGCTCGCTGCGCGGATATTCGCCTGACCGCGAATCGCGGGGCGGATGTCCAGCTGGCTGAGACCCTCGGACCAGGTAAAGCCCGGGGTCAGCTTCTGCAGGTCCGCCAGATTGTTGATGTTGCGGCGCTCAATTTGCTCAGCACTGACCACCGTGATCGATACGGGCACTTCCTGCAGGTTCTCGACCTGCTTGCGCGCAGTCACCACGATTTCCTGAAGTCCACCGACCGCCACGGTCTGGGCATTCGCGCCCGCAGCTGCGCTCAGCATCGCCAAGATCACTGCTGTCTTTCGCATACCCCGTACCCCTGATCGTCAGAATGTTGTTGATCCGCCACCGATTTTCACGCCCCTAAAGGCGTACTTGCATGGCGCACCTTACGACGCTGATACTTTGCTTAAGGGGTCTCAAGCGCAATTTCCCGAAACGCGGCGGAATTTCCCGGACGCCGTCCGTTATCTTGCGCAGACGACGCCAATAGCACTCGCGCAGCGTGAACGACATGAGCAGCAATGCAGAAATCAGGGACTTGGGGAACGACAACGCGCCTCTGACGCGGCGTGACAGCGATCCGGAAAGGCTTCGGCTGCATTGGCTTGTCTTCTGGTTCTACCTCGGCGTGCCGCTCACAATGGGGTTCCTGCTCGGATGGCTGCAGGTCGGACGCGCGGCGGACTGGCCACGAGCAGTCTCGCTGCTCTATTGGATGGGTCTGTGCCTGCTCACGACGCCGCTGAACGCCTTGGGGACAGCCGTGATAGCGCCGTTGTTCCGACGACTGCACAGCCCCTTGTGGCTGACGCTCTTCCTGGGCCAGATACTCGCGGGCTTCGTCCTGATCAATCCCGTCCTTCATGCCTATCGGCGCTGGATCCAGGCCAACGCCTATCCGGACTTGTTGCTGACGCCGTCCACTACGGCAGTGGAGTTCGCGCAGCGCCTGCCCAGTAACTCGCTGCTCTGGATTGGCGTCAACCTGCTGTTCTTTTATGGCCTGCGAATGCCGCGCTTTGGCTATCGGCCCGCGCCCGCGCCCGCGCCCGCGCCCGCGCCTCAGCCTGCCAGTACTGGCCAGCCGTCAGATGCCGCTACTGCGCCGCTAGCCTTGATGGAGCGGGTTCGCGCGGAACGGCGAGGGCCGATATTGGCGCTTGAGGCGGAGGGTCATTACTTGCGGGTGCACACCGATGCGGGCTCGGATCTGATTCTCTATCGCCTATCGGATGCGCTGCTCGAAGTGGCAACCGAAGACGGCGCTCAGGTGCACCGGTCATGGTGGGTGGCGGCGCGGGCGCTCTCCGATCAGCGTCACCGCGATCATTTGCAGCTTTGTAACGGTGTTGAGATACCGGTCAGCCGTTCGTTCCGCGTCGCCGCCAGGCAGCGCGGCTGGTTGGCCTCAGGCACCGGCAGTTAGTCGATCGGCGGCGCTGCCGCCAGCAACTCCTCGGCGCTCAGTCGTAGCCGAAAGTCCGGATTGAAGTGCGCAAAGCGAATGGTCCCGGCGCGGTCAACCACGAACACGGCAGGCACCGGCAGGATGTGTTGCGCATTGCCCGCTACCTCCTCGAGATCGAGTCCACCCGTCTTGTAGCGCGCCACGGTCGCGTCATCGAGCCGGAACGCGACGCCGAAGGCGCGCGCTGCCTGGGCTTCAGCGTCCGATAGCAACGTGTAGTTCGCCACCTCATTCTCGATGTCGTCTTTGAGGCTCGAACGCAGGATCTCCGGCCGATCCGACGACAGGAACAGCACTTCGTAGCCGCGCTCACGCAGCGTCGCTTCGGCCTGCTTCAGCTGGCCAAGCTGCACATTGCAGAACGGGCACCAGCCGCCGCGATAGAAGATCAGCACCGCCGGCGCTTCGCGCGCGGTCGCGTCGAATCGGTAGTCGCTGCCATCCGGATTGCGGGCCACGAACACCGGCGCTTCAGTGCCGACTGTCAGCGGCTGTACCAGAGTTGGATCGGTCGGCACCGCTGGCGTATCGGCAGCGTGGGCCCACATTGGCAGCAGCGCCGCAATGACGCTCAGGGCACTTCGAAACCGAAAAGCTTGCATCTCTGAATCCTAATAGAACGTGAACGCGGTGGCCAGAATCAACTGACCACTCCGGACTGGCGCACCAGTTCCTTGTAGCCCTGGCTCACCGGTACGTCCATGCCGTTCGACAGACGGAGCAAGAAGCCCTTGCCGTTGGCAGAGACTTTCTGCACGGCGTTCTTGCGAACCCAGTATGAGCGATGGACGCGCAGCCCTTCGACAACGCCGAGCTCGTCGATCGCGTCGGAGAGACGGGCCAGCACCAGCGTGCTGCCGAGATCAGTATGGACCCGCACATAGTGATCTTCGGCTTCCAACGCGATCACGTGCTTGCCGATTTTTTCAGGCAGTCGATCGAGAAACGACGACGGCATCGCGGCGGCAGCCACCGGCACCGCAGCGACGGACTCCTGCTCAACAGTGTTCGACGGACTGATGGCGGTTGCCGTAACTGCGGCACGGGAGTAGCGCGGAAAGCCAGCCCAGCGATCAAACACCAGACCGATGACCACCCATGCGAGATATGCGCCGGCCCAGACTTGCAGGTAGTAGACCCAGAAATCCAGCGACAACTCGAAACCCGGTGCAGTCTGCGGCGTCCGCCCGCCCTGCATCTGGTTCCCGAGAGCGCCAGCCGTCAGGAACACGAGGTAGCGCGCCGGCAAGCTGCCGATCACAGCCCCCGTCAGCAGGATCACCCACAGCGGCGGTTGCCAGGGACGGAGCAGGACGCCAGCAAGCGCTGATCCGCCATAAAGGCAGGCCCACACCGCCAGCGTCGAGGTGACCCAGAACAAGACGCCGATCGACCAGGGGAAGAACTGCGCAACCCCGGCACGCGTCGCCCCGAGCATCACGCCAATCAGCAGCGGGATCACGACAAAGAACAGCACCGCGTGCATCAGGTCGGGCGACCAGCCGCTCTGTGGCCGCTCGACTGGCAATACCGTTGACCGCATGGGTCAAGGGTACCGCGATCGGCGGTTCGGTCCTAGTCGCTCAGGGCGCGCGCGCCTCGCGGATCAGGTGCTCGGCGAACAGGGTCTCGAAGAATCCGTCGACGTCGGATCGCGCGGTCGCGAGATAGGCACCGAGTTGCTCCCGTGTCGCGGCATTGGGGCAGGCCGCGAAGCGTCCCTCAAGCGTAAAGGCTGGATAGGCGATCAACGCGGAGTAATTGCCCCGATCGGCCGCCAGACGCATCCTCTCGGCTGCGGGACAGCGATCGGCATCGGATTTCGCGGCGTTGAAGTCCAGATACCCCAGCAGGAAGATCGCGTTGGGGTCACCGGCGGCAGCGGCAGCCTCGCGGTGAAATCGGGTCTTGACCGCATCGCCCGTGTAGCCGTACAGGCGTCCCAGATGAAAGTGCAGGCGCGCGTCGCCAGGCAGGCGCGCCAGATCCGCCTCGCACTGGCGGATCGCCGCTGGCACATCGATGTCGGCACGGACCACTGGCTTTGCGAGCCGATGGCGGTCGTACCGGCCTGACGCGAGACGATCACATTCGCTTGCTTCGGTGCGCGACTTCGGATCCCAGACAGGCGGCATTGAAGAGGCCGGCACCGGAGCGGGTGAATCCATGTCGCGGTGTATCCGCCAGCGGCCGTCGTCGCCGCGCATGAACAACAGCATCGAGCGGCCGTACTCGGTGGTCGAGGGCCCTGCGCCCTCGCGCGCTGAGTAAGTCACCGTGAAGTCACCGACGAACCACGCCACATCGCCGTCAACGGTGAGCTCGCGCTCGACCACGTTGATGTCGACTTTTCGGCCTGCCGCAAGACCTCCCATCGAACGCCGCAACTGCTCGCGGCCGCTGATCCGCGGGCGGCCGCGCGGCATGACCATTGTGTCTTCCGTATAGAGATCGGGAATCGCGGCGTAGTTGCCAGCCGCATAGAGCTGCTTCCAGGTCGTGCCGATCGATCGAATCGCTTCGGCATCGGCACCCGTTGCAGGCACCGCTGCCGCGTCAGCGAAGGCAGACAGCGCACCCAGAACAAGCGCCGCAGCGAAGGAGTAACTGATTCTCATACCACCACCACAGAAGTTGCAACATCGTGTATCGCTTCGGCGCCGTCCTTGCGGATCAGCATCAGGTCCTCGAGGTGCAGCGTGCCGCCGAGACCCGACTCCATCACCGGGCAGTCCACGCTCAGGATCATGTTCTCTTCGAGCACCAGTTCTTCAGGGGTGCGCGGCATCAACAGCGACGGCTGCGGATGATCCGTGTGGAACAGACCAACGCTGTGCGGCGTGAAGCTGACATTGAGATCAACGCCCTGCTTCTTCAGCGACTCACGGCCGAGACGGGGAATATCTGCAAAGCGCAACCCGGCGCGCAGCTGCGAACGGATGTCGCCCCAGGCGGTCGCGATCGCCTTGGCAGCGCGCTGCACGGGTGCAGCCGGTTCGCCAACAAAAATCGTGCGCGCGAAATCACCATGATAGAACCGGCAGGTGCTGACGCAGTCGATCGACAAGGCCATGCCCTCGCGAATCGGTTCGTCGAGCACTTCGGTCGAGGTGCCGTTGACCACCATGAACACGCCGAGGTTGCCGCGCAGTGCCGCTTCCGAGAAGAACTTCGAGCGCAGCAGTCGCGTGGAGCCGAGCTCGCGAGCCTGGCTTGCTGCGGCCATCGCAGCGGTCATGTTGTTCTGGGCCGCCAGACGCATCAGCCGGATCTCGACCTCGGACTTCGCCATCCGCGTTCGTCGGAGCACGTTCTCTCCCGGACGGATTGCCGCGCTGAACCCGCGCGTGCGGAGCGTGACTTCGAGCTCAGGATCGTCAATACCGACCACGGAGTGCTGCAGACCCAACTCCCGCAACGCCTTGGCGAGCGCCCAGGAGGCATCGGCAGACGTCGGTCGCGCCGTCGCCAGTGCCGCCGCACGCTGGCGGTCGCGGTCCGACATTCGGCTCTCGTCCTGAACGCGCATCGAGCGACCGGGTGCCGCCGGCGGCTCCTGGTCAGCCCGCGCCCCGGGTGGCAGCGCGCCCGGTTGCGTGTACGGAAAGACCAGGCGATCCGTGAACAGGGATTCCGGCGAATGCGTGTAGTAGTACAGGAACGCATGCATGACCAGCGCGATCGGTCGCTTCGGGTCCGCCGGGTACACGGCAATTGCCGCACCGGTCCAACCCATGCGATCGAGCTGCGGCCAGTGGTTGCTCAGATAGAACACATTCGCGGGGCGCGCGACCACCACAGCATCGAGCCCTGCCTCACGCATGAAGAACCGCAGCCGATCGGCGTTGACGAGCGGCTGGTTTTTCAGAAATGCCAGATCAGGCGGGCTCGGCTCCACCCTGGCCGCTGCGCCAAGATCTGCACTCAGCGCAGCGCCTCCCAACGACGTCGCGCCGAGCAGAGCGTCGCGGCGCGTGACCGCGGCTGGTTTTCCATGTTTCAACATCATGAGCCTCCGCACTGCCCTCAGAACTTGCGGCGGACCTTGACCGCCCAGGTCGCGGGCGGATTGATGTAACTGAAGTTGGACAGTGTCGCCTGAGGATACGTCTCACTGAAGCAGTTGTCGCAGGACAGCGCAGCGAACCACCGGTCATCGCGCGTGCGCAGCGCGAGATTGAAATTCACGACTGTGTGCGCTTCCGAGAACGACCCCAGAATGAACTCCCCGTCAGCAGCAAAGTTCAACACCCCCGAACTGCTGCGAAATGCGCTCAAATTGTTGGTGCCGACTTCCTGATCATCGGTGAACAGCACATTCAGCGACGGCGTCAACGTCGCATCCCAAGCCGCCAGGGGAATCTCGTACGCCAAGCCCGCGCTGATCGTGAGATTCGGTGCACGCACCGGATCGGCCAGCTCGCCGTTCGATGAGACAAGGCTGGTGCAGGCACGCTGCGCGCGCACAACAGCCGTATTCGTATCGCCGCGTGGGGATGGCAGGCCGGCGAGACTCGCCTGGCACTCCGCCTGCTGCGCCGCCACTGAGAGGATGTTGAACGAATCGATCGCTGGTTCGTTGCGGTCAATCACGTACTTGATGTCCTGCAGGCCGACCGCCACGGTGACGGTCAAGGGTTCGATGGGTCTGGCGAGAATCTCCAGCTCGAGCCCCGTATTCTCGAGTCCCCCGAGGTTGCGCGTCACAAACGTCAGCGCGCCGTTCGCTGGATTGACGAACGCCGAGCCGGCCTGGAAATCGTCTGTTTCCTGAACGAATGCAGTGGCGTTGACGCGTAGGCGACGACCCAGCCATTCGGTCTTGGCACCCAGCTCGTATGACCAGACCTTCTCCGGTCCGAACGGCAGCAGGCTCCGTACCGCCGTGGCCCTGGCGGACTGGGACCCGGATTTGAAGCCACGAGTCGCTGACGCGAAGAACAGCATTTCGTCGCTCGGCGTGTAGTTCAGCGCAAAGCGAGGCGTCCAGATCTTCGTGGTCTGCGTCAGCGGAATCGCAACGTTGGGTGTCGCCGGGTTCAGATCGACGTCCACACTCGCGAAGTTCGCACTGCTGAGGCAAGACGCGGGCAGCGGCAGCACCTGGCACTGCGGTCGGTTGTCAGTGAAATCGAAGTCTTTCTTTTCGTCTGTGTAGCGCACACCGGCCGTTGCTTTCCAGAGTGACGAGAACGTGTAGTCCGCCTGGAAAAAACCGGCATAGGCCGTCGTGTCGTTCTCGACGATGCGATCCGCGAGCAGCAATGGCACTGTGGTGACGAAGATGTCCGCGAAGTCGGTATCGTTCTTCTCGTTGTAATAGAAGACGCCCGCGACATAGTCAACGCGATCATTCAGGAGACTGCCCGTCAGCTTGAGCTCCTGCGTGAACTGTTCACTCTCGGCAATGTTCGCAATCGTGAAGCCGCCGGTGGTCAGGCCGCGCACCGCCGGCGTGACATTGATGTTGCCGGTCACGTTGTAGCGCGTCGGCAGACCGGTCATTGGATCGACGCCGAAATTGATGGTCGGCGCCGCGCGGCCGTCAAAGAAGTCGATGATGTAGTCCTGTTCGGTGCGGATATAGCCGGTGATCGCGTTCAACGTGACGGCGCCGATCTCGAACTCCAGATTCGAAGCCAGCAGTGTGAAGCGCGTTTCCGCTCCCAGCGGCAGATCGCCCTTGCCGTTCGCGACATTGAGCGGCGCCAGCTGGTTAGCGCCGCCGTTGTTGCGACGCAAACCCGTCGAAACGAATCGCCCGCCGCAATCGGCAGGGTTTGCTGGATTGCAATCGAAGTTGACCAGATTCGCGGAGAAATTCTCGCTGTAGGTGGCAGACAGATCCCAGGTGACCGAATCCGACAGCAACGCGGTGAGCGCGAATCGTCCGCCGAAGCCGTTCTTATCATTGACGCGTTCTCCAGTCGTGATGTTCTTGACGTAGCCCTCGTCGTCGTGCCAGAAGCCCGAAAGCTTGGCGAACACTCGCTCGCCGATTGGCAGGTCGACACTGCCGCGCGCGTTGCGGTCATCGAAGCTGCCGAAGCCGAGCTCCAGAAAGCCGCCGCTTTCGCGCGCTGGCTTCTTCGTGATGACGTTGATCGCCCCACCCGTCGTGTTGCGACCGAACAGCGTGCCCTGCGGGCCGCGCAGCACTTCTATGCGTTCCACGTCGAACAGTGACAGATTGTTCGCACTCTGGCGCGAGATGTAAATCTCGTCGAAGTACGTGCCCACCGGCGGGTCCTGGGTTGCCAGCGACTCGGTCGTGCCGAGACCACGCAGATAGTAGGCGTTGGCAGAACCCAGGCCAGTATTGTTGTGGCCAATCAGATTCGGAATGTACTGCACGAGATCGAGTGTTTCGGTGATGTTGCGCTGTTCGAGCTCGATCTCGCTGAAGGCGCTGATCGCGATCGGCACTGACTGCACGGACTCCGCCCGGCGCTGTGCCGTGACCGTGATTTCCTCCAGTGCAAGGCTGTCCGCACGAGCGGCGTCAGGCTGCTGGGCCTGAGCGCCCGTCGCCAGAAATGCTACGGCAATCGATAGACCCTTCCAACGCAAAGACTTGGCCTGCCACATCATGCTGCAATCTCCCTGTAGTCGCTTGTCATAGGACACCGGCCGCGCGCAGACGACGCAGCTGCGCGGCAGTACTGAACTCGAGTTCCGGAAACTTCCACGGCTCATCCAGAAAACCTGGGTGAACCGAATCCACCGCACGCCTGGCGGCATCGGGCATCTCTGCAAAGCGTGCGTACTTGCGCCCGAAGCCCTGCCACAGCACACCGCCGGCAGCGCGCCCACGCATCAGCCACAGTGGCCACGGCGCGTCGCTGAGCAGGGAGACGCGCGCTGGCAGTGCACTGATGGATGAATCTGCAAAGGCAGTAGCCGAAGTGCTGTAGGTCAGCACATCGACGCTGCGACGCTCAGGGCCGGAGTACGCCCGCGGGAACTCCTGCTCGGTAATGCTGCTTGGAAAGATATTGAACCGGGACTCAGTGACCCAGACTTCGTTGCCATCGGTGCGCCAGTCGAACTGCGGCCCACGCAGCGGCGAGTCGGTCGGGTGCAGCATCCGTGAACCGAGCTCGTCGAACAGGTAGGTGTTAAGTGGCGAGACATAGCCGATCGGAGTCAGCCGGGCGCCATCGTAGGGACTCGAGAATTCGCCAATCGGCTCGCCACGCGCCAGATCCGTGTAGTGCATCGCCTCGCGTTGCTGCGTACGAAACACGCCCGGCGACTCCTCGACGCACCGGATGATCAAAGCCGAGCGAAAGCCGACCAATCGGTTTGGCAGCGCATCGGGCGGCCGACCGTAGAGCAGGCCCTCACACAGCGTGCAGGTTTCGCCGGCCGGCGTGCCGGCCATGCGCATGAAGTTCCGCAGTGAATCGCCGGCGTTGCCGGGCAGGGTAACGGGGTGGACTCCCGCGCCCGGCAGTACCGCGGCAGCTGCCGCCATGGGCAGGGCCGCAGCACCAAGCGCGGTCGTGCACAGCATGCGGCGCGACCAGCTGGACTCAGCACGGAGGTTCATCCGCCCACCTTCGCAGCGAAGCAGCTCGCTGGGGAGCGAAAGTTCGTGAAAAGACAGCGTTTTTCGCGGTGCCAGATGCGCGCCGTTCGCGAAGGGGCATTCACGAACTCCGGCCGGGTCTACGCCTTCGTGAACTGGCGAGGCCTTCCTTCCGGCAGGTGGAATTGGCATAGTGAGCGCATCCCGCCCCGCACCGGCCACTCGCGAACTGCCGTTCGAGTTTCGTGGCTCGGGTTCGGAGTACTTCCGGATCTGGATCGTCAACCTGCCTGGGCAAAGGTTCGACGCCTGCGCTACTTCCATGGCAACACGCAGCTGGACGGCGCGGCATTCGAGTACCACGGCCAGCCGCTGGGCAGTTCTTGTCGTTGTTCGGGCTGGCGTTGATCCCGGTTCTTGTCTTCAGCATTCCGTGGATCATCGTGCAGTCGCGCAAGTTCCAGAGAACCTGGCTGGCCGACAACGGCATCGCTGCCACCCGCTTCGACGATAGCCTTTGCAGGATGCTGGCTGACAACGCTGCGGGTCCCGAGGGCGCAACGCGATACCTCGCCACTCACTCTGACATCAACGAACGGGCGCGCTGTACGGACGCTAGCGCACCACCCAGCCGCCGCTGACCGGGAACACCTGCCCGACGAAGCAGTTTGCCGCCGCGCTGCACAGATAGGCCGCGAACTCGGCATCCTCGCGCGCCGCGACCAGTCGCCCAAGCGGCACCTCGTTGCGGAGCCGTTCCTGGAA
>JBBQWY010000017.1:0-59682 GCA_038210215.1 Steroidobacterales bacterium
GCCCGCAACGGCAGCTGGACCCGCCAGAGCGAACGTCAACGGACCGACAACGGCTATACCCGGCGCGACACCTGGACCGGCAGCGACGGGCGCACCGCGACGCGCGACGTGACGGTCGAGCGTGATGCCGAAGCCGGTACACGGACCCGCGAGGCAACCCGCACGGGTCCCAACGGCAACACCGGCACCCGCCGCGCTGTCACGACGCGTACCGACGGCGGGTTCACCCGCGAGACGAGCGCGACGCTGCCGAACGGCAAAACGATCGAGCGCACCGTCGTCAAGGACTGCGACCGCGGAGCCGGCAAGTGCTCGGCTACGGTTGTGCGTGAGGCAGGCGCCGAGTGAAGCGAGCGGTGAATTCCGCAGCGCTGGCCGCAGCGCTGGCCGCCGCCCTGGCTTCGGTACTGTCGGTACCGGCCGGGGCGGCGGCTCAGTGGGAGCTGTCCACTGGCGCGCTGGTCGATGATGCCAGCGGCTACAGTTTCGACATCGATGCGCGTGTCGCCCCGACGGAACAGTGGAGCTTTGCGGCCGGTATCGGACGCGCGGAGTCGTCCGATCAGCGCGCGGCGCTGACGGGCGATGCCTGGCGGGCCAGCGTCGATTGGCAAGGTGCGGCGCTCGGCTTCGGTCTCGGGTATCGATCGTGGCGGGACTCGAGTCTTTTCAGTGCAGACACGCTGGCGGCCGATGTTTCCTGGAGTGTCGGAGGCGGACGGATCAGTGCGCTGGTCGAGTCGCGCCAGTTCGAGATCGGCTACACGATCACGCTGCCATTGCGCACGCAGCGCTTTACGCAGGATTTTGTCGATACGGGTCTGGGTCTGGCGTACAGCTACTACGGCGATCGCTGGGGCGGTTATGTCAGGGCGCTGAGCTACGAGCACGATGCCGGACTCGATCGAGTGATCACCGCGTCGCGCCTACCCAACCTTGCAGATTTTCCGCGCCTGCAGGCTCTGCTGAGTTCTTTCGTCACGCGCAGCGTCGGCTCCGTCGATCATCATGTCGCTCTGGGCATCGAGCGCAGTTTTTCCCGCTCCGGTGTCACATTGGATCTCGGTTTCTCGCGCGACGCGGTGACGGACGACGACAGCCGCAACTTGAGCGTCAGCTATCGGTACGCGCTTACGCCGCAGTTCGAGCTCGAAGGACTCGCCGGCGTTACCGAAACTGATCGGTTCGACGCGCTGGCATTCGCGGGATTGCAGCTGCGCTACAGAAATTAGCGAGTTGAAACCAGCGAGTCGAACGCTACAGGCCGAGCGCGCCTGGATTCACGATCGCGGCACCGTCGCTCGCCCGCTTCAGCGCCTGCAGCAGGGCCAGCGTTGCGGGGTTGCGCTCGCGCGTGTACGGATACGCGCGACCGATCTGCAGATGCGCGGCGCCATGCTGGTACATCAAATCAATGATCTCGACGCGCAGGCGCTCGACCAGTTCGCGGGCCGCAGGATGGGCTGGCGGCTCGGTCCAGTTCGCGAGCATTGCCGCGGGCATCGCGCTTCGATGCAGTGCCGGCCAGCTGTCGCGCCAGTAGATGACCGGCTCGTACAGAAAGCTGCTGGCGCCGCAGGTCGCGTAGACAACATACACCCGCACCTCATGCTGTTCGAGCTGCGCGCGTTGCTTCGCCAACCACGCCTGGAACGCGGCATCGAAGGCGGGCGCTGTGGAATGCGGAAAGATTCCATGCAGCGGCAACAGCCGGCGACCCTCGGGCCCCAGTACCATCGGATCCGGAAACGGCATCGCGCGGGTCACGGCGGCCATGGTGTTCGCAATCTCGCTGCCATCGCGACCGACAGCCCGACGCAGGTCGCGGAGCGCGAGTCGCAGGCGTGCGGTATCGCTGGCTTCGGTCAGGAAGCTGACCGTAAAGCGCGAGCGTTCGAGGAAGCGGCGTCCACTGCGCGCAATCCGGTACATCTGGCGCGCGGCGCGCCATGGATTCGATTGCGCCCGGCCGGCCGCGAGCAGCGCCTGCAGATCCTGCTTGAGCGCCTGCTCACCGGCGACCCAGCGAATCAGTGCGCTCTCGGCGCCGAACACTTCGGTCGCCAGCCCATGGCGCGCGACGTTGGCAACGGCTCGCGCGAGCGAATCGAAGTCATCAAACGAGAAGGACAGTCCGTCGCCGCAGGCGGGACGCGGTTGCAGCTGCAGCGTCACGGCCGTCTTGATCCCGAAGGCGCCGGCGTCGGCAGCGAACAGCCCCGTCAGGTCGGGTCCGTAGTGGCGGAAGAACGGCGCGTGGCCCGGTTGACCCGCCGAGCCTGTCTGTACCAGTCGTCCATCACCGAGCACGACTTCGAAGCCGAGCGCGGCAGCGCCCGAGGGCCCGTTGCGGCCGGAGCCGAACGTCACCGAGCCCTGCGACATCGCGCCGCCGATCGTCGCGGTCTTGCCGGACATCGGTCCCCAGAACACCGCGCGCAGGCCACGCGGCGCGAGCGCAGCGTCGAGCGCTGCCCAGGTGCAACCCGCTTCGACCGTGACATAGAGGTCCGTTTCAGCTATTGCGCGAATGCGATCGAGTCGCGACAGGTCCAGCACGATCGCGCGAGGGCGATCCGGCAGGTAGGCATCGGTGTAGGACATGCCGCCGCCGCGCGCATGGACCGCGATAGCGCTGCGCGCGGCCTCAGCGACGATCGCCTGCACATCGGCGACGCTGGCCGGACTCAGCACCGCCAGCGGCAGCTGGCCTGCGCGGTAGACATCCTGCGAGTACAGCTCCCGGCTAGGGAGATCGTCGCGGAACGCACCGGCGCCGAACTGCTCGCGCCAGCGCGGCAGCGGATCGTTCAGGACGCTGGCGGCTTCTCGCACTGCGTGCACCACAGGAATGTCGGGGTCGGGCCCACATGCGTGACACGCAGTCCGTGCTGCTCGAGCAGTGCGGGCAGGTCGGCAGCGACGAACGCGGGCGAGTAGGGCTCGCAGTTGTGTTCGGCGTCGTATTGCATCCACAGCCGCTGACCGGCTGGGAACGATTGGCCGTTGGGCGCATCGACGATCGTGAATGTGCCGCCCGGCCGCAGCACGCGCGCCACTTCAGCAATGATCGGACTGAACAGGGATTCGGGAACTTCGTGGAACAGGATGTAGGCGAGCACGACGTCGAAATGCCCGTCCGGGTAGTCGATCTGCTCGGCGAGACCCTGCTTGAAGTTCACGTCGATGCCAAGACCAGTCGCGCGTTTGTGGCCATAACGAAGCAAAGGCAGCGCGACATCGAGCCCGCGGACCTCTGCCCGCGGCAAGCGCTGCTTCAGCAGCGTCGTGGCCTGTCCGATCGAACAGGCGAGATCGAGCGCGCGCTCGACTTTGCCGTCCTGCGGCAGCGCAACCATGTCGACGACCTGTTGGTGCAGTTCGTCCTGGTCGTTCTGGCCCTGATAGAACACCTGCGTGCCGTAATGGAACACGTAGCCGGCGAGGCTGTCGCCGACGTAGCCGCCAGGCTGCAGGTGGATTTCCTTGCGCGCGTAGTCGGGCACGACGAACGCAGGGTCGTAGTGCAGTTTGCCTGGATGCGCGGCTTCGGCATCAGACAGCGCGCGCTCGTAGCGAGCAGCATCGGTCAGCAGGGTGTCGCGGACTTTCCACCAGGTGCGCTGCTGCTGCGTGCGCATCAAACGTTTCCAGGTTGCCACCAGCGGTACCGCGTCTGCGGCACGAACCAGTGAATCGACTGGCCCCTGGCTGCCACGGCCGGGAAGACCGGCGCGCTCAGCCGCAGCTTCGGTTGCCGCTGCGACGCGCGGGAACATCTCGCCGATCGAGAAGTTTCGCAGGCTCTCATAGAAGCCCAGATGACTTTCATCTTCGAGCGTGGGTGCGCGGGGCAGCAGCCCCAGGTATCCGCGTTCCATGTTGTTGGCCTCCTTCGCCTGCGCCGCGCTCACGGCTGACCGAGTGATCCGAAGATACGTCGAACATAAGCATCGCGCTCGCGTTTTCGCTGCGCCAGCTCGTCGGCATTCGGGCGGTACTGCTCGATTTCGTTCGGCTTCAGTGCGCCGTGTGCGGCCAGCACCTGCTCCAGCACCTGCCGACGTTCGCGCTCCGCGGACAGTTCCGCGCTGATTGCGACCAGTGCATCGAGCATCCGGTCCATGGTCGGGTGCGGCAGGAAAGCCGGTTCTTGTGGCGTCGTAGTCATGGTGTCTCCTTGCGTGGGGCCCGCGCCCGGGCCCGCGACGCGGTCAAAGCGGCTTCATCGAGGCGATAGAACGACAGTATGCCCACTGCGACGACCGCCATTGCCGCCGGCACATAGGCGATGCCGAGCAGCACGGCCTGGCGGACTTCTGCGGTCACCTCCGACGGCGGGCTCGACGGATCGAATCCCGCGATCGACAGCGCGCCGCCCAGGATCAACGGTCCCACCGAGGAGGCCAGCTTCTCGACGAAGCTGTACAGCGCCGAGTACATGCCCTCGCGGCGCATCCCGGTGTTGTGATGATCGACTTCCATGCTGTCCGCCAGCATCGACATCGCAAACATCACGTTGCCGGAAAACGCGATGCCCAGTACGAAGCCGCGCAAGGCGAGTGCCCAGGCCGGCTCGCCCGGTTGTGCGAGCGCCCAGGACAGTGCGCCCAGGCCTGTCATCGTGGCGGACACTGCGTAGCCACCACGCTTGCCGATCGAGCGTGACAGCCATAGCAGGGCAGGGGTCGCGCTCAGCACGCCGATCGTGGTCGCGAGGCCGATGACCGGCAGCAGCGTCAGGGGTTTGTCGATCACGTTGGCCAGAAAGAACAGCAGGCCGCCTGAGCTTGCGCTGATGCCGATCAGCTGCACCAGCTTGACCGACAGCACCAGCTGGAACGGCTTGTTCGCGATGAAGCCGCGCAGCTGCTCACCGAAGCCCAAGGTGGTCTTCGGTGCCTGCTCAAGCTTCAGCCCCGCCGTGCCGAAGAACGTGAACAGCATCGTGATCAGGATCAGCGTCGCACCGATGTAGCCGAGCACCGTGTGGGCCTGCTGCCCCTTGCCCAGGGTCTCCAGCAGCACGCCTGCCATCAACTGCACGGCGAGGCCCCCGAGCGCGGCGGCCGCGACCCGATAGCCGTGGATCACCGAGCGCTCGTGATAGCTCTTGGTCATCTCGGCCGGCATCGCCATGTAGGGCACGTTGAACAGTGAGTAGCCGCTCGTGTAAAGCAGCAACATGACCATGATGTAGATCGACGTCTGCGTGCCGGGGCCGTCGAAAGGCACGTTGAAGATCGCCGCAAACGACACCGCCGAGACCAGCGCTCCGGCGAGCAGATACGGGCGGCGGCGCCCCATCTTGGATTTCGAGCGGTCACTGAGCCAGCCCGACAGCGGATCAGTGACCGCGTCGTAAATGCGCGAGGCGAAGATCAGCGTGCCCGCGAGCGCGGGTTCAACTTTCAGGACAACGGTGAAATAGAACAGCGAGAGCGCGGAAATCCCGTTCATCAGCACCGAGACGCCAAACGCCCCGGTCGCCCAACTGATGATCGTGGCGCGCGGCAGGGGAGGATCATCCTCCTGCCGCGCGCTCACCAGTGCTTCAGAACTTGTAGCCAACCGTCAGGCCGACTGTGCGCTTCTCGCCCAGGAACGGCACGTAGCTTACGGAGCGAGCTCCATCCGTGCCGATCAGGAACAGCGAGCTCGTCACGTACTCTTCATCGAACAGGTTGCGCGCCCAGAGCCGAGCGGTGAACCCGCCCAGCTCCATGCGCAACGCCGCATCGAACAGCGCTCGCGAAGGCACGGTCGCCAGATTCAGTTCGTCAGCGTACTGCCTGTCCTGGAAGGTTACGTTGCCGCCGAGCGTCCACTCGGCATCCGCGAGCACGGGTAGCTGGAACGTATAGTCGATTCCCAAGGCACCCTGGAAGGGCGGCTGCCGCTCGAGAGTGTTGCCGCCGATCTCGGCGCCGCTGATCGGACGACCGAGCGAACCACGCACGGTGGCCGCGCAGATGATGCCGTCGCAGTTCTCGGCATTTGCCGCACGCTGCGAGATCTGGCCGTCCTTGTACTGCGCGTCCTGATAGGACAAAGCATAGGTCAGCGTAACCGAATCGCCGAGCAGCCAGGCGCCATCGATCTCGATGCCGGTCACGGTCGCATCGCCCAGGTTGCCGACGATGACGGGCACCGGCGTGCCGGCCATCGGCTGTGCGCAGGCCGTGAAGCAGGTCACTCCGAGAGTGCGGCCGCTGCCAGGGTAGTTGCGCGCGACCGATCCCTGGATGCCGGTCCAGTCGATGTAATAGACGGCTGCATTGAAGCGCAGCCGGTCATCGAGGAAATCATTCTTCGAGCCAAGCTCCACCGACCAGTTCTCCTCCGGATCGTAGATGTCCTGCAGCGGATCGAGGCCCGGCACGTTCTGGCCGCCCGACTTCACACCCTTGCCAACTGAAAAGTACGCCAGGCTGCTCTCGGTCAGCTTGTAGTCGAATGCGAGCCGCGGCGTCACGTAGTCGAAGTCATTTTCCTGACGGCGGATGATCGGTGACGTGGAGTCGAGCGGATTCGGGATGAATCCCGGGGACGTCGCGCGTGCCAGCAGCTCGAGCGTTTCCTCGGTGTAGCGTACTTCGGCTGTGATCGAGAAGCGCTCGGTCACGTCGACGCCCAGCAGGCCGAAGATGGAACTGACGTCGTCATTGCGCGAGGTGTTGGCGAACGTGAACGTCAGCTGCGGATCCGTCAGCACGAGCGGCGTCGCCCAGCGGCTCCAGGACGAGGCGTTGTCACGCGCTCGGGACGAGAAGCCGCCGAGCATCGCGCGGCGGATGATTCCATTCGGCTCCCACTCGACGCGTACTTCGTGGCTGGTACTGCTGAAGCTGCCGTTCGGCTGCGAGTCGAAACCGACCAGACCCGTGACCGGGTTGCCGGGAAACGGCTGGGCGCCGATCGTGGCGTTGCGCGCCGGGGAGCCGGAGGAGTTTACGGACGTGCTGGTATAGCCCAGCTGATAGTTCACGGACCAGTCTGGCGTGATCTCCCAGCGCGTGGTCAGTGAGGCGAGCTCACTGGTGCCGCGCTGACCGAAGGAGCGCACGTCCAGAACAACTCCGGGCGGGCGGGCCAGCGGGCCACTCAGCTCGGAGCCGACCAGCACCGGCAGGGTCGGAATCTCGCCGCAATACAGACGATTGACGGGCGTCGTGCCCGGCGCTCCCGTCGATGAGCAGTTCAGAGGATTCACTGCGGAAAGCAGTCCCGGCGTGCTGATCGCGTACTGGGGCCTTGATTCAGCGTCGAGCTCGCTGCGCGAATACGCGGCTTCGAAACTCAGGCTTTCAAGGGGCTGTACGGTGACCGCAGCCAGAAACGCGTTGTTGTCGTGGCCGCCGAGATTGTCGCGCGTGCCATTGCCTTGAGATGCGAGCGGATGGTTGTTCTCCCACGTGCCATCGAATTCCGACTTGCCGGCGGCCAGTAGCACACCCAGCCAATCGGTGACAGGACCTGAAATCGACCCGCGGATCTCGCGCTTCTCGTCTGAGCCGACCGTGGCCTGCAAGGAGGCTTCGAACTCGTTACCGGGCTTGCGCGTGATGTAGTTGATCGCACCCGAAAATGCGTTGCGGCCGTAAAGTGCCGACTGCGGACCCTTGATAACTTCGATCCGCGCCAAGTCCAGCAGTGATGCGTCGACCATGTAGTTGCGCTGCAGATAGACGCCGTTGAAGAACGAGGCGACATTCTGCACTGGCAGATCGATGCGGGTCTGCGTCTGGCCGCGGATGACCGGCGCCGAGAGCGGCCCGGAGAAGCTCTCGAAGGAAAAGCCCGACGTAAAGCGAGCGACGTCGGCCAAGCCCTGGATACCGAGGTTCTCGATGGTCTCGGCGCTGATCGCGGTCACCGCGACGGGCACCTGTTGCAGATTTTCCTCAATCTTTCGAGCCGTCACGACGATTTCCTCGAGGACCGCACGCGGCGGCTCCGCCGGAGTCTGGGCGGCGGCAGGTAACGCTGCAGCGAGCGCTGCAAAAATTGCAATGTTCCTTATCACGGTGAAACCCTCACGAGCAAAGTAAATGACAAAGCGAGCGCATCTATCATGGCCAGACGTTGCGTCGGCGCAACGTCTGGGCGCGCAGCGTCGCATGCGCGGCCCCGCTGCGCCAATGCAAAAAGCGTCACGAATTATGCGTCGCCTGCATGGGCGTTCAGCACCGCCCGTATCTCATCCAGGACCGCCGGATCTTCAATCGTGGCGGGTACTGCCGGTGACTCGCCGGCGGCGATCTGGCGCATGGTTGCGCGCAGCACCTTGCCCGAGCGAGTCTTGGGCAAACGCTTGACGATCAGGCAGCGACGAAACGCGGCAACCGGGCCAATATCTGCGCGCACCCGCGCAACCAGCTGCTCCTGCAGTTCTGCGGCCGAGAGGCTTGCGCCGACTTTCAGTACGACCAGTCCGAGCGGCAGATGTCCCTTGAGCGCATCCGGCACCGTAATGACCGCGCACTCGGCGACGCTCGGATGCGCCGCCAGCGATTGCTCGATCTCGCCGCTCGAGAGGCGATGGCCGGCGACGTTGATCACGTCGTCGATCCGGCCCATCACGTTGAGGTAGCCGTCCGCGTCAAAATTGCCGCCGTCACCGGTCAGGTAAAACCCGGGGAAGCGGGCGAGATACGCCTGCGCGAAGCCGGCGTCGTCGTGCCACAACGTGCGCAGGCAACCGGGCGGCAGTGGCAGCTTGAGCACAATCGACCCGGTGCGGCCGCGCTCGAGCCGCTCCCCGTTGTCGTCGAGGATCTGGATGTCGAACCCCGGCACCGGCACTGACACGCTGCCGGGCTTGACCACAAGTTGCTCGAGGCCGATACAGTTGGCGGCAACCGGCCAGCCTGTTTCCGTCTGCCACCAGTGATCAATGACCGGGCGCTGCAGCGCGCGCTGCACCCAGACGACGGTGTCCGGATCGGCACGCTCGCCGGCCAGGAACAGCGCCCGCAAGGCCGACAAGTCGTGCGCAGCGGGCAGGCGCGCCTCCGGGTCCTCACGCTTGATCGCGCGAATCGCCGTCGGCGCCGTGAACATGAGGTTGACGCGGTGTTCCGCCGCAACCCGCCAGAAAGCGGCGGCGTCGGGCGTACCCACGGGTTTGCCCTCGTACAGCACCGTCGTGCAGCCATGCGTGAGCGGTCCGTAGACGATGTACGAATGGCCGACCACCCAGCCGATATCCGATGCAGCCCAGAAGACATCGCCAGCTCGGGCGCCGTACACCGCGTGCATCGAATAGCGCAGTGCGACCAGATAGCCGGCCGTATCGCGCACGATGCCCTTCGGCTTTCCGGTGGTGCCCGAGGTATGCAGCACGTAGAGTGGCGCTGTCGCGGCAACCGGCACGCAGTCCGCGTGCGGCGCGCCCGGCACGCTCGCCTGCCAGTCGAGATCACGCCCGACGGTCAAGGTCGCGCTGGACTGCGGCCGCTGCAGCACCAGGCAATTCGACGGCTGATGCGAACACAGCGCCAGCGCCTGATTCAGCAGCGGCAGGTATTCGACGATCCTTCCCGGTTCGAGTCCGCAGGACGCCGTCAGGATCAGCTTCGGCTCGGTGTCATCGATGCGGGTCGCGACTTCGCGCGCGCCGAAGCCGCCGAACACGACGACGTGCACAGCACCGAGACGCGCGCAGGCCAGCATCGCGATGACCGCTTCCGGAATCAGCGGCAGGTAGATCAGCACGCGATCGCCGGCGACGATGCCACGGCCCTGCAGCCAGCCGGCAAGCTCCGCGACGCGATCGCGTAATTCGCTGTAGCTGAAGCGTTGCACGGAACCCACCATCGCGCTGTCGTGGATCAGTGCAATGCGATCTCCTTGACCGGCGGCGACATGCCGATCGAGCGCTTCGTAGCAGGCATTGACCTTGCCGCCCCCGAACCATTGCCCGCCGGGCGAAGCGTCGCGATCGAGTACGCGGTCGTAAGGCTTGAACCAGTGCAGGCAGCGCGCCTGCTCAGCCCAGAAAGCTTCCGGATCCGTGATGGAGCGGCGATACTCTGCGGCGTAATCAGCCACCGCGTTCTGCTTCCTTCTCGGCAGCGGTCAGCGCGGCGGCAATGGCCGGCAATCCTGTAGAAATGACTGCAATGGCCATGACCAGCAGCGTGCCAGCGGCGATAGACATCGAGTAGCGCAGCTGGCTCGGGTCGCGGAAGCCGTAGTCGGTCAGCGCGGCCGTCAGGAACGGACCGAGGCCCTGTCCGAGCAGGTTCGCACAGAGCAGGTACAGCGCGACCATCTGGCCGCGCATCCGGTTCGGCGTCAGCAGCGGCAGCGCGGCAGTGCCCGCACCGAACGGCATCGTGCTGAAAAACGTCGCCGGTACCAGCATCGCCAGCGCGCCAGTGCCTGTCGGCATCAGCGGAAAGCCGATCACGAACGGCAATGCGCACAGGCCCGCGATCACGCCGGTCCGCAGGTTCGCATCCGCATAGCCGCGCATCGCAAGCTGGTCCGACAGCCAGCCGCCCACGACCACACCGAGCGTGCCGGCAATGACGTAGTTCAGGCCATAGGCATAACCGATGTCCGAGCGCGCCCAGCCATAGGTGCGGGCGAAGAACTCCGGCGTCCAGGCGCCGAGCCCGAACTGCATCGCGGCCAGCAGTGAGTAGCCGAGGAAGATCGCGCCAATGGTGCGACGCTGCGTCAGGATGTAGGCGATCACGTCCTTGAACGGCGGCAATGCGGCGGTCGCATCGACGATCCGGCCGAAGCTCGAGCGCAGCGGTTCGCGCACCGTGAACATCAGTGCGACACACAGCACGCCCGGTAGCGAGACGATCAGGAATGCGGCCTGCCAGCTGCGTACTTCGCCCACCAGCGGCAGCACGATCGATTCCGCTGTTCCGAGGCGGCCAAGAATCGCGCCGCCGAGAATCAGCGCGATGCCGGAGCCGATGAAGCCGGAGCCGAGGAACAGGCTGATCGCGCGGCCGAGCTTCTCGCGAGGGAAGTAATCCGCGAGCATCGAATAGCCTGCGGGGGTCAGCGTCGCTTCGCCGGCACCAATGAACATCCGCATCGCGAACAGGGCGATGAAGCTGCTGACCAGGCCGGAGCCGGCGCAGGCCAGTGACCAGCAGATGATGCCGGCAATGATGATCCACTTGCGGTTGTAGCGATCGACCAGTCTGCCTAAAGGTACGGCCAGTGCAGCGTGAAACAGCGCGAACGCGGCGCCCTGCAACAGGCTGATCTGGACATCGCTGAGACCCAGATCCTGCTTGATCGGGCCGACCAGCAGATTGATGATCTGCCGGTCGATGAACGCGACGATGCTGGCGACGCACAGCACGAAAACGACCCACCAGGCGTAGCCATAGCGGACCGGCGCGTTGGGAGCGGCGAGGGTGGCAGTACTTGAGTCGTTCATGCGGCCCTCGAAGATTGCAGTATCAGTGACGCGGCACGATCGGCAATCATCATCGTTGCACCATTGGTATTGCCACTGATCGGTCCGGGCATGATAGAGGCATCGACGACGCGCAGTCGCTCGACACCGCGCACGCGCAGCTGCGGATCGACCACGGCGTCCGGATCGCTGCCCATGCGGCAGGTGCCGACCGGGTGATACCCAAGAAACACCGTGCGTCGCAGGTAGTCGACCCATTCGTCGCGCGTCTGCACAGCGGGACCTGGCAATCGTTCGGCGATTCGGTATGGCGCAAATTCGGGCTCCGAGAAGATTCGACGGCACAGCTCGGCGCCGCGGATCAAGCCATCGAGATCTGTCTCCGAAGAAAGCAGCCCGTGCTCGATACGCGGCGGCGCGGCAGGGTCCGCCGAGCGCAGACTCACTCGACCCCGCGACTGCGGATAAGAGACGTTGATGGCCGCCGAGACGGCCGGCTTCTCGTACGGCACGATGCCTGCTTCGGTAAACGAGAACGCAAACGGCCCGAGCATGATCTGAATGTCTGGTCTGGTCGCCTCCGGCTGCGAACGCGCAAACGCGACGCTGTGCGGGTAAGGGCTGGTTGCGGGTCCACGCGCGAACAACAGCCAGTTGGCGAGGTGCCAGATCGTCCGCGGCCCGCCAATCTCGGTGTTGTAAGTCGGTACGTTCACATCAATGCTGACCATCGCCTCGGGATGCTCGCAGAGATTGCCGCCGACAGCAGCGCGATCGACCAGCGGCTGCACGCCCAGTTCGCGGAGCGCCGCAGCGGGGCCAATGCCAGAACGCATCAGGATCTGCGGCGAACCGAGCGAGCCCGCGCAGAGCAGGGTTTCGCGCCGGGCATGGGCCGTGTGCAACTGGGCACCACGCCGATACTCGACGCCCCGGCAAACGCGCTGCTCGAACAGCAGACGCGTGACCTGCGCGCGCGTCTGGATCCGCAGGTTCGAGCGCTTGCGGGCCGGGTCAATGAACGCCCTTGCGGCGCTCCAGCGACGTCCCCATCGCTGCGTGACCTGCGGGGCGCTGATGCCTTCCTGTTGTGCGCCGTTGTAGTCCTCATTCCAGGGAATTCCAGCTCGCTGTGCGGCGGCGTCGAAGATGGTGGCTAGTTCATGCTTGGAGCGCAGCGGCTCGACGCACAGGCCCCCGTCACGACCGCGATAGGCGGAATCGCCGAGTAGCGTGCGCTCGAGTCGCTTGAAGTGCGGCAAGACGTCCTGGTACGACCAGCCTGCGCATCCTGCCATGGCCCAGTCGTCGAAATCCTGCGGGGCACCGCGCACGTAGAGCATGCCGTTGATCGAACTGGACCCGCCCAGCACGCGACCTGCCGGCCACAAGTCCACCTTGCCGCCGCGAGTCGGATCCGGCTCGGCGAGATAACACCAGTCGAGCGACGGATTGCCCACGGCCTTGATCAGGGCCGCCGGGATGTGAATGTACGGCGACCAGTCGCGTGAACCGGCCTCGAGTAGCAGCACCGTGCAGTCACGTTTTTCGCTGAGCCGGTTGGCCAGCACCGATCCCGCCGACCCCGCCCCGATCACGATGTAGTCATATTCTTCAGGAGTCATGGAAGTCATGCGGCGCGCCGCTGCTGAGCCGCGATCGTCGCGAGTGTCCGCTGCTGTTCATTGCCGACAATTGTCAGGGCTTCGTCCACACCCATCCCTGGCTTGGCCAGCAGCATGTCCGGCCGGGTCGCAAGCGCCACATGGACCGAATAGCGCGCCGACAGATCCGTCTCGGCGCAGCTGCCGCCGAGGTAGGCGCCCAGTCCTGCAGTCCGGCACGCGAGTACCGCTGCGGCGCTGTCGCTGATCGCGCCAATGTCGGGCATCTTGATCTGGACCATGTGCGCGGCTCTGTGTCGGGTGTACTCGTGGACATCGGCAAGCGTATCGCACCATTCATCAGCAACCAGACGCGTCGCCGCGCCGCGCTCCTCGAGCGCGGCGCGAAGGGCGATGAAACCCTCCAGCTGCGCGTCACGGCTGCCGAAGTCGAACGGCGTTTCGATCTGCAGCTGGAAGGGCCGCAGATCCTTCTCGAGTGCAGCAATGAACGAGGCAATGGCTGCGATGTCGAGATTGAACTCGAGCCCCGCCATGCCATACAGATCGAAGTGCAGCACGGGTTGATAGTCGCCACCGCCACAGTGCCGGCGGGCGCGCTCGGCGACCCAGAGCGCGTAGTCGCGAAACACCTTGCCGTCACTTCCAAACTTCTCGCGCGTGTTGATCAGTCCATGTGGCAACACAGCGACTTGCTTCATCAGCATCTTGTCGACGTTGACATGGCGCTCATCGCCGCTCTGGGCGAACAGCGGCACGGGTGCATGCGGCAGCGGTTGCCGGAAAGACTCGCACAGCACTTCGGTCGCTGTGATTCTGTGGCAGGCTGCGGCGGCGCCGAGCAGCGCCTGGGACAGCCCATACTGAAGTGCGCGCGGCAGCAGGCCCGACATGGATCGACAGTTGTCGAGAAACGGTGCGGCATCCCAACCAAGCAATTGCGGCTTCACGACGTTGAGCGCCTGGTCGCGCAGCTGATCGCGGGTTGCCCGCGGCTCGCGTCCACCGGCGCCTGCGTACTGCACCGTTGCGCAATCGCCCCAGGCGACCGAGCCGTCCTCGAGCACGAGGCCAATCGCGACGATCGCGGCAGGCATTCTCACGGAGCTGAAGCCACTGGTCAGTGGCTCGCCCAGATAGTGGAAGCCGTCGGCTGCCCGTCCGGCGCGCAGTGCTGCCTGATCATCGAAGTAGAACGCGCCCAGCGCATCCGCGGTGAGCACATCGACGATGCGCATGCTTTGCTTCAGCCCGCCTGTGCGGTTCTCTGCGCTTTCAGACTCTTCTCGAACGTTTCGTATTCGTTGATGTCGCCAAGTCGCGCGCGCTTCCAGCGGGTTGCGAAGCCGCGCGGGAATTCCGAGTCGTCATCGCGCTTGCCGTCGGCGTTGTAGAGCATCGGGAACAGCGGTCCGTCCGGACTCTCGCCCTCGATCATCTCATCCAGGCTGACCCCGGCCAGATTGACGCAGTCCGGGCGCGGCGCAAAGCGAATGTCGTCGCCGAAGATTCGCACGCTGATCGCAATACGCCAGTCGTCGGTCGGATTGCCGTGGCTGTAGTGCATCGTCCACGGATGCACGACGAGTATGTCGCCGGGCTCCATGTTCCACTTCAGGAAGCGAACCTTTGGATCCTTGCGAAGCGCCTCGCCATCGGGATGCCCGGGCCGATCAGCGGGCTTGATCATCTTGCGGGCGTTCGGCGAGAACAGCCAGTAGCGCTTGTCGTCGGTCTGGGAACCCGCGACGCACTCGAGCGAGTTGGCTTCCGTGATCGGCGTCAACGGCACCCAGATCGAAGGCACCATCACGCCGGTGGTCGGCCAGCCCATGCGATCGGTGTGCCAGATCGTACTCTCGGTCGACTGCGGGCCCTTCGCGAAAATCTCATCGAAGAAGAACCGCGCCGTGCGCGAGCCGATTGCGCCTGCCCCGGCTTCGGCAATCGCTGACTCGAACACGAAACGCCGGAATTCCGGAATGGTTCGCGACATGTAGCGTCCGGGATAGGTCGGCAACAGACCAAAGTCCTGCTTGTCGATCAGCAGGCGTCGTGCGACGGGTTCGAGGCTCGCTATCCAGTCGGGATGCAACACCTTGCGCAGACACACGACCCCGTCGCGGGCGTAGGTGTCGATATCCTGCTCGCTGACAGGACGTATCGGCTGCGAGTTGAACGGCATGGGGCACCCTAGTCAGTTGCTAATCCAGCATTAAAGGATGAGCGGCGGGTTGGGCGCCAATCGAATCTAGGCCGTGCCCCATGCATGGCATGCATCGCGGCGGTGCCGCGAGGACTCAGCGTTCGCGGGCCAGATCCCGGACGATCTGCATGACCTGAGTCGCGGCACGGCTGTTAAGCCGGTTCTTCAGATAGAGCAGCCCCGCCTGGCGGCGCACCACCGGTGTTGAGACCTTGACGGCCTTGACCAGCCCGCGGCTCATTTCACGGTTCATGACCGAATCCGAAATCACCGTCACGTAGCCTCGATCCAGAACCAGAGATTTGATCAGCGACAGGGAATTCGTGCGCAGCACATTCGGGCTCGGTAATTCGTAGCCGGCAAAAAACTGGCGCAGGACATCGATGGAGTGTGCCTGGTTGGCCACCACCCAGTTCGCTTTGCCCAATTCGCGCGCAGTGACCCGACGAGCGCGCGCGAGCGGATGCCCGGCGCCGGCGATCAGCTGCGCCTGCAGACGCAACAGCGGTTCCATCAGCACGTCATTCTCGGAATTGGCGTGCGGAAAGTTGATCAGCGCAAAGTCGATTCGGCCCGCACGCAGCATTCCGAGCAGATCCTCGAAGAAACCTTCAATCACAGTCAGATTCACGCCGGGAAGCTGCTCGTTGCTGCGTTCAACGACTTCGTCTCCGATCCAGGTGGCGAAGAGTGCGCCGATGCCAATCGATACCGGTCCCGCGATACCCTCCCTGAATGAGCGAATCTCGTTGCCGGCGCGCTCGCAGTCGTTCAGGATCATTCGCGCGTAGTCGAAGAATCGCTCGCCCGAGGCGGTCAGCAAGGCGCCCAACGGACTACGCTCGAACAGCGTGGTCTGCAGGTCCGTTTCGAGATTCTTGATGCTGCGGGTCAGGGCGGGCTGGCTCAGGCATACGCGCTTGGCAGCGACCGAGAAATTCCTGTCTTCGGCCACCGCAACGAAGTGGCGCAGCTGCCGCAGTTCCATAGGCTCGGAGTATACAGTTGGCGCATGGCAGTGGGCGCAGAACGCATTGGGTTCGCACCGGTCGCCGGGGCGACAATGTGGAAAGCAAGCGGGGGTAGATTCGTGGCGTCCATGATCAGCATCAATTCGAGCTTCGGTCCGGCGGAAATCAGCGTTGACAACGTTGGCGAAGGTCCGGTGGTGCTGCTCATTGCCGGGTTGGGTGGGCGCGGCAGTTTCTGGCGCAAGCAGGTCCCGGCATTGGCGCCGCACTTTCAGGTGGTGACTCACGACCATCGCGGCACTGGGGCCAGCAGCCGCTCGCACATCATCTATTCGGCAGAGCAGATGGCTGAGGACGTCATTGCGCTGATGGATTCCATGAAGATCGAGCGCGCGCACGTGGTCGGCCACTCGACCGGTGGCGCCATAGGCCAGTTCCTGGCGCTGAATCACCCCGATCGAATCGAACGTCTGGTGATTTCCGCCGGCTGGGCGGGCCCGACGGAACTCTTTATCGAGACCTTCCGGCTGCGTCGGCAGGTGCTGATCACGCAGGGACCTCAGGCCTATTACTTTCTCAGTTCTCTGCTCGCTCAGCCGGCCGAAGTCCTGCGTCCGGATTTCGGCTCGCTGGCACAGCACCTCCAGAACCGGATGCCGGATTTTCCAGGCCTGGAGATCGAGCTGAGCCGCCTTGCAGCCGTGATGTCGCACGACCTGCGCAATGACCTCGCCCGGATTCGAACCCCGACGCTGGTCATCGGCGCTGAGGACGATCAGCTGACTCCGTGTGGCATGCAGCGGGAAGTCGCCGAGCGGATTCCCGGCGCAAAGCTCGAACTGCTCGCCCGCGGCGGACATTTCTACCCCGTGACCAATGCCGACGCCTTCAACGCGCTGCTGCTGGACTTTCTCCAGCAGCCCGCGGTGCAGCGCCCCGCCGACGCACGTCTGGCCGGAGGTCGGGCGTGACCCCGGTGGGCGGTCGCTGGGCTGCGGTGGTCCAGCCGGACGAGGCGCGATCGTTCTGGCAGCCGCTGCCCTCGAGTGGCTACGTCACGGTGTCGCTGTCGCCGGCCAATACGCCCTACGACTCATTCTCGGCCGGCACCCAGGTGTTGCCGCCGGGACGTCACGTGCGCGAGCACGGTCATCAGCAGAATCATGAGCTGGTGTTCATCTATGAGGGCGAAGGTCGCTGCGAGATTGAAGGTCAGAGCTATCCACTGAAGCCGGGCTCCACGGTGCTGTTCGGTCGCAATGCCCGGCACATCATCGAGAACACCGGTGCCGTGGACATGAAGCTGCACTGGGTATTCTTCCCACCAGGCCTCGAGGACTGGTTTGCCGCGATCGGCAAACCGCGTCGCCCCGGGGATCCCATGCCCGAACCTTTCGAGCGGGCGCAGGATGTTGCCGAGATCCAGCAGCGGATGCGGTTCGTGCCGCCGCGCGGTGCGGATCCGGCGCGCTGATGCGCGTCCTGACGCGCGCAACGCTGGAACGCGCGCTGCCGATCAGTGCCTGCATCGATGCGGTCGAGGCGGCCATGATTGCAACCTCGGCCGGCGAGGCCGATCTGCCGCTGCGCATGAACCTCCCCGTGCGCGGCACGAAGGGCAAGCTGGTCGTGATGCCGGGCGTACTTGCCTCGCAGCGCGTTTTCGGACTGAAGATCGTCAGCAAGTTTCCGCGACCTGCGGGTGACCCGCACGGCTCGCACGTCGGCATGGTCGTGATCTTCGATGCCGACACCGGTCTGCCGCTGGCGTTGATGGAAGGTGGGGTGCTGACCGAGATCCGCACTGCGGCGGCCAGCGCCCTGGCGACGCGCACCTTGTCGCGGCCCGAGTCGAGCACGCTTGCGATACTGGGCACCGGTGCGCAGGCTGAACGGCATGCGTTGGCGATCCCGCTGGTGCGCCCGATCCGCCAGGTTCGCATCTGGGGTCGCTCGACGGAGCGTGCTGCCGCGCTCGCGGCACGGCTGCGCGAACAAGGTCTCGGTGATGTAACGGTCGCGGCGACGGCTGAAGACGCGGTGCGCGGCGCGGATATCATCTGCACAACGACCTCGAGCCCGGAACCGATCCTGCGCGGTGCTTGGCTCGAGCCGGGGATGCATCTGAACCTGGTCGGCTCAGCGATCCCGACGACGGCCGAGGTCGACGTCGAATGCGTGCGCCGCGCGCGCATCTACGTCGATCTGCGCGCCTCGGCGGCGGCAGAAGCCGGTGAGCTGCGCGCTGCCATTGCCGCGGGCGTGGTCGCTGCGGACTGCGTGGTTGGCGAGATTGGCGAAGTGCTCGCTGGCCGTGCACCGGGTCGTGCGTCGCCCGCGGACATCACCCTGTACAAATCACTCGGGGTCGCATCGCAGGATCTCGCCGCGGGGCTGAGTGCATTTCGCGCAGCGGTCGAGGCAAATCTCGGGCACGATCTCGATTTATCGGAGTAGACATGACCAGCAAAGCGACTCGCGAGTTCCTGGCGCGCAAACACGGCCTCTGGATCGGCGGTAAACACACGCTCGACTACACGGGTGGCGAGCTCGATGTGACCGACCCGGCCACCGAAGCGGTCATCGCGCGCGTCGGTCTGGCGTCTGCCGAAGACATGGATCGTGCCGTGCAGGCAGCGCGCACGGCGTTGCGCGGTCCCTGGGCCCGATTCACCCCGGATGAGCGCACGCGGACGATGCTGCGTTATGCAGAATTGATCGAGAAAAACGCTGAGCTGATCACTGAGCTCGCCGTGCTCGATAACGGCATGCCGATCGGCATTGCGGAATCCTGCTCGATGTTCAGCGCGCTGTTCCTGCGCTACTACGCGGGCTGGCCGACCAAGATTGCCGGTCAGACCTTGCCGTCGTCAGCGCTCGGCAAGCGGCCGGATGAATTGTTCGCCTACACCGCGCGCGAGCCGGTCGGCGTTGTCGGCGCGATAACGCCGTGGAACTACCCGTTCGGCATGGAGATGCTGAAGATCGCGCCGGCGCTGGCCACAGGCTGTGCCCTGGTGCTGAAGCCGGCAGAAGACGCGCCGCTCGCCGCGCTGTTGCTGGCAGAGCTCGCCGCCGAGGCCGGCGTGCCGGAGGGCGTGTTGAACGTCGTCAATGGCCTGGGTGAGGTTGCGGGTGCGGCACTCGCGGAGCATCCGCAGGTTGACAAGATCTCGTTCACGGGTTCGACCGAAGTCGGTCGCATCATCGTGCGGGCCGCGGCTGGGAACCTCAAGAAAGTGTCGCTGGAGCTCGGCGGCAAGTCCCCGGTGTTCGTGTTCCCTGATGCGGACCTGCAGCACGCGATCCCGGGTGTCGCACTCGCCACGTTCCTGTTGCAGGGACAGAACTGCGTCTGCGGCAGCCGCGTGTTCGTGCACGAATCCATTGCCGAGGAGCTCACGTCGGGGATCGCAGCGTTTGCGAAGGGGCTGCCGATCGGCTCCGGAATGGAACGCTCGACGATGATCGGGCCGGTGATCTCAGGCGTGCAGAAGAAACGCATCGAAGGATTCTTCGTGTCTGCACGCGAACAGGGTGCGCGCTGCCTGACGGGTGGCGAACCGACAACTGGTCGTGGCCATTTCGTCGCGCCGACCGTGTACGTCGACTGCAAACCCGAGATGCGCGTCGTGCGTGAGGAGATTTTCGGCCCGGTCATGGCGGTGCAGACTTTCGATCACGATAACCTCGACGCACTTGCGGAACTGGCCAACGACACGCCATATGGTCTGTCGGGCAGCGTCTGGACGCGCGATATCGCCACCGCGCATCGGATGGTGAGGCTGATCGACTCGGGTCAGGTCGGCGTGAACTGCCATGCGGCGATGGATCCTTCGATGCCTTTCGGCGGCTTCAAGCAGTCGGGCTGGGGGCGCGAGTTCGGCGCCGACGCGCTGGAGCTCTACCTGCGGACCAAGGCCGTCACATTTACCTGGACCTGATGCCGATCTGTGCATGAGCAAGCGCGAGGCCATCGTTGTCGGTGCCGGCATCGGCGGACTCGCGGCCGCGATTGCGCTGGCGCGCAGCGATTGGAAGGTTCGCGTGCTCGAGCGCGCTGCGGAACTGGGCGAGGTCGGTGCGGGGCTCACGCTGAGTCCGAACGCGATGCGAACCCTGGCCTGGCTGGGCGTGCTGCCGAAGCTGGAGAAGGCGCTGTTCCTGCCGCCTTACCAGATCTCCGAGGATCCCGTGAGCGGCGCGGAGACGGGCCGCATCGTGCGCGGGGCGCGCGCGATCGAACAGTACGGCGTGCCCTATGCCTTCGTGCATCGCGCTGATTTGCATACCGCTCTGGTGTCGAGCCTCACTGAGTTGCAACCCGACGCGTTGCAGACCGCTACGCCCTGCGAGTCTGTGGAAGCATCGGCAATGTCGGTGCGGGTCGCGAGCACGGGTGGCCGAAGCTGGACGGCAGATCTCGTCGTCGCAGCCGATGGCTTGCGCTCGACAGTGCGCGCGGCACTGGTCGGCGCCGATCCGGCTCGGTACACCGGCTTCGTCGCCTGGCGCGCGCTGCTCGACTATTCGCGTTGTCCCGCCGGAACCCTGCCGGCCGGCTCCGCGGTCACCTGGGGGCTGGGCCGTTGCTTTGTTCGCTACCGGCTCGAACCGCGGCAACTGCTGAACTGTGTCGCCTTCGCGCGGCAGAAGGCATGGGCGGAAGAGAGCTGGAACGTGCCAGCAGATCCTGAATCGCCCGCACGGCTGTTCGATGACTGGCACCCGACGCTGTCGGCACTGCTGCGCGCGTCGCCTCGCGATCGATGTTTTCAGTGGGGTCTGTTCGATCGCGATCCGATTCCGACCTATGCCTACGGACGCGTGGCGCTGCTGGGCGACGCCGCACATCCGATGTTGCCGTTCCTGGGGCAGGGCGCGGCACTGGCGCTCGAAGATGCCGTCGTGCTGGCGCGTTCGCTTTCCGGTAGTGCCGATGTGACACAAGCCGTTGCACGCTACAGCGCAGTCCGTCAGCCGCGCGGCAGTGCTGCCCAATTGGAGTCACGTGAAGCGGCGCTGCGGCTGCACGGCGAGGGCGGCGATCCGAAGACTGTCAACGAAGAGACGCTCGACTATTTCAAGTATGACGCGACGGTGGTCGCCGTATGAGCGACCAACGGCCGTTTGAGGGCAAGGTGGCGCTCGTGCAGGGCGGCTCGCAGGGCATGGGTCGCGTCACGGCAATCGCGCTGGCGGCGGCCGGCGCGACCGTAATTGTTGGCGCGCGCGATGCCGCAGCTTGCGAAGCCGTCGTCGCGAGTATTGCGTCAGACGGCGGCAGCGCCGTCGCGATGCCGGTCGATGTCAGCGATGCCGCCGCGCTCGCACAGCAGTTCGCACAGATCGACGCACGTTTCGGCCGACTGGATCTTGCCTTCAACAATGTCGGCGTCACGCTCGGCGCGTCGCCGACCCATGAGACGCCGACCGAACGCTTCGTGCGCACGTTCGAGATCAACCTGCTCGGCATGTTCCATTGCATGCAGCACGAGATCCGTCTGATGCTGCGCGGCGGCGGTGGTGCGATCGTCAACAACAGTTCGATCGGCGGCCGACGCGGCTTTGCCGATATCCAGGACTACTGCGCTTCGAAGTGGGGCGTGATCGGGCTCAGCAAATCCGCTGCGCTCGAATACGCTGCCAAGGGGATCCGCATCAATGTGATCGCGCCCGGGCTGATCGCGACCGAACGCTTCCACGAGGCGCGCGAGAAGTTCCAGGCGACGATCGACGCCCGGCTCGCTGAGATTCCGATGCAGCACCCGGGTGAGATGCGCGATGTCGCCGGTGCCGTAATCTGGCTGCTCGGGCCGGACTCCCGCTTCGTGACCGGCGAAGTCATCGCGCTGGACGGTGGCGAGTGCGCGAAGTGAGTGCGCCGCCGCCGATTGATCGCGGCTTCGTGCGGATTGCCGAGGGTCTGATCCATTACCGCACGGCTGGTTCGGCAACCGACCGACCGCCACTGTGGATGATGCACGCCGCGCCGGCCTCGTCGAAGTCGCTCGAATCACAGCTGCTGCCACTCGCGGCCACGCGGCGCGTGTTCGCGCCCGATACCTTGGGTTACGGTGATTCCGCAGCTCCAACCGTTGCTGACCCGGAACTCACCGACTACGCCGATGCCTTTCTGCGCGCGATGGATGGGCTCGGATTGCAGCAGGTCGATCTGTACGGCTTTCACACCGGCGCGCATATCGCGATCGAGATCGCGATCGCGGCACCGCAGCGGGTGCGACGCGTCGTGCTCGATGGGCTGCTCGTGCTCAGCGATGCGCAGCGCAATGAATTCCTCGCGCACTACGCGCCGGTCGTCAGTCCCGACGAGCAGGGCACGCAGGTACTCTGGGCGCTGAACTACATTCGCGACCAGGCCTGGTTCTTTCCGCATTTCAAGCGCGATGCGGCCCACAACATGGGACTCGGTGCGATGCCGCCCGAGGTGGTGCATTATCTGACTACCGAGCTGTTGAAGTCGCTTGCGACCTACCACCTCGGCTATCGCGCCGTGTTTCGTCACCGAGTCGTCGAGCGCCTGCAGCAGATCAGCTGCCCGGTGTTGCTCGTCGCTGATCCGGCGGATCCGACGCGCGAGTCGGTGCGGATCGTGGGCGCCCAGTGCCCGGCGATCCGTTGCGAAATGGTGCCGCCTGAAACGAAGACGGCATGTTTGCTCGCGTTCCTCGACGCCAACCGGCCTTAGTTCAACCAGCGACTCGCCTCGTCGATCAGGGTCTTCATGTCCTGATTCGTCTGCGGCAGCTTCTCGGGCGGCAGATCCAGGTGATTCAGCGGTACTTCCTGCTGGTACTGGTCGAACACCGGCTTGACGACTTCGAGCGGGTAGCGGGGAATCCGCCGACCTTCGCGGAACTTGGCGATCGGAATCTCTGCTTCGATGACGCTCTCATTGTTGGAGGGATCTTCAGCAAGCACCTTGCCGCGGTTGTCGACAATCAGTGACTGGCCGCCGAAGCTCGCGGGAACTCCCGAGTCGGGTGGAAACGTGATGTTCGACATCGCCGAATACACGTTGTTGTAGAACGCGATGGCCTGCACGTCCGTCTTCGAGAACAGCGTGGCGGTCCTGAACATGATCTCAACGCCGCGCATCGCATAGGCTGCAAACACGAACGGGTCGATCTGCACGGTGCTGACCGCGATGTTGCCGAACTCGGTCTGCAGCACCGGGAATTCTTCTTCGATGCCGTACCTGGCGCGGAACCGGTCACGAACGTTCTCGACGGTCGTCGTCGGAATCTCCTCGTTGTTCAGTCGGGTCACATTGCGGGACTTCCAGTACACCTCCTTGACCTTGCCATCCCGCCCGATCACCGGGTTCAGGCTCAGGATGTGCCCGGGCCATTCCGGATCAGTCGCATAACTGCCAAAGATGATGTAGGTGTCGCAGGCCTTGGCGAGTTCGCCGATCCGCTGCGTTTCGGGCCCGGGAATCTGGATCGTGAACTTGAGCTTCTCTTCGCGGGTGCCCGACGAGTAACCGGTGAGCGGAAACTCGTTGAACAGGATGAAGTCCGGCTTCTTGCCTTCGGTGCAGGCCTTGTTGATCCAGTAAGCCATGCGCTCGACGTTGGTGGCGAGGCCTTCCTTGATGGTCGGCGCCTTCTGCAGGTTCAGTGGTGCGTTCTGCACGACCTTGAGCACGATCACATCCTTCTCGAGCGGCACGGTCGGATAAGTGCCGTCAGGGCGCACGAGCACCGGTGTAGTTGTCTGTGCTGAAGCAAGGGCGCTGCCGAGCAGCGTCAGGAGGCCAGACAGCAACGCTGCAGTCAGGTTGGTGGGTCGTCGCATGGTTTGGATCCTCAGAAAAATTACAGCCACGGGGTTCGCGGCGCCGGTGGCAGGCTGGCGTCAGAGGCGGCGGCGTCGACCGCAGTCGCATGGTCTTGCAACCGCTGGTCCCAGCCACCCCCTGCCGCGCGGGCCCGCTGCATCCAGCGTTGCGCGTCGGTGTACCCACCCGCGCGATACGCGGCCCAGCCGCGCGCCTCGAGCAGATTGCGGTCGCTCGGCGCCGCGAGCAGCGCGCGCTCCAGCAGTTGCGTACCTTCTGCCAGCCCTTGCGGTTGATCGATCAGCACGTAGGCCAGCGCCCAGGTTCCGTACTTGTCTTCTGGCTTCATCGCGAGCCCGGCGCGCAAGTAGCGCTCGGCCGTAGCCAGGTCGCCGAGTTCGTGGAACAGCACGCCGATATTGAACTGGATCAGGGCCTCTGGTGTGCGGCCCTCCTCGCGTGCATAGCGCAAGTACTCGTCGAGTGATGTTTGAGCCTCGGCTCGCGCGCCAGCGCCAAACTGGCCGAGCACCATGCGATACAGCGTGGAGCGCCAGGTCGTCGCTTCATCGCGCCCGGCTGCGGCAGCAGTAGTTGCTGCATCGAATTGGCCCAGCCGGAACAGCGCCTTCGAGTGCAGGTAGTGGATCCACGAGCCTTCCCAGATATCGCCCGGGCCGGTGAGCGCCAGCGCTTCGCGAACCCAGCGCACCACAGCCGGGTAGTCCTCAATCTCGCCGTACGCACGGGCAATGTCGTAGTGGATCCAGCGATCGCCGGGCTGCAGCTTCGCGAGCTGCTGCATCAGCTCGATTTCGCGCGCCGGGTCGCCGTCGAGATTTGCCGCGGCGATTGCCACGCGCTGTCGCTCGATGAGCGGCAGATCTTCGGCCAAGGGTTGCAGTGCTGAGAGTTCCGCGCGCGCTGCGCTTCGATCGCCAGCGCGAATCAGCGTTCGCACTTGCAGGATCCGCGCGCCGGGCAATGCCGGGGCGGATTCAATGAGCTTGCCGAGCTCGGCTGCGAGCGGTGCGTACGCGAAACGATTGGGCGGATTGTCGAGGCTTGTGCTCAGCGCCGCGAGCGTTGAGCTGGATCGTGGCGTCGAATCTCCCTGAGCCGAGGCCAACGCGAGCCCGGAGAGCGCCAGGGAAAAGATGGCCGAGGCGGCGGCAAGGGATGCACTAGGGTGACTCATTGGCGGATCGCCTTGGGGTTTCCGAGGATGGTGCGGCCACTTGCGTCGCGGCCGGCCGAAGCAGATAGTACGGCAAAACAAACTCCGGAAAACACTGCCGCTCAAGAAGATGAGTTGGGGAGGTTTTATGCGCGACGTGATGTTGACCCAGATTTCTGTCCGTTTGGCGATCGTCGCAGCACTGGTCAGTGCCACGGTCGTTCAGGCGCAGCAACCAAATGCTGCCGCGCCCCAGACTGCCGCACTCGAAGAGATCGTGGTCACGGCACGCAAGCGCGAAGAAAGCCTGCAGGAAGTGCCCGTCGCCGTGACGGCGTTTACCGCCGAATCGATTGCCGCGCGGCAGATCCAGTCGGTCAACGATGTCGCGAGGTTCACGCCGGGCCTCGTGTTCGATCGTGGTTTTGGTCGCTCCACCGAACGACCCGTGATTCGCGGCCAGGGCAACGTGCTGGCCGGCGTGCAGTTCGGAGTCGAAGCGGGTGCAGCCTACTTTGTCGATGGCATCTACTTTCCGGGCGATGTCCAATCGCTGGATCTTTCGAGCCTCGAGCGTGTCGAGGTGATCCGCGGGCCGCAGAGTGCGCTGTTCGGTCGCAACACCTACTCCGGTGCCATCAACTTCGTGACCCGCGCGCCCACGGACCAACTGTCCGGTGCTGCGCGCGTGACGGCAGATCAGGATGAGACGGACTATTCGCTGCGCCTCGAAGGGCCGATCTTTGCCGGCAAACTGGGCGGCACGCTTGCGTTGCGTCGCAACGAATTTGACGGTCAGTGGGAGAATCTGTCGACCGGGCAGACCATCGGCCAGGAAGAGACAACTGCGGCTACCGGTACGCTCGACTGGACTCCGACCGAGAATCTGCGCGTGCGGGGTCGCGCCTCTTACAACCGGGACCGCGACGGATCGCGCCCCTTCATGTTCCAGGACCCGAGTTTCAACAACTGCTTCCCTGGAACCCGTTCGCTGGCTTACTACGCAACCAGCGGCTCCAACAACGCCAACCAGTATTTCTGCGGCGAGATCCAGGCTCGCGGCATCTACCTCAACGACGCGCCCGTGACCAATGTGGTGCCGAACCCCAGTGGTCCGCTCAATCTGCTGAGCCCTTCCGCGCCTGGCACGGCACCGTTGCCTGGGCAGACGAGTCGGCTCTACGACACCCGTCAAGGAATAGCTTTCTCCGGCGTCGAGCGCAACCTGCGCTACTTCAGCGCGATTGCCGAATGGGACATCGCCGGTTCTGGCTACCGCCTGATCGTCGATGGCGCCGTGCGCGGCGAAGATGCGCGCACGGGATCTGATTCGGAGTTCACCTCGATCAACTGGTTCCAGGATCGTGTCAGTGGAGCGTTCCGCTGGCCGAACGATCCGACCGTCGGTGGAGAGGCGAGCGGCGCGAACACCGGCGCGGCGAAGACCGACGATTGGTCCTTCGAAGTAAAGCTCGAATCGCCTGGAGATCGCGACGTTCGCTGGATGCTCGGCCTGTTTCACTATGAACAGGAGCAGCGTCAGTTCGATGTGAACTTCCTGTTCCCGTTCGGACAAGAGCTGCCGTTCTCGATCTCCGACGTGCTGAACTCGGCCGCTTTCGGTCTGGTGGAGTGGAAGTTCTCACCCGGCTGGAGCGTGACGGTCGAGGGCCGCTACGCCGAGGAAACCAAGGGCGTCAACGAATGGACCACTGCAGCGCCGCTGACGGCTTCAACAGCGGCGGCGGCGATCTTCTCGAACAGCAATCGTGGCGCTTTGTCGTTCGCGGGTTCCGCCGAGTTCAACAAGTTCACGCCGCGGGCAACCTTGAAATGGCAGGTGAATCCTGACCTGAACCTGTACGCCACCTACGCCGAAGGCGTGAAGCCGGGCGGCCTGAATGGCGCCGCCGGTCAGCTTGCCGGACAGATCGAGTACCAGCAGGAAACGTCGCAGAATTTTGAGCTGGGCGTCAAGAGTGTCTGGCTCGACGGTCGGCTGGTGTTGAACGTTGCGGCGTATTTCATAGATGCGAAGGATATCCAGCTGACAACGCCGATCTTCCGCACGGACGGTTCAGCGGTCACCTCGATCGCGACCAACCAGGGCGCCGGTGAAGTCAAGGGCTTCGAGCTCGAAGCGCGCTATCGGATCATTGATCCGCTGACGCTGAGCTTCACCTATGCGCTCGCGGATTCGCAGTTCACCGAAGGCTCGGACGACTTCCAGTGGACCTTGACCAGCGGCGGTGGCAACAGCTTTGGTCGATCCGGCACCTATAACGCCGTCAATCCAGCTGCCGGCGGTACCAACCTGAACGGGCAGGGCAATGCGTCCATTGTTGGCAACCAGTTTCCACTGTCGGCAAAACACACGGGTAGCCTTGCGGCGGATTTCCGTACGCCGATCAATGAGACGCTGGATTTCTTCGCGGGCGCCGATCTCAGCTATACCGGCAAGCGCGTGGTGCAGGTTCACAATGATCCGTTCGTGCCGGCGGCAACGCTGTTGGGCGCGCGGGTCGGTGTCTCCTCGGATCGCTGGACCGCATCGCTGTACGGTCGCAATCTGACCAACGAGGACGCAGTCACCATCGCGACGCGCTGGTTTGCGCAGCCCTACATCGGCTTCAGCACCAGTCCGTTTGCCGGTGCGACGCCGCTGCGTACCTCGGCTTCACTGGCAGCGGCCGGATTGCCGGCTTATCCGCCCGCGTCAGGCGCATCGACCGGTCTCAACAGCGTTGCATCCTATGCGCTACCACGGGCCTTCTTTGCGGCTTTGCGGCGCGAGCGACAGGTCGGGCTGGAGGTCTCTTACAAGTTCTGAGTGCACGCGCCTCAGGTCTTGACCGGCGCCGGCTGCTGCTGGCGGGCGTAGTTCTCGAGGCTCGAGATGCTCGGTTGTCCCGTCCACTCGGTCGGGGCCTCGAAGTACTTCGCGTAGTGCTTTTCGGCGTAGTCGAGCACCGGTCGCGATACGACGGACTCGAGATCGCGGCTGGCGCCCATGAAGCACGAGTACTGGCAGTGACCCGGCCGCTGGCCCATCAGCATCCACGGCAGCCACGGCGTGATCCGCGTCCAGACGCCGCTGTAGTCGAGTCCCGTGATTTTCGGGTTCTGCATGTCGGCGACCGGCACATGGTGCGCAAAGCACTCCGAGACCTGCGCTACTGGGCCTGCGGATTCGCGCGGCCATTTATCCGGCTGCAGCGGATTCGGGAACGACAGATGGATATGCGTTTCCATCGCGAGCATGTTGCCGTGCTGATACCAGGGCAGCACGAACGGGCGACGCGGCGGGGGCGGTTCGTTGGCAAGCTGCCGATGGGCCGGCGGAGCGGGGTAGAGTTCTTCGATCAGATAGTTGAACGGGTCGTTGTCGACCTGCACGACCTTGACGGTCTCGTTCGTGACCGGGTTCTTCCATTCCGGAATGACCTCGCCGCTGCGCAGGTCGGTGTAGACGATGATCTCTCGGCACAGCCGCTGGATGACGCCATCCGGGCGCTGCTTGAGGCGGATTGCGCCAAAGCCCGCGGCGCCGACCAGGTTCTGCACCCGCGTCTGCGGCGCAATGCCCATGATGTAGCCCTTGAACCAGAAGTACTTCTGCTTGCCCCAGTCGGTATCGCCCTGAATCCGTGCGTAGGCGAGCTGATTGCCTTTGCCCGTGCGCAAGTCGAGATAGGGGCCTTCGATGCCGGGGCCGCGACCGTAGCGCGACTGTGACTCGGGCGCGTCAGCGGCCCAGGCCGGCGCGGACATTACCGGCGTTGCCGCGGCTGCGGCGAGCGCCGCGGCCATACCGGGCGTCGACCCGACGAAGGCCCGGCGGCCCGGGTCGCGAGGTGCGTCTGGATCTGTTCTTTTCATGGGCGCTCCGCAGGCTGCGTCGGTGAATCGAGCGGAGGTGTAGCACGCGCGGCGGCGGGGCGCTGCGCGACAGACAGACGGCTCCACTGTGAGGTGCAAAGGCTGCGTGGCTGCGGACGCCAATGCATTGGATTGCGTAGGCCGATGAGACCTCGATCGAGCCGGCTGCGCCTCGGCGCTCGGGTTGCCCCTTGTGATGCATCCAGCGAATACGCGCTGTCTTCAAATTGATTGGTCGGGCTCTATTGGCTTTGCCTAAACTCGAATCGTTCGCGTGTTGCACGCTTTTCACCCGCTGGTTCCTGCAGCGTACGATCTGTCCGGTCACTGCATCACCGCCCGTGTCTTCGTCATCTACTACCAAGGCGTCGGGACGGGTCGCCGCAGGGTTCGCTTCAGGAGTTGAGGCTCAATGGGATTTGTCAATGGATCTTCTCGGAGCCCGGGGCCACGCAGATCTCTGCTGGTGCGCTTAGCGCTGATTTTCCTCGCGCAGCTGTATTGCACAGCGGTTGCGATGGCAGGGGGCGAAGACAAGCCGAAGGTAGTCGGTGTTCTGTACGTTGTTCATGGAGCTGCCCGCACTCAGGACTTTTCTCACTTCTTTGACGCAGCGATTCAGATGGGCTCGTACGACGCGAGCTCGCCTCTCTATCAGACGATCTGGCAATCAGAGAACTGGTCCAGTGTGGTCCCGCTCACAGATGTGGAGCGGGCCGCGCCGCTCCTGGGCTTCTTTCGCAAGGCCAACTTCGAGTTCGGACGTTTGGGGAATCTCCAGCCCGCCACCAGAATTACCGAAGCACAGACCGCCTCCTTGCAGCGGGAGCTGGAAAGCCGGGGCCGGGCTTCGAACACGCGGTTTGTTGTTGATTGGGTTGCTTGGATCGCCGGGTCCGATGACTTGGCGCATTTGCCATACCCGCGTTTCATCTATGAGTCCTGGTATCGCGATCCTTTTTCATCGGGCGATTGGGCGGTGTGGAAGCCGGGGCAGGTCAGCGCGCTGGCGCTTGAAGTCATGGAGCGCATTTAGAACCGCCCGAGGCTCAGGCAGCGCCATCAGCTGTTGCTGGCTTCGCGAGACCGTGGCATTCGGCTTGTGTGCAGTTGAATCCCTGCATACCCGCACGATGATGGAGATCACGAATGCAAGCAGACGAAGTGGCGGCGAACCAGGAGTTCTTCCCAGTCAACCCCGCAGGGTTGGCGCGTGCGTCTGATTCCGAGCTTTGGGAAGCGGTCAACGCAGCAGAGATCCATCCGTTGCTTTGCGCGATTGCGTTGCTGACCCATGACGACACCGTGCTCGATCCGCGATTCCGGCCCAATGTGCAGCTGCCGCCATCGGGGCCGCCACCGCATGCCGGGCTCTCGCCGACGATGGTTGCCGAGGCGCGTCGGCTGGCGTTCCAGCATCTCAAGGAACTTCGCAAGGCCTCTGATCTGGGAGGCAGGGTGCCGACGACGGCGATCGTGCAGCGCGCCATAGAGTTTACGGCGGGCGGGGAGTGCCGCCTGCCGCTGCGGATGATCCAGCGCGAACTCGACATACCGCATGATTCCGCAGCACCGGCCTGGCGGCTGCAGGCCGTTTCACCTGGCCGTCGTTTTCGAGTCGCGGTCATCGGTTCGGGGATGTCCGGCATCCTGGTGGCGCATCGCCTCCGCCAGGCCGGTATCGAGTTCACGATCTTCGAGAAGAATCCAGAACTCGGCGGTACCTGGTACGAGAACTCCTACCCCGGCTGCCGGCTGGACACGCCAAACTTCGCCTACAGCTACTCCTTCGCACAGAATCCGATGTGGCCGAACGAGTTCTCTCAGCGGGAAGCCATACGGTCCTACTTCAGCGCACTCGCCGAGCGCTTCGGTGTCACGGCCCGATTGCAGCTGAACACCGAGGTGCTCAGCTCCCGCTATGAGCCATCCCGCCATCGATGGCAGCTCCGCGTGCGCGGAAGTGACGGAAACGTATCTGATCATGAGTTCAACGCGGTGGTGAGCGCCGTCGGTCAACTCAACAAGCCAAAGATTCCCGACATCCCGGGCGTTGGGTCTTTCGCCGGAGACGCATGGCATACGGCGCAGTGGAACCACAGTGTCAGCCTCAAAGGCAAACGCGTCGGCGTGATCGGTACTGGCGCCAGCGCTTATCAGGTGGTCCCCGCCATTCTTCCGGATGTGGCTTCGCTGGTGGTGTTTCAAAGGAACCCGCCTTGGATGTTGCCGACGCCGCGGTATTACGAGCCGATTTCCGAGCCGCATCAGCTGTTGCTGTGCCATCTTCCGCACTACGCTCGCTGGCTGCGGTTTTATCAGTTCTGGGCCACGACCCAGGGTCGCTGGGATCTGGTCCGGGTGGATCCGGCCTTCAGCCATCCGGTCTCGGTGTCCGCGGCCAATGAGGAGCTCAGGCAGGCGTTGGTCCGACACATCGAAGCGAGCTACGCCGATCGGCCGGACCTGCTGGTATCCCAGATCCCCGGTTACCCGCCGGGCGCCAAGAGAATGCTGCGCGACAACGGTGTCTGGCCAGCCGCTCTCAAGGACCCGCGTGTAACCCTGGAAACACGCCCCATCGACACAATTTCTCCAGCGGGTGTGCGGGTAGATGACGGCACCGTGCACGACCTCGACGTCATCATCTACGCAACCGGATTCCGTGCGGCAGAGTTCCTCGCTCCGATGGAAGTGGTCGGTGAAAATGGCCAAAATTTGCATGATTGGTGGAACGGAGACGCTCGGGCATACCTCGGCATGTGCCTCCCGGGGTTTCCCAATTTCTTTTGCATGTACGGCCCCAACACCAACCTTGTGGTTCACGGTAGCTTGATTCTTTTTGCGGAGTCTTCGGCCAGCTACATCACGGAGTGCCTGCGCCTGGTGCTGACAAATCGTGTTGAGGCTCTTGCGGTCACTGGAGAGGCGTTCCAGTCATTCAACGAGCTGATCGATCGAGAGAATGGCCTCATGGCTTGGGGCGCTTCCCAGGTCAGCAGTTGGTACAAGAACGATCTCGGGCGCGTCAGCCAGAATTGGCCGCTGTCCCTGGAAGCGTTCTTCTCGATGACCGAGACTCCCCGGCGCGATCACTACCGGTTTCTGGGCTAAGGCAAGATCCGGTAGATCACGACCAGGTTGTCGTCGAAGTCGGCAATGCCGACTTCACGACCCCGGCGACCGTCGTTGGTCTCGAGCACTTCCTCGTCGCAGACGTGCAGCCCGAGCCGCTTCGCGCCTGCGATGATCGCATCCGGGTCGGCAACTTCCAGCACGATTGCACTGCGCCGCGGGTGCGGCACGGGCGCCAGCCGCACGTTCTTTATCTCTGTCAATGCCAGCACACGAGTCTGACCCGGTGCAGAAAGTGCGCAGAAGCCGAGCTGCGCACCGGGCGGAATTGCGAACACGTCCAAGGAGTAGCTGTCGGGGTTGTGGCCCAGCCGGTAGGCCATCTCGAAGCCGAGCACGTCCCGATAGAACGTCAAGGAGCGGTCGATGTCCTGAACGACGAAGTTGGCGCGCTGGAAGCGAACACGGGGCTGGTCAGACATCGTTGTGTACCCTGACAGTTTGATTGATTTCGAAGAAATAGCCGTCGAGGTCGAACAGCGATGCACCGAGCATGTCTTTCTTCCGCCCATCTGCACCGGTGACCTGCCACTCGAGCGGTTCGCAGTGGATGTGCGAGCCGAGCCTGCGCGCACGGTCGACGACACCCCGAACATCGTCGGAGGTAACCACAAGGATCGGTGCACCGAACGCGACGCGCCTCGGGAGTTCGTCCGGCGCGGAATGTTTCGGGTCCAGCCATTCGAGCAGGCCGATCATGCCGATCACATCGTGCTGGCATTTCAGGATCACGAGCCGGGTTTGATCGCCTGCCTTGCCCGCAGCCAGTTGGGTTCCCGACAACGTAAACGGCGTATCCATCCAGCGCCGCATGCCAAATACAGTTTCGTACCAGCGGGCGGCCCGTTCGGCGTCCCGGACCATGTAGGTGGTTCGCTTGATGATGTCGGTCATGGCGAGCCACGATACTCAAAGGTAGTCGGCATTGCGAACGGCCGGTTTACAATGACCACCCCTTGAGCCGCGGACCTCCCAGATGTTCTGTACTGCGCGCGTGCCAGTCGTTGCGGCCATGCTGGTGTTGTCTGGCTGTTCGGTGATCAGTCCGATGGCGGCAACGGCGGTTGCAGCGGTCCGCACGACGGCAACGCTGCAGAGCCCTTCAGGTCGCGCCATCGATGTGCAGCTGCTGCACCCCAGTGGCGGCTGTCGCGGTTGTCCACTGGTGATTTTCTCCCATGGCGCCAACGCAGCGCCGGATCGCTACGACGTACTGCTCGAAGCCTGGGCGCGCGGTGGCTGGGTGGTCGCCGCGCCGCTTCATGTCGACTCCGAAGATCACCCGGAGCGCGCGAAGTACCAGCCGACCGAGTCGCTGGCACTGCGGCTCGAAGACTACGACGCGATCGCCACCGCGTTCGGCACTCCCGGACAGTCCACGCTGCTGAAAGACGTCGAGTTTTCGGGTGTGGTGGTTGCTGCGGGCCATTCCTATGGCGCGCTGATCGCGCAGATTGCCGGCGGCGCGCGACTGGATGCCTCCTTTGCGCCCAACGTGACGCGCACACCCCGCCCGCTGGCGGTTGTGGCGATCTCTCCGCCAGGGCCGATTCCCAATTACATGTCGAGCGCCGGCTGGAGCCAGGTCAGCGTGCCGCAGCTGGTCGTGACTGGAACGCGCGATATCGTTCCCGGCATCGCCCCGGAGTGGCAGGCGCATCTGGTGTCCTACGAAGCAGCGCCGGTGGGCAAGGCCTACGGGCTTGTTTTCGACGGAATGGATCACTACTTCAACGGTGCTTATGGCAGGGAGGCGCCAACCGATGCCTCCGCGAATCAGGCCGTCGCGCTGCTCAACGAACGCGTGGTGGGCTTTGTCGAAGGCCTCATCGCCGGGGTGCCCGATCTGCATGCGAGCTGGCCGGCACGGAGCGCGGGCGGTGTTTCTTCAATGATGCGCTGACGAGTCTTCGCGTGTTTCGGGCCGCGTTTCAGGCAAGAACAGCAGGCCGATTACGGCGGTGAGTGAGGCGATCGCGATCGGGTACCACAGGCCGTTGTAGATGTTGCCGGTCGCCGCGACGATCGCGAACGCGGTCACCGGCAGGAAACCGCCAAACCAGCCGTTGCCGATGTGATACGGCAAGGACATCGACGTGTAGCGAATCCGCGGCGGAAACAGCTCCACCAGCCACGCTGCAATGGGGCCGTAAACCATCGTGACCAGGATCACGAGGTAGGTGCAGATCAGCACGAGCATCGGATAGTTGACCCGGGACATGTCCGCCTTCTCCGGATAGCCGGCCGTCTGAAGCGCGGCCCGCAGATCGCTGTTGAAGATCGACGAGGCAGCCTTGAACGATGCGGCATCCAGATTGCGACCGTCCAGCGCGTTGACGAACACGGCAGTGTCGCCAGTGCCGATCCGCACCCGAGCGAGGGATCCCGCAGCTGCGACTTCGTTTTCGTAGCTGATTCCGGCACGCGCGAGTGCGGCTTTGGCGACGTCGCAGGAACGATTGAAAACCGTTCTGCCGATCGGATCGAACTGGAACGAGCAATCGTCCGGATCTGCGATCACGGAAACTGGCGCCGCGGACTGCGCGGCAGCCAGCGCCGGATTTGCGAAGTGCGTCAGCGCCTGGAACGCCGGAAAGTACGTCAGCGCGGCGAGCACGCAGCCGCCAAGCACGATGGGCTTGCGGCCTATTTTGTCGGAGAGAATGCCGAACACGACGAAGAATGGCGTGCCGATCAGCAGCGCGGCGGCGATGACCAGGTTCGCTTGCTGGGCGCCGACCTGCAGGATCTTCTCAAGAAAGAACAGCGCATAGAACTGGCCGCCGTACCAGACCACGGCTTGACCGGCGGTGGCGCCGAACAGCGCCAGCAGCACGATGCGCAGATTCGGCCAGCGACCGAAGGCCTCGGTCAGTGGTGCTTTCGACAGACTGCCCTCCTGCTTCATGGCCTGGAAGACCGGCGACTCGTTCAGTTGCAGCCGGATGTAGACCGAAATGCCGAGCAGCACGGCCGACAGCAGGAACGGAATCCGCCAGCCCCAGGTGTCGAATTCCTCGCCGACAATCAGGCGCGTGCCGAGGATCACCAGCAGCGACAGGAACAGCCCAAGCGTGGCGGTGGTCTGGATCCAGCTCGTGTAGCGGCCGCGCTGCCCGGGCGGCGCGTGCTCCGCGACATACACCACGGCGCCGCCGTACTCCCCGCCGAGCGCGAGCCCCTGCAGCAACCGCAGCACGATCAGCAGGATCGGCGCTGCGAGGCCGATCGACGCGTAGCTCGGCAGGCAGCCGACCAGGAAGGTCGCCGTGCCCATGATGACGATCGTCACCAGAAAGGTGTGTTTGCGGCCAACCAGGTCACCGAGCCGCCCAAAGACCAGCGCCCCGAACGGCCGCACGAAGAAGCCGGCAGCAAACGCAAGCAGCGCGAAGACATAGGCAGTGGTGTCGTTGACGCCCGAGAAGAACTGGCGGGCGATAATCGTCGACAAGGCCCCGTACAGGAAGAAGTCGTACCACTCAAACACGGTGCCGAGCGAGGCGGCGAAGATCACGCGGCGATGCGAACGGTCTATTCCTGTGCCAGTAGACGTAGAATGAGCCATGGCTTTCAACATTAGCGCATTCGTCAGGCAGCGGCGCGGCACAGGGTTTGCCGCGATACTCGCTGTGGGATGTGCCCTCATGGCACTGAGCGGTCAAGCGATGGCGATAGAAGAACCGGCGTATCGGGTCATTGAGGCAGAAGGCGCCTTTGAGCTGCGCGAGTACCAGCCGTATCTGCTGGCCGAGACGCGGGTTGAAGCGGGTTTCATGTCGGCTGGCAACGTCGCATTCGGACGTCTGTTCGGTTACATCAGCGGCAACAATGTTTCCCAGAGCAAGATCGCGATGACGGCGCCCGTCGTGCAGCGCTCGGGCGAGAAGATCGCGATGACCGCACCGGTGCAGCAGTCGGCAGAGGGCGAGGCGTTCCGGATCGGGTTCGTGGTGCCCGCGCAGTACACGCTCGAGAATGTGCCGCAGCCAACGGACCCGCGCGTAAGCATTCGCGAAGTCTCTGGCGGGCTGATCGCGGTCTGGCGGTACTCGGGGCGCTGGACGGAAGCGAACTTCAAGGAAAATGAACTCGAACTACGGCAGCAACTACAGCGGCGCGGCCTGCGGGTGGCCGGCCAAGCGCAGCTCGCCCGCTACAATTCGCCGTTCAAACCCTGGTTCCTGCGCCGGAACGAAGTGCAGCTGGCGGTCAGCCGCGCTGGCGAGTAGGGGACCTTTCAGTCGCTGCCGCGCATCAGTGGGACTGTTTCCTGAACCCAGTTCTCTGACGTACGACGTCCCGGGCAGGGGATCGTCACAGCAAAGTCGCCGAGCCTGGTGTTCAGTGCCTTGACGTCGATCTTCCAGCCCTTGGCATCCCATTTCTTGAGCCACTCGCGATAGTGGGCGATGGCTGTATCCCCCGGCACCAGGACTTCCTTGGTGTTGCTGTCAGGCGTGCGAATCGGATTCAGGTTCTCGACGATCGCCATGTCTTCGCTGACGACCTTGCGCGTGACGTCTTCCATTCGCTTCTCGTGCACATCTTCGAGTAGCCAGTTGCGCATGCTGACCAGATAGAGCCGGGTATGCGACTCGTCGATCGGCGCCTCGAACAGGTACTGGTGGAAGGAGTTGGTCGCAGTGAGGTCAATGTAGGTGACCAGCTGGTTTGGCCCCTGGTGCCAGGATCCGGCTGCGCCGATGCGCGGACCCTGACGAACGCCAGCGAGCGCCGTGTCCTCGCTCTTGCTCCCGCCAAACTTGACGTAGTGCTTGCTGCCCCAGGGAATCTCTTCGATCGGTAGCGGCGTGCGCTGCTGTTCTGGCGACAGTGACGGCTGTCCCTGGGCCTGATGAACGAACTCGTTGTGAATCGGATCGAGACCGTTCTCGACCGAGCGCTCGTAGTAGGCGTTCAGATCGAACACGAAAGTCTGCGCCCGCCACTCGGGCGTACCAAACTCCTGAATATCGTACAAGGGTGGCCGCTCGGCTTCGGGCAGGTCGCCGAGAAACGCAAACACGATGCCGTACTTCTCCTGCACCGGGTAGCTGTCAACCTTGGCCCTGGCCGGAAGCTTGGCCTCGTCGCCGAGTGAGGGAATCTTGGTGCAATGCCCGTCACCGCCGTATTCCCAGCCGTGATAAGGGCAGGCCACCGAGTTGCCCTTGACCTTGCCGAGCCCGAGTGCGCCGCCGCGATGTGCACAGGTGTCCGACAGCACGTGCGCCTGGCCTGCGGTATCGCGGAACGCGACAAACGGCAGGCACAGCAGCTTGACGCGCGTCGGCTTGTCGGCAGTGACAGCGGAGCCGAGCGCGACGGGATACCAGAAGTTGATGTACATGCGAAGTGCTCTTGCGGAGATGTTCATGAAGGATATTCGCAAGACGATTCGTCTGCGAATCCACCCAGCCGCCGGTCCATACGCCGGACGTGCCAAATCAATGCGCGGCGGCAATCGGTCTGCCAGGTCTAGCTCAAAACGAACCAGGCAATCAGCGACACAAAACCGGCGGCCGCCACCAGCACGTGCGCGGTCAGGGCTGTCAGCGCGACCGCTCGGGGCTTGTCGCGCGAGAGGATGGGTGTCAGCAGGCCGATGATGATCGCTATGATCAGCAGTACCGCGGCCGCCTTGCCGAATTCCGCATTGGCTGCGGCGGCACTGCCCGGTGTGACGCGCAGGATCAACGCGATGGGTTCGAGCGCACCCAGGCCAAGCAGGATATGCAGGGCGATCAGCGCGGGCTTGTTGCGTCGTCGGTTCAGGAACTGATACCCAAGATAGAGTCCGACTCCGGCGGACAGACTCAGCAGGGCCAACGGCGGAATCAATGTCACGGCTTGGCATTCCCCCGAGACGCTTCTTGTTCGATTTGCCGCAGAGCCTGCAGCGTCGCGGCGATGACCTGCTCGTGCTGCTGCGCCTGGGTAATGCCCGGCTGCCAATCCTCCACGTAACCGCCACCCTGGAACGAGCCGAAGTTCATGTGGATGGCGCCCGGAATCGGTACCCACGGGCTTTCGGGCGGATAAAGATTGCGGTTCCGCGCGAACGAAGCAGGAGGTGCGCCGTCGGGCGTTGCGCGGTGGATCAGCCAGGCCGGTTTCGGATAGTCCGTCAAGCTGGCCATTGACGGCGGATAGGAATCCCAGATGATCACGCCCTGCACGGCGTCGGGGTTGCGACTTGCGAACATCGCGGCCATCGCTCCACCGACCGAGTGCCCCACGATCGCCCAGTTTGCAAGGTCCGGATTGGCGCGCTGGACGTCGCGGGCCGCGTTGATCCCGAAGATGGCGAGCTCAAACGGCATCGGTACGATCACGATCCGATAGCCTGCCGCTGCGATCGGTCTGAGCGTCGGCACATAGCCGCGGATGTCGGCGTAGGCACCCGGATAGAAAACCACACCCATGCGTTCGGGTGTTTGCCGCGGACGAAGGACAAGATAACGGCCTTGCTCGACGAGGACCGACGCATCCGAGCGCATTGCTGCGATTGCCTGCGGCGAGGCGTCGGCATGCCGCAGCTGCTGCTGCGCCCAGGTCGCACCGAGCGCTACGACCGTCAGCGCCGCAAGGCTGATCAGCGCCCATCGAAACGCCCGCTTCAACGGCGTGGGCCGCCTGGTTTCAGATCGTTGATGCCCCAGAACTCGAGTTCACGTTCGAACGTCCAGCGCGGGTGCACGCGATCGAGATCGGCAAGATCATCGTTGTTGGCGAAGTCGTAGCCGTTGCCGCGAGAGTGATACCACTCGGCATATCGGAGCGGATAGACGATCTCGCCGGAGAAGCGGGCGAGCAGCTTCATCAGCCACAGCGGAAACTGTCGGTAGCGGAAGCGTGTGCCGTGGCGATTGCAGCGCTCGGCGATCTCAACGAGTTCGCGCCCCGTGTGTGCGCTCGACGCGACGCTGAAGTTCGCATTACGAAAAATATCCGCGTGCTCGAAGCAGGTGCCGACCCATTTGCCTATGTCGCGCACGTCCAGCCAGTTGACCAGGAAATCCGGGTCGGTGATGCCCGGAATGTTGTTCTCGCGAATCTTGGTGCGCGAAAACTGCGTGTCGCCTCGAAAGTGCTCCTGGGCCGTGTAGTCGACTCGGTGCATCGCGTAGTAGTACGCCGGCCGGTGAATGCAGGTCACATCAATGCCCTGGCCGCGCAGATAGTCTGACAGTCGCAGCTTCTGATCGATCCACCATGGAATCGTCGGATACGCATCCGCCATGCCGGTGACTTTGTCCGTCGGGAAGATCAGTGTGACGACTTGCCGCACACCCGTCGCCCGCAGTGCCGTCAGCGCTGCAGCCACCTGCCGCATGACAACGGCCCGACCGCCGACGGCATCATTGCCGTGATTGGTGATCCTGCCGGCGCTGGCGGTGTTGGCGGTTGTATAGAGCACGACTCCCACGCAGCCTTCGAATGCGCGGGTCATGGCTTCTGCTGAATTCATATCAACGCCCGAGTGCAGGCTCAGCAGTCCGGGGTAATGGGCCTCGGTACTGGCATGCAAAGATTCCAATCGGGCGGCGGCTTGCGTCCCCGGTGTTCGGTAAAGCGCGCGCACCCGGAACTTCCGGGTCTGTACCAGTTCCTCGACGATGGCATAGCACTCCCAGCCGGTGGCGCAGGTCACCGCGACCGACGGCAGGTGGGCAACCGGGGTGCGCTGTGCTCCGAGCACCGCGTCGATCAGGCGTCTGTTGTTTGCCTTGATGGCGGCCTGGGCAGCGGCAACGGCCTTATCGCGATTCATCTTCACCCGCAAATGTACAGCCCACCCCCGGTTCGCTCTGCGCAGTGATGGCGGCGGAGTGGGTGTCCATGATTCCGTCGCCAACGGCCAGGCCGAGGCCCATGCCTTGGCCCATGCCTTGGCCGATAGACTTGGTAGTAAAGAATGGTGCGAAGGCGCGGGCGAGGGTGTGTTCGTCCATACCGCAACCTTCGTCCTGAATCGTCACACAGGCGTAGCGAGCGGGAGCCGGGCGACGATGCCGCATGATCTTGTCGCCAGCGAGAACCGCGTCCGCCAGGCGAAAGCGGATATGGTCTCGTCGATCGCGCATCGCGGCGATGGAATTCAGTTCCAGGATCAGCACATCGGGCGCATTGCCGTCGGTCGTGATCTCGATGGTCACGCCGGGTGGCAGCGAGGGTTTCAGAAGCGCTACGCTTTCCTGAACGACGCTACCAAGCGCGCATGGTTTCAAATCGGGTGGCGCACTTCGACTGAATGCAAGCAGTTGCCTTCCCAGCTTCGCAGCGTCTTCGGTAGCGTCAACCGCTGCAAGCGGCATGGGCAGTCTCGTCAACAGATCGAGCACTGCCGGATCATCGATCTGGAAATCACCGCTCAGCGGCATGGCGGTCGGCGGCTCTGCGATGCATAATGATTTGTCGCCATTGAAGTGTGCGGGCGCCTCAAACTTTGAGCGAGATCGGTCACTACACCTTCGCGAAACACCGCACGCCTTCGAGGCCCTTGAAGTCCGAATCCAGGGTCCAAAGCGTGGCGTCAGCGCGCCTTGCCGTGGCGAGCATTACGCTGTCGGCCATCGGCCATCGGCCATCAGCAGTCGGTGTCGGACCGACAGCTCCGCCGCTGCCAACGCAGTCGCACGATCGAGATCGACGACCCTACCTTGCTCCATCACCGCGACGGCCTGCAGCGCTTCATCGTCGCTGCGCTGTTGGAGCACGCGCTTGAATACTTCGTAAAGGGAGAGGGTCGGCACGATCAGCGAAGCCGTGTCCTCGATCGGCTTGGCGAATAACCTGGCTTGCGGCCCGCCTGCGAAATACTCCAGCCAGCCCGAGGAGTCGACGACGTTCACACCCGGTCCGACTCCCGGTCGACTGAGGTATCGATGCCCTCTAGAAAGCCGCGCGCCTGACGTGCCGATTTCACGGGGAGCAACTCCAGCCGACCGCGGTACTCCAGTGCATGAAGCTTCATGCCGGGGCGGATGCCCAGGGACTCGCGGATCGCCCGTGGAATGACGATCTGGTACTTCGACGACACGGTAACAGACACTTTACGTGCTCTTCATCGATACGGGAGACGTAAAGTATCACGGTGACGTCGGCACGGCAATGTCCTGAAGCTGCCGGCGGCCTGACTTCGCAACCCGCTGCAGAAGTTCGAGGCACTTGAAAGGTCGTGGCAGAGGATACTGTCGTACTGTGAGCAACAGGGTCCGGCACCCGTGAGAAAACGTTGGTGAGGCACTCCCCGAGCGCTGCGTTGCGGCACGCAACCCGTGAACTGTCGGCGGCGATCAATGCGATTCATGCTCGATGCGATGAAGGCAGCGTGCACACGGTGCGGGTGGCGAGCCGTCGTTCGCGTGCGCTGCTGTGGAGCCTGCGGCCCTGGATTGCTCGCTCTCTGGCTGATTCGTGCACCGGGCATCTGAAGCAAGTCGCTGCGGCGCTATCTGAGGTTCGGGATCTCGATGTGCTCGCTCGCTTACTGCCAACCGCAGTGGCCATGCAGGCGGGCTGTGATCCGGCCGTGACTGCGAAGCTTCGTGCTGACGTTCTGCGCCACCGCCGCAAGGCGCGTCACAACCTGCGTTCGCGGCTGGACTCCGTCGACTGGTTCGAGATCAGCGGTGCGGCTGTAGCGGAGATGCAAGCGGTTACCAAAAGCATCGAGAGGCGTCAGGTGCCTGGTCGCAAGTGGCGGACGCGTGTCCGTGGCACTGCCGAGGGAGTCCAGCGCGCGGCGCGGAGGGCAAAGCGTTCAGAGATTCACGCGGTTCGTGTGAAGGCAAAGCGCTGTCGCTATGCGCTCGCGGCGTGTGATCCGGACAAAGGGGCCAGCGAACTAAGCGCTATGCAGCGCATCCAGCAAGCGTTCGGCGCGTATTGCGATGCACGTATGGCAAGGCGCTGGTTGAGGCGCAACGGCGCGGAACTCGAAGAGGACCTCAGGCGGCAGTTACGCCGCGCTGCGCGATCGATTGCCGAGCGGGAGTTTCGGCACATTCGACGGTTGTTCAAGCGAAGCTGAAGGCGCTGGCGCGACGCATTCAGCGATCCGGGATCTATGGATTGATGGGTTCCCTGCGAAACTCATCGTCGGGGCCGGCGGAAACTCCCAAGCGCTCGCGGAGCTGCTCGTGTCCGACGATGCCGATAACGGCACCGAACTGCTCGCCGAGATGGGTCCACAGATCATCCAGTGAAGCGATGCCACCGAGACCACCTTCGTAGTTGAGCATTGCAAGGCGCCGCACGCCATGTTTGCGCATCCGTTCCAGCAGCGTCATCGGATCCTGGCCGTAGCGGCCGCAAATGACGGGCTGACTCATGATCGACTCCACCGTGATCTTGCCGACGTCGGCGCCCGCTGCCACGGCGCGCACGACGATGTCTCGATCTGTGAGGATGCCCGTTGGCAGTCGGCGCGGATCATCCGGCTTGTGGACGAGCACACTTCCGACAGAGCGTTCGCGCATCAGTTTCGCTGCCTCACTGACCGGCGTGCCTTCAGGAACCGTTACGGCGTCTGTCGGGAACGAGAAGACATTGCTCATGGAGAATCTCAACTGGCGTGCAATACACCTTTGGAGATTCTGATGGGACTTGGCGCGGCAAGCCATCCGTGATTGTCGCGACTATTTGGCACTTACCCTGATGTGCAGTCCGCTTTCAGCCGAGCAGACTTCAAGCCCGCGAACAAGCCGCACGAGGAACACGCATGAGGCTGCGCCATTTCGTCGATACGCAGGACTACAGTCCGGTGGAGTTGCACCAGATCCTGGCGCTGGCACGCTGTCTGAAGGCAGCCGACAAGATCGGTGCGTGTCCGCCCCTTCTGAGTGGCGCTTCCTTGGGAATGCTCTTCGAGGAGCCGTCGACGCGAACGCGCATCTCGTTCGAAGTGGCGATGACCAAGCTCGGCGGTCACGCCTTGTATCTTCGGCCAGGCGAGATTCATCTTGGAGTGAGGGAGTCGCTTGCGGATACGGCGAATGTCCTGGAACGCATGGTGGACGTCATCGAAGCGCGGACCCTGAAGCACGCCACGGTGCTGGGGCTTGCGGATCAAGCCGACGTTCCGGTGATCAACGGTCTCACGGATTACAACCACCCCACCCAGGTACTGTGTGATGTGATGACCATGCAGGAGCACGCCCCGCAGGGGAAACTGCTCGATCAGCTTTCCGTTACCTTCGTTGGCGACGCGACCAATGTCTGCAATTCTTTGGCGTCGATTGCCACCCAGCTCGGAATGCGATTCGTGCACTGCGCGCCGCGCCGCTATCAGATCAGTGATTCCGTGCGAGAAATATGCACACGCAACTGCGAGCGATCGGGCGCAACGTGGTCGGCAATTGAAGACCCCAGCGAAGCCGTGGCGAGCGCAGACTTCCTGTACACGGATCTGTGGTGGTGGGTCGGGCAGGAGGAAGAGATTCCGGAGCGCCGCAAGGCCTTCATGCCGAAGTACCAGCTGAACGCGCAACTGCTAGCGAAAGCACCGAAGCATTGCAAAGTCATGCATTGCATGCCGGCCTCGCGCGGTGTCGAGATCACGGACGAGGTAATGGATGGTGAGCAGTCGATCGTATTCGACCAGGCCGAAAATCGGCTTCATTTGGAGAAAGCGTTGCTGTGCTGGCTGGTTTATCCGCGGCTGCAGCGACCGAGCGACGCCGTCAAGGCCTACCACGCCGGTCGGGCTGAGTCGTTTCTGGCCGCGGTTGTTGGAACCTGAACAGGAGGCGCGAACATGGCCGTAGCCACGAGTGAGCTGAAACCAGCGACAGGTCGATTCAAGCGAACGCTGGGAAAACTCGATACCGTGCTGTTCACGGTATGCGCGATTCTGGTCATCGACCAGCTGGCCGCGTCGGCGACCATTGGCCCTTCAGCACTATTCTGGTGGTTGTTCACGCTACTGGTCTTCTTCATTCCCTATGGACTGATCTGCGCGGAACTGGGGACGACCTATCCCGAAGAAGGCGGCATCTACGCCTGGGTCCGTCGTGCGTTTGGGCCGCGATGGGGCGCGAGGGCTTCCTGGCTCTACTGGATCAACGTGGCCCTGTGGATGCCGTCGGTGTATGTGCTGTTCGCGGGGATGTTCGCGCAGCTGTTCATGCCGCAGATGTCACTCCTCGCAAAGATATCTCTGGCAGTGGTGATGACCTGGGCCACGGTCTACACGAACGTGATCGCGCTGAATGTTGGCAAGTGGATTCCAAACGTCGGCGCGGTGATCAAGGCAGTCATCATGGTAGCGATCGGCGTCGGCGGATTCTTCTACGCCTCGCGTCACGGTGTTGCGAACGAGTTCTCCGTGGCGTCCATCGCGCCGACCTGGGGCGCGGGCCTCGCGTTTCTGCCAGTGATTGTCTACAGCTTCATGGGGTTCGAACTGATGTCGGGCGCTAGCGAGGAAATGGAGAACCCGTCACGCGACGTGCCGCGCGCCATCGTCACGGCAGGGGTGCTGATTTCAGTGTTCTACCTGCTCGGCACGCTGGGTATTCTGATCGCCTTACCGGTGGACCAGATCGGCTTGATTGACGGACTGCTCGATACGGTCGAGCGCCTGTTCGCGGATTTCGCCTGGGGCAAGGCGATGGTTGTGGTGATTGGCATTGGTGCGCTGTACTCGTTCGTTGCCAACATGACGACGTGGACGATTGGCGCGAACCGCTCGGCTGCCGAGGCGGCGGACCGCGGTGACCTGCCGCGGCTGTTGGGACGGCTGCATCCGCAGCACGGCACGCCGGTCAGTGCGGCGATTCTGACCGGTATCGTTTCCACGGCTGTGATCATTGTTTACGGGCTGCTGGCCTCGACTGCTGAGGATCTGTTCTGGACGTTATTCGCGTTCAGCTCGATCGTGTTTCTGCTGCCGTACTTCTTGCTGTTCGGAGCCTTCGTTCGGCTGCGGACGATGGATGCCTCGCGTGCGCGCCCTTACAAGGTGCCCGGTGGCCACGGCGCCGCGCTGATGCTCGCTGGCATCTGCGCCTTGTTCATTCTGCAGGCGATCGTGTTCTTCATCTACACGCCGGGCGGTACCGATTGGAAGAACGCAACTTCCATTGTCATCGGCGTGATTGTGACGATCGTGATCGGCGAGTTGCTGATGGCTCGGGCTTCATCGACAAGGGCCCGAACTGAATGAGAGTGGTCGCGGCACTTGGTGGCAATGCGCTGCTCCGGCGTGGCGAAGCCATGGATGCAGCAACGCAGCGCGCGAACGCGCGCCGCGCAGCGGAAGCACTCGCTCCACTGATTCTTCAGCATGAAGTCATCATTACGCACGGCAACGGGCCGCAAATCGGGCTGCTGGCGCTGCAGTCGGCCAGTGACGAGACGGTTGCGCCTTACCCGCTGGATGTGCTCGGCGCTGAATCGGAGGGCATGATCGGCTACCTGCTCGAACAGGAGTTGCGCAACGTGCTGCCAACATCAAGAATCGCCACGCTGCTCAGCCTCGCGATGGTGCGGGAGGACGACCCCGCGTTTGCGGCGCCGACCAAATTCGTCGGTCACCAGTATGTCGAGGCTGAGGCCCGGCGACTGGCTGTGCAGCATGGGTGGCAGGTCGCCCAAGACGGAGCCGGTTGGCGGCGCGTGGTCGCATCCCCGGCTCCGAAGTCGTTGCTTGGTATCGACGCGGTGCGCACGCTGGTCGATGCGCAGTTCGTCGTGATCTGCATGGGCGGTGGCGGGATCCCCGTCGCCCGCAGTGCGACCGGACTTCTGGTCGGAGCGGAAGCGGTCATCGACAAGGATCGTGCCTCGGCGCTTCTCGCGGATCAGTTGCAGGCCGACTGCCTGCTGATGCTGACCGATGTGCCGGGCGTCTTTCTGGACTGGGGCACCGCTGACGCGTGCCTGGTGCTCGAGGTCCGTCCGGAGCAGCTTGCCGACTACTCCTTTCCAGCGGGATCCATGGGCCCGAAAGTGGAGTCTGCCATCCATTTCGCGCGTGGGGGCAAGCGGCAGGCGTTCATCGGCGCGCTTGAGGACGCGTCAATGATTCTGAAAGGAATGGCCGGCACAACGGTTAGCTCCGCAGCGGGAGACCTGACTTGCCGAAGGATCCCCGACGGAAACGTCGCCGTGCTGACATCCGATTCGCTGGTATCCAGGAGTGACGATCAATGAAACATCTTTGCCTCATGGTGTTGATTCTGCTAGTTGCAGGATGTGCTTCAACGAGATCCGCGCATTCGGACTACGATCGGTTGCAGGACTTTTCCGCCTATCGGACTTTTGCGTGGATCAGCGATGACCCGGTTGTGACCGCGCCGGGGGTGACGCCTTCGATCAGCCCTCTCAACCGTCGTCGCGTGGTCGAAGCGATCGAAGCAACATTGACCAGCAAGGGTTTGACAAGGACCGATCAACGCGACAGCGCCGACTTTGTCGTCGCATACACGCTGGGCGCTCGGGACCGACTGATTATCGACTCATGGCCGACGCCGTACGGGCGTTGGGGTCGCTGGCGCTGGCCCTATAACGAACGTACCGTCGTGGAGACCTACCGCGAGGGTACGCTTGCGATCGACATCTTCGACGGCCGTTCGCGTGAACCGGTCTGGCATGGCTGGACGTCCAAGCGGATTACTGCCGCGGATATCCGCGACGCAAGGGAGCCGATCCGGCGTGGAGTCAATCAGGTGCTGGAAAGCTTCCCGCCGAAATAATTCTCGCTGCGAACCGGATTCAGGCGCGCGCGGAGCTGAGCCACGAGCGGTTGCCGAGAGGCACTGCCTGGCATCGCGCGTATGGCCGTCAACTCGGGGACCATGCCGCCCGTGCCAGGTCCAGGGCACCAGGCTGCGTTGTGTCAATCGTGATCACGTTCGTGATTTCATCGCTGGAGATCGAGTCCACATGGGTGCGCTGCCAGTCGAGGACGGTGGCATCTGCTTCCGATGCATCCTTGCCGAGCGCCTGTCGGTCGCCCAGACGACGCTGAAGTTCAGGGTCCGGTGCCGTGCAGTGAATCAAGAGGACCTTCAGTCCGAGGTCAGCCGCGAGACTGTAAAACAGGTCGCGTTGCCTTCGTCTGAGGAAGGCTGCGTCGCAAATCACGTTCCAGCCCCCGCTTAGCGCCGCGCTCGCACACTGGTGCAGGCGTGCGTAGCTGCGCCCGGAATGGGCCGAGTCGTACAAATCGGATCCGAGCTCGGCTTCCGTTCGGGCGAGAGCGCCCAATCCTGCGAGCCGCTTGCGTTCGATATCCGAACGAACGTGGACAGCCGTCATCTGCCGTGCGAGCTGCCGTGCGAGCCAGGTCTTCCCGGATCCGGCGAGACCGTGCATCAGCACCAGGGTCGGTTTCGGGCGGTTCAGGGCGCTTTCGGCGACGCTGAGGTAATCGATGAACCGACGTTGCCAGTGAGCTTGCTGTGTGAGGTCTGCGTCTGCGGCACGTCTGCGAATCATCATGATCTTTGCGCGCACCAGGGCGCGATGACAGACAAAGAGATCGAGAACGCGCAATGCATCGTAGTCGCCACTAGCGGCGAAGTAGCCGTTGAGAAAGGCGGTGGCCAGCGTCGGATGGGCGTAGCCCGTCAGGTCTGCGACCGTAAAGGCCAGCTCATCCGCGACATCGATCCAGCGAAAAGCCGGTTCGAACTCCAGAGCATCGAACGGCATGCACCGCCCGTCGATCCGAACGATATTGGAGAGATGCAAATCGCCATGGCACTCGCGAAAGTGTCCGGCGGCTGCGCGCTCAAGCAGGACCGCATGGCTATCGTAGCTGCGACGCTCCAGGGTCGGCTTCAGGGAGTGCAGCCGTTGCGCGGAAAGTCGATCCACGTTGAGCGCCATGCACTCGTTCAGATTGTCGAGCATCCCCTTTCTGACGTGCGCTGGCTGAGCATACTCGGCATCTTGCCGCAGGCTCGGCAACGATTGATGTAGTGAAGCAAGATCTTGGCCGAACGCGTCAAGTTCGTCGTCAGACAGCTGATCCTGCTCAACAAGGCGATCAAGTTGTCCACGCCGATCGAATTGCCGCATCCGTACGGCCGTCTCGATCTGCGGTCCATCGCCGACCAATGTTGCTTGCCCGTTCTGCTCACGAATGGCACTGGTGCCCAGGTAGATGCCCGGAGCGAAGCGTTGATTGAGCCGCAACTCCTCTGAGCACAACCAGGCACGATGCGCCGGATCGCGGAAGTCGGCGAACGCGTAGTGCACGGGGCGCTTGATCTTGTAGGCCACCTCGCCAGTCAGCAATACCCAGGACAGGTGCGTCTGGATGACGGTCACCGACGTGACGGCGTGCGGGTAAGCCGTGGCGTCCAGTAGTCCGGCAAGCTGTTTCGGCAGTGGGAAAGAGCTCGGATTGTCCGGCGACTCAGGTGGCATGACAGGGTCCATCAACGCGCGACTGGCCGCGTCAGCTCGTCGTTAGAAAGGGACCGACGTAAGCGAGCGCGATCAGCAGGCTCAGAAACTGGTGAGCGATCACCTCGGCAAGGGTCACCGGCGGCGACGATGGCTGGTGGTTGGGCCCGTGTTGGTTCACTCGCGTTTCGCGCCTGAACCTGGTCGAGACCCTGTCCGGTATCCTTAAGTTCAAGTTCCCGGTGCCCGTCCTTGGCGGAAAGGGCGTGCCAGTGGAGGGGTGGTCGTCCTCCGGCTTGCCTCGGGGCGGGCGTTTTCGGGTCGTCCATCCGTCACTGGATCCAAGATAATCGGGCTCGCAGCGAGTGCGAAATAGTAGCTTGATGGCATTCTGCTGGCTCGCAATCCGCACTTACCGCAATGCATAAGACAAGCAGAGCAGCGGGCGCACCCATCAGTGCGTCACAATGTGAATCGACCGGCCACAGAATGAGCCCGCCGCGGGAAGGTCCACAATGTATTTCGAACCGATCAGTCCGTGATCTTCAACTCGCGTGCAGCCAGATCGCTGCGGGCCAACCCGCGTCGCATCGTACTGCCTTTGCTGGTGCTGGCAGCCGTGGCGCTTGTTGTGACCTCCGACACGATCAACGAGAGCCTCTCGGAGTTGTTCGGTTTCACGAGTGACCTGATCCGCGACAATCCTGTGATGGGGGCCGTGTTGTTCGTGGCGCTCTCGGCTGTGGCGGCCATGTTCATGTTTGTCTCCAGCGTGGTGCTGGTACCGGTCGGAATTGACGCTTGGGGGGAGGTGACCTGTCTGCTGCTGCTCTGGGGCAGCTGGACACTGGGCGGCCTGATGACCTACTCGATCGGTCGGTTTTTTGGGCGCCCGATGGTTGAGCGGCTGCTGTCGGCTGGCGACATTCGCTCCTGTGAATCGCGCATGCCGAAGAGCCCGACTTTCCTTGCGGCATTCGCCGTTCAGCTTGTTTTTCCGTCAGATGTCGTTGGCTACTTCTTCGGGCTGCTGCGCTACCCGCGGCGCGCGTATCTGGCCGCGCTGATGCTTGCCGAACTCCCTTACGCAATCGCGACCGTCTGGATGGGCTCGGCATTGATGCAGCAGCATTACCTGTGGCTGGCCATCGGCGCAGCAGTCGCAGTGGCGATCTTCTGGTGGCAATGGCGTGTTCGTCGGCACGACGTACCGCGCGAATAGCGGGCACCGCATACCGGAATTTACCTCGGTGCGATGGGCATCTAGGGCTCGTCACGCAGGCGAGAACTCACGTGCGACCATGCGCCGCGTCGGCCCAGACAGTGCAGTCCGCAACTCGCCCAGGAAGCGCGGCGCTGCGATGACAATCAGTTGGTCGAACTCCTTGAGGCGGCGCTTGGTGTCGAAGTTGCGGGCAATGCGCTTCGCAAAGCGTGCAACATCTGCTGCGTGAGGATCGAAGTCGGACTGGGTACCGAAGCGTCGCGCGCCGACACCACGCCAGTCTTGTCGGATTGCAGTTCACTGCTCGCAAGCCGCGCATTGGGTGAAACAAGATTCTCGATCTCGGAAAGCGCCCGCGCGCGGCCTGCGTCGGCGGCCAGGACAAACGTGGTCATGGTGCGCTCCATCATGGCCGATAGGTACTCGGCGAAGCCGCATGGGTATTCGCGTGCTGACCGGTGCAAGACGCTTACAGCTCACCGATCGCGTGGGCAAGTCGCAGCCGAGAGAACTGCGCGTCGAAGCTTGCATCGTCGCGGTTACCGCTTGCGCTTTCCTGCAGTGCGACCGCCTCAAGCACCAGTGTGTTGGTCGCAAGTCCGGCGCCGTACAGTTCGCGGCTGATTCGCAGATTCTCGTCAGCTTCGGCAACGGCGGCCCGCGCAACCGCGCGGCGCGCGTCGGCCTCAGCGATCGCCAGCAAGGCTTCCTGGACTTCGACCTCCAGCAGCGAGCGCAGATCTGCAAGACGAAGCTCGACTGCCTTTCCCTGCCGCTGCAATGCGCGGGCACGTTGCCGCGTCTGTCCGCCGTCGAACATCGTCCATCTAACTCCGACACCCACGCTCGTGAAGTCCTCACGATCAAGAATCGTTGTCTCCAGGTGGTCATAGCGTCCCACCAGTGCCACTTGTGGCAGCAACTTGCCGCGCTCGGCGCGTGCCTGGGCGCCAAGCGCGCGGGCCTGGGCTGCGAGGATCGTTGTTTCTGGGCGATTGCGCTGGCTGATTTCGATCAACTCGTCGATCGAGCGTCCGTCCAAGGTGCCGCTGTCCGGGAGAGAGGACAGCTTCGCGGCCCGATTCAGCGGTTCACCGAGCCGACGGTTGTAGAGGGCACGAGCCAACTGCAATGTGTTTTCGGCCTTGAGTCGTTGCTGCTCTGCGTTGGCGAAAGTGACGCGCGCGGCGAGTAGATCGCTGCGTGCGACCAGATCGCGCTCCAGCATGGCCTCGACGTCGCGGACATGGGCGCTCAGGCTCTCGGCGGTGGCCTTTGCCGCCGACAGCGTCCGCTCAGCGCGCAGCAGCGTGATGTAACGTGACGCAACGTCGAGCTTGAGGTCGGCCAGCACCTGCACGCGGCTGGCTTCTGCGGCACGCCGATTGTCTTTCGATGCTGAGATCCCGGCGTTGAGTGTCCCGCCCGTAAACAAGGGCAGAGAGAGCTGAGCGCTGGCGAGCACGGTATCGTTGTCATCGAAGATTACCGGGGAGCGAAACGCGAAGTCTGGCGTGACGACTTCCAGCGAAGGCGCTTCCGTATAGCGCGCATAGGATGCGGTCGTCTCGAGCCTCGGAAAGCGCGCGGCTCTGGCGGCGCGCTCCGCGGCCTGCGCCGCTTCGAGATCGGCGTCGACTGCAGCGACGATCCGGTCATTCGCCAGTGCAATCGACCAGGCTTCGGTCAGCGTTTCCTCCGCGGGCAGGGTCGTCTGGGCGACGCTGTTGCAAACCAGTAGCAGGCCCAACGAATACGGCGCGATGAGCCGGCCGAGCCGCATCGTCACGGTTTCGCGTCCTTCAGCGACGCAATCCCGAGCGCCTTCAGAACGTAACGTTCATACACTGGCGTCAGCGAGCCAGTGCGCACCTTGCGGAGAAAGTACTTCTCGAAGGCAATCTTCGCCAGATGGACCCACTTTCCTTCGCGCGCCCAGGTGACGTTTCGCGGCGGGATCTGCGGCAGCGCCACGAACGCGGCGCCGGAGTCGCCGAAGTCCGCAAGACAGATCGCATTCCAGGTCGCCTGCGCTGTCGCGGGCTGGCCGCGCAGGTCCGCATTGATGTTTTCGCTGATCGCACTGACCATCGACTCGATCATGTAGCCTGTTTTCGGCGCACCCGTCGGCACGGGCGTTACTTCGACCGGCGGGATCGCGACGCAGACACCTGCGGAGAAGATATTCCGGTACGCCTTGGACCGTTGGTGCGCATCGATCAGTACAAAGCCGCGCGGATTGCACAGCTCGGGTACGGCGGCGACCGGAGCAATCCCGGTGAATGCCGGCAGCAGCATCGAGAAGCGGAACGGCAGGCTGTGAGACTTCTCCGGCTTGCCTTGCTGGTCGCACTCCGACACCGTCATCTGGCCAGCCTCGACCTTTTCCACGCGCGCGTTCGTGATCCAGCGGATGTGCCGCTGCCGCATCTCGCTCTCCATCAGTCCCTTGCTGTCGCCGACGCCGCCGAGTCCCATATGGCCGATGTAGGGCTCGCTGGTCACGTAAGTGATGGGTACGCGGTCGCGGAGTTTGCGCTTGCGCAGGTCGGCATCGATGATCATCGCGAACTCGTAGGCCGGACCGAAGCAGCTCGCGCCCTGCACCGCCCCGACTACGATGGGTCCGGGGTCGCGCAGAAACTCCTGGTAGGCATCCCATGCGGAGAGTGCATGCGCGTGCGTACAGATCGACTGCGTGTGACCTTCGGGACCGAGCCCGGGAATTTCGTCAAACGCCAGTCGCGGCCCCGTCGTCACGACCAGATAGTCGTAGTCGAGTTTCTGGCCGTTGTTCAGCTTGAGGCTGTTCTGCGGCGCATCGATGCTCTCCACGAGGTGCGGAATCCACTGGATGCCTTTCTTTTCCAGCGGGCCGCGCATTTCCACGCGAGTCTGTTCAGCCTTGCGCCAGCCGACGGCCATCCATGGGTTCGACGGTGTGAACTCGAAGTAGGGTGTTGCGCCAACGAGCGTAATCCGGTGCTCCTTGGCAAGCTTGCGCCGCAGTTCAAAGGCACAGGGCACGCCGCCGAAGCCGGCGCCAGCAATAACGATATGGGCCATGTCAGTTTCTCCTTCCAAGATAGGCGTAGTAGAGCACCGGAATGACGAGCAGCGTCAGCACGGTGGAAACCAGGATTCCGAAGATCAGCGACACGGCGAGGCCGTTGAATATCGGGTCGTCGAGAATAAAAAAAGCACCGGTCATGGCGGCAATGGCCGTGAGCACAATCGGTTTCGCGCGGATCGCGCCCGCGCGTATCACGGCGTCCGCGCGGTTCGCGCCGGCCGCGATCTGGACGTTGATGAAGTCGACCAGCAGGATCGAATTGCGCACGATGATGCCGGCCAATGCGATCATGCCGATCATCGAGGTGGCCGTGAACTGCGCGCCGAGCAGCGCATGCCCGGGCATCACGCCGATGATCGTCAGCGGGATCGGCGCCATGATGATCAATGGCACGGCGTAAGAGCCGAATTGCGCAACAACGAGCAGGTAGATCAGCACGAGGCCCACTGCATAGGCCAGTCCCATGTCCCGAAAGGTCTCGTAGGTGATCTGCCACTCACCATCCCATTTGATGGCGACCTCGTTCGGATTCTCAGGCGGACCGATGTAGCGCTGCTGCAGTTCGAAGCCCTCCGGCGGGTTGTCGTTCAGGGCGCCGACGATCGAGAACATCCCGTAGAGCGGACTGTCGAGCCGTCCGGCCATGTCGCCGGTCACATAGACCACCGGCAGCAGATCCTTGTGATGAATCGCACCGTCCCAGGTTTCCTGCTCTGCATCGACCAGCTCGGACAACGGCACGAGCTCGCCAGTTGCAGCACGCACCTTGAGTGCGAGCAGCGAGGGCAGGTCGGCCTGCTCGGCGATCGGAAGCTGCAGCCGGACTGCTGTAGGCTCGCGCTCGCGACTGCCACGTACAAAGGTGACGTCGCGCCCAGAAAGCGCGACCTGTAGCGCGTCGACGATCTGCTCTTGCGAGACGGCTCGCTCGGCGGCTTTCTGACGGTTGATCGCCAGCACGATTCGCGGACTCGGGGCCTCGATGCTGTCGTCCGTATCCACAATGTCCGGTGTTGCGTCGAACGCGCGTCGCACTGCCGCAGCAACCCGTCGCTGCTCTGCATACGACGGCCCGTAAACTTCGGCGACTATCGGCGCTTGTACCGGAGGCCCGGGCGGAACCTCCACGACCTGCACGGAGGCGCCATAGCGCGTTCCGATTGCGGCCAGCGCCGGGCGCACGGCACGCGCAATTTCATGGCTCTGACGGTCGCGTTCGTGTTTGTCGACCAGGTTGACCTGCAGGTCTCCAAGGTTCGGACTCTGCCGCAGGTTGTACTGGCGCACGAGTCCGTTGAAGTTGATGGGCGCTGAGGTGCCCGCGTACGCCTGGAAGCTCGTGACTTCCGGCAGCTCTCGGACCACGGCCGAGGCTTCATCGAGCACTCGTGCGGTGCGTTCGAGCGGCGTGCCTTCCGGCATGTTCACGACGACCTGAAACTCCGACTTGTTGTCAAACGGCAGCATCTTCATCACGACGAGCTTTGCGAAGGCAAGACTGATAGCAAGCGCGATGGCCGCGCCGATACCCCAGTACAGTCGGTGACGTCGAGCCCGGCCCTGTTCCTCGGCAAGAAACGGCCGCATGTAGCGTTCGAACAGATCCTGCAGGCGTCTGCCCCCGTCCAGCTGTCCGCCAGGTTGCGCCTGATGCTGCGCGCTTAGCAGTCGACGGCACATCCAGGGCGTGAACACCAGTGCAATCACCAGTGAGATCAGCATGCCCATGCTGGAGTTGATGGGTATCGGACTCATGTAGGGGCCCATCAGCCCGCTTACGAACGCCATCGGCAGCAGTGCGGCGATGACCGTGAAGGTCGCAAGTATGGTCGGACCACCGACCTCATCGACCGCGCGTGGGATGATCGCATCGAGATCACCGCTGTCGATGCCCATGCGTCGGTGAATATTCTCAACGATCACGATCGCGTCATCGACCAGAATGCCAATGGAGAAGATCAGCGCGAACAGCGAGACGCGGTTGATCGTGAAGCCCCAGGCCCAGGAGGCGAACAGCGTTGCGGCCAGGGTCACGCCGACCGCCGCGCCCACGACCGCGGCTTCGCGACGCCCCATTGTCAGCACAACGAGCAGCACCACGGAGGCGGTAGCGAACAAGAGCTTCTGGATCAGTTTGGTGGCTTTATCGTCGGCGGTCACGCCGTAGTTGCGTGTGACCGTGATCTCTGTGCCCTCCGGCAGGTAGGTTCCCTGCAGCATCTCGATCCGCTCTAGCACCTTCGAGGCAACATCGATTGCGTTCTCGCCGGGCTTCTTCGACACCGCGATCGTCACGGCCGATGCGTGTGTGACGACTTCTTCGGGGCTCGCAGCACCGCCCGAGCCGTGCCAGACATAGGCGGCCGGTGTTTCGGGCGCATCGACAATGTTCGCGACATCGGCGAGATAGACGGGTCGGCCAGCCACGGCACCCACCATCACATTGGCCACGTCTGCGCGGTCAGCCAGAAAGGTTCCTGCCTGGATCGGCGTGACGCGGTTCTGCCCCACGAGTGATCCGGCCTGTCTGACAAGGTTCGCACTCTGCAGTGCTGCGGAAATCTCGCCGATCGTCAGGTTGTGCCCGGCAAGGCGTTGCAGATCAAGCTCGACCCGCACCAGATTGGCGGGGCTGCCGATTGTGTAGACGTCGCGGGTCCCCGGAACGCGCTTGATCTCCGCTTCGATCGAGCGCGCAACTTTGCCGAGCTCCCAGGCGCCGCGTTGTTGATCACGGCTCCACAGCGTCAGCGCGAGAATCGGCACATCATCAATGCCGCCAGGCTTGACGAGCGGCTGCAGTACGCCGAGGTTCGCGGGCCGCCAGTCGGCGTTCGAGTAGATCGCGTTATACAACCGGACGATCGCTTCGCTGCGCGGTTCACCGACTTTGAACTGGACGGTCAGTACCGCAAGGCCCGGAGACGACACCGAGTAGATGTGCTTGACGCCAGCGATTTCGCCGAGCACTTGCTCCATGGGCGTGGCAACCAGGCTCTCGACTTGTTCCGCAGAAGCACCTGGGAACGCCACGAATACGTTCGCGAACGTGACGTTGATCTGCGGCTCTTCTTCCCGGGGTGTGACCAGTACAGCGAACCCACCGAGCAGCAGGCCGGCGATCGCGAGCAGCGGCGTCAGCTGGTTGTGCAGGAAAAACCGCGCGAGACGACCCGAGAAGCCGAGCGGCTCAGTCACGGGGCGCGTTCCGATACGTCTCCATGGTGCTGCAGGGCGAGCAGCGGATCCAGAGCGATGCGGTCCCCGCTCTCGAGGCCCGCCACGACCTCGGCTCGATCACCGCTGCGACGACCGAGGCGCACCTGGCGCAGTGCAGTCCTGCCATCAGTCGTGAATACGTAAACCGCTGTGACTTCGCTGCGCTCCACGATGGACTGCGCCGGAATCAACAGCTGCGCGTCCTCGCCGACCACCAATCCCACTTCAACGGTCATCCCGGGATACAGGCCAGAAGTGCCGGCCGGGAGATTGGCTCGAGCTCGCACAGTGCCCGACATGGGCGTCGCAACCGGAAAGATTTCAAGATCAGTGGCGGCCAGCCGCTGGTCGCCGACGTAGATGAAGGCCTGCTTGCGGCGCCTTATCGCCTCGACGAGATTCTGCGGCAGGTCGACCGTCACACGCAGCGATTCGAGCGATGCAGCGGTGATCAATGGGGATCCCGGCGCGACGAGCTCTCCGATCTGCACGTGTCGCTGTGTGATGATCGCCGCGTACGGAGCCTGCACGGCAGTGTAGGCAAGCCCTTGTTGCGCGCGCCCGACGGCCGCTCTTGCAGACTGAAGACGGGCGTTCGCGGCATCCCGGTTGGCGGTGGCTTCATCGAGCGTTGCCAGCGGCACGACCTTGCGCGCCTGCATATCGGCGATCCGTCCGTGACGGGTTTGAGCTTCGGCGTCTCGCGCGACCGCTTCGGTCAACGACGCCTCGGCCTGCGCCAGGTCCGCTCGTTGCTCGGTACCGCGCAGCCTGACGAGGATGCTGCCTGCGGTCACCTTGTCGTTGACGTCGAAGGGCAGGGCAGTGACGCGTCCAGGCGTCTCGGCGGAAATGGTGGCTTGCTTTACCGCTTCGACCGTACCCGCGAAGCGCTGCTCTACCGGGAGCGACTCGGCTCTCAGCTCCAGAGTCGGATACGGAGGTAGTGAAGGCGCTGTCCGCTTGGGTTCGGGGGTGCCCCCACAGGCGCCGACCGATGCGGAAACCATCAGCATCACCGCGCCTCGAACGCGAATCGATGTCATGCTGATTCTGCGACTCAGCTGAAAACAGCGCCTGATTTGACGCCGAGGCGCCGCAGGATCAGCGCCAGCGGGCAAAAGCGCGTGAACGATGCTTGCAGAAGGTTCAGTCCAACGAAAACGCCGAGCCATAGCCACTGCTGGCTGATGAGGACGCCAAGCGCCAGGCTCAGCAGGACCATGCTGCCGGCGAAGCCGAGTACGAAGCGATCTATGTTCATCGGTATCCCCAAGACTGGTGTGATTGCGCCCATAATATTAGAAGCATCTAATATTATAATCGTGGAATGTACCTATGGTTTCGTCAGGGCATTCGTAGTCCAGTGACTGCACTCGGTACCATGAGAAAATCAACCAAGTTGCGCGGCAATGCCAGGCGGATGCAGCCCCACGTGCTCCGCGCAGCAGCGCTGTTGAAGGCGCTCGGGAATCCGCAGCGACTGCTGATTCTCTGTCATCTGACGGAGGGTGATCTGCCCGTCAGCACGCTCAACGCGCAACTGCCGCTCAGCCAGTCGGCGCTGTCACAGCACCTTGCCGTGCTGAGACGGGAGGGGATTGTTTCAACGCGCCGTGAGGCGCAGCTGATCTATTACTCGTTGCAACCCGGCGCTGCCGCGCAGGTCATCGAAGTCTTGCATGAGATCTATTGCCGGAATTCACACCCGGGCACCTAGCGCGAAGGCGCGACATCCGTTGCAGCACCAACACGCTTGAACAGGGTCGTACGGTTCAGCCAGACAACGGCGATTGCCACTGCGACAAACAGATAGGTGTCATAGGGCTGCGCATCAGGCCAAAGCGGATTGATGAGCTGGTAGTGGAACGCTGCGGGCAGCAGGATGCTGCCACGGGATGCATTGAAGAGGGGTGTCACGATAACGGCAAGACTGACGTTGCCAATGAAGAACGGCGTAAAGGCCCAACCGCTTTGCACAGTGCCGCTGAGGTAAAAGGCGGGAAGATGCCACAGGCCCCAGGTGACGCCGATCAGCAGGCCCGCCCAGATCGGTGCCAAGTGCCTCTGCAGCAGCGGCTGCGCGACGCCGCGCCAGCCGAACTCTTCTATGGGTCCGAGAAAGAGCATGACAGTCATTGCAGCGAGGATGGCGCTGGGGTCTGCTGCGAAGATCGGATTGACAAATAAACTGCCCTTCACCAGTGCTCCAGCAGCGAACACCAGCGGCACACCGACCAGCAGAAAGGCGGCCCACCAGATGGAGCAGCGCCATAGCGTCACACGCGAAAGAAACCGCCACACGCCTTGCCAGCCGCAGTAGAACAACACTATGGCGAACGCCGCAATCGCTGGCGCCCACGTCGCAAGGAAGAATGCCGGATGCCGGCCAGACATAGCGCCGAACCAGGCTGTGGCTTGATTGGGGAACAGGATGTAGAACCCGATGATTCCCCAGGTCACGGCAAAGGTGCCAATCGCGAAGGGCGCGAGTGCTGTGATCGGCACGCAACAACGGGACGGTACAGATACCGCGTCGCGCATTGTGTTGCCCCCCGTTTGGCGAGAGTTGGCGAGAGTTGGTCAGAGTCGGCGTTGAGACGCTGGAATGCTAGATACGCGTGTCGCGGCACGGAATACGTAGTCCGCGATGCGCGATACGTAGTCACTCGAATAACCAGCAAGGACGCTGCGATGTAATGTAAGCGGACAGCCTTGTGTGCTACGTGCTATCAGGGTCCGCAGCAACCTGCATTGGTACTGGAGTCGTTACATGTATGGATTCACGACCACACTCGATGGGATCGAGTTTGAGGCGGCGCTCGCGAAAACGATCGCCGCATTGAAAGCTGAGGGCTTCGGCGTTCTCAGCGACATCGATGTGCAAAGCGCGATGAAAGAGAAGCTGGGCAAAGACATGCGGCCCTATCGAATTCTGGGGGCGTGCAACCCTGCACTCGCATACCAAGCGCTTGAGGCGGTACCGGATATCGGACTGCTTCTGCCCTGCAACGTGATTGTTCGCGAGGACGCGCCCCATCGCGTCGTCGTCGGCTTCCTGGATCCCCAGATCATGGTGGGTCTGGTCGGGAAATCAGAGGTCAAGTCGGTGGCAGATTCCGCCGAGGAACGTCTGCGCCGGGCGTGTTCGAGCCTCGGCGGAACTTCTACGGCGGCAGCCTAGAACGCCGCGGATCTCAGGTCCGCGCGAACGGTTTCAGCCTGGCGGTCGGGGATCAGCTCATGCCCGATTGCGCAGTCCGTCATTGAGGAGAAGCGCCATGCGCCGCAGACAGGTCCTTGCCTATGCGCCAGCGCTGCTGACGCTGCCGACATTGGTGTCCTCGTGTGCGAGTGTGGGTGCCGAGGACTACGATCAGCGCGTGCGCCACACTTGGCGCATCGGGCCGCTAAAGGGGCTTTCCGTGCCTGCTCGGATGCGCGAACTGGTCCGGTATGCGACGCTCGCGCCGTCGAGCCACAACACGCAGTGCTGGCGCTTCGCGCTGGAGAGCGATGCGATTTCAATCCTGCCCGACTGGTCGCGTCGCTGTCCGGCTGTCGACCCTGACGATCACCATCTGTTCGTCTCACTCGGTTGCGCGGCCGAG
>JBBQWY010000018.1:0-56775 GCA_038210215.1 Steroidobacterales bacterium
ACCAGATTGTCCGTCAGTGCCGCACTCGCGGCCTCGTACTCGCGCCCAAGGTAGAATGCGCCCAGTTTCTCGTAGTCGACCGCCATGCCCCGATTCTAGGGCGTGTGGCGCGCGCCGTCAGCGCCGGCAGGTCAGCGGCCGCAGCCGCTGCATCAATTCGACTGAAAAACTCACGATATCGGCGTTGCTGGAGTTCGCGACATCCATACCGAGGATCGCGTAGTAGCCCGCGTCGCGGTCGAGCCAGGGGGAGAAGCCAAATGCGCCCGGCGACGAAATGGTGGCGCATCCATCAGTGCCGTGCTGATCAGTTGCGCGCCACCGAGATCACCGCGCCGGAACACCAGTTCGAGCACCTTGGCGTACTCGTTCATCGTCGCGTGCAGGCCGCCCGCGACCCGCGGATTGATCGTGCCGATCGCAGTGCGCGGCAGGCTGTAGGTGCGGAACTCCGTCGACAGGCCGAGTGGATTGCCGAGCTGCTGGGCGACAATCAGGTTCCAGCTGCTGCCCGTGACCACCTCTGCCATCCGCGCAGCGACGTGCAGGTGCGTGTTGCCGTAATCGAAGCGTGTGCCAGGTAACGCCACCAGCGCGCGTGTCGCGATCTGCGCGACGCAGTCTGCCAGCGTGACCGCAAACTCGTTGATGCAGGGCGATTCGTTTGGCAAGCCGGAGGTGAGCGACAGCAGCTGGCGCAGCGTGATGGCCGACTGCGGCCCGGTTCAGTCGAGCACGGAGCCGGTGGTCGAATCGAGCGACAGGAAATTCTGCTCGACGAGGCGCAGCACTGCCGTCGCTGCGATCAGCTTCGACGCCGAAGCCACCGCGACGCGTCGGTCCGCCGAGAAGTCGCCGTATATTTTCTCGAATACCTTGCGGCCGTCGCGATCGTAGATCGCAAGGCCCATGCCGGCGATGCTTTCGGCGCGGAACGCCTCGTCGGCCGTTAGGTCCACGTTCGCGAAAGGCTCCGTGGGCGCAGGAACCGCAGTCGTGGTGGAGCCGCCACTTCCCGAGCCGCCGCCGCAGGCTGCCAGGGCGGTGGCGAGACTGAGGACGGCGAGCCGACATGAACGTTTCATGACGGTCCAAACGTACCACGGCGCGTTTGGTTGAGCTGCGACGCACGGCTCGTTCAAGTGCTGGTGCGGCCTGCCCGAGGCCCCGGTAGCATGTGCCGGTGGAAGCTCTCCCCCCAGAATTCTGGCAAGTCGTTGCGGTTGGCTTCCTGGCGCAGCTGATCGATGGCGCGTTGGGTATGGCCTATGGCGTTTCTGCCAGCGCGTTTCTCGCGACGCTCGGGTATCCACCAGCCTTCGTCAGCGCCACCGTGCACGCCGCCGAGGTCGTCACGACCGGCGCTTCCGGTCTGTCGCATGCGTATTTCCGCAACCTCGACCGACCTGTCTTCTTCAAGCTCGTCTTGCCCGGCATGGTCGGTGGTGCCGCCGGCGCGTACCTGCTGACGACACTGCCGGGCGACAAGCTGCAGCCGTTCGTGTTTGCGTACCTGATGATTGCCGGGCTGCTGGTGCTGCGGCGTGCGTTCAAGCGCGCCGAAACGCAGTTGGCGCGTGCGCCCAGCTACGCCCTTGGTGGCGTCGCCGGCATGCTCGATGCGATCGGCGGCGGTGGCTGGGGCACGATCACGACTCCGACGCTGATCGCGCGCGGCTACGAGCCGCGCTATGCAATCGGCACGACCAACGCTGCAGAGTTCTTCGTGACGCTCGCGATCTCGGTGACATTCCTGTTCACCTTCGACTGGCGCCGTTTCGATCTCGTGATCGCGCTGCTCGGTGGCGGCGTGGTGGCGGCGCCGTTCGGCGCGTTGATCGTCAAGTACATTCCCACCCGCATCGCGATGCTGCTGGTCGGCACCGTCGTGATGGGCCTGGCAGGTTGGGGGTTGGCTCGAGTCTGGATGGCGGCCGGCTGAGGTTGCGCCGCTGCCGGTCTGGGCCGTACATTTGATGCATGAGTAAGCCCAGTGAACTCGATGGCGCTGCGAATGAGACGGCGCCACTCGTGAATACCGCGAAGATCTACGAGAACGGCCCGGTGGCTGTGCACGCGCCGGTGCAACTCGGTGGTGCGGATGCCGGCATGCGGTTGACGCTGTGCCGCTGCGGCGCTTCGGCCAACAAGCCCTACTGCGACGGCAGTCATGCCAAGGCTGAGTTCGCCGCAACGGGTGAGCCTGCAAGCAAGGAGTCGCCTGCGCTCGAAACGCGTGGCGGCCCGCTGCAGCTCAGCGCGATTCCCGACGGGCCCTTGAAATTCACCGGCCCGCTTGAAATCGTCAGCGGCAGCGGGCGCACGATCGAGCGCACCAACCAGACCTGGCTGTGCCGCTGCGGCGCATCCGCGAACAAGCCGTACTGCGATGGCACGCACAAGCGCAACGGCTTCAAGGCGCCGTAAGCGCGGTCGCGCCAGAGATGGCAACCCCGGAGTCGCTTGTCCGCGAATTCTGGCGCCTGATGGCTGATCTCACCGAGCCTCGCGTTTGAATATCAGCATCTGGTTGTTCGCTGGCATGCCGATGTCTTGCGACAGCTTGAAGCCGTGTTCGTTGGCGAGCGAGAGCACCGCTTCGATGTCGCGGATTCCCATATGGGCGGCGGAGTCACGCAGCGAGCGGTCGAATTCTTCGTTGCTCGGGCTCGTGAAGTTGCCGCCATAGCGGAACGGTCCGTAGATCGCGAGCGTGGCGTCGGGCGCGAGCACGCTGCCAAGCCCCGCGAAGAAGCGCTGGTCCTGCTCCCAGCTCATGATGTGCAGCGTGTTGGCGGAGTACGCGGCATCCCACTGGCCGCAAGGCCAGTCGCGATCGACGTCGACGAGCAGCGGCGGCGGTGTGTTCGGCAGGCGCGCCTCCGCAAGCCAGGCCTCAATGCCTGGCAGATTTGCCGCGACATCCGACGTCTGCCAGATCAGCTGAGTCAGCGCCGCAGCAAGATGCACGGCGTGCTGGCCGGTACCGCTGCCGATTTCGAGCACGCGTGCCCGATCAGCAAAGTGTTCGCGCAGCACCGCCAGGATCGGCTCCCGGTTGCGTTCGCAGGCGGCGGAAAACGGCAGTTCCATGGCAGGTATTCTTCACCCACCGCGGCCGGATTGCCGGCTTTCTTGACGGGGTCGCCGCCGCATCGCCATACTGATCGGATGGCAACGCAGTGCATGGTCAGCCGCAAGATCTGGTGGTGGCGCCACTCCTGATGGAGAGGGCGCTGGGCGCTGCGTTTTAAAGCCGAATAGTTTCGTCAGAGCACCAGACCCATCTCCGGATTCCGGCGATGGGTTTTTGCGTTTGTAGCCTGAAGTTTATGACGAGGACCGATTGAACAGTCTGTTTGATATCGCGGGCGATCTCGACACGCCCGTCTCGGCGTTCATCAAGCTGAAGGCATTTCGGCCGAGCTTCCTGCTCGAAAGCGTCGAAGGTGGCGAGCGACTGGCGCGCTATTCCTTCATTGGCTTCGGAGATCAGCTCGAGGTTCGCCTCGATGACACGGCGCTCAGGGTCGGCGGCCGCGACGAACCGCGGCCGGCGAATCGCGAGCAGTTGCTCGAGCGCCTGCGTGCCGCACTTGCCACTGCGCCGCGCCCGGTCGCCGAAGCGCCCGGTGCGGGCGCTTTCCCGCTGGCCGGTGGGCTGGTCGGCTACTCCTCCTATGACCTGGTGCGGTTCTTCGAGCGCCTGCCGCAGCGGGCGCGCATCGCGCAGCCGGTGCCTGACCTGCACTACGTCGCACCGCGCTCCCTGCTCGTGTTTGATCACCTGACGCGCGGCATTGCGCTGCTGCACGACGGGCCCGAAGCCGAACGGCGGTCCCTGCGTCGAGAGGTGCTGGCTGCATTGCGTGGAGGATTGCCTGCCGACGCGCGCCCTGGCAGCTACTCGACCGCCAGCGCGTCGATGTCGCGCGAGCAGTACCTCGCGGGTGTCGCCCGCACGCAGCAGCACATCGCCGCAGGCGATGTTTATCAGCTCGTATTGTCGGTCCGTTTCGGTGGTCGCCACGATCTGGATCCGTTTCAGGCCTACCGTGCGCTGCGGCTGATCAACCCCTCTCCTTACATGTACTACTGCGAGCTCGGCGATGTGACCGTGGTGGGTTCATCGCCCGAGGCGCTCGTGCGCCTCTCCGGACGTCACGCGCAGTTGCGGCCCATCGCAGGAACGCGGCCCCGGGGCGCGACGCATGATCTTGATCAGCGCCACGAACTGGACCTGTTGGCTGATCCAAAGGAAGGCTCCGAGCATGTGATGCTGGTCGATCTCGCCCGCAACGATCTCGGGCGCGTCGCGCGCGCCGGCACCGTTCACGTCGATCCGTACCGATCCATCGAGCGCTATAGCCATGTCATGCACATCGTCAGCGGCGTGCAGGGGGAGCTGGCCGAAGGGCGCGATGCGTTCGACCTGTTCGCGGCGACGTTTCCGGCGGGCACTCTGGTCGGGGCGCCGAAAGTCCGCGCGATGGAGATCATCGATGAGCTCGAGCCCGTGCGCCGCGGCCTCTATGGCGGCACAGTCGGCTACTTCGGTGCGCGCGGCGATATGGACCAGGCCATCACGATTCGCACGCTGGTGTTCCAGGGCGATGAATACAGCTATCAGGCGGGTGCCGGCATCGTCGCCGACAGCGTGCCGCAGACCGAGTACGAAGAAGTGTTGGCTAAGAGCGGCTCGGCTGCGCGTGCGCTGGAGCTCGCGGCGGAGGGTCTATGAGCATGCGCCTGCTGCTGATCGACAACTATGATTCCTTCACCTACAACCTCGTGCAGGCCTTCATGGTGCTCGGTGCAGAGGTGATCGTGCACCGCAACGACGAGATCAAGGTCGAGGAAGCCAAAGCGCTGTCCCCGACTCATCTGTGCATTTCGCCGGGCCCCGGCACGCCGCAGAACGCAGGCGTCTCGATCGACATGATCCGTGCGTTTGCCGGGGTCGTGCCGATCTTCGGCGTCTGCCTGGGTCACCAGGCCATTGTTGAATGCTTCGGGGGCAAGGTCGTACGCGCTGATCGGCTGATGCACGGCAAGACGTCTTTCATCAATCATGACTCACGCGAGCTGTATTTCGGTCTGCCGCAGCCCTGCGAAGTAGGGCGCTATCATTCGTTGATTGCAGCCCCCGAGCGGGTGCCGGCCGAGCTTGCGGTGACCGCCACCACCGATCAGGGCGAGATCATGGGGCTGCGGCATCGCACGCTGATGGTCGAGGGCGTGCAGTTCCACCCCGAGAGCGTGCTGACTCCCGACGGACCGCGCTTGATGGGCAACTTCCTTGCGCAGAACAAGGGCGTCCGATGAGCGGCCTGCGCGAACCATTGGAGACGGTGCTGGGCGGCACGGCGCTCGACGAGGAGCAGGCGGCGAGCGTGCTGCGGGCGCTGACGGATCCTGCGCTGCCACCGGCCGTTGCAGGCGCGATGCTCGCAGCGCTGCGCGCCAAGGGCGTCACCGCCGATGAAGTCCGCGGCTTTGCACGCGCGATGCGCGAGCTTGCGCGGCGGCCGCAGATCGGTTCGGTCAGCGGCGCCATCGATATTGTCGGCACGGGTGGCGATGCGTCGAGCAGCGTCAATATCTCGACCGGCACGGCGCTGCTGGTGGCGGCCTGCGGCGTGCCGGTGATCAAGCATGGCAACCGTTCAATCTCGAGCCGCTCCGGCAGTGCTGACGTGCTCGAGCAGCTCGGACTGAAGTTGCCGCTCGATGAGTCGGCGAGCGCAGCCTGCCTGGCGTCAACGGGGTTCACGTTCCTGTTCGCGCCGCACTACCACCCGGCGATGAAGGCGATTGCACCGGTCCGCCAGGCGCTCGGCGTGCGCACAGTCTTCAACATTCTCGGGCCGTTGACCAATCCGGCCGAGCCGCCATTTCATCTGATCGGTGCATTCAGTCTCGAGGTCGCCGAGCTGATGGCGCAGACGCTGGCGGGCATGCAGATCCATCGAGCCTTCGTCACGTACGGCCTGAATGGCTGGGATGAACCAACCCCGATCGCACCGTTCGTGCTGTTCGATGTCGCAGCGGGCCAGGTGCAGCGCGGCCAGCGCTCGGCGGCCGACTATGGTCTCAGCGCTTGTGACGCGGCCGCACTTGCGGGCGGCGACGCGGCGTTCAATGCCGCCGCCTTGCGCGCGGTGCTGCGCGGCGAGGATCGTGGCGCGCATCGCGACACCTTGCTGCTCGGTGCGGCGCTGGCACTCGAAGTCAGTGGTGCGGTGACCGAAGGCCGTGCAGGTGTCGCACGCGCTGCCCAGGTCATCGACGATGGTACGGCTGCCAGGTTTCTCGACCGGCTGGCCGCGTTCCAGGCATGAGCGGATCGGGCGACTTCCTCGCGCAGATGGCCGATGGCAGTCGGCGGCGCCTGGAGCGTGCCCGACAGCTGCGCAGTGAAGCCGATCTGCGCAGGTTTGTCGCAGCGCTGCCGGATCCGCTGCCGTTGCGGTTCTCCGACGCGGGCTTCGATCTGATCGCCGAGCTCAAGCTGCGTTCGCCTGCGATCGGCAAGCTCAAAGCCGTCGCAGGCGTAGACCTCGACGCGCGCGTGCATGACTACGCACTCGGAGGTGCCGTGGCGGTGTCGGTGCTGACGGAGCCCACGCGCTTCGACGGCTCGATGACGCACCTCGAGCGTGCAGCGCGTCAGCTGCTGCTCGATCGGGTGCCGGCGATGCGCAAGGATTTCCTGATCGATCCGTACCAGGTGCTCGAAGCGCGCGCGGCGGGCGCAGGCGGCGTGCTGGTGATCCTGCGGATGCTGCCGCGCACTGAAGTCGAGGCGCTGATCGATACCGCGCTCGAGCTGGGGATGTTCGTGCTGCTCGAATGCTTCGATTCGACGGACATCGACCTGCTGCGGGAACTGCTGGCACCGCGCACCGCCGCGCACGATCGTTTGCTGTGCGGTGTGAACTGCCGCGATCTGACAACGCTGCAGATCGTGCCGGAGCGCTTGTTCGAGCTTGTCGAGCATCTGCCGGCGCATTGTCATCGCGTCGCCGAGAGTGGAGTGGCTAGTGCGGAGCAGGCCGCGCGGGTTGCCGCTGCGGGCTATGACCTCGCGCTGGTAGGCAGCGCACTGATGACGGGCGATTCGCCGCAACCGCTCGCGGCATCAATGATTCAGGCGGGTCGCAGCGCGCATGGACAGGCGCATCGCCTCGGGCGGACAACCGGGGCAGCGTCATGAGCCCGACTGACAACCCACTCTGGATCAAGGTCTGCGGCATGACCACGGAAGCCGCGGTGGACGCCGCTCTGGATGCCGGCGTGGATGCGATCGGCTTCGTGTTTGCGCCGTCGGTGCGTGTGGTTTCGCTGCAGACCGCACTGCGCCTCGCCGCACCGGCGCGGGGTCGCGTTGCCTGTGTCGCGGTGACACTGCATCCGTCTCGCGAGCTGCTGGACCAGATCCTGGCGGAGTTTGTGCCCGATATCCTGCAGACGGACGCCGAGGACCTCGAAAAGCTGGCGCTTCAGGCAGAATGTGCAGTCCTTCCGGTGCTGCGCGGCGACCGATCCGAGCGCAGCGAGCTGCCCGCCCGCGTGCTGTTCGAAGGGCCGCGCAGCGGTAGCGGTCAACCGGCCGACTGGGAGCGTGCGGCGCGGCTGGCGCGGCGTACCGAGCTGGTGCTGGCCGGAGGACTGTCCACCGGCAATGTCGCTGCGGCGATCGCCAGGGTCCGGCCGTTCGGAGTGGACGTTTCGAGTGGCGTCGAGGCAAATCCCGGCGTCAAGTCGCCGGAGCGGATCAGGGAGTTCGTGCGCTTGGCACGACTGACAGCATCGAGTGAGGAAGCACAAGGATGACAATGCCATGAGCGCCAAGCTCGCAGCCGCAGATCGCGACAAGCTGCTCGCGGACGCCATCGCGGGGAAGTTTCCGGACGCGCGCGGGCGCTATGGCCCATTCGGCGGGCGCTATGTTCCCGAAACGCTGATTCCTGCGCTCGACCGCCTCGAAGCCGGCATCCGCGAGCACCTTTCGCGCGCGGACTTCCAGCGGGAGTTCTCGGCGCAGTTGTCGACCTGGGTGGGTCGCCCGACTGCGCTGACGTTTGCCGCGAACCTGTCAAGACTGTGGGGCGCCGAGATCTGGTTCAAGCGCGAAGATCTTGCGCACACTGGCGCGCACAAGATCAACAACGCGATCGGCCAGGCGCTGCTCGCACAGCGCCTCGGCGCACGCCGGATCGTCGCCGAGACCGGTGCAGGTCAGCATGGCGTCGCGACGGCGGCGGCCTGCGCGCGTCTCGGCCTGCCGTGCGTCGTCTACATGGGCGCGATCGACATGGAACGCCAGGCTCCGAACGTCGGGCGCATGAAGCTGCTGGGCGCCAGGGTCGTGCCGGTGACCGGCGGGGATCAGACGCTGCGCGCCGCGATTGATGAAGCGCTGCGAGACTGGGTCGCGGATCCGATGGGCACGTTCTACCTGCTGGGCTCGGCGGTCGGACCCCATCCGTACCCCTACCTGGTGCGCGAGCTGCAGGCGATCATCGGGCGTGAAGCGCGCTCGCAGTTTCTGGCCCTGAACGACTCGCTGCCCGATGCCGTGATGGCGTGTGTCGGCGGCGGTTCGAACTCGATCGGCATGTTCCATGCCTTCGTGCCGGATCCTGCCGTCGAGATCATCGGCATCGAAGCCGGCGGACGCGGGGTCGGGCTGGGTGACAATGCCGCGAGCCTGACGTATGGCCGGCCCGGTGTCCTGCAGGGCAGCTATTCACTGCTGTTGCAGGACGCCGAGGGGCAGATTCAGGAAACCCATTCGGTGTCGGCTGGGCTCGATTACCCCGGCGTCGGGCCTGAACACGCACTGCTGCACGCCGCTGGCCGTGTCCGTTATGAATCGGTCACCGACGAGGAGTCGCTGGCCGCGCTCAGCGAAACCTGCCGTATTGAAGGCATCATCCCGGCACTCGAGACTGCGCATGCGCTGCACGGCGCGAAGCGCTGGGCGGCGAGCAATCCTGGCAAGAGCGTGCTGATCTGTCTCTCCGGTCGCGGCGACAAGGACATGCCGACCTTGCAACGCACCGTCATTGCGGGGCTCGCATGACACCACTGCCTCGCGAGCGCATCACCATGGCGATCCGCGCCGCCGAAGCGCGCGGTGAACCCGCGATCGTCGCGTTTCTGACCGCCGGCTATCCGAGCGCTGCGAAGTTCCGTGAGCATCTGCTGGCCGTGGCCAGCGGCGCGGATGTCATCGAGCTCGGTGTGCCGTTCACCGATCCGATGGCAGATGGTGTGACCATTCAGCGTTCGAGCCAGGAGGCGCTGAAGCAAGGTGTCTCACTGCGCTGGATCCTTGCCGAGCTTGGTGCGATGCAGCGGCCGGACACGCCGCTGATCTTGATGAGCTACCTGAATCCGCTGCTGAACCACGGCTTTGAACGCCTCGCGGCGGATGCGACCGAGGTGGGCGTGTGCGGTTTCATCGTTCCGGACCTGCCGTTCGACGAAGGCGAGGAGCTGCGCGCCGCGCTGCATCAGCATGGACTCGCGCTCGTGCAGATGGTCTCGCCGGTAACCACCGAGCAGCGCCTGGCCGAGGTCTGCGCGGCCAGCGAAGGCTTCGTCTACGCGGTCACAATGACCGGCACGACGGGCAAGAAAGTCGAAGTGCCCGAAGCCGTGCTCGAGTATCTGCAGCGCGTCGTTGCGGCCTCGAAGCTGCCGGTATGTGCGGGCTTTGGCATCCGCGATCGCGAGCAGGTTGAATTGATGCGTGGTCATGTCGCCGGTGTGATCGTCGGCTCCGCGCTGGTGGAAGTGCTCGAGAGGGGCGAAGATCCGGGCGCGTGGCTGCGCGCGCTACGGTCCAGCGGGTGACCTCACGCGCCGAGAATGCCGCAGTGCCGATCGGCCTCGCGGTGCTGCTCGCCGGGCTGTCCATGATCAGCCCGTTTTCGATCGACACATTCTTTCCGTCGTTCCGCGCGATCCAGGCGGAATTCGCGCTCGATGATTTTCAGATCCAGCAGACGCTGACGGCGTACTTGCTGCCGTTCGCGTTCATGTCGCTGTTTCAAGGCCCGCTCTCGGATGCCCTCGGTCGCCGCCCGGTCGTGCTGGTTGGTATCGCGCTGTACGCCGCTGCGTCACTCGCCTGCGTGTTTGCGCCTGGTTACAAGTCGCTGCTGTTCTTTCGTGCAATGCAGGGCATGACGGCCGGAGTGGGACTCATCGTCGGGCGTGCGATCGTCCGCGATCTGTACGAAGGGCCGAACGCGCAGCGGCTGATGAGCGCAGTGACGATGATCTTTTCGGTCGCCCCGGCCGTCGCGCCCGTTGTGGGCGGCTGGGTGCACGTGGCATTCGGCTGGCGAGCCGTGTTCGGTTTTCTGTGCCTGCTTGGCCTTGCGTTGCTGCTGGCCTGCTACCTCGCACTCCCCGAGACGCATCCGCCGGAACGCCGCGTGCCGTTCAGTGCGGGCGGTCTGCTTCGCACGGCCGTGCGCGTGATTCGCACGCGGCGGTTCACGCTGCTCGCATTCGCCAGCGCCATCAACTTTGGCTCATTGCTGGCCTATATCGGCTCGGCACCCGCCATCGTGCTCGATCGGTGGGGCCTCAAGGAAACACAGTTCGGCCATTTGTTCGTGCCAATCATCGCTGGCTTCCTGTTGGGTGCTTACCTGTCCGGGCGAATGGCGGGGCGCATGCCTCAGGATCGCCAGATCGCGCTCGGCTTTGCGACGACCGCGGTGGCAGCGCTCGGCGCGCTGCTGCTGAACAGCCTGATCGACATGCCGCCGCGCCTGGTGCAACAGACGCTGCTCAGCTTCATGGCGCTCGGCGTGCAGCTGATCTTTCCGGTGCTCACGCTGCAGATGCTCGACATGTTCCCGGAGGCACGCGGCTCGGCGGCCTCGATGCAGTCGTTCATTTCCGTGATCCTTATCGCTTTCATCATCGGCGCACTGGCACCGCTGCTCGGGGGCTCGCTGCTGTGGTTGTCGATCGGATCGCTCGCCGCGGTGACTGTCGCGGCGCTGCTCTGGCGCGCCTCGTTGCGCAGCGCTGCGGTGCCCAGGCATCCTCAGGAGGCATGACCGCTAACCACATTCGGGTGGCGCGCCGCTTTCGCGGTCCTCCCCAGTCGGCCAACGGCGGCTATGTTGCCGGACTGATGGCGGCAGCGGTCAATGGTACCGTTACCGTGCGACTGCGGCAGCCGCCGCCGCTGGATATCGACCTGCAGCTTGTTGGCGATGCTGTTGTCGAGCTGCGGTCTGAATCGCAGCGTATCGCCACGGCGCAGCCGGCGACGCTGCACTGGCAGCCAACGATCCCGCCGCCGAGCCATGGTGCAGCGCTGGAAGCCTCGCGGTACTACTCTGGACACACACACCCGGTGTTCCCTGGCTGCTTTGTCTGTGGCACTGATCGCGCACCCGGTGATGGCCTGAGAATCTTCGCTGGCAGAGTCAGCGAGCCGGGCGAGCCGCTGCGCGTCGCAGCACCCTGGACACCGCACAGGTCTCTTGCGGGCTCCGGTACGGTAGTGCTGCCTCAGTTCCTGTTTGCGGCGCTCGACTGTCCGGGCTTCTGCGCCGTATCCACTGCCGGCAGCCTGATGCTGCTGGCCGAGTTCACCGTCAAGCTGGTTCGGTCTGTGCACCCCGGCGAGCGCTGTGTCCTGACCGGCGAAGCGCTTGGCAGCGCCGGTCGCAAGCATCGGGCCGGCACGGCGCTCTATGGCGAAGATGGGGAGTTGCGCGGCTGCGCGGAAGCCTTGTGGATCGAGCCGCGTGGCTCGGCCGCAGATTGATTCAGCGACGATAGGCGAGTAACAGCGTCAGCAGGCCGCCACCGAGCAGCGCACCGCCAATCCACGTCGGCGTTGCGGTGAGTGCGACCCAGACGATGCCACCGAGCAGCAGCACGCCGGCGAGTGTCACTCCGTCGCGACGCCGATTCGATTCGCGCATCGTCCGCTGCAGCGATTCGATGTTGTGGTCGAGGTCGCGCGCCTCGACTTGCAGCCGCAGCGTGCCGTCCTGGGCGCGTTGCACGGCACCCTTGATCAGCGGCGGCAGCGCCCGCGCTGCTTCGAGAATCTCCGGCAACTGGGTCCGCAGGCTGCCGAACACGGCGGCACCGCTGATCCGCTCGGTCATCCACTGGCGCAGGATCGGTGCCGCGGTGTTCCAGATATCGAGATCAGGATGCATCTGGCGGCCCAGGCCCTCGATATTCAGCAGCGTTTTCTGCAGCAGGATCAGCTGCGGTTGAATGACCATGTTGAAACGGCGCGAGATATCGAACAGCCGCAGCAGGATTGTGCCGAAGGAAATGTCGCGTAGAGGGCGATTGAAAATCGGCTCCAGCACCGTGCGAATTGCCGATTCCATTTCGTCGACGCGCGTGTTCGGCGGCACCCAGCCCGACTCGACGTGCAGCACCGCGACGCGGCGGTAGTCGCGGTCGAACACCGCCAGGAAATTCTCGGCGAGGTAATGCTGGTCGCGTGGATCGAGCGTGCCGACGATGCCGAAGTCGATCGCGGCATAGCGCGGGCGCGCAGGCGTATCGGCCAACACGAAGATGTTGCCCGGGTGCATGTCGGCGTGGAAAAAATTGTGGCTGAACACCTGCGTGAAGAAGATCTTGACGCCGTTCTCGGCCAGCAGCGGGATGTCGGCACCGATTGCGCGCAGCCGTTCCATGTCGTTGACGACGATGCCGTGGATCCGCTCCATGACCATGACGTCGACGCGGCACCAGTCCCAGTAGACTTCCGGCACGTACAGCAGGTCGCTGCCGGCCCAGTTGCGCTTGAGCTGTGAGGCATTCGCGGCTTCGCGCATCAGGTCGAGTTCATCGAGGATCGTCTTGTGGTACTCGTCGACAATCTCCGACAGACGCAGGCGGCGCGCCTCGTTCGAATTGCGGATCGCGAGCGCCGCAAGCTCATGCAGTACTTCGAGGTCGCGCTCGATGATCGCGCGCATCCCGGGGCGCAACACCTTGACCACGACTTCCTTGCCGTCCGGCAGCGTGGCCGCGTGGACCTGCGCGATCGATGCCGCAGCCAGTGGCGTCTCGTCGAAGCTCGCGAACATCTCCGCAATGGGTCGGCCGTAGGCTTTCTCGATGGCGAGCCTTGCAACACGGCCATCGAACGGCGGCACGCGGTCTTGCAGTCTGGCGAGTTCATCGGCGATATCGATCGGCAGCAGATCGCGACGGGTGGAGACCGCCTGCCCGAACTTGACGAAGATCGGACCCAGTTCCTCGAGCGCGAGCCGCAAACGCTCACCGCGGCTGGCTTCGCGGCGCCGTTCGAACCAGGTCCATGGCGAAGCCAGAAAGATGAACCGCAGCGGTCGGTAGAGATGCGTCTCGCGGACGAACTCGTCCAGGCCATGTCGGACCAGCACGCGCTGGATTTCGATCAGACGCTTCAGCACGCGTAGTTTCATCTCGGATCGTCCGCCGCGTCAGTGACGCCTGCGTTCGCGGATGCCTGCAATCGTGTCTCGACTGCGGCGAGTCGTGCCTCGAAGCGGTCTGCCTGCTCGCGCAGCCCGTCGACGCCTGTCAGGAACTGGTGCGCTTCGGCATGAGGCACGAGGTCGCGGCTCTCGTGCGCGAAATACTCGGCGGTGTTGCGCACGGCTGTGGTCGCGAACCGTTCGCCAAAGCCGAGCACGCTGGCGGCAACCTGCGACACGCTGCGCGCGACCGAATCACCGGTAAAGCGCGCAAGCTCATGCTCGACGTCGGGGCGCAGCAGTTTCAGAAGATCGCGATAGCGCTGCACCAGCTCGGCATCGCCGTTTATCGTGACATCGCCACGGCGGATGATCGCCTCGGGCTCGGAGCCTGCGAGCGCCAGCAGATTGACCGGTGTGCCGCGGACCGTGGCCTCCGGTGCGGCGGCATCGCCGTCCGTTCGCGTCGAAAAGCGCAGTGACGTGCCCAGCGACTCGATTGCGACGCGTAGCGGGGTGCCGTCCATGATTACGATCATCCTGCGTCCCTTCAGTGCGGTGCACAGCTCGCGCGCCCGGGGAGAGTCACGCAGGTTTCGGTTCAGCAGATTCTCGAACGCTTCCGTCAGCATCGTCGGTGTCAGTAGCGGTAGCCGCGATGCACGGCAACGATGCCGCCGGCCAGGTTGTGGAAACGGCAGTCTTCGAGCCCAGCATCGCGCAGCATCTGCAGCAGCGTCTGCTGGTCCGGATGCATCCGGATCGATTCGGCCAGATACCGGTAGCTCGCCTCGTCTCCGGCGACCGCGCGACCGATCAGCGGCAGCACGCGGAAGGAGTACGCATCGTAGAGCGGCTTCAGCACGGGCAGCGTCGGCTGCGAGAACTCGAGCACGATCAGCTGCCCGCCTGGCCGCAGCACCCGACGCATCGAAGCAAGCGCCACAGCCTTGTCCGTGACGTTGCGCAGACCGAAGCCGATGGTCACGCAATCGAAGCTGCGATCCGCAAACGGCAGGCACTCGGCGTTGGCCTGCACGTACTCGAGGTTCGCGACGACCCCAGCATCGATCAGCCGATCGCGTCCGGCGCCCAGCATCTGGGCATTGATATCGGTCAGCACGACCAGGCCCTTCGGCCCGACCTGCTCGGCGAGTCCGGCGGCGAGGTCTCCGGTGCCGCCGGCCACATCGAGGGCCCGCTGGCCGCGGCGCAGCTGGGTCAGCGACAGCGTGAATTCCTTCCAGGCCCGGTGCAGTCCCGCCGACATCAGGTCATTCATGAGGTCGTAGCGCGGCGCCACGGAGTCGAACACGCCGCGGACGCGTCGCGCCTTGTCGGTCGCGGCGACCTTCTCGAAGCCGAAGTCGGTGGTCTGGGTCGAACGCTTGTCGGGCACGGCAGAGGCTCAGGCGATTGGCCCGAGATTATCGCTGTTTCAGCGCGATCCTGCCGCCTGAACGCGATCCAGATACTTCTGCCAGAGGGTCGTTTGCTCGCGACCGAGCTCGTAGAGGTACTTCCAGCTGTACAGCCCGGTGTCGTGACCATCATCGAACACCAGCCGGATCGCGTACTGGCCCACGGCTTCCATGGCCTTGATGCCGACGGCCTGCTTGCCGAGCACCAGCGTCTCCTGGCCCGGCCCGTGACCCTTGACCTCGGCTGACGGGGAGTGGACGCGCAGGAACTCGAGCGGCAGTTCAAAGCGCGCGCCGTCGTCAAAGGTGATCTCGAGCAGGCGCGATTGCCGGCGGAGCTTGATCTCGGTGGGAGTGGGCATCATGCAAAGCATTGTCTATGGACACGGCCAGCGGTGCACGGTGACATTTGCGCAGGGGTCGCAGATAATTGCAGAGTAATGACGACGGACACGTCTGACCCGGATTACTTCCACAAAGTAGTCGACTGCCAGTGGGCCTGCCCCGCCCACACGGACGTGCCGGAATACATTCGCCTGATCGCCCAGGGGCGCTTCACCGACGCCTATCTGGTCAACCGCCAGTCGAACGTGTTCCCCGGAATTCTCGGCCGGGTCTGTGATCGCCCCTGCGAGCCGGCCTGCCGTCGCGGGCGGGTCGAAGCGAAACCCGTCGCGATCTGTCGCTTGAAGCGGGTCGCCGCGGACCACAAGCAGGAGTTTCGCGATCGGCTGCCGCCCGTGCCCGCGCAGAAGAACGGCAAGCACATCGTCTGCATCGGCGCCGGCTGCGCCTCGCTGACGGTCGCCAACGACCTGATGCCGCTCGGTTATGAAGTCACGATCTTCGAGCAGCACGCCGAGCCGGGCGGTCTGATGCGAGTCAACATCCCTTCGTTCCGTTTGCCGCAGGCGGTTCTGGACGAAGAAATCGGCGTGATCATCGACATGGGCGTTGACCTGCAGCTCGGTGTGCCGGTGCACAGCATGCGCGAGCTGCTGAAGTCCGGCGGCTACGACGCGGTGTTCGTCGGAACCGGCGCGCCGCACGGCAAGGATCTGCGACTTCCGGGTCGGGATGAAGCGGCGGCCAACATCCACATCGGCATCGCCTGGCTCGAATCGGTTGCTTTCAAGCATATCGAGAAGATCGGCCAGCGCGTTCTGATCATTGGCGTCGGCAATACGGCGATGGACTGCTGTCGCACTTCGCTGCGCCTCGGAGCCGACGACGTACGGGTGATGGCGCGCAAGCCGCGCAATTTCTTCAAGGCTTCCGAGTGGGAACTCGAGGACGCCGAGCAGGAAAACGTGCAGATTGTCGTCAATCGCTCACCGAAGCGCTTTGTCCACGACAGTGGGCAATTGCGCGGCATGCTGTTCGACGTCATGGAGTACGACATCGACGCGCGAGGCAAAATCACCGCGGAGCGCGTGGTCGGCGAGGAGTTGATCGAAGCCGATGATGTCATCCTGGCAATCGGTCAGGAGAACGCTTTCCCGTGGATCGAACGCGACCTCGGCATCCAGTTCGACAAATGGAACGTGCCAGATATTGATCCGGTCAGCTTTCAGTCGACACGTCCGGGCGTGTTCTTTGGGGGCGACTCGGCGTTCGGACCCAAGAACATCATCTGGGCCGTGGAGCAGGGCCACCAGGCTGCGATTTCAATTCACCAGCTTTGCCGCGGCTTGCCGGTCACCGAACGGTTGGCGCCGCGCGTGAACCTGCAGAGCCAGAAGATGGGCATGCATGAGTGGTCGTATTCAAACGATTACGTTGGCGTCGAGCGACGCTTGATGCCGCATGTGTCGCTGAAGGAGCGCTTCAAGAAGCTCAATATCGAAGTCGAGCTCGGCTACACGGCCGAGCAGATCGCAGAGGAAGTCCAGCGCTGCCTCAACTGTGACGTGCAGACCGTTTTCGAAGCGAAGCTTTGCATCGAATGCGACGCGTGCATCGATATCTGCCCGGTTGATTGCCTGACGATGGCTCCTCCGGGCAGCGAAGCCGAGCTCAGGGGCCGACTGAAGGCGCCCGCAAAGAACCTGACCCAGGCACTGTTCGTCAGTGATGCGCTCAAACACACGGGGCGTGTGATGGTCAAGGATGAGGACCTCTGCGTGCATTGCGGCCTGTGCGCAGAGCGCTGTCCGACCGCGGCCTGGGACATGCAGAAATCGACGGTGCAATGGCCGCTCGCCGTTGACCAGGCGGCCAGTTAGATTCGAATGTCGAGCGCTGCCCCCAGGATCAACGACTTCGTGATCAAGATCGCGACGGTGAACGGCACCGGTTCTGCGAGCGCCAATAGCCTGCTGATGAAGTCGATCTTCCGCAGCGGCATTCCAGTGATGGGCAAGAACTACTTCCCGTCGAACATCCAGGGCCTGCCGACCTGGTACGAGATCCGCGTGACGAAGCAGGGCTACGTTGCGCGCTCGGGTGCGGTCGACATCATGGTGGCGATGAACGCCGAGACCTATGGGCGCGACGCGCGCGAGGTCGCCCCGGGCGGCTACCTGATCTACGACTCGACCTGGCCGCGCCCCGTGCTGTTCAAGCGAGAGGACGTCAGCGTGCTCGGCGTGCCGCTTGCGCGGATGGTCAACGAGAGCTTCACCGGCGTGCGCACGCGCATCCTGATGAAGAACATCTGCTATGCCGGCGTGCTCGCTGCGCTGCTCGATCTCGATCTGGAGCAGATCCGCAGTCTCCTGGCCGAGACTTATGGCCGCAAGCCGCAGCTGGTCGACGCGAACATGAAGGCCATCCAGCTCGGTGCCGACTATGCGCGGGCGCATTTCGACTGTCCCCTGCCGATGCGTGCCGAGCCGATGGATGCCACGCGTGGACACATCATGATCGATGGCAATACCGCAGCCGGCCTGGGTGCGGTGTTTGCCGGGGCGACGGTGGGCGCGTGGTATCCGATCACGCCATCGACTTCGTTGATGGATGCTTTCAAGGGCTTTTGCGAGCGTTTGCGGGTTGATCCTGAAACGGGCCGGCGCAACTTCGCGTTCATTCAGGCCGAGGACGAGCTTGCCGCGATCGGCATGGTGCTTGGCGCCAGCTGGAACGGTGCGCGGGCGTTCACCGCAACTTCGGGCCCCGGTATTTCGCTGATGGGCGAGTTCATCGGTCTGGCGTACTACGCGGAGGTTCCAGCCGTCATTTTTGATGTGCAGCGTGTGGGTCCGTCGACCGGCATGCCGACTCGCACACAGCAGTGCGATCTGCTTGCCGCAGCCTATGCGTCGCATGGCGACACCAAGCACGTCTGTCTTTATCCAGCGAATCCCGAAGAGTGTTTCTACATGGCGGTGCAGGCTTTCGACCTGGCCGAGCGGTTGCAAACACCCGTATTGGTGCTGTCGGACCTCGATATCGGCATGAACGACTGGATGTGCCCCGATCTCAAGTGGGACGACAGCTACGTTCCTGATCGCGGCAAGGTGCTGGGCGCGCAGGAGCTCGAAAAGATCGACAAGTTCCATCGCTATCTCGATCTCGACGAAGACGGCATTCCGTACCGGACGCTTCCCGGCGTGCACGCCAAGGGCGCTTACTTCACGCGTGGCTCAGGCCATACCCAGTTCGGCACCTATACCGAGGATCCGGCTGAGTACCAGATCGTGATCGATCGCTTGACGCGCAAATTCGCGACCGCCAAGCGACTGGTGCCGCCCGCAGTGCTGACCGCGGCGCGCACGACCACAGACATGGGGATCGTATCGCTCGGCAGTTGCGATGGCGCGATCCTGGAAGCGCTGGATGTGCTCACGACGATGGGCGTCGCGGTGAACTATCTGCGGATCAAGGCGTTTCCGTTCGGAGGCGAGATCGAGCAGTTCCTGGCCGAGCATCGGGTCATTTTCGTTGTTGAGCAGAACCGCGATGCGCAGCTGCGCTCGTTGCTGACGATCGAAACAGGCGTCGAGAAATCCCGGCTGCGCTCGCTGTTGCACTACAGCGGTCTGCCGATCTCCTCGGGCTGCATCGTCGAGGGAATTCTCAGCGAGCTGCACATCGCTCCAGGTGTCCAGCCGTCGCTGCGTCCGGTGATGAGCGGAGCGGTGCAATCATGACGTTCATTCCAAAGCCGAAGGTCGCCCATCCGAGCCTGCCGCGCAACGAGCTTGGTCTGACGCGACGCGATTACGAAGGCAGCCTCTCGACGCTCTGCGCTGGCTGCGGCCACGATTCGATCACGGCCGCGATCACCGAGGCCTGCTGGGGTCTGTCGCTGGAGCCGAAAAACCTCGTCAAGCTGTCGGGAATCGGCTGCTCTTCAAAGACCACGGCCTATTTCGTCGCGGGCGCGCACGGTTTCAATTCCGTGCACGGCCGCATGCCTTCGATTGCAATGGGGGCCAATGCCGCCAACCGCGAGCTTCACTACATCGGCATTTCCGGAGATGGCGATACGCTGTCGATCGGGCTGGGGCAGTTTGCGCATGCAATCCGGCGCAACGTCAATATGCTGTACGTGATCGAGAACAATGGCGTCTACGGGCTGACCAAGGGCCAGTTTTCTGCGTCTGCGGATCTCGGCACTCGCGCCAAGAAGGGCGAGGTGAATACACAACCGCCGATCGATCCGGTGCTGCTGGCCATGACACTGGGCGCGGGCTTTGTCGCGCGCAGCTTTTCGGGCGATCGACGCCAGCTCGTGCCCTTGCTGCAGGCGGGGCTGCAATACCGGGGGTTTGCGCTGATCGATGTGCTGTCGCCGTGCGTGACCTTCAACGATCATGAAGGCTCGACCAAAAGCTACCAGTACACCCGCGAGCACTACGAGCCGGCGGTGCAGGCTGACTTCGTGCCGCGGCAACCGGAGATCACGGTCGACTACGGCGAAGGTGAGGCCATTCCGGTGACGATGCATGACGGCAGCCGTATCGTGCTGCGCAAGATTGACGCCAGCTACGATCCGCTCGACGCCGATGCCGCGCACTCGAGCGTGCAGCAGAAGCTGCGACGGCAGGAGTACCTGACAGGACTGCTGCACGTGCGCCCTGATGGGCAGGATTTCCACGCGATCAACGGCACGCCCGAGCGGCCGCTGAATCAGCTGCCGTTTGCCGCGCTATCCCCTGGTTCGCAGGCACTCGACCAAGTGCTGCAGCGCTTTCGTTAGCGCGTGCGGCGCGTGAAACTGCTAAACTTGTGACTATTGAGCCGGCTTGATCGGTTCTGGAGCGGATCAAAAATGGGTAAGGGCGACAGCAGAAGCCGGCGCGGAAAGATTTATCAGGGGTCGTTCGGCAAGACTAGAGTGAAGGATCCAGAACGCAAGAAGCGAGCGAAAAAGGCCGCAACTGCGCGCACGGGTTCGAAGAAAAAATAGTCCGGGTCAAGCTCCTGCGGTACACGTGCCGCGTGCGGGGCCAGACAAACGGCACAGGTCGGCAGCGGCCCGCGGTGGCAACACCGCGGGCCGATTGCTTTTTGCGAGCTACTGCTGGGCCTTGTCGCTGAGGTATCGACCCAGGTTTACCTTGAGCACGGACACCAGCAGGCGCTGGTAGAAATCCAGTCCCTTGTGCTTCCCCGCGGCTTCCAGGAACGCGCCCATCTCGGCATCGTTCGCTTGAATCTTGCAGCCCTTGAAGCGACCGAGCATCACATTGTTCGGATAGCTGACCTCGGCAGCGAGGCGACCCGCGCGCGCCGATCGCACCCAGAGATCCTCGACGCGACAGGGGTCGGCCACGACGCCCTGCAGTTCGGCGTCGATGATGTAGCCGAGCACGAACTGCGTCTGGCGATAGCCCGCCTCGGCCGAACGCTCGAGGGCCGGTACGGCCTTCGCGGTCTGCTGGTCGTAGAAGTACGCGCGGCCGAGCTGATATTGGATGCGCGCGTAGGCAGGACTTTCTTTGGTCAAGCTTGCGGCGGCCGCTTCGCAGGCGGCAATCGCGCGCGGCAGATCGACATCCTTGGTGTCGACGCCAGGCACAGCACGGTCCGGATCTTCGGGGTGGGATGTGAGCCGATCGCAATCCGCCACGTCGGCGTGGGAGGCGGCGGCTCCGAGCAGCAGCACCGCTGCAATCGCAAACACTGGAATCCGGATCATCGTTGGCACTCCATCTGAATTTTGTCCGCGCCGATGATGCCTGAGAACGGCACGCGGAGTCACTCCGGCGACAGCCGGGTTACGTCGCGCGGTTTGGCGTCGAGGTAGCCACGCACGAGCTCAAGCGCGGATCGACCGCCATACGGTGGTGCCGCCGGTGGCTCGCCCAGCGGTCGGATGCGATCACCCCAGCGCAGCAGATGCGCACAGAAAGTCAGGCCGCCGCCGAACGCCGGCATCAACAGCAATGCACCCGGTTGCACGCGACCTTGCTCGAGGGCTTCGCACAGGGCGACCGGAACGGTCGCTGACGACATGTTGCCGTAGCGCTGCACATTGACGAACACCTTGTCCATGCTGAGGCCAGCGCGTTTCGCGACCGCTTCAATGATTCGAAGGTTGGCCTGATGCGGTATGGTCAGATCGACCGCTGCTGCGCTCAGGCGTTGCGCCTGCAGGACGTCCTCGCAGGCCTGCCCCATGCCCATGACGGCTTTCTTGAAGATTTCCTGCCCTTCGAACTGCCAGTCGGTCACGCCGTAGTGCCGATGCTGGTTCACATACGCGCCCCCCATGCCGTGCACCCGCAGTATCTCCCGCGAATCCCCGTAGCAGCCGAGGCGTTCTGCGATGAGACCTTCGTCCCGGTCAGTGGCCTGCAGCACGACTGCCGCGGCGCCATCGCCGAACAGCACCGCCACGTCGCGGTCCTGCCAGTCCATGAACGGCGAAATCAGTTCGGCGCCGATCACCAACGCATTGCGCGCCACGCCGGTGCGCAGCATCGCGGTCGCGGTAGACAGCCCATAGAGAAAGCTGGTGCATGCCGTATTGACGTCCATCGCCGCGCAGCCGTTGGCGCCAATGCGTGCCTGCAGACCGGAGGCCATGTTTGGCACCTGATCGTCGAAGCTGCAGGTGCCGAACACGATCAGGTCGATCTGTGAGCCCTCAAGGCCCGCGCAGGCCAGCGCCCGCTCCGCCGCGTAGAAGGCCATGTCACCAAGCGAGCAATCGGCAACGCGTCGCTCGCTGATGCCGGTGCGCGTCGTGATCCAATCGTCGCTGGTATCGAGGAACGTCGCGATATCGGTATTGCTGAGGATGGCGGGCGGCAGGTACTTGCCCCAGCCCGTGACGGCGGCGTTGCGCATGGCCGGAGGATACGCACGTCAGGATGCTCACGCCATGCGTTGCCTGCCGTCGCTGCCTGCCGTCGCTGCCCGCGAGTCGGCCAGCCGCGCCGATTGGTCCGCGTTTGCCGAGCCGATCTGGCTAAGGTCTGGCGCAGTCCGCAAATGGAGAGACCTCAATGTGGATGCCGCCGATCGAGCCTGCATGGGCAGGCGAAGTGGATTTCTGGGAGCTCGTGTTCGGTAGCTGGACGGCGTATGCCTTCCTGGTCTGGTGCTGGCAGAGCCTGCTCAAAGAACCACTGCAGGAGTGGCGCTACGCGATGATCACCTTCATCGGTGCCAGCGCGTTCTGGATCAACCATTACTTTCAGAAGGCGCCGTTTTGGTTCACGCTGATCAACGTTTACACCGTGCTGTTCATCATCGCGTACTGGCTGCTCGCGGTCCGGGGGCGGCCGCGGTCACGGGGCTGGAAGTTCGCGGCGCTGCTTAGTAGCGTACTGTTCACGGTCGCGTTCATCGGTTTCGAGCAGCTCGCCCGCTACGGAGTCAAGAACTGGGGCATGCACGAATTCTGCTGGATGACAATTTCGTTTTTCGGCTTCGTCTGGCTGATCTGGTGGCGGGGCCGTACGACCATCAAACCTGCGCCTCGAGACGCTGGTGGCAACGTACCGATCAAGGTCAGCTGGAGCTGAGCGCGGATCGAACCCTACCGCCAACCCCGGCACCACACTGACGCGTCGGTCAATGCGCGCCAGGGCACCACCGCAACCCGCTTCGAGCGCACGGCCTCGAGTTCGACAAACTCGATCGGTCCACCCTCGATCGTTGCCGGCAGCACGCGTGAAACCAGAAAATGCTTCTCACGACGGGTCGGTGCCACGGCGGTCCATTTGCTCAGCAGCAATTTCCCGGGACTCAACCTCACGGGGCCTTCGATCACCAGGGGATCGGCTGCCCGTCGTAGTTCAAGACTTTGCCGTTGGAGTCGAGCGTCATCGTGTCAATGACCTTGAGCAGGCCGACGACGCTCGCTTCGGTGGAGATTCCGCGGCCCGTGAATCCGGACTCACGCAGCAGCTCGGTTTCGACCATGCCAGGCGCAATGATCCCGACCATGATGCCTGCCTCGCGCCAGTCCGCAGCCAATGCCCGGAAGCCGATGTTCAAGGCAGCTTTGCTCATCCGATAGGAATAGAAGCCGCCGCGACGCTCGGTGAGCTGCGACGAACCAAGGCCGCTCGACATCGCGAACACTTTCTTGTGCTGGCTTGCGAGCAGATTGGCCTTCAGCGCCTCCGAGACCTTCAGCGCTCCAAAGGTGTTGGCATGCATGACTTCGTCGAACACAAGCTTGTCGAGCCTGCCGATCGTCTGCGCGGGCACATCGCCGAGAATGCCTGCGTTGTTGATCACGATATCGATCGGCTTGCCCTGCTGACGCGCAGCCATCGCCGCAATCGACGCATCATCGGCGACGTCGAGTGCTTCGACGCGGATCCGCGCATTCGCCTTGGCCAATGCGTTGAGCTCGTCAGCGCCCGCCGGATTGCGCGCAGTCGCAATGACGGTCCAACCGCGTGCGGCGTACTGCCTGACGAACTCCAGGCCGATGCCGCGATTGCTGCCGGTGATCAGTACCGTGCCGGTGTCTGCAGCGAGCAGCGGCCCGGCAGTGAGAAAAATTCCGCCCAGTGCTGCGGCAAGCAGTGGTTTAAGCGAGCGCATTGAGTACTTCCAGCGAAACGCGTTCGGCGGATTCGAAAGCCCCTTCGATGCCCCTGCTGCCCACCGACGTGTGCTCGCCGCAGAAGTACATCCGCCCGTGGGGTCTGGCCATCTCGGCCTGGAAGTCACGGACCTGGCCTGGCTGGAAGATCGCCCAGTCGCCAGCAGAGAACGGATCCATGCTCCATGAATGGGCGCCGCCGACCCTCAGCAGTCCCTTGGCGGCCGGCCGCAGCTTCTCGTATTCGGCGATGATCATGCGTCCGCCTGCTTCGAGCCCGAATCGGTCGATGAAATTGCCATTCGCGCCGCGGCACCAGACGGTCAGGCTCGTGATCTCGGTGTCGGTAGCGCCGAAGCGCTGCGCGAGCACCATGCCCAGCGGCCCATCGGTCCACATTGATGGCGACAGGCCATCGACTTCCCAGAACGGCTTGCTGGGCACCAGGTGAAACTGGGTGATCGGGATGTAGCCCAGCGTCTGGATCGCACGCTGCTGCGCACCCTGTGGCAGCGGATCGATCGCGACATGCCGCAGCGTCGAGAATGGCATCGATGAGACGACGCCGCGGGCGCGGTAGCGGGTGCCATCCGCGCAGCGCACCGTGACACCGGTGTCGGTCAGATCAATGGCCGCCACGCGCTTGCCTTGCAGCAGATCGCCCTTGAGGCGCTTGGCCATCGCAATCGGCAGGTTCTGGTTGCCGCCCTTGTAGGCCCCGATCAGCAATCCGGATGGCACCGATCCGCTGGGCGGAACGTTCTGCGCGCCGGTGCGCGAGAACGCCATCAACGCGCCGCGATTGGTATTGATCCAGTAATCGGCAAATGCCTGGGTCAGCAGTGAGACGTCCTGCGAAGTGGTGCCATAGGCGATGTTGACGTCGTAGCCGAGCCGCAGCATTGCCTCGGTCGCGCCTTTGGAGGCGAGGAAGCTGTGTACCGAGACGTCGTACTCGGCGTACTTCGGGCTGTACCAGTTCTGCAGGTCCTCGAACGGCATATGTTGCTTGAACATCGCGTCGCCCCAGGCCCAGGGCGCAAGCTTTTTCAGATCCCCTGCAAAGGGATTGCGCGGGTGGGTCGGCCAGTCCTTGAGCGGAATGTGCTCGCCGCCCACGTACAGTTCCTGGCCGAGCGGCGTGCCGAACAGGCGCGGTGCCATGTTGACGACTTCGATGTCGTATTTGGTGCCTGCTGCAATACTGCGCCCGTAGGCATTGGCGATCGAGTTGCCGCCAGCCTCCGGATTGCCGGGAACATCGTACAGCGTGAACATGCGCCCGCCGATTCGCTGGCGACCTTCCAGTACGAGGACCCGCAGGCCGTTTTCTTCCAGCGTCACGGCGGTTTCGAGCCCCGACAATCCCGCGCCGATCACGATGACATCGATCTCGCCGGCGGCGGCGGTGTACGCGACGCGCGGCAGCGAGGCAGCAGCGGTCAGGGCGGCGGTGGAAGCGACGAATTGGCGGCGCGAAAGACTCATTTGTGGCGGCTCCGTAGGGCGCATCCGGGACTGGGCATTGATCTATCGATCGACAGCTAACAGCTAACAGCGAACCGCGCGCGCGTGCAAGCCGGATTGCGTTGCTCGTCCGCAGCCCCGGCTCAACGGCGCGGTTGGCGGGCGTTGAGCCGCCACGCGGCGAAGATGACCAACGCCAGCAGCGGGATCGCGACGTAGTAGCCAAGCGCGATCCGCAGCACACTGGGGAAATCCGCCCAGCCCCACTGACTGTAGAACACGATGACCGCGCCGCCGTACAGGCCCAGCAGACTCCACGACACCGTACGCCTCCAGCCGAGCCCGAAACTCTGGGTCACGAAGAAGATCCCGGCCAGGCCGAAACCGAACATGTGCCAGTTCCCGTCGGCGTTCATGATCGCCACCATGACGCCGTGCACGATCACCAGTAGCTCGAGTGTCAATGTCCACCATCGATTGGTGTGCGCGCGCGTGAAGAACAGGCTGCCCTGGATCAGCAGCAGGAACATGTACAGGAACCCGAGCGCGTGCCCGGACGTGAACACCATCGGGTGATACCAGAAGGTGTAGATCGCGGCCCAGGCGAAGTAGTAGCCGTGATAGCGCCGCGCCACATCTCCCGCCTGCGCGACGAAGCCGCCCCAGCTGCGACCGAATGCGATGCCGCGGCGGCGATTCTCCATCAGCATGACGGTCAGCAGCAGCAGGATCACCGACCACATCGGCGTCCATTCCGGCACGTCCTGCGCCAAGCCGTCATAGAAGAGGTGGGTCTGCGCGAAGTGCAGCAGTACGAATAGCGCCGAGACGCCGAGCGCGAACCAGTTGACCGGCTTCAACGCGGTCGTGTAGCGCAGCGCCTGCCGTTGGGCGTAGGCGATGCAGGCCCAGATGCTGATCTGGTGCAGCGAGTAACCTGCCCAAGCCGTTGTCCGGCTCCAGAAGGTCGGATCTGCCAGCTGCCAGGGATAGATCCGCGGGCCGCCTGGTTCGCGCTGTGCAAGCGTCCAACCGGCCAGCGAATCATTCGCGGCCCAGATCGCAACACTCAGCAGCAGGCTTGCGGCGATGGCAGCGGTGAGCCCGCGGTAGGCACTCAGCCCGGGGGCAGTCTGCAACGCAGTATCCTCGGTGTCGTGATCGAACCGATCAGCAGTTCGTCGCCGGCACGCACTGCGCCGCTGCCCGCCGACAGCTGCGTGCCGAGATCACGGTAGACAACCGTAGGGCTGCCGCCCTGGCGCCAGCGGAAGACCTCGGTCGGCGCGGGCTTGCTGGCATTGCCGAAATGCTGCACCAGTGCAAGGACCTTGGCGTGCGCGGCGATCCACACCGTGCCGTCCGGTTCGACGCTGAGATTGTCCGGTGCGCTGCCGAGCGGCACGTGCTCGAGCAGCGTCAGATCACCGGTACCAGCGTTGCGTTCAAACACCGCGAGACGATTGCCGGCGGTCTCACTGACGTAGATCCGGCTACCGTCCGGACTCATGGCGATGCCCGAAGCCGCTTTCAGTCCGGTCGCCACCTCGCGCAGTGTCTGGCCGTCGAAATAGACGATTGCGGACATGCCCCGCCGAAACAGCATTTCGGTGACGCGATCGAATGCATTGCGCGCACCTGAGTCATTGGCGACATAGAACTGAGCGGGCCCGACTGCGACGATGGCGTTCGGGTCGATCAGCAACGGGTCCCGGATGGTGCGCGCGGGCGAGAAAGCGCCAGTGGGCAGTTGTTCGAAGACTTCTACGGTGTGGCCGGCGGCCGGCGGATGGCTGATCACGAACAGCCGCTGCGAACCATCGCCGGCGCGATACAGGCTCATGCCATGCGGCCTGAATGCCGGCGGGTCGCTGGCAAGCGCGGGCCGCGGCCGTGCCTCGGGCAGGTTCAGATCCAGCAGCATGACCGTGCCGAGCACCGCTTTGCCTTCGATCTGACCGCGTCGGTCCAGGTACGAGAGATAAGCGACGCCGCGTGCGCGATCGATCCGGATGTCCTCGGCGCTGGCGGCAAGTTCGAATGGCGTGCACAGCTCGGCGTTGACGGCCGTCAGCGTCTTGAACTGCCCGCCATGGCGCAGGAAATCGAATGTGATGATCGCGAGCGCCAACACCAAACCAGCGATGGTCCAGCCGAGCCGCTTGAGCCATTTCTTCATGGCGTGATTCTAATGTCTTGTCGCCGGGTAGCGCTTGCGCCGCGACCGATCTGGCGTAATCTGATCGGATGCATGGGCGCTGCGGGGAAGAACTGCCATGGCTCACTTTAGCCGCCGAACGTTTCTGGGAGCGGCCAGCCTATGGGCCGCGACCACTTCTGCGGCGACCCGCGTCGCGGTACCGGCGCGTCAACTTGACCTTAATGTGCCCGCCGACAATGTCACCGCCTATCTGAAAATGCGCGCGGGCGTCGAGACGCGCGACCTGTTCTTCTGGTTCTCCGGCCGACTTGATCTCGCGGTACCCGGGGAGTCGATCAAACCGATCATCGATGTCGACAGCCTGATCCTGCGGCGGGTGGAGCGCCTGGGGCCACTCGCTTGGAATGTCATCGACTGGGAAGCGTCCCTGTACCGGCCTATCGGTGAGGATCGCTATCTGACTGCCGGCGAAACCGTCGTCAATCCGCATACCGGCCGAGCCATCGAGCCCCTGCACTACATCGAGGGTCCGGTTCGGTGGCGCTTCACCGACGAAGAGCCGCGGATTTTCGGATCGCGTGATCCCCTGCCACGGACCGGCAAGCCGTTCGGCTATCCGTGGCGAATCGTCGCTGGCGACATCTGGATGACCAAGTCGAGCTACATCGAAGCACCGCACTGGCTGCAGCCCGGCGATTGGCCGCTGGAGTCGTCGGGCGAAAAGCTGATCGTCGCAACGCATTCAAGTCTCAGATCAAGTCTCACAGACGTGCAGGACTCGCGCGTCGACAGCGCACCGGCCGACTTCGCCTACAGCGCCACGTCGAGCTGGTTGCCGTGGATGCTGATGGGGCAGACGCCTGGGCAGCTGATCTGGTCCGAATCCGGCAAGAAGCTGTTTTCGCTCGACGAAGCGCCAGCGGCCCAGATCGAGATGATCCGCCGTGTACACCCGCAGTGGTTCAGGCGTCCCGAGCCCTGGCCGGAGTTCACGAACATGTTCATGCAGTACAAGGCGGCACGGAAGCCGCAAGCATCGATCGGCTGAAGGAGGCTCGATGTCGCGCGCCCTGATCCTGCTGTTGCTGCTTCCTTGGGCGGCTGTGCCCGCACGAGCCGCGGACGCGGAGCTGGACGCCTGGCTGCAGAAACACGGTGTAGCCGAATCCGGCGACGCCATGGCGACGCGGCCGGGTTGGCAACCGCCGCGCCGGATCGTTGTCGACGCGGTATTGCCGCAGATCGTCGAGCAGCTGCGCGAGGCTGCGCCCGAGGCCGAGATCGTTGCGGTCCGCTCGGCCGCAGAGATGGCGCAGGCCGTCGCCGGAGCGGAGGTGGCCATCGGTCGCCGCAACATCGTCTGCAGCGACGCTGTGCTGGCTGCGGGCACGGCGCTGCGCTGGGTTCAGGTATACAGCGCGGGTATCGAGGGCTGTGGAGACAAGGCGGCTTTCGCGGATCGCTCGATCCTGCTGACCAATATGCGCGCAGTGGCGGGTCCGGTCATGGCAGACCATACGATGGGCATGCTGCTGGCACTGACGCGCGGGTTGCATGTGTCGATTCCGCGTCAGGCCGCAGGCAATTGGGACGACGATTACCCCGGTGTCACGCTGCAGGGTCTCGAGGGCGGCACGATGCTGATCGTCGGCCTCGGTGGCATCGGCATGGAAGTCGCGCGGCGGGCGCACGCGTTCGGCATGCGCGTGGTCGCCACGCGCGCGACCCGGCAAGCGAAACCGGAGTTCGTCGACTACGTGGGTCTGGCGGATGAGCTGCCGGCGCTGATTGGCGCTGCCGACGTGATCGTGCATACCGCGCCATTGACGCCGGCGACGCGCGGGTTGTTTGACCGTGCGATGTTTGCGCGGATGAAGCCAGGGGCGATTTTCATCAATGTCGCGCGGGGAGCCGCCGTCGATACCCATGAGTTGATTGCGGCCCTGCAAAGTGGCCGGCTCGGCGGCGCAGCGGTGGATGTCACGGACCCGGAGCCGCTGCCGGCCGATCATCCCCTTTGGCAGGCACCGAACATCATCATCACTCCGCACATGTCCGGCAGCGCGGTCGGTGACATCCAGATCCGCTTGCGCGTGCTGCGCGAGAACCTGCGTCGCTATGTTGCCGGCGAGCGTATGCTCGCAGTCGCTGATCCGGCGCGCGGGTACTGAGGCGGCTCCATGAATGCAGGCATAACCGGTCTCTATGCCGGGCTGATCGCGGTGCTGCTGATTGCACTGAGCTATCGTGTTTCGAAACTGCGCCTCAAGAGCCGTGTGGGCATCGGCGACCAGGGCGTCGTCGAACTTCAGTCGGCGATACGCGTGCAGGGCAACCTGGTGGAATACGCACCGATCGCGCTGCTGTTGCTGCTGATTGCCGAACTGAATTCGGCAGCGCCAGCGCTTGCTTTGCATGCGGCGGGCGCAACATTGGTGCTGGCACGACTTGGACACGCGTTCGGCCTCAGCAGCAGTCCGGACCGTACGCCGGGCCGGTTTTACGGCACCCTGCTGACCTGGCTGGTCATCCTCGCCCTCGGCGTGCTGCTGATCGTCAACGCGCTGAACTGAACTGAACTGGCCTGAGTCGCAGTTCTAAGCAATCCGCGCGGCTGCGCGCAGTCCTTCGATCATCGACGTGCGCAACAGGTAGCGACGCGCGAGCTCGGGGTCTGCGGCCGTGCGCTGCATCTCCTGCTGTCGTTCGGCCCGCTTGCGCGGATCGCGCTCCTCCAGCGCCTGCTTGTTCGCAATGGTCTGCGACTGCAGGAACTGCTCGGCGACGGCGCGTCTTTGCCGGTCGTACAGATCCAGCCGTTGTGGTTGCGCCTGCCCGTGCCAGACCTGGGCGAGCTTGGCGGCCAGGCTGTGCGCATCATGCACGCCGAAGTTCAGTCCCATGCCGCCGAGCGGATTGTTGACGTGCGCGGCATCGCCGACCAGCAGCACTCGGCCTTCGCGATAGCGGCTGGCAACGCGTTGATGCACGCCATACAGATTCGTATGGACGATCCGTGCGTCGCGCGCGGAGGGCGCGAGTGCAACCAGTCGCCGATGCGCAGCACCGAAGTCGAGCAGTTCCGCTTCATCCTGCTCGGGATGCGTTGGAAACACGGAACGCCACAGCCCTGAGTTGTCTTCGCCCGGTACCTTGAACGTCGCCGTCCACTCATCGGGGTCCATCGTGTAGCTGCTGTAGGCGTAGCCCAGCGACTCGAAGTCGAAGTCGGTCGTGATGACCAGGAAGCGCTCGGGCCAGGTAAAGCCCTCGAAGTCGATCTGCTGTGACTTGCGCACGATACTGCGGCCACCATCCGCGCCAATCAGCCAGGTACCGCTTTCGGTGCTCTGTACGCCGTCATGATCGATGGTCACGGTGACGCCAGATTCCGCTTGCTCGACACCGACGACTTCGCCACCGGTGCGGATTTCCGCGAGTGGCGAGGCACGCACCCGCTCGGCCAGCATCGCGACCAGTTTGTGCTGCTCGCACTGCAGGCGATACGGGTAGGGCGTGTCGGCCTGCAGCACGCCCAGATCGAATTCCGCGACCAGCCCGGCGCGGCGATCGCGGAACTGCCAGCGCCGCGCAACGATGCCGCGCCGATGCAGCTCATCGGTGACGCCTGATTCAGCCAGCATCTCCAGCGTCGGTGGGTGATAGGTGGCCGCGCGTGGGTCTGCGTGGCCGACCTTGCTGCGCTCCAGCACCAGCACGGGAACTTGCTGCGCGGTCAGGAACAGCGCCGCCGCCATGCCTGCCGGGCCGCCCCCCGCGATGATCACCCGGTCGTGCTGCGTCACGCGATCAGAATTCTTCGAGCACGCGGCCGTGCCCGTGCAGCCGATCGTCGATGCCGCTGCGGCGCAGCGCATCCCAATAGGTTACGGCGTTGATTGCGAGCACAGGCTTGTCGAACCAGCGTTCTGCCTGGGCACACAGCTCGATTGCGCCAAGGTTCGTACCGACCTGTACGATGGCGTCGACATCGTCGCCGTCGAGTGCCCGCAGCGCATCGATCACCTGCTGCGCCGTGGTATGCGCGATCAGCACTGGCGATGCGCATTTGAGGCCGGTCAGGCGACGGATCTCAAAGCCCGCTTCCGTGAAGTAGTGGCGTACCTGTTCGTCGCCGCGCGGCTGATGCGGCGTCAGCACCGCGATGCGCTTCGCAGCAAAGCGCTGCAGCGCGGCGACCGTGGCGGTCGAGCCCATTGAAACGCCGACCCCGGCGCGTGTGGCGAGCTCTGCCTGCAGCGCGTCAGCGGCCGCGACACCGCCCCAGAATGCTTCGAGCGCGACGCCCATGATCACCTGGGTCGGCTGACAGGTCATGACCTGGTCGACGGCGGTGCGCATGCCTTCGCGCATCGCCTGTACGTGGTCCAAGAAAGCCTGCTCGGTCGTCAGTGGCCGCTCCTTGATGCTGATGCGCCCGACGTGGTTCGTGACACCGCGAGGTCGCAGGCGCTCCGATTCCGGTTGGCAGCTCGTGTTGGTCGACGGCACGACGATTCCGATGCGGCCGCGATGGCCCAGTTGATCGACCACGTTGCTCTGTGCTCCCTGATGAACCCGTCAGATGGTCTTGGTGCTGCCGCCGTCGACGGTCACCGCAGAGCCGGTTAGATGCGCCGCCCGTGGTGACCCGAGGAATGCGATATGCGCTGCGATTTCTTCAGGGGTTGCAATACGGCGCAGGGCGGCCTTGGCGAGAAAGGCGATCTGTGCTTCGGCCGGCGTGATGCCATCGCGTCTGGCGGCCGCCTGCATCATGTTGTCCCAGCGAGCCGAACGCACGGGTCCCGGGTTGATTGCATTGATCGCCACCCCGTGGGGGCCGATCTCCTCGGCAAGGCCCCGCACAATTGCCAGCAGCGCGGCGTTCGCGGCGGCGCCCGGCAGCATCCGCGGTTCCGGTTGCCGACCCGCATTGCCCGCGACGATCACGATGCGGCCGCCTCGAGCGGCAATCATTGACGGCAGCGCGGCGCGCAGCAGCCGCACCGTGCCGTGCAGTTTCAGATCGAGACTACGCTGCCATTCGGCGTCATCGATTTCCCAGAACACGCCACCTTGGGCGGCGCCGGCGGCGGCCACGAGCACGTCGATGCGCTGATGCAGCCTGAGCACGGCGGCGATGGCCGCGTCGGTCGCGGACGCTGAGGCTAGATCGATCAGCTGTGAGTGCACGGCCGTTGCACCGCCAGCCATTAACGCGGCTTGCAGAGTCTGCAATTTGTCCTCCGAGCGGCCGAGCAGGACAAGACGCGCCCCTTCTGCGGCGAAGGCGTGCGCCGCAGCGGCTCCCAGCATGCCGGTGGCGCCTGCGATCACGACGACGCGATCCTGCAGCTGCAGATCCATCAGCGTTTGACCGCGGCGCGCGCGAGCGCCGCACCCTGGCCGAGCGCGCGAAGTTTCGCGCGCGCGAGTTCGGTCGACAGCGGTGCCATGCCGCAGTTCGTGCAGGGCGTCAGCCGGGCAGAGTCGACATGCCGTGAGGCTTCGAGGATGTTCGCCGCGACCTCCTCAGGCGTTTCGCGCTGATCCGGCAGCACGCCTATCGCGCCAACCAGCAGCTGCTTGTCCGGCAGCCGTCGCAGCACCTCATGCGGAATCCGCGAGCCGGCAAACTCCAGCGAGACCTGCTGGATGCTGCTGGCGTTGATCCACGGGAAGATCTGTTCGTACTGGTGCCAGGAATTGCCGAGGGTCTCCTTCCACTTGATGTTCGCTTCGATGCCGTAGCCGTAACAGATGTGTACGACCGTGGTGGCCTTGAGGCCGCGAACGGCGCGTTCGAGCGCAGGCAGGCCCCAGTCGCGGACTTCTTCGAGAAACACATTGAAAGCCGGCTCGTCGAACTGGATCAGGTCGGCGCCCGCGGCTTCAATCTCGAGGGCTTCCTCGTTCAGCAGTTCCGCAAAGCGCATTGCCATGTCCGCACGCCGACCGTAATGGCCATCCGCGATCGTGTCGCAGATCGTCATGGGGCCGGGCAGGGTGATTTTCAGCCTGTGGCTCGTGTTGGCCCGCATGAAGGCGGCATCGGCAACGTGTACAGGTTTTGTACGCGAAAGGGCCGTCGTGACGGTCGGCACCTCGGCGATATAACGGTTGTTGCGGATGCCCATCGGGGTCTTGCGGGCCCAATCGATGCCCTCGATCTGCTCCAGGAAGCCGTGCACGAAATGCACGCGAAACTGTTCACCGTCGCCGACGATATCTATGCCGGACGCTTCCTGCTCGCGCAGCCACTCTACGGCGGCGCGTTCCTTACCGGCCTGCAATGCGCCACCCTTGAGCTTCCAGGGCGCCCAGAGCCGCTCGGGCTCAGCGAGCCAGTCCGGTTTAGGCAGGCTGCCAACGGTCGTTGATTCGAACATGCCTCGGCATGCTACCCGAGAGTAGCGGCGGAGAGTCCACCGGGGCAGGCGCTGATCGCGCTGGCCCCGGCATCCTTGGACTAATTATCGTCCTTGAATCCGGCGCATCCGTGTGCCGGACACCGAGCCCTCAATCCTTGTGGGCTCGGTTCGCTTCCGTACTCAGTTCGGGATCAGAACCGTATCGACGGTGATGATCGTGCCGTTCGAGCCGTGCAGGTCGCCGGTGACGCGGGCGTTGTCGACACGCAGACGACCGCGAACCAGGTCGAACTTCAGCGTCTCACCCGAAGCTGCAACAGTGCCGCGCGAGCGCTTCATCTGGTCCTGTTCCAGGGCCTGGCCCTGCACGACGTGGTTGGTCAGCAGCTTGACCAACTTGTCCTTGTTCTCGGGCTGCAGCAGCGCTTCGAGGTCAGCGGCCGGCAACTTGGCGAAGGCCGCGTCGGTCGGGGCAAACAGGGTGATGGGGCCCTGGGCGGTCAGCGCATCGTTGAGGCCGGCGACTTCGATCGCCTTGGCGAGCGTATTGAAGTTGCCGCTCTGCTTGGCAACCGACAGCACGTCCTTGCCGGTGCTGCTGTAGCTGTCCGCATTCGCAACGTTGATACTGGCGGCCAGGACGGTTGCAGCCAGGGCTGCCTTGATCAGGGAAATTGATTTCACGTTCATATCCTAAAACTCCAGTTTCGGCGGTTATTCGGAACCGCTGGGCCCGAGGCCGGATTGCGTATTCCCTTAATGACGAAGCGCAGGGTGACAGCCGACCTGAAGTCTGTCAAGCTTTTGTACAGGTTATAAGTGGACAAGGTATGGACAGACCGGCAGACCAGAGTGGCTACCTGAGTCATTTCTCGATCAAGGCGGTCTCTCAGGCCACCGGCTTGACCGTCGAGACCCTGCGCGCCTGGGAACGGCGTTACGAAATCGTCAAGCCTGATCGGGACAGCTCAGGCCGCCGCGCCTACACGGCCGCCGATGTCGCGCGGCTGCGGCTGCTGCGGGCGGCTACCGAGCAAGGCCATCCCATCAGTCGGCTGGCGCCGCTGGGCGAAGCAGAGCTCGCCAAGCTGGTCGCTGAATCGGGCGGCAGCGCCCGGGCGTCGCAGGCACGGGGCCAGGCTTACGTCGAACGCGCGCTCGACGCGGCCGTTCATTCGGATCCGATCGGCGTCGAAGAGGTGCTGACCTCAGCGATTGCGATGCTACCGAGCAACGAAGTGATCCATGCAGTGATCACGCCATTGGTGCGCGAGATCGGTGAGCGCTGGCACCGCGGTGAGCTGTCGATTGCCCAGGAACACATGGTCACGGACATCGTTCGTCGGCTGGTGATTTCTGCCTCGCGCGTCTACATGCGTGCGGACAATGGCCCTTGCCTGGTGCTGGCCACTGTTTCGGGTGAGCGACACGAGCTTGGGCTGTTGCTGTGCAGCTGGCTCGCTGCCGCGCGCCGCTACCATACGCACTACCTGGGCATCGACTGCCCTCCTGACGAGATCGCGCGGTTTGCGCTTGAGGTCGACGCCAAGGCGGTGCTGATCTCGATGGTGATGCCGGAGAACGAAGTCGCTGCGATGCAGCAGATTGCCGAGCTTGCGCACGCGTTGCGCGGCGAATGCGAGGTCTGGATTGGCGGGTCGGCGTCTCGCTCGATCACGGCGGACGCGCTGCCCGCCGGCTGCCTGGTGCTGCCTTCGACACTCGACTTCGAGCGTCGATTGGACATAAACGCGGCGGGTTGAGAGCAGTTTCACGCTGGCTCAGGTCAACGATTTGCAGCGCTAGACGTTCTTACTGACCACGGAATACGATCCGTCGAATACCGGAGGCTTCCAGGTCATGTCTAAACGTACTCGCTGGTGGGTCGCCGCCGCGGCAGCTTTGCTGACGGCCTGCGGCGGGGGCGGTAGCGATGGCAACGGCAGCGGCCCTGCACCACCGACGGCAACGCCTCCGTCTGCGGCTCCACCGCCACCAACGCCTGCTGCGGTCTCCAAGGCCGATGCCTATCGATTCCTGAACCAGGCGACGTTCGGCGCCACCGAAGCCGAGGCCACGCGTCTGATCGCTCTCGGCGACAGTTCAAACGCCTACCCGCGCTGGCTCGACGCCGAGCTGGCCAGGCCTGCCTCGCGCTTGCTGCCATATGTCGAGCAGGGTTATGCAACGCTGTCGCAGAACCAGAACTTCAATATCGGCCAGGTCAACGCTCCGCGAGTCGAGAAATGGTTCGAGAATGCGCTGATCGGCGAAGACCAGCTGCGCCAGCGCGTTGCCTTCGCCTTGTCGCAGATCTTCGTGGTGTCCCAGATTGGCGCGCTGCAGAACCTGCCATTCGCGACTGCCGACTTCTACGACATGCTGACCCGCGACGCCTTTGGCGACTTCCGGCAGCTGCTCGAGGACGTCACGCTGCATCCGGCGATGGGCGTTTACCTGTCAATGCTCGGCAACCAGCGCGCCATTGCCGGCACCAACCTTCGGCCCGACGAAAACTATGCGCGCGAGCTGATGCAGCTGTTCGCGATCGGTCTGGTGGAGCTGAACCTCGACGGCAGCGTGCGGACGGACGCGCAGGGCCAGCCCCTGCCGACTTACGACCAGGAAGTCATCGAGGGCTTTGCGCGCGTGTTCACGGGCTGGAGGTGGGACTGCCCGACCAACGTGCCGAACTGCACGTTCAACAACGCTCGCGCTCAGATCACGCCGGTGGCGGGCTACAACCAGATCAAGCCGATGCGGCTGTATTCCGCACAGCATGAAACGGGCACAAAGCGGGTGCTGACTTACCCCGGCGTCGCGCTGCCTAACGCGACGATCCCGGCAAACCAGACTGGTGAGCAGGATCTGCGCGATGCGCTCGACAACATCTTCAATCACCCGACCGTTGCGCCGTTCATCGCCAGACAGCTGATCCAGAAGCTCGTAACCAGCAATCCGTCACCGGCCTATGTGCAGCGGGTCGCAACGCGCTTCAACAACGACGGCACGGGTCGCCGCGGCAACCTCGCTGCGGTGGTGTACGCCGTGCTGCTCGATACTGAAGCCCGCGGCGCGCCCGCGGCGGCGACCGCCGGCAAGGTCAAGGAACCATTGCTGCGGCTGACGCAGTTCTGGCGTGCCTACAACGCCCGTTCAGCGAGTGGCGTGTTTGCGACGCAGGCGCCGAACTTCGCCGGCGGCGTGTCGGCGGTTTTCGGCCAGGGTCCGTCGCAAAGCCCCTCGGTGTTCAATTTCTTCAGCCCGTTCTATGCGCCACCGGGCGAGATCTCCAACCAGAATCTGGTCGCACCGGAGCTGCAGCTCGCGACCGAGTTCCTGAATACCCAGGTCACGAACTTCTTCTGGCGCCAGGCGCTGCTTTACACCACACGCCAGGCCAACCTGAACCCCAACCAGATGTTCATCGACACCGCCCAGGAACTTGCCGTTGTGGCGGATTCCGCGGCGCTGGTGGATCGCGTCGCGGAGCGGCTGCTGGGCGGCGCGGGGCAGATGTCCGCGACGTTGCGCACCGAGGCGCGCGCCCAGGTAGATCGCACGCCATCCTCGACGGCCGGGAACGTCAACACCCGTATTGCCGATGCGGTCTATTTCGTTGTGACCTCGCCCGAATTCGTGTTGCAGCGCTGAGCTGGAGAGACCCATGGATCGTCAACGCCGCAAGTTTCTCCGTGCCGCTGCTGCCGGTGGCATGGCTTATGCCTTTGGCCGCACGCCTGGCACCGTCCACGCGCAGATGACCGGCGGCGGCAACTTCGCTGATTACAAGGCGATGGTCTGTCTGTTCATGTTCGGCGGCAACGATTCGTGGAACATGGTCGTGCCGAACAGCACCGCCGAGTACAATGCCTACGCAGCGGCGCGCGGCGCGGGCACAACTTCCAGTCTTGCGATTCCGCAGAGCGAGTTGCTGCAGCTGAACCCGCTGGCGCCCCCGATGGGCGGCGCGAGTTTTGGGCTGCATCCTTCGATGCCCGGCGTCCAGCAGCTGTTCAACTCGGGTCGGGCGGCGGTCATTGCGAACGTCGGACCGCTGATCACGCCAACGACCAAGGCGCAGTACCAGAATGCGACGAACCTGAACCATCCGCTGCCGCCGCAGCTGTTCTCGCACAACGACCAGCAGGACCAGTGGCACAGCCTGCGCGGCAAGCAGGTCCTGAAGTCCGGCTGGGGTGGGCGCGTTGCCGATGTGCTGAACAGCCAGACCGGTGCGCAGCAACTGTCGCTGAATGTGTCGCTGGCGGGCCAGACCTTCTTCCAGGCCGGCGAGGTCGCCTCTCCGTACGTGATGGGCGCCACCGGCGCGCAGACCTTTCAGGGATTCGACAGCACGGTCACCAACCTCGCGCGACGCTCTGCATTCGAGGCCGTGCTGAATGCCAACTACAACACCGTCTACGAACGCGGCTTCGCGACCGTGCAGCGGCGCGCGGTGCAGTTCGCCGACCGCGTCAATGCGGCGCTTGTCACTGCGCAGCCGTTCGTCGCGCTACCAGATGCCGGCCTGCCGCTGTCGTCGCTCGCGACCCAGCTGCGCACCGTCGCAAAGATGATCAGGACGCGTGAACAGCTGACAATGTCGCGGCAGATTTTCTTTGTGTCGACCGGTGGTTTCGACACCCACGACGATCAGGTGGCCGACCAGCCGGGGCTGCTCGGTAACATCAGCAACTCGGTCAGCCTTTTCTACCAAGCGTTGACCGAGATGGGCATGGAGAACAGCGTCACGCTGTTCACACATTCCGATTTCGGCCGCACACTGACCAGCAATGGCGACGGTTCGGACCACGCTTGGGGCGGCGTGCAGCTGGTGGTCGGTGGCGCCGTGCGCGGGCAGCAGATCTACGGCAATTATCCGGTGCTGTCGCTGAACAGCCCAAACGACGTGGGCGGCGGGCGCATCATTCCGACGATCTCGGCCGACCAGTACGCAGCGACGCTGGCGCGCTGGTTTGGCGTGCAGGACTCGCAGCTTGCGCAGGTCGCACCGAACCTCGGCAACTTCACGCAGCGCGACCTCGGCTTCATGATCTAGCGCTCGCTGGCCCGCGCAGTGCGCGCTCGACGAAGCGTGCGATGCCATCGCCGCCTGGGTAACGCGACTCATCGGTCGCCTTCGGTCCGCTTTCGAGTCCGCAGCGCCAGATCCGCCAGCCTGCTTCGATCCACAGCTCGTCACCTTCCGCGCGCACCGTGCCGTACGTCTCGTCAATGACGCGGAAGCGATCCATCTGCACCTTGAACCAGCGGTTCTCGTGGTGCGTGACCCGGCGTACTTGCAGCGTCACGGGTGCGGCACCGGCCAGCACATAGCGATCCAGCGGACCGCTCGGCGCAGTCAGTGCTTTCGCCCAAGGAGGCACGGCGTCGCCGCGCAGATCGAGTGCTGCGACGCGCACATCAAGCGGGTCAATGGGCCGATAGTCCGGGCTACCGTAGGCCGCGCACAGTGGACCCAAGTGTGCGGCACCAGCCCAGCCCCAGACAGACTGGCCGAGCCAGACGAGCGCCGGCAAGGACAGCACCGCGCAGGCCGCAGTGGCCCAGCCGCTGCGCAATACGGCAGGCAAACGAATCAGGTCAGTGAACGCGAGCGCCAGCAGCGACAGCGGCGCCGCGCCCAGCATCAGCAGGATCGCGCCCAGAGCGAGGTCATTCATGGGCGGCAACTTACCGCAGCGCGCTGCAGTATGCTCTGCTCGATTGGCTGCGGCGGGTTTGGTCATGTCCACGGATTCCGAAGCTATGGTGTTGGCGCCGCTCGCGGCAGCGCTCAGCGACGCCGAGCGGGCCGAGGCGCTACGCATCGGCCGCGCACTCGTGACTGGCGCGCGCGCGCGCGCGGACGAACGGCCCTACCTCGATGCGTTCCTGCAGGAGTTCGGGCTGTCGAATCCGGAAGGCATCGCGCTGATGTGCATCGCCGAAGCGCTGCTGCGGATTCCCGACGATGACACCGCCGATGGGCTCATTGCAGAGAAGCTCGCGAGCGGTGACTGGCGCGCTCATGCCGGGCGATCCGGTTCGCTGTTCGTCAATGCGTCGACCTGGGGGCTGATGCTCACCGGCCGACTGATCCAGCTCCCCGACTCGTTGCAGCGTGATACCGGCGGCTGGCTCGACCGCCTCACGAGACGCACCGGCGAGCCGCTGGTTCGTCAGGCCCTGCGGCGCGCGGTGCGGATCATCGGCAGCGAGTTCGTCGTCGGCCGCGACATCCACGCCGCCCTGGCACGCTCCGCGCAGCATCCGGACCTGGCATGGTGTTCATACGACATGCTGGGCGAAGCGGCCCGCACGGACTCGCAGGCGACTCACTACTTCGACGCGTACCGCGGTGCGATCGAGGCGATTTCCGCGGCCAGCCGCGCTGCACGCGACGCCGGGGCCGGGGCGCATGAGCTGTCATCGATCTCGATCAAGCTGTCTGCGCTCGATCCGCGCTTTGCGCTGACCCAGCGCGAGCGCGTCATGGAGCGGCTGTTGCCGCGCGCGCTCGAACTCAGCCGCCTTGCGGCTCGGCACGGACTCGCACTGACCATCGATGCCGAAGAGGCCGATCGTCTCGAGATCACACTGGAGGTGTTCGCGAAGCTTGCCGGCGATGCGGTCACCGGCGATTGGCCGGGACTCGGTCTCGCGGTGCAGGCCTATGGCAAGCGCGCACCAGCCGTGATCGACTGGCTCGAGACGCTTTCGCGCCGCACGGGTCGAACGCTCGCAGTGCGGCTCGTCAAGGGGGCGTACTGGGATACCGAGATCAAGCGTGCGCAGCAACGCGGGCTGGCTGATTATCCGGTGTATACCCGCAAAGTCTGTACCGATGTCGCCTATCTCGGCTGCGCGCGGCTGCTGCTGAATGCCGCGCCGCGACTCTATCCGCAGTTCGCGACGCATAACGCGCACACCATCGGTGCGGTGCTGGCCATGCTCGGACGGGCGCTGCGCGGACGGGCGAGCTGCGAGTTCCAGCGGCTGCATGGCATGGGTGGCCTGCTCTACGATGAGGCGCAGCGACAGGTCGACTCGATGCCGCCGGTGCGAACCTATGCGCCGGTCGGTCCGCATGTCGATCTGCTGGCCTACCTCGTGCGGCGGCTGCTCGAGAACGGCGCCAACACGTCGTTTGTGAATCGATTCATGGATGCGAAGGTGCCGGTCGACGAGCTCGTCGCAGATCCGATCACGGCGCTGGCCGCGATCGATCGGGTTGCGGATCCGGCGTTGCCGCCGCCGATTGATCTGTATGGCGCGACGCGCCGCAATTCACACGGCATCGATCCGGGACTGGCCGCGAGTCTCGATGCGCTGCGTGCCGCGGTGGCGCTGCGACCGGCCACGCCGGATGACGCGGACGGGCTCGAGATCCGAAATCCTGCCGAACGCGACGAAATCATCGGGCGCGTCAGCATGACCGATGGCGATGCGCTGACCGCGACGTTTGCTGCGGCCGCGAAAGCTCAGCCCGACTGGAACGCAGTGCCGGCCGACGAGCGTGCGGCCTTGCTCGAGCGCACCGCCGATGCGATCGAGTTCGCACGCGCTCGCTTTATATCGCTGCTGGTTCGCGAGGGCGGCAAGACGCTCTTCGACGCCGTCGCTGAGGTCCGTGAAGCCGTCGACTTCTGCCGCTACTACGCCGCCGAAGCCCGCCGACTGTTCAGCGCGCCGATGGTATTGCCGGGGCCGACGGGCGAGACGAACCTGCTGTCCCTGCAGGGCCGAGGCGTCATGGCCTGCATCAGTCCGTGGAATTTTCCGCTAGCGATCTTTGCCGGTCAGGTCGTCGCAGCCCTCGCAGCTGGCAATGCCGTGATCGCCAAACCGGCGGAGGCAACGCCACTCGTTGCGCAGGCCTTCGTTGCCGTGCTGCATGAATTGGGCGTACCGCGTGAAGTGCTGTTCCTCACGCCGATGGCAGGCGCCGAGTTCGGTGCTGCAGCGCTGGTTCAGCCCGCGCTTGCCGGGGTCGTCTTCACGGGCTCCACGGGGACGGCACTGCGCCTGAACCGTGCGCTCGCGGCGCGCGGCGGTGCGATTCTGCCGCTGGTTGCGGAGACCGGTGGCATCAATGCAATGATCGTCGATTCGAGCGCGCTGACCGAGCAGGTCGTCGACGATGTGCTGCACTCGGCCTTCGGCAGTGCGGGTCAGCGCTGTTCGGCCCTGCGTGTGCTGTGCCTGCAGGACGACATCGCCGAGCGCACGCTGGCAATGTTGCGCGGCGCGATGGACACCCTGGTCATTGGCAATCCGGCCGATCCGGCCACCGATGTCGGTCCGGTGATCTCCGCGGCCGCAGTCGCTGCGCTGAACGCGCATGTCGCGGCCATGGGCCAGCATGCGCGGATCCTGCATGCCTGCAAGCTCGAAGCACGGCATCGAAGTGGTTCGTTCTTTGCGCCGCATCTGCTCGAGTTGCATGAACTTGGGCAGCTGCGGCAGGAGGCCTTCGGCCCGATCCTGCATGTGCTGCGCTATCGGGTCGGCGACTACGGCTCGCTGTTGCGTTCGATCCGCAGCAGCGGCTACAACCTGACGCTTGGTGTGCAGACGCGGATGGAGAGTACCTGGCGCCGTGCGTTCGCTGAGACCTCTGTCGGCAACGTCTATGTCAATCGCGGCATGACCGGCGCCGTCGTCGGTGTGCAGCCGTTCGGCGGCAGTGGTCTGTCAGGGACCGGCCCGAAGGCGGGCGGGCCGCACTATCTTTCGAGGCTGGCCATCGAGCGCACGCTCACGATCAACACGACCGCGGCAGGCGGCAATACTGCGTTGCTCGCAGGCTCAAGCTAGAGAATGTATCGACTGACGTCTTCGTCGCGAGCGAGCTCGCCGAGGCAGTTCTCGACGTAAGCGGCGTCGATGACCAGTGAGCTTGCCGGCTGTTCACCGGCATCGAACGACACGGTTTCGAGCAGTCGTTCCATGACCGTGTGCAGGCGGCGCGCGCCGATGTTCTCGGTTTTCTCGTTGACCTCGAAGGCGATCTGAGCAAGGCGCTCGACGCCGTCTGCAGTGAACTCGACAGCGAGGCCCTCGGTTGCAAGCAACGCCTTGTACTGCGTGGTCAGCGATGCATCGGGTTCTGTCAGGATCCGCACGAAGTCGGCAGCCACCAGCGGCTTCAGCTCGACCCGAATCGGGAAGCGCCCCTGCAGTTCCGGGATCAGATCCGAGGGCTTCGCGACATGGAACGCGCCGGAGGCAATAAACAAGACATGATCGGTGCGCACTGGGCCGTACTTGGTCGTGACCGTATTGCCTTCCACCAGCGGCAGCAGATCGCGCTGCACGCCTTCGCGTGACACATCGCCGCCGTAGCCTTCCTGGCGGCGGCAGACCTTGTCGATCTCGTCGATGAACACGATGCCGTTCTGTTCCGCATTGCGGATCGCGCGCGTGCGCAGCTCTTCCTCGTTGATGAGCTTGGCCGCTTCCTCCTCGGTCAGCAGCGGTAGGGCCTCGCGCACTTTCAGCTTGCGGGTCCGGGTGCGGCCACCCTGGATGTTGGCGAACATCGACTGCAGCTGCTGCTGCATTTCTTCCATGCCGGGCGGCGCCATGATCTCCATGCCGGTCATCGGGTTGCGCAGCTCGAGCTCGATTTCGCGATCGTCGAGCTGTTTCTCGCGCAGCATCTTGCGGAATTTCTGCCGGGTGTCGCTGTCGCGGGGTGCACTGGGTTCGTCGGTCGAGAAGCCCATCTTGCGCGGTGCGGGCAGCAGTGCATCAAGGATGCGCTCCTCGGCGGCGTCGGCAGCGCGATCCCGCACGCGCGCCATTTCCTCGTCCCGGGTCAGCTTGACGGCGACATCCGCGAGTTCCTTGACGATCGAGTCGACATCCCGCCCGACATAGCCCACTTCGGTGAACTTGGTGGCCTCGATCTTCACGAAGGGCGCCGAGGCCAGACGTGCGAGCCGCCGCGCGATCTCGGTCTTGCCGCAGCCGGTTGGACCGATCATCAGGATGTTCTTGGGCGTGATTTCCTGGCGCAGGTCCTCGGACACCTGCATCCGCCGCCAGCGATTGCGCAACGCGATTGCTACGGCCCGTTTCGCGTCGGACTGGCCGACGATGTGCTTGTCGAGTTCGGCCACGATTTGGCGCGGCGTCAGATTTGAAGTCATGAGCTCTTCCTTGAGATGCGCTCAGCTCTGGGCGGCGCCCAGTTCCTCGATGGTGAGCTGGCGATTCGTGTAGATGCAGACATCAGCGGCGATCAGCAGCGCGCGTTCGGTAATCTCGCGAGCGCTGAGCTCGGTGTTCTCAATCAGCGCACGCGCCGCGGACTGCGCGAACGGACCGCCGGAGCCGATTGCGACGATGTCATGTTCGGGTTCGATGACATCACCGTTGCCGGAGATCACCAGCAGTCGGCTCGGGTCGCCGACCAGCAGCAGCGCCTCGAGGCGGCGCAGGTAGCGATCGGAGCGCCAATCCTTGGCGAGCTCGATCGCGGCTCGCGTCAGGCTGCTGTGCTTCTCGAGCTTGGCCTCGAACCGCTCGAATAATGTGAAGGCGTCTGCGGTGCCACCGGCAAAGCCGCCCAGTACCTTGCCGCCACCGAGCGGACGGACCTTGCGGGCATTGCCCTTCATGATCGTGTTGCCCAGCGTGACCTGACCGTCGCCACCGATTGCAACGCGGTCACCCCGGCGCACGCCGAGAATCGTCGTGCCATGCGGATTGAAAGAATGCGGCGAGTCAGCGCTCATGCGGGCCCTTTCTTGCGTGTTTGGGAATGGCGTGCCCGGGGATGGGTTTCATCATAGATGCGGGCCAGATGCTGAAAATCAAGATGCGTATAGATCTGCGTCGTGCCCACGTCTGCATGCCCCAGCAGCTCCTGTACGGCACGTAGATCGCGGCTCGACTCCAGCAGGTGGGTCGCGAACGAATGCCGGAACAGATGCGGATGCACGGCCATCGGCAAGCCCTGTCGCCGCGCCCAGAACGCAACGCGCGACTGCACCGCGCGCGCTGTGAGTCGGCGGCGGCGTTGCGAGACGAACAGCGCCGATTCATCGAACGCGGCCATTGCAGCCCGCTCGCGCTGCCAGGCTGTGATCGCCTCGCGGGCCAGGCGGCCGATTGGCACGATCCGAGTCTTGCTCCCCTTGCCGGTCACGCGCACCGTGTGGTCCCGTAGATCGATGTCGCCGAGATTGACAGCGATCAACTCTGCCAGCCGGAGCCCGGACGAGTACAGCAGCTCCATGATGGCGCGATCACGCACCGCGAGGGGATCGCTCGCCGGAATCGCGAGCAGCTGTGCAATCTGGTCGACATCGAGCGAATGCGGCAGCGAGCGGCGAACTTTCGGTGCGCGGATGTCCGCGGCCGGATTGTGGGTCAGCACGCCCTCGCGAATCAGATACTCGAAGTAGCTGCGAACTGCCGACAACATTCGCTGCACGCTGCGTGGCGACAGGCCTGAGGCGTGTTCGCGTGCAGCGAACGTGCGCACATGCTGGCCGTCCAGCGCCCGCCAGTCTCGGATGGCGCTGGATTCGCAGAAGCGCACGAAGGCCGCCAGATCACGCTGATAGGCGCTAGCGGTGTGCGGCGACAGCCGTCGTTCACTCGTGAGGTGGCGGGCGTAGTGCCCGAGCCAGTCACGAGCGCAGTCTTCCATCAGAGGTGGCGCTGAATCACGTCCGTGATCAGCTCGGCCATCCGTCCGAGGAACTCGGTGCTCATGCCGGGATGGAAGCGATCCGGGTTCGCGCTGCCGATCGCGAGCAGTCCAAGCGAGCCGTGCTCGCCGAGCGGCACCAGGGCAACCGAGGCGATTCCGACGGCCGAGTCGGCCGAGAACAGATAGTCCCGCTGCGAGTCTCGCATCTGTCCGCAGCGCGGCTTGCCGCTCGCGAACAGTGTATCGAAGGACTTCAACATCGGCTCGTCGCGCTCGGCGACTTTCAGGAACTGCTCGCCTACGGCGGCGCTCAGCGAAGGCTCGGCACCAATCAACACCAGGCGCGAGTTGAAGGCATCGAAGTCCTCGCGCAGCGAGGCCTCGATCACATCGAGCACTTGCGGCAGGGAGCCGGCCCGCAGCAGTCGCCGGGTGAAGCGGTGGATCTTCTCGGAGAGCTGGTCATTGGCGCGTGCCACGCCGATAAAATCACTGAGTTTGGTTTCCATTGCGGCGTGCCGCTCGCGCAGCACCTCGATCTGGCGTTCGATCAGCGAAACCGCCGCGCCACGCACATGCGGCAGCTTGAGACGCCCGAGCACGCTGGAATGCCGCTCGAAGAACTCGGGATGGCGTTCGAGATACTCCGCGACGCTGGCTTCGTCAATCGCGGTGGACGTGGCGCTGCGGGCAGGTTGCATCGTCATGGTGTAGTTAGACCTCAGATTTCTGCGGAACCGGTGAAGGAGATCTCAGCTGGACCGGTGAGCCAGATCGAATGTCCCGGACCTTCCCAGCTTGCCGTAAGGCGACCACCCGGGGCAATGACTTCGACATGCTCGGCCAGCATACCGGCGCGTCGACCCACTGCGACTGCGGCACAGGCACCAGTGCCACAGGCAAGCGTTTCACCCACGCCGCGCTCGAAGACGCGCAGCACGATGCGCGTCGGGCTGTCGATCTGCATGAAGCCGACGTTGACCCGCTGCGGAAACGCCGGATGGCGTTCGATGCTGGCGCCGAGCCTGGCTACCGGTGCGTCGTCTGCTGACGGAACCGTAATGACCGCGTGCGGGTTGCCCATCGAGACGACTGCAAAACGGATCGATTCGCCGTCGACGTCCAGAACGTAGCTTGCAGCCGGTACGGTCGCCAGAAACGGCAGGGCCTCCGGCGAAAAAAGCGGCTCGCCCATCTCGACGGCGATCAGCTCGCCCTGTACCGCGCGAGCGCTGACGATTCCGCCTGCGCTGTCAAGGCGGACGCTGCCATTGTGGCCGCGGCCCTGCCGGAACAGCAGTGCCGCCACGGCGCGCGCTCCATTGCCGCACTGTTCGACCTCGCCGCCATCGGCGTTGAAGATCCGGTAGTACACGGCTGTGTCCGCGCGGCGCGCCGGCGTCAGCGCCAGAGCCTGGTCGAAACCGACGCCGGTGCGTCGGTCCGCGAGCGCCTGCAGCTGTGCCGCACTCGGGATGGCGGCTTCCGAAGGCGCATCGAAAACGATGAAGTCGTTGCCGAGCCCGTGCATCTTCGTGAACGGCAGTTGCATTGGTTTAGTCTAGCAAGGATGAACTTCCGGATTCGCATCGAGCCCCAGGGCCGTCAGATCGTCGCGCGCTCGGACCAGGACCTGCTCGATGCCGCACTGGCCGCTGGGCTGAACCTGCCGCACAGCTGCAAGGCCGGTCACTGCGGCTCCTGCCGCGCCCGGCTTGTTGAGGGACGCATCGATTATCCGCGCGGACTACCGCTGGGGTTGACCGCCCACGAACACGCCAACCAGAAGATTCTTCTTTGCCAGGCGCGTGCCTGCAGTGACGTCACCGTCGAAACCCGGCTGATCACTCGTGCGGGAGACACTGCGATCAAACGGCTGCCAGCGCGAATCGCGCGCCGAACTCTGCTGGCGCCGGACGTGTTGCAGCTGATGTTGCGATTGCCTGCGGTCGAGACGCTGGAGTTTCGCCCGGGTCAGTATCTCGACGTACTGCTCGACGGCGGCCGGCGCCGCAGCTTCTCGATTGCAAGTCCGCCGCATGACAGTCGCGAGCTTGAAGTGCATCTGCGCCGCGCGCCCGGCACGGGCTTTACCGCCGCGATGTTCGATGCAGGCAGTGATGGCACGCTGCTGCGGATCGAAGCGCCGCTCGGTCAGTTCTGCTATCTGGAAGGGGATTCACCGGTGCTGATGATCGCGGGCGGCACCGGCTTCGCGCCGCTCAAGAGCATGCTGCGCCATGCGCTGGAGACGGGCGCAACCCGACCGATCCACTTTTTCTGGGGTGCGCGCACCGCGCTGGATCTCTACGAGGATCAGCTCGTGCAACAGTGGACGCGGCAGTATCCGAACCTCAGCTACCGCGCCGTGCTGTCGGCAACCGCTGAGGTGCAGCACTCACATCATCAGCTGGGTTGGGTACACGAAGTGGCTGCGGCCAGCGGTCCGCCGCTGACGGAATGCGAGGTATACGTTGCCGGGCCTCCAGCGCTGATCGAAGCGGTGCGCGAACGGTATCCCGCGCTCGGCGTGTCAGGCGATCGCCTGTATTTCGATTCCTTCGACTATGCCGCGCGCTAGACACTCTTCGCGCAGCAGTCGCTGGGTCCGGGCGATCTGCGCCGTGTAGTGCATCACGAGCGTGTCCGGAATCACGGCCGCAAGACCGATGGCCTGGCGGTGCAGATACTCCGCCATGGTGAGCGAGATCTGTCGCAGGTTTGCGAGCCAGTCAGCGTCCTCCTGCGGCGGGATCCCCTCGTCCCGAAACACATCCTGCAGGCCAGCGGCAACCGCGAGCTGCAGACCAAGGCGTGAGCGGTCGGCGCGCAGCAGCTCGAAAGCCGCCGGCAGGTTGTGGGCGATCGAAAGCACGTGCCCGTACTCGCGCTCGACCAGCAGGCCTACATGCAGCGGCAGCTCGCCGCTGATGCCGGTTGTGCCGCGATAGTCGCGCGTCGGGAACAGGATCTCGAGCGGCGCCCAGGCACGCAGCAGTTCGCAGATCCAGCGCCGATTGGCGCTGCGCGGTCGTGGGTGCACGAGGATCGCTTCGACGCGGGAGAGCACTTCGGTGCGCGGCGCGGCATCCGGTGCCAGATGCTCCCGTGCGGCGCTGCGCAGCGTCGATGAGGCGATCCAGGCGTCGATTTCGTGCCGTGCGACGGCGCGCGCGGCGGCGGCGGCATCATCCTGCTCTTTGTGCATCATCCAGACCCCCAGAGAACTGCGTCGCATCACACCGCAATCGCGGGCGCCTTACGGTGAAGAGGGTCACAGGGTTGGCTGCGGCTGCAGCGAAAACCTGATTACGTCAAACGTGTTCTCAGAGCCGGAAGCGATCACGCAGGTCGCCGGCCATCCGGCGGCTGACCGCAAGCCGCTCGCTGCAGTCGCGCAGTCGCACGAAGCACTGGCCGTCGGCATCGCGGTCGATCCCCTGAAGTCGCGCCACACAGACCAGCGAGTTGCGGTGGATGCGGACGAAGGCGGTGCCGAACTCGTCTTCGAGGGAGCGCAGGCTCTCTTCGATCAGATGCTCGCCACCCTGGTGCCTGACGGTCGTGTACTTTCGATCGGCCTGGAAGTAGATGATCGCCTCGACCGGGATCAGATGAGTGGTCTCACGTTGCCGCACCGCGATGTGGCTGCGCCGCTCGACTTGACGTTCGGCAAGTCGCGCGGTCGCTGCTGCCTGCGCAAGTTGCGGGCGCGTCAGTCTGGAAGCCTGCGCGAGCGCAACTTCGAGCTTCTCGCGGCGAATCGGCTTCAACAAGTAGGCCACTGCCTTGGCATCGAACGCATTCAACGCATACTCATCGAAAGCCGTCGTGAAGATCACCGCGGGGGGCTCTGGCGAATCGGCCAGCAGGCGCGCCACCTCCAGGCCGTCCATCCCCGGCATCCGGATATCGAGCAGCACGATGTCGGGCGCGAGTCGATCCGTGACCGCGAGGGCCTGCTCCGCGTCCGCGGCTTCGCCGACGACTTCGACATCCGCGCGTTCGGTCAGCAGCGAACGCAGCCTGGCGCGCGCCGGTTCCTCGTCGTCGACAATCACGATGCGCAGGCTCATGTCGTTGGTGTCTTGGAATAGGGAAACCGCAGGGTCACGATGTACTGGTCATCGAAGCGCCCAGCCTTGATCGTGGCGCGCTCGCCGTAGACCAGCAGCAGGCGCTCGCGGATGTTGGCGAGCGCCACGCGATTGCCGTCGCGCACGCTTGCGCCATCCGGCAGCGGGTTGCGCACGATCACGGTCACCAGCTGATTCGCGAATTCTCCCTGCACCGTTACCGTTCCGCCGGCAGCGCGCGGCTCGATACCGTGATAAATCGCGTTCTCGAGCAGCGGCTGCACGACGAGGCTTGGCAGCGTCGCATCGAGCGGCAATGCAGTGGTGTTCCAGGCTATGTGCAGGCGATCGCCGAGGCGCAGTTTTTCGATCCGCGCATAGGTCTGCGCAACCTGCAGTTCTTCCTCAAGCGTGATCTGGGAGCGCTGATCCGACAGGCTGGCCCGGAACAGGTCGGCCAGATCCTGTACGGCCTCTTCTGCCCGCGCCGGATCGCTGCGGGTCAACGAGGCGATCGTGTTCATGCTGTTGAACAGGAAATGCGGGCGGATGCGCGCCTGCAGCGCGTGCACGCGCGCCAGTGCCTGCATCTCGACGTTGCGGCGCCATTCGTGCGTGACGTAGAAGTAGCGCAGCGCGATCGCCGTCACGATGAAGCCGATCGCGACGTTGCGTGGCAGGAACGGCAGCCGTTCGGTTGGAAACAAGCCGGTGAAGTTGCTCGCACCGCCCCAGTCCGAGCGCCCGAGCGCCAGCACGATCTCGGATACGAGCGCGATCAGCGCCGTCATCAGGCCGAGCACCACCGCTGATCCTTGCGCAGCGTTCATTCGCTCGATCCGATGCCGCAACGCACACAGCAAAGCGGCGGCAGTGAGCCCGATCCAGATCAGGAACAGCGAGGTGCGCGCAAGGTCGGTCCAGAAACCGAGCCGGTCGTTGTCGCGGGCGAGCGCGAGCGTGAGTGCGGTCAGCTCGACGATCAGCACGACTCCGAGCACGATCCGCGGCGCGCAGAAGTCCGGCAGATAAAGCGCGCGCCGATGTGTGGCCTCAGCGCTCAAAGAGCTCCGCCTTGAGACGAAAAACGGAAGAAATGTCCTCATCGCCGTAGCCGCGGGCGATGAGTTCGGCATACTCCAGCAGCATGCTGTCCACGACTGGCAGCTGCACGCCCAGCGCCGCGGCCATGTCGCGGCAGATGCGCAGATCTTTCTCGTGCAGCGCGACGCGAAAGCCGGCGGGGTAGCTGCCGCGGATCATGTTTGGCGCGCGGTTCACGAAATACCAGGAGCTTCCTGCGCCCTTGCCCAGCGTCTCGACCAGCTCCGGAAGCGGCAGCCGCTGCGCGCGTGCAAACGCCATCGCTTCGGCAACCGCGCGCACAATGCCGGCACACATGATCTGGTTGGTGGCCTTGGCGGCCTGGCCGGCACCGCAGTCGCCGAAGTGGGTGATCGTGCGTCCCATCGCGGCGAGCACCGGGCGAGCGCGCTCAAAGGCGTTGCGGGTTCCTCCGACCATGATCGCGAGCGTGGCGTCGCGCGCACCTTCGGTGCCACCGCTGACGGGGGCATCGAGGAATTCGGCTCCGTGCTTCGTCAACAGTTCCCGGGCCGCGCGCGCCGTGTCCGCGCTCACGGTCGAGCAGTCGATGACCATACATCCCGGCTTCAGGTTCGGGGCAATGGCGGCGACGACTGCCAGCACATCCGTATCGGCCGACACGCACAGCACGAGGGCTTCGCACACGGCGGCGAGTTCAGCGGCGGACTCCGGCACCTTGCAACCTGTTTCGGCAGCGACCACCTCGGCCGCGGCGCGAGTGCGGTTCCAGACGCCGTGGAGCAGTCCGCTGCGATGCAGGTTGAGCGCCATGGGGCGACCCATTGCTCCTAGACCGATGAATCCAGTTCGCATCGCGGCGGTGCAGTCGGTGCGGGCTGGGGCCGTTCAGTCAGGGCCCGCGCACAGCGCCGGGCTGACTGTGGGGGTCAGCGGTTCGGAGAACCGCAGGCGGTGTCGCGCTCGGTGCGGGCCTCGAGCCGGGCCGCATCGAGCTCGGCTTCGGTCAGGTAGACGCGCTCGCCGTCCGGCGTTTCGCGATACAGGCGCCGGGCGGTGATCGATCGCTCGTAGCGCTCGGTGGCTTCCTTGCACTGTTCGGCGCGCTTCTTTTCAATGTCCGATTCGACAGCGCGTGAGGTCCGCGTGCGCTCGAGCTGATCGTTGATCTGGCCGGTGCGGGCTGCGAGCCGTTCACGTTCGGTGGCCGCGGCGGTTGCCGCGGCGCTATTTGCCGCATTGGCGCTGTCCAGGTCCGTGACTCGAACGCCCGCGCGACGCACCAGCACGGCGCCTTCGACCGGCACGTCGCTGTAGTGGGTACAGTCCCTGCCAGCCGCGCAATTTTTGTCCTTCCACATCCAGACGTCACCGGACGCCTGGGCGGTGCCAGCCAAGACCATGAGAGCCATGAAAAATAAATAGGTGCGCATGCGATCTGCCTCCGGATCCTGCCGACGAGGGCCTGCCGACGAGGGCCCGCCGATTATGGCGACCTGAGCGCGGCGGGAAATTGAACTGTGTCACAGACACCGTCGCTGACGCAGTCTAGCAGCCCGGCTGCGGCTCGATCCCGCCAAAAAGAACGGCGGATCGCCCGTTTTGCAGACGATCCGCCGTATTGACACGGGTTGAGTGAGGGGGACCCGATCAATTCGAATAGGCACGCTCTCCGTGTGAGACCGTGTCGAGCCCTTCGCGCTCGGTTTCCGCGTCGACCCGCAGCCCGATGACGAGGTCAACGAGTTTGTAGGCGATCGCAGCGACCACGCCGGACCAGACGATCGTGATCAGCACGCCTTCAGCCTGGATCAGCACCTGGCTGCCGATCGAGAAGTCGTCGCCGCCGGTGCCGCCGAGTCCCGGCGCGGTGAACACGCCGGTCAGCAACGCACCGACGATGCCGCCCACACCGTGCACGCCGAACACGTCCAGGGAGTCGTCGGCGCCCAGCAGGCGCTTCAGGCCCGTGACGCCCCACAGGCAGATCAGGCCCGCTGCGAGTCCGATGATGACCGCACCCATCGGTCCGACGGAGCCGCAGGCTGGCGTGATCGCAACGAGCCCGGCGACCGCGCCGGAGGCTGCGCCGAGCATCGAAGCCTTGCCGCGCATCGCCGTCTCGCCGATCGACCAGGCGAGCACCGCTGCGGAAGTTGCCACCAGCGTATTGATGAATGCCAGCGTTGCACCGCTGGTGGCTTCGAGGTTCGAGCCGGCGTTGAAGCCGAACCAGCCGACCCACAGCAGCGAGGCGCCGACCATGGTCAGCGTCAGCGAGTGTGGTGTCATTGCTTCCTTGCCGTAACCAATGCGCTTGCCGAGCATGTAGGCGCCGACCAGGCCCGCGACACCGGCATTGATGTGCACGACCGTGCCGCCGGCGAAATCGAGTGCGCCCTTGTCAAGCAGATAGCCGCCAGCACCCCAGACCATGTGTGCGATCGGGATGTAGCAGAATGTGAACCACAGGGCGCTGAACGCCAGCACCGCTGCGAACTTCATGCGCTCCGCGAACGAACCGACGATCAGCGCGCAGGTGATCCCGGCGAAGGTCGCCTGAAACGCGATGAAAAGGTACTCGGGGATCTTGACGTTGTCGGTGAAGGTATCGGCGAGTGAGTCGACCGTGATGCCCTGCAGGAACAGCTTGTCGAAGGTGCCGATGATCAGGCCTTCGCCGCCGAAGGCGAGGCTGTAGCCGTAAACGACCCACAACACGCAGATCAGCGAGAACACGACCATGACCTGCATCAAGACGGAAAGCATGTTCTTGGCACGCACGAGGCCGCCGTAGAACAGCGCAAGCCCGGGCAGCACCATCAGCACGACCAGCACGGTTGAGGTCATCATCCAGGCAACGTCGCCCTTGTCGACGATCGGCTCACCGTCGGCTGCGAGCCCGAGAGCAGGCAGCAGTGCAAGTCCGGCTGCTGCCAAGGCACAGAGCCACAGTCGCAGCATCGAGTTGGTCTTCATTGTTGTCGTCTTCATTTTATGCGCTCCCAGCTCCTGTCCTGCTTGTTCAAACTCACGGTCGATCAGGTTGCCGCAACACCGGTTTCACCGGTGCGGATGCGGACTGCCTGCTGTAGTTCACTGACAAAAATCTTTCCGTCCCCGATCTTTCCAGTTCGTGCCACGTTTGCGATCGCCTCGACGACCGGCTCGACAATCGCCTCGTCGACGGCAATCTGCACGCGTGTCCTGGGCACGAAGTCCACCTTGTACTCGGCACCGCGGTAGTGCTCCGCGTGTCCTCTTTGTCGGCCGTAGCCCTGAACCTCCGTCACGGTCATCCCCTGAACTCCGAGTTGCGCGACCGCCATCTCAAGGTCATCCAGCTTGTAGGGCCGAATGATCGCGGTGATCAGCTTCATCGCCTGCTCCGTTTTGAGTATCTGGACGATGACGAGCGATTTTCCGGCTGCGCGTCCGCTGCGCCGCGCGTATTCTTCCCTGGCAGAGTCCGGAAACCTCTTTGCAGCTTCCATGCCAGCGCTCAGGTACCCGCAAGTCCGTGATTTGTATCAGCGCGCAGGGAACCCACTGCACCGTTTTGGAGCCGTACTTCTGTCGTTGTGCGTCAACTGAGGGCAATCGATATGGAGACTTTTCGCGTCGAGGATCTCGCCAAACGGCTGTTCGAGAATCTGCCGCCCGCCGTGCGCGGTATGCAGCAAGATCTGGAGACCAATTTCCGCGCGGTGCTGCGCGCCAACCTCGCCAAGCTCGACCTCGTGACCCGCGATGAATTCGACGCGCAGTCCAAGGTGCTGGAGCGCACCCGCGAGAAGCTCGAACAGATGGAGCAGCGTCTGAAGGAGCTCGACGCAGCGCTGACCACTCGGGATCCGACCTAGAGCGGCGCGCCGACCGGGTTCCATCGGATCTGGCAGTGGCCGCAGTTCCCGGCGAAAGCGTCGCTCGACTGCACTGCCGCGCGCAGATCGGGCTGACGGCACCTGAAGTCGGCGTCGAAGTTCATCTCGGCAGCGGACTGCCGACGTTCTCCATCGTCGGTCTCGCCGCAACGGCCGTCAAAGAGAGCAAGGAGCGCGTGCGAGCCGCGCTGGTCAATTCCGGCTTCGACTTTCCGGCCGGAAGGATCACGGTCAACCTGGCGCCCGCCGACCTGCCCAAGGATGGAGGCCGATTCGACCTCGCGATCGCCATCGGGATTCTGCTTGCATCGGGTCAGGTGAGGGTGCCTGCGGCTGCGGCCGTGTCGCTCGACTCGACCGAGTTTTACGGTGAGCTGGGTCTGAGCGGCGAGCTGCGCTCAGTGCCGGGCATGCTGCTGGCCGCGCGTTGCGCCCAGACCGCTGGCCGAGCCGTCATCGTACCGCTGGCCTCTGCGGCTGAAACCCGCCTGCTGCCCTCGGCGCAGGTGGCAGCGGCGGCGTCGCTGCACGCGGTTTGTGAGCATCTGCGCGGCCGGCACGCTCTGCTGGCAGTCGAGGCCATTGAGCCCGCGGCGGCGGACGGCGCTCCAACCCCGCCAGATGGGCTTGATTCGATCATCGGCCAGGCGCTCGGCAAGCGCGCCCTGGTGGTCGCCGCCGCGGGCGGACACAGCGTGCTGTTCGTCGGCCCACCGGGTTGCGGCAAGACGCTGCTCGCGCAACGGCTGATCTCGCTGTTGCCGCCGCTGACCGCCGCCGAAGCCCTCGAAGTGGCGACGATCGCATCGGTGGCCGGCGGTGGCACAGCGCAGATGCTGCCGGCCGGCGGCCCGCGCCGGCCGTTCCGCGCACCGCATCACACGGCCTCCGCCAGTGCGATTGTCGGCGGCGGGCCGAAGGCGCGCCCTGGGGACATCACGCTTGCGCATCTCGGCGTGCTGTTTCTCGATGAGCTGCCGGAGTTCGACCGGCGCGTGCTCGAAGCACTTCGTGAGCCGCTCGAGAGTGGCGTCGTGTCGATTGCGCGCGCGCAATGCCATGCGGAGTATCCCGCGCGCTTCCAGCTGATCGCCGCGATGAACCCCTGCGACTGCGGCCATCTCGGCGACAGCTTGCGCGCCTGCCGTTGCACGCCCGCGCAGATCGCGCGCTACCGCGGTCGGCTCTCCGGGCCGCTGCTGGATCGGATCGACCTGCGCGTCGCGCTGCAGTCGGTGCCTGAGCATGAAATCGCCGCGCGCGAATCCGGGCGCAACCCTGCCGCCGAGCGCGACGCCGGCGAGGCGTCGCGCGCTGGCCTGCGTCAGCGCATTCGCCTTGCCCGCGACCGACAGCTGGCGCGCACGGGAAAGCTCAATGCGCAATTGGCCGCGCGTGAACTGACCGAGTCTGGCAATGAGTTCGGCATGACGAGTGCGGCGCTGAAAGTGCTGGCCGCCGCGCGGACCAAACTGGCGCTATCGCTGCGCGCGCAGCACCGCAGCCTGCGGGTTGCGCGCACCATTGCCGATCTGGCGGGGGAGGATCAAATCAGCGCCGCCCACGCAGCAGAAGCCATCCAGTTGCGCCGTGCGTTCAGCGCATGACGGAGCTCAGCGATTGAGCTCCATCATGTAGTCGACCCCGAGTTTGACCAGATCGTCGGGCAGATCCGCGCGCCCACCCCGGGCCGGCATCATGCCGCCTTCGCCCGTGAAGCCTTCGATCGCGTGCTTGTAAAGCGTAGCCGAGCCCTTGGCAAGGCGCGGCGCCCAGGCCGAGCGGTCGCCGGATTTCGGCGCACCGGCAATGCCGGCGGAATGGCAGGTGGCACAGGCGACCTGGTAGAGATCCGCGCCGGTCTCGGGCAACGCTGCCGCCGGGCGCACCGACCGGGCGTCATCGCTCGCAACGATGACCAGCGCCGAATTATCCTGGCCCGCGACGGCCACTTGACCCTTCCAGGCGGTCCGCTCGGCAACTTCCGCGAGATAGCGCGGATCCGTCAGCACATGCTCGTTCTGGGTGGTCTTGCCCACCGCGCGCGCGACCCCGAACAGCACCAGCGCGATCGCCACCAGAATGCCCAGCACCAGGCTGAAGATGTTGAAGAACTGGGAGTCTTGCTTGCTCACGAGCGGTGTCCGGTTAGCGGTTGATTCAGCCGCTAATTATAGCGGTTAGGTGGGGCGCAGTCGCCTGCCCGCAGTGCGTGGCTGCACAAGAGCCGA
>JBBQWY010000019.1:0-56057 GCA_038210215.1 Steroidobacterales bacterium
ACGGTATCGCGCATTCGGGCCAGCTCATCGACCGAGGACTGCAGCAGCCTCAAGACTTGGTCGGAGCCCGTGACACCGCCCGATTCGATCTGTTCGATCGCGGTCTCGAGCTCATGAGCGAGGTCACCCATGGCGGTGAGACCGGCCATTCGTGCGCCACCCTTGAGGGTGTGCAGCGGCCGCTTCAGCGAGGCCGTGCGGTGCTCTTCATCGCGCGCCGTCGACCAGTCCTGCAGCGCCGCCTGGGTCGCTTCGATCAGTTCGCTGGCTTCTTCGACGAAGATCGCGGCAATTTCAGGGTCAAAGTACGCAGCGTCAACAGTCGGCGCGGCTGCGGATTCGGCGGCAGGCGCCGAATCCGCGATGACATCGTCAGTTTCGATCTGGGAAAACTGCGGCGCGGGCAGATAGATCGTCGCCAGCTCAATGTTCTCGATTTCGCCCTGATCGGCAATCCGCGCATCCAGTGCTACGTCCGCAGCCGCCAGACGCTCCCGCAGGACATCGTGAGGCGCGAAGAACATCGTCGACTCGTCTAGGTTGCGTGCGACCTGCTGCATCGCACGCATGCACTGGTCCAACAGCTCGAGATCGGCATGATCGAGCCCGACTCCACTGCCGAAGGCCTTGCGCAGCCACCGATCAAGCGGTTCTGCCAAACGCGTGCCGTGGCGTGCCTCGGCCATCTTGGAGCTGCCGCTCAGCGTATGGCAGGCGCGATAGACCGGTTCCGGCAGCAGATGCGGACCGGAGTTACTGCGCGCTTCAACAATGAACTGCTGCACCGTGACGACATGGGCATCAGTTTCGCGCAAATAGATCTCGCGCAAGGCGCGATCTTCCCACTCGGTTTCCCGCTGTTCGGCAGACTTTTCGATCTCCGGTTCCGGTTCCAGTCCCTGCTGCAATGAAATCTCGTAGGTTTCGCTCGCCGGCAGCGCCGCGACAGCTGGCTCGTTCCGCGCAGGTTCAACCGGTGACGAATCGTCGCCGCCCTGCTTGCCGACCGCGAGCGCATGAGCGCGGGCCGCCAGCGCTTCGGCGTCGGCGGGTGGCGCCGGGCCGCCTGCCAGTTGCTCGATCAGCGCCGGCGCCAGCTCAACCGATTCACGCAGCACGGTCGCAATCGCCGGCGTGCGAGCAAGGGTGCCGTCCAGCAATCGATTGACCAGGTTCTCGACTGACCAAGCGAACTCCGCCAGTGCGCCGGCCCCGACCATGCGACCGCTGCCTTTCAGCGTGTGGAACGAACGCCGAATGATCGACAGCGACGCGGCATCAGCCGGATTTCGGTTCCATTCGGGGAAGTACTGCTTGATGCGAGCGGCCTCCTCGCGCGCCTCTTCGATGAAGATCTCGAGAAGCTCCGGATCGACGTCGGGGCGGCGGCGACCCGCGCCCAGATTCGGAAACATTCCCGTGGAGGCCATCGCTGCCGTCGCATCGGCCGGCGCCGGAGACAGGGTCGGAGGCGTGCCGCGTGACAGCGACGTCGTGATGTTCGGGGTGGTCTCCTCGGTCAACACCAGGGTCGACAGCACGTCCACGCCCACTGACGGCTGCGCTGCCGGAGTCAGGCGGACCGTGCGCGCAAACTGCAGCGCCGGGATGGGCGGCACCGTGGGCGCGACGTTCTCGGGAGCCGCTAACAGCGCCTCGAGACTGGTCTGCGCGTTGTCGAGCATGTAGGCGGGTTCCGTGCGCCCTGCCTGCAGCGTCTCCATGTAGTACTCGAGACTGACGATCGAGTCCGCGAGGCGATCCATATACCCCGCGGGCAACGAAACGCCACCGGGCTGCATGATCCGCTTCAGCTCCACGGTGATCCGATCGATGATGCCGACCGCACGGGTGCGGCCGAGCAGCAGCAACCCGGCCTTGATGCCTCGCATCAGATCGGGCCAGGCATCGAGCCCGCCGGCATCCAGTGTGCCGCCCACATTCTGTGCGATCGACTCCTTGATCCGCGCGAGGTTCACGATGCATTCACGCAGCACCGCCGCCTGCACCTGCACGAACTCCTCGGCGGGTAGGCCGCTTTCCGGCGTGTCCTCGGTCGCCGCGACGTCCGCAGCCTGGCCCGCGTCGCGCCGCCGCGGCACGATCAGACGCAGCAGGCTGCCATCGAGACGATCCTCGACGCTGATCAGCGTCGTGGCAATGTCGATCAGCAGCGATTCGGTCGGGGAAACCCGTTGCTCGGCGATCTCGTTGAGCCGCTCCGTTTCCGTCTGCACGCTGGCTCGCAGGTCACCGAGACCCAGCACACCGAGCGTATCGCCGATCTTGCGCAGCAGTTCGACCTGCGGCGCGAGCTCGCCCGGTTGGCCGCTGCCGCGCCGCATAAAAATATCGAGTGTGTCCTTGACCTTGCCCAGGTCCTCGCGAATCGCCGCGGCGACCGTCTGCATCAACTTGATGCTCGGCGCCGACAGGGTGTCGCGCTCTTCCTCGACGGCGCGATCGACGGGTAGAAGCTCCTCGAGACGGAATGAGCCGCGTACGGCCGAAACTCTCGGCCCGTGGCTCTGCGAGCGGGCGATGTAATAGAGCAGGTTGTTCAGCAGTTCGACGGGCGGAGTCTGGCTGTAACGGGCCTCACCCTGCTCGTACAACCGCTTCAGTTCGCGGTCGGCGAGCCCGAGCAGGCGCTTGACCGACACGCTGCCCTCGATGCCGTTCTCTTGCAGCGCTTCGATCAACGCGCCCGTGACCCACCAGAGCTGGAACACCGGTTGGTGCGTCGCGGCCCGTTCAATCTGGCTGGAGACCTGGGCCAGTGCAGCGAGATTCTGCTCGTGTCCTTCATTGCGGATCCAGCCAACCAGCCCAAGTTGAAACTGAGTCCGCAGCCGGCGCGCCATCTGCGGCAGCGAAAGCACCGGCGCATCACCCGATGTCCGCGCCGCCGGTGCCGGCTGCCGGTCGGACTTCAGGTTCAGCAGCAGCAGCGTCCCCTCGGACAGCAAGGGACTGCCGCGAACGGCGCGCAGATCATTCAGCAGTGGCAACAGCACGAGCGCGAGATCGCGGCCGCCAGCCAGCACCCGATCGAGGTAGGCAGGCAGTTGCACCAGCGCGCGCAACAATGCGTCGAGACATTCCGGATGGTTGCGGCGATCGGTGCCGGTCTCGATCAGGTAGCGAGTCACATGTTCCGCTTCCTCGGCGAGCAGCGCTCCGCCGTAGATCTCGAGCATCCGCAACACGCCCTGGGCACGGTGCAGTTCGGTCGCGGTTCGCTCGAGCGCCAGCGCATTCTCGGGCTGCTCGGCGAAAGTCTCCAACGAGGCGCGCGCTTCAGACAGAGACGCATTCAGTTCTCGGCCGACAAGCTCCAGCGTCAGCGGCGTGACCTGATTCATGCGCTGAACCCGGCGGCTTTCGGCAGCTTCTCCGCGGGCTTCGGCGCGGCTTCAGCGAGCCGCCTTGGCGACGCGGACTGGGGCACGCGAAAGCCCGCCGCCGCCGTGCGCAAACCTGCGGAGAGTTCAGCCAGCTTGCCCACCGACTGGGACGTCGCACTGGTCGAATCTGCGGTCTGGAGGCTGATCTCCTTGAGCACCTGCATGTTGCGGGCGATATTGGCGGCGGCGGCGGCCTGCTGCCGCGAACCCGAAGAAATGTTGGAGATCAGGCTCGCGATCTGGTTCGAGACCTGCTCGATTTCCTCGAGCGCGGCGCCGGCATTCTCGGCCAGCAGCGCACCACCGACGACATCGGTCGTGCTGCGCTCCATCGACACGACAGCCTCGTTGGTGTCGGCCTGGATCGTCCGCACCAGCACATCGATCTGCTTGGTGGCGTTGCCGGCGCGCTCCGCGAGCCGCTGCACTTCGTCGGCGACCACGGCAAAACCCCGCCCCGCCTCACCCGCCATCGACGCCTGGATGGACGCATTCAGCGCCAGGATGTTGGTTTGCTCGGCGATATCGTTGATCAGCTCAACGATGTTGCCGATCTCCTGCGACGACTCGCCAAGACGCTTGATCCGCTTACTCGTTTCCTGGATCGTTTCGCGGATCGTGTTCATGCCGTCGATTGTGCGCCGCACTGCATCGCCACCCTTGTGGGCAACATCGACCGAGTGGCGAGCGACGTCTGCGGATCGCTCAGCATTGCCTGAAATCTCTTCGGTGAACGCGGCCATTTCAGCAATAGATTCCGTCGCCGCACCAATTTGTTTCGACTGCGTGTTACTGGATTTGGCGAGGTGCTGCGCCAGCGACGCCGTCTGCTTGGCCGTGCCGTCGAGCTGGATTGCGGACTGGTTGATCGTCGTGACCAGGCCGCGCAAAGCTTCCACCGCATAGTTGATCGAATCGGCGATCGCGCCGGTGATGTCCTCGGTGACGGTGGCCTGTGCGGTCAGATCGCCATCGGCAAGGCTTGAGATCTCGTCGAGCAGCCGCAGGATCGCTTCCTGGTTGCGGTCTGCGTCATCACCCTGCTGCGCGGCGAGCTTCCGCTGCCGTTCCGCCTCGGCGCGCAAATTGGCGGCCAGGCGCAGCAGCAACAGCAATGGCACCAGCGCCAGCAGTGCCGGCAGCACCGGCCACCAGCGCGCGAGGCCCAAAGCTTCGCTCGGCACCGGCACGACATCGACCAGCACGCCGGCGCCCGCCGCGAGATCTGCCGCTGCCGCGCGCGCGCGCGGCAGGGCCGGAGCCGCCGCGACGGCCCGCCGCACGGTCTGTGCCAAGGCTGACTGGGTCTGGCGGGCTGCGCTCAGGGCGTCGGTCGCTGCGGCAGGCAGGCGCTGCAGTCCGAGGCTCGCATCGGTTCCCGACAATCCGTTGATCACCTGCTCGAGGTAGATCACGTCCTCGGCCAGGCGCTGCGCGGACTGCGTCGCCGCTTCGCCACCGCTGGCGAGCGTGATCAGGTCGTTCTGCAGCCGCTGCGCGCGCGCGTCGAAGCGTTCCAACACGCGCGCCAGCGCTTCGCCTGACGGTGTGCTGTCTGCGCCAATCGCTTGCCCGAGTTGGCTGACCAGCTGCGGCACCGCAGCCCTGACGTCGGCGGCGCTCGCCGCCGCGTCGGTCAACGAAGCACGCGCCTGTTCGACGATGGCGGCTGACTGCACCAGCTGTACGATCCGCGGATCCTGTCCCCAGCTCGCATCGGCGCTGGCGAGTTCACGAAGCCGCGCGATCGCCTCAGCCAGCGCATCGAGCGAGCGGGAATCACCGCCCGCTGCGGCGGGCGCACGCAGCGCGATCTGCTGCAAGGTGCGCACTGCATCTGCACGCTCGCCGCCACCACTCATTGCGCCGAGCACGAAGCCGAAGGCCGCAAGCACCATGAGCGCCACCGCAGCACCCACCAGCAGAGTCAGATTGCGCGTGGCTGGCATCAGGCCGCCGCATCCTGGAAGCCGGGACTCTCGACCAGCGTCCGCAACGACAGCACGGGCCACTGCTCGTTGCCACGGCGGAACGCGCCGGCCAGGAAATGCTCGCAGCGCATGATGGTTGCCGGTGCGGTGCCACTGAATTCGGCCTCCGGGAAGCGGCGAAAGCCGAGCACCTCGTCGACGAGCAGGCCAGCCGGGATCTCCCGATGGTTGACGATGACGACTCGGGTGCTGCGCGTCGTCTGGGTGGCACCGCTGCCTAGCAGCTGGCGCAGGTCAAGTACTGGCAACAGCGCGCCGCGGACATTGGCGAGCCCCTTCAACCAGGGCTTGGCACCGGGTACCCGCGTCAAAACGGCCGGCAGCGGCAGGATTTCGCGGGTTTCCTCACGAGCAACGAGAAACGTCTCGCCGCCCATCCGCAGCGCCACACCGACCCACTCACGCGACTCCGGGCTTTCCTCCGCAACGGCTGCAGACACGGCGCGCGCGCGACGCTCGATTTCAGCGAGCAATTCGAAAGGTCGATCCCGCAGCGATCGAAGCGAAGGAGTGTCCACGGTTCAGGCCGCCAGCGTCGACTGGGCCTTGGCGACCAGATCCGCTGAAGACACCGGCTTGATCATGTAATCGATCGCGCCCTGCCTGAGACCCCAGATCTTGTCGGTTTCCTGACCCTTGGAAGTGACCATGACGATCGGGATTGCCCGCGTGGCCGGATCATTCATCAGCGCGCGTGTCGCCTGGTAACCGTTCATGCCGGGCATGACGATGTCCATGAAAATCAGGTCCGGGTGCATCTCACGAGCGAGGCGCACGCCCTCTGCGCCGTCCTGGGCCACCAGAGTCTTGAAGCCATGTTTCTCGAGCGCCGTTTGCATGACGTGCACTTCGGTCGGAGAGTCATCGACGATCAGGATCAGGGCCATCGCTCACCCTCCCACATGAGACTCGATCGCGGAGAGCAGCTCATCCTTGGTAAATGGCTTGGTCAGATAGTGCTCGGAGCCGACAATGCGGCCGCGTGCGCGATCGAACAGCCCGTCTTTCGACGACAGCATGATGACCGGGATCGAACGATAGACTTTGTTGTTCTTGATCAGTGAACAGGTCTGATAGCCATCGAGCCGGGGCATCATGATGTCGACAAACACGACGTCCGGCTGATGATCGGCGATCTTGGCTAGCGCATCGAAACCGTCGACCGCCGTGAAAACCTCACAACCTTCCTTCGTCAACAGCGTTTCGGCGGTCCGACGTATCGTCTTGCTGTCGTCGATCACCAAGACCTTGAGGCCCTGGAGCTTCGGATTGACCGCAGTCTCCACGTTCCACTCCTTCCTTTACGGCCCGCGCCAGTTAAGCTCTGCGTCCGCGGCAGGCAAGCGAACGCGGACTCCGTCTATGCCACACAAAATCCGCGAATACCGGGGCGGGTTTTAACATATACAGGTACCCCTCGCCATGCCACGCAGTTCACGTTTTTGAAGAATCACCGCTCCAGGATCGCCTGATGACCAGCGCCACTCGCCTTGCCGTCGTGATGGATCCCATCGCGGACATCAAGTACGCCAAGGATTCGACCCTCGCTATGCTGCTCGCCGCACAGGCTCGTGGCTGGTCGCTCGTCTATCTCGAACAGCAGCACATCTGGCTGCGCGATGGCATTGCGTGGGGCCGCGGCCGGACGCTCCGTGTCGCCGCAGACCCCGGGCAATGGTTCGAACTGGGTCCAACCAGCGTCGAACCGCTTGGCGAGATCGATGTGATCCTGATGCGCAAGGATCCACCCTTCGATACCGAATACATCTACAGCACCTATGTGCTCGAACGCGCGCAGGATCAGGGCGCGATGGTCGTCAACGCACCGCAAGGGCTGCGCGACATGAACGAGAAGGTCTACACCGCGTGGTTTCCGGAATGCTGTGCGCCGACACTGATTACCCGCAACATGGCCGACATGAATGCGTTCGTTGCCGAGCACGGCAAGGCGGTCTGCAAGCCGCTGGACGGCATGGGCGGCAAGTCGATCTTCGTCGTCGAACAGGGCGACAAGAACCGGCAAGTCATCTTCGAAACGCTCAGCGACTACGGCCGACGCTACGCAATCGTGCAGCGCTACCTTCCCGAGATCATGACCACCGGCGACTCGCGGGTGCTGCTGGTTGATGGTGAGCCCGTGCCGTACGCGCTGGCTCGGATTCCATCCTCGGACGACAACCGCGGCAATCTGGCCGCCGGTGCCAAGGGTGTTGCGCGCCCGCTGAACGAGCGGGATCGCTGGCTCGCAGCGCAGATCGGTCCGGCGTTGGCACAGCGCGGCATGCTGTTCGTGGGCCTCGATGTGATCGGCGGCTACGTCACCGAGATCAATGTCACGAGCCCGACCGGCATCCGGGAAATCGCCGACCAGTTCGGCGTCGATGCCGGCGCGCTGCTGCTCGACGCGATTGCGCGCAGGCTGGGAGCGCGCGACCGCTGAGATGGCCGAGAGCATCAAAATCGAGCGCGCCGCGTTCGCGTCGGAACGCGATCGCCTGACAACAACGCTGTTCCTGGCCGCACTGTTCCACGGCATCCTGATCCTCGGCCTGACGTTTTCAATTGCGCTGCAGCCGACACGCTCGCCGGGGCTTGAAGTGGCGCTGGTCTCCGATGCGGCATTGCCGGATCAGCGCGAAACGCCGGCTGCGTATGCGGCCCGCGTCGCCCAGCGTGGCGCCGGCACGACCACGGAACGGGTGGCCGCCCGCACACCGATTGCGATCAGCGGCAGGCTGGCGGACCAGGATGGCGACAGCGCCCTGGATCCCTCGCGCACGAGCCCGACAGACGTAGCAAGCCGCGATGCGGTGATTGCGGCGGCAGCCATTCGCCCCACCGTACGTTATCTCGCGCAACCCGCGCCGCCGGATAACGCCGCGCAGCGCGCGCAGGGCGACCTGTCGCGGCCGGTCGTTCCGCAGGGGACCGATCTGGTGGCCGGTGTGCAGCTGACCGGTCCGCGGCGACCCGATGATCCGCTGGTGCTGGCGGATACCGACGGCTCGCTGCTGGCGCCCTATGTCGACAGCTGGCGTCGCAAGATCGAACGACTGGGCACCCTGAACTATCCGCTGGTCGCGCGCGAACTGGGGCGCGCCGCGAATCCGGTGCTGGAAGTCGAGATCAGCGCCGACGGCCAGCTGCGGCAGGCGCGGGTTCGCCGCAGTAGCGGCGATGCCGCGCTCGATCAGGCGGCGCTTGAGATCCTCAAGCTGGCGAGCCCTTTCGACCCATTTCCGCGCGAACTGAAGGCGCGGTTCCCGTCGCTGCAGTTCGCCTACGAGTGGCAGTTCGAAAGCGGCCAGCCGCTGCAGTTGCGCAGTGCGCCATGAGCACGGGATCGCGGACCGCCTGAAGCGCTGGGCGCTCGGCATTGCACTGCTGTGCCTGGGCATGCTCTGTGGCGGCTATCTCGGTGCGGCGATCGGCGGCTTTGCCGGTTCGCTGGCTGGCGGCTTTACGGGTTTCGTCATTGCCGCACTGCGCTGGCCGCGTGCCTGGCCGCGGTCCGGGCCGGATTCCGGGCCAAACTGATCCGCGTCAGACGCGGTTGGCGCGTAAATCCGCGAGCGCGTAGCGGCTGCCGCGCCATTCGATGCCGCCGCGCCACAGCGTCACCGCCGTAGCGCGGATCATCAGATACGCCCCAAACAGCGCCAGCCCTGGCAGCAACAGTCCCGCCCAGCGCGCCGTACCGAGTGACGGAGCGGCCGCGATGCCTTGCAGCACGAACAGCGCACAACAGGCGGCGTAGCACCACCAGCCAAGTCCTGTCGTCCAGGCCAAGGCAAATGGCGGCAGCACCAGCAACAGCAGATGGGACAGCACACCGAGCAACACCAGCCAGACGCGATACTCGGCGCCGGCGAACAGATTCTTCATCAAACCGTCGCGCAGTTCGCGCCAGGATCCGTACCACTCGACCCGCACCGCACCGCGCCCGACGGCGAACGCCTGCGCGCCACCTGCCAGCTTGATGATCTTGCCGAGCTTCAGGTCATCGTCCGGCCGCAGCCTGATCCGCTCATGACCGCCTGCGGCGCGATACACGCTCGCACGCACGAGATTGAAGGCTCCGATGCCGACATGCGCCCGACTGCGCGGATCGCGCGCGGCCCAGGGACGCGTGACCAACGCGAACAGCAGCGCGAAGTACAGCGCGAACTGTGGCAGCAGCAGCCCCGGCATCGGCGCCTCGGGGCCGACCGCCAGCATGTCGAGCCGCTCACGTTGCAGCATTCCGACTGCGCGGCGCAGCGCTCCCGGCGCCAGAATCACATCCGCATCGGTGAACAGCAACAGTTCGCCGCGGGCGCGCTCGGCCGCGCGCGCGTTCGCATTGTTCTTGCCGAGCCATCCCGGCGGCAGGGTCTGCAGCGTCAGAACCTGCAGCCGCGGCAGTTCCCGCTGCAGCTCGGCGAGCAGCCGCGGCGTGGCGTCGGTGGAGCGGTCGTCGACGACAATCACCTCGAGGTCCGGGTACTCCTGGGCACAGAGGGCGCGCACGGCAGCCTCGATGTGCCTTGCTTCATTGCGCGCTGGCGCAATCACCGTCAGCAAGGGCAGCGCCGCGTCGGCGGGCGGCAACGGCATGTCCCGCAGCCAGGGCAATAGCCGTCGGCCGCGTGCGAGCTGCGCGGTGGCCAGCAGCAGCAGCAGCAAGTTGACGGCGCCCAACAGCGTCCAGATCATCTGCACGCTGCGCTCCCAGCGGCTCGATTGCGGGGCACGGACTGGTCGCTCATACTGATGTCCATGGGTGACTCCTCCCTGACCAACCACCTGCTGATCGCAATGCCCGCATTGCCCGACCCCAACTTTGCGCAGACGGTCACGCTGATCTGCGAACACAGTCTGGAGAAAGGCGCGCTCGGCATCGTCGTCAACAAACCGCTGCCCATGACGCTGGCGGAAGTGCTGGCGCAGATGAAGCTCGAAGCGAACGACGCCGCGATTGCGGCCCGCAGCGTGCTACGCGGCGGCCCCGTGCACAAGGACCGCGGTTTTGTCGTGCACCGACCGGCCGGCGAATGGGATTCCTCGCACGCCGTCTCCGAGCAGATCCAGGTCACCACTTCGCGCGACGTGCTGGCCGCGATGGCCTGCGGTGAAGGCCCGGCCGATGCCTTCGTCGCACTTGGATATGCAGGCTGGGAGGCCGGCCAGATCGAGCGCGAAATGCTGGAGAACGCCTGGCTTTCGCTGCCCTTCGATGAGCACATTGTCTTTGAGCTGCCCTATGAGGAGCGCTGGCCGGCAGTCTGGCGCAAACTGGGAATCGATGTCGGCCGGATGAGCCACGTCGCCGGGCATGCCTGAGCCTGCGGCCCGCACGCCAAGCACTGCGCCCGAGTTGATCCTCGCTTTTGACTACGGCCAGCGACGCATCGGCCTCGCCGTTGGCGATACGTTGACGCGCTCTGCGCGGCCCGACTCGGTGTTGCAGGTACCGACTGGCGACGAAGCCCCCGTGTTCGACGCGATCGCACTGCAGATCAAGGCCCTGCGACCCGCACGCCTGATCGTCGGCTGCCCGTACCACGCCGACGGAACCGATGGCGCGCAGGCCACGCGCACGCGCGCATTCGCTGCACAGTTGCACAGCCGCTTCGGATTGCCGGTCGAATTGGTTGACGAACGCCACTCGTCGCAGGAAGCCAGCGCCCGTCTCAAGGAACTACGCCGCAGCGGCCAGCGGCGCCGCAGGCTGCGCAAGCAGGATATCGACGGCGGTGCCGCTGCCGTCATCCTCGAGCGCTGGTTTGCCGGCGAACGCACTGCAGAAGTGGTCCCGTGAGCGCAATCCATCCTCCGCCAACACCTACTCGGCCAACACACGCTCGAGTGGAACAGCTGCGCACCGATGGCAGCCTGCGGCATCTTGTGACGCTGGAGGGCCTGTCGCGATCGCTCCTTGAGCAGCTGCTGGAACGTTCGCAGCAGTTCGTGCGGCCGCTGGGCGAAAAACCACCGCAGCGCCGCTCGCTGGATGGCGTCACGGTCGCGACGCTGTTCACTGAACCCTCGACGCGGACCCGCGTGTCGTTCGAGCTGGCGGCCCAGCGCCTCGGTGCAAAGGTCGCGAGCGTCGAAATGCAGCTGTCTTCGCGCCTGAAGGGCGAGAGCATGCTCGATACGGTCCGTACGCTCGAATCGCTGCACGTCGACGTCTTTGTGCTGCGCGATCCGCAGGCGGAGGTTCCCGACTTCGTTGCCCGCAACGTGCTGCCGCACGTCAGCGTGCTGTCAGGTGGCGCCGGCAGCGATGCGCACCCGACGCAGGGGCTGCTCGACGCACTGACCGTACTGCAGCACAAGCAACGCATCGCCGGGCTGTCGATCGCGATCGTCGGCGATATCCGCCATTCGCGCGTGGCCCGCTCGGCGTGGCGCGTGTTCTCGACGCTGGGCGCCGTCGATATCCGGATCGTTGCGCCGGCCGCGCTGCAGCCGGACGCCGACGAATTCGCCGATTGCCACCGCAGCCTGTCGATCGACACGGGTATTGCCGGTTGCGACGTCGTGATGATGCTGCGGATCCAGAAGGAGCGGATCGCCGAGACGGCCATTCCAGACAGCGCACAGTATTTTGCCGAGTGGGGACTGACGGCGGAACGCCTGCGGCGCGCGAAACCGGACGCGATCGTGATGCATCCGCAACCGATGAACCGCGAAGTGGAGATCGCCTCCGATGTCGCCGACGGCCCGCAATCGGCGATCCGCGACCAGGTCAGCAATGGCGTCGCCGTGCGTATGGCCGTGCTCGAAGCTGTCATCGAAGGCCGCGCACTGGCGGCGAGTACCACATGAGCGCAGTCGTGCATCCGCCGCACCGCGGCACAATCTGCCTTGAAGACGGCGAAGTGCTCGATCAGCAGTCGTTCCCCGGCGAACAATTCATCATGCGGATCCACGCGGCACGCTGCGCGGAGCGCGCAACGCCCGGCTCGTTCGTCCATCTGACCTGCGATGACGACATCCCGATGCGCCGCCCGCTGTCGATCATGCGCGTCAATGCCGCAGAGGGCTGGCTCGATGTGCTCTTCAAAATCGTCGGCCCCGGACTGGCTGCACTCGCGCGCCGGCGCACTGGCGACCGGTTGTCGGTGCTGGGGCCGATCGGTCAGGGCTTCCGTGTCGATGCCGCCCGCCGGCGACCCTTGCTGATCGGTGGCGGCGTGGGCATTCCGCCGATGATCTTCCTCGCTGAAACTCTCGCCGGGGCCAAGCAGCGAGGCGAATCCTGGCAGCCCCTGGTGCTGATGGGTTCGGAGATTCCGTTTCCGTTCCGGAGCAAACCCTCGACGATCCTCGTCGAAGGCCTGCCCGCGGGCAGCATTGCCTGCATGCCACTGCTCGACGGCTGGGGTATTGCCAGCCGCCTCGCAAGCCGCAGCGGTTTCCCGGGCTGCTTTGACGGGTTCGTCACTGAACTCGCGGACGCCTGGCTGCAGACCCTGAGCCCAACGCAACTCGCCGAGGTGGAGGTGTTCGCCTGCGGGCCGACGCCAATGCTCGAGGCCACTGCGCGGGTCGCACGCCAGCATGGGCTGCCCTGCCAGGTGTCGCTCGAGGAATTCATGGCCTGCGCGGTCGGCGGCTGCGCGGGCTGCGCCGTCGCAGTGCAAACGTCCGAGGGCCCGGCGATGAAGCGCGTTTGTGTCGACGGACCGGTGTTCGACGCCTACGCGGTCTTCACGACGTAGTTACCCGACTTCTCGTCCTGTTCGAGCTCCAGTTGACCGCGCGAAGCGGCCTCTTCGAGCAGCTTGTTGAACGAGCGAAAGCCGTAGGCGCCCTCGCTGAACCCCGGGCTGCGTCGCTTCAGGGCCTGCTTGACCATCGAGCTCCAGATCCTGCCATCTGCGCCGCGTTCGGCGATCAGCGCATCGACGGTCTCGACGACCAGGTCGAAAGCCTCCTGCACGCGATCTGGCGCCGCCGGTTGGGTCTTCGCGCGGCTGACTGTCTTGGCACGCGGCGAGCTGTTCCGTGCGCGGGTTGGGTTCACCAGATCGTCGTAATAGATGAATTCGTCGCAGTTGGCGATCAGCAGCTCGGAGGTCGAATTGCGGACACCGACGCCGATCACGGTCTTGTTGTTCTCGCGCAGCTTGCTGACCAACGGCGAGAAATCCGAATCGCCGCTGATGATCACGAAGGTATCGACGTGCTCTTTGGTGTAGCACAGGTCGAGTGCATCGACGACCATGCGGATGTCGGCGGAATTCTTGCCTGACTGCCGCAAGTGCGGGATTTCGATCAGTTCGAAGGCAGCCTGGTGCATGGCCGCCTTGAACTCCTTGTAGCGGTCCCAGTCGCAGTAGGCCTTCTTGACGACAATGCTGCCCTTCAATAGCAGCCGCTCGAGGACCTTGCTGATGTCGAAGCGGTCGTACTTGGCCTCGCGGACACCGAGCGCGACATTCTCGAAATCGCAGAACAACGCGAGGTTGCCCGTATCGGCGTTGGCGCTCATCCGAAGTTGATCTTGGCTTCGAGATTGGCGCGCGAGTCGGCATATGCGAGCGCTTCTTCCATGCCGACCCGACCGTCGGTGACCAGCTTGTAGAGTGCCGTGTCGAAGCTGGCGATGCCGCGTTCGCTGCTCGCGCGGATTGCTTCCTTGATGCCGAGAATATCGCCCTTGCGCACGAGTTCCGCGATGTGCGGCGTATTGATCATGACCTCGACCGCCGCCACCCGCTTGCTGTCCACACCCATCACGAGGCGCTGCGCGAGAATCGCGCGCAGGTACTGCGACAGGTCCAGGAAAATCTGGTTGTGCTGTTCCATCGGAAACATGTTGATGATCCGATCGAGCGTCTCGGCGGTGTTGTTCGCATGCAGCGTCGCGAGCACGAGGTGGCCCGTTCCCGACAGGTTGATCGCCGACTGCATCGTCTCGCGGTCACGGATCTCGCCAATCAGGATCACGTCGGGCGCGGCGCGCATTGCCGAGCGCAGCGCGCGCTCATAGCTGCGCGTATCGATGCCGATCTCGCGCTGATTGACGATCGAGCGCTTGTTGGTATGCAGGAACTCGATCGGATCCTCGATCGTGATGATGTGGTCGGAGAACTGCTCGTTGCGGTGGTCGATCATTGCCGCAAGTGTTGTCGACTTGCCCGAACCCGTTGCGCCGACGATCAGCACGAGCCCACGCTTGAGTACCGAGAGCTCGCGGATCGCGTCGGGCAGCTGCAGATCGGCGAGCTTCGGCATATTGGCCGTGATGTAGCGCAGCACCATCGCCGGGTAGCCGCGCTGGTAGAACACCGTCACGCGGAACCGGCCGAGCCCTGCTTCGGATACCGCGAAATCGATCTCGAACTCGCGATGAAAAGTCTCGACCTGCTCGGGCGTCATCAGGCCGTAGGCCGCCTGACGCACCGTCTCCGGGGAGAGGATCTGCTTGTTGATCGGGAAGATCTGGCCTTCAATCTTGATCTTGATCGGCGAATTGGCCGTGAAGAACAGGTCGGAAGCACGCTTCTCGACCATCAGCTTGAACAGCGGCTTGGTATTCAGTGGCTGGTTGGGCTCGCGCGCCGCGACCTCCAGGGCCGGGGCTTCAAGTGCGGCGGCGGCGCGATCTATGGATGCAGGCATGTCGGCAGGTTCAGTTGTCTTGCGGCGGCTCAAATGAGCCGGCCCTTCTCTTCATCGAGCAGCGCCAGGCTACCGACCTCCTCGACATTCTTGTCCTCGCGTCGGCTCTCGAGCTTGACCCGTAGCCGCAGCTCGTTCTTCGAGTCCGAATTGCGCAGCGCGTCTTCGTAGGAAATGAAACCGGTCTCGTAGAGTTCGAACAGCGCCTGGTCGAAGGTGCGCATGCCAAGACGCGTCGAGCGTGACATCACTTCCTTGATCTTTATGACCTCGCCCTTGAAGATCAGATCCTGGATCAGCGGCGAGTTCAGCAGAATCTCGATCGCGGCAATGCGGCCGCCGCCGTTCTCGCGCGGCACCAGGCGCTGGGAGACCAAGCCACGAATGTTCAGCGACAGGTCCATCAGCAGCTGCTCGCGGCGTTCGTCGGGGAAAAAGTTGATGATGCGATCGAGCGCCTGGTTGGCGCTGTTGGCATGCAGTGTCGCCAGCACCAGATGCCCGGTCTCCGCAAACTGGATGCCGTATTCCATGGTCTCGCGATCGCGGATCTCGCCGATCAGGATCACGTCCGGCGCCTGGCGCAGCGTGTTCTTGAGCGCCATATGCCAGTTCTCGGTATCGACGCCAACCTCGCGGTGCGTGATCACGCAGCCCTTGTGCTGGTGGACGTACTCGACTGGATCCTCGATCGTGACGATGTGTCCGCGGGTCTTCTCGTTGCGGTGACCCAGCATCGCGGCCAGCGTTGTCGATTTGCCCGAACCGGTGGCGCCGACCACGATCACGAGCCCGCGCTTCGACAGCACGATCTCCTTCAGGATCGGCGGCAGGTCGAGCTCCTCGACGGTTGGAATCTTGGCGTTGATCAGTCGCAGCACGCAACCGGTATGGCTTTGCTGAACGAAAGCGTTGACCCGGAAGCGGCCGATGCCCGGCGGCGCAATGGCAAAATTGCACTCCTTGGTGGCATCGAATTCCTTGGACTGGCGATCGTTCATGATTGCGCGCGTCAGGATGCCGGACTGCTCGGGCGTCAGGGCGCGCTCACTCTGGGGGCGGACCTCGCCATCGATCTTGATGGCAGGCGGAAAGCCGGCAGTGATGAACAGGTCGGAGCCTTGTTTCTCGACGACGCGACGCAGCAGGTCCTGCATCAGCTTGATGGCTTGATCACGATCCATGGCGTCTGGCTCCGGCTACAGTGAGTCCTTGTTCTGCGCCTTGTGGCGCGCTTCTTCCTTGCTGATGAGCCCCTTCGACAGCATCTCCTGCAGGCACTGGTCGAGCGTCTGCATGCCAGCCTGCTGGCCGGTCTGGATAGAAGAGTACATCTGGGCAATCTTGCCCTCACGGATCAGATTCCGGATGGCCGGCGTGCCGATCATGATCTCGTGCGCGGCGATGCGGCCGCCGCCGTTGCGCTTCAGCAGGGTCTGGGAGATCACCGCCCTCAGGCTCTCGGACAGCATCGAGCGCACCATTTCCTTCTCGGCCGCCGGGAACACGTCGACGACGCGGTCAATGGTCTTGGCCGCGGAGCTCGTGTGCAGCGTACCGAACACGAGGTGCCCGGTTTCGGCCGCCGTCAGTGCCAGCCGGATTGTCTCGAGGTCGCGCATCTCACCGACCAGGATGATGTCAGGGTCTTCGCGCAGCGCCGAACGCAGCGCCTCGCTGAAACCGAGAGTGTCGCGATGCACCTCGCGCTGGTTGATCAGGCAGCGCTTGCTGTCGTGGACGAATTCGATCGGATCCTCGATCGTGAGGATGTGATCGGGACGATTGTCGTTGCAGTGGTTGATCATGGCTGCGAGCGTGGTCGACTTGCCCGAGCCCGTGGGGCCCGTCACGAGAACGAGGCCGCGGGGCAACATGCACAGATCGCGGAAGATCTTCGGCGTGGAGAGATCGTCGAGCGTCAGCACGACCGAAGGTATGTTGCGGAAAACGGCGCCTGCGCCGCGATTCTGGTTGAAAGCATTGACGCGAAAGCGTGCGAGCTTTGGAATCTCGAACGAGAAATCCGTTTCGAAGAACTCCTCGAACGACTTGCGCTGCTTGTCGTTCATGATGTCGTACACCATGCTGTGCACGTCCTTGTGGGACAGCAACGGCATATTGACGCGCTTCATGTCGCCATCGACACGAATCATCGGCGGCATACCTGCGGAAAGGTGCAGGTCCGATGCCTTGTTCTTGACCGCAAACGCAAGCAGCTGGGCGATATCGACAGCCATGAGGACTCCTCAAGCGACGCCGCCGAGTATAGCCAAGGGGTGATGTTGTACCTATGTTAATCGGTCCGCAATTCCTGCCGGAAAACCTCAAGAATCTGCGCGCGCGCATGGCTGGTGCGGCGGTGCGGGCCGGCAGAAGTGAGGACTGCGTCACGTTGTTGGCGGTCAGCAAAGGGCAGCCCGCCGAGATGATCAGTGCGGCCATGCAACTTGGACTGCGCGACTTCGGCGAGAACTACCTCCAGGAGGCCTTGCCGAAGATCGACGCCGTAGATGCCGCATTGACCGATGCATCAACCGGGCCGATCTGGCATTTCATCGGGCAACTGCAGAGCAACAAGACTCGCACCGTTGCCGAGCGCTTCGATTGGGTTCACACAGTCGATCGCTTGCGCATCGCAGAGCGCCTGTCGGCGCAGCGATCGCATCACGCACCACGACTCAACGTCTGCATCCAGGTGCAGCTCGCGCCAGAAGCCAACAAGGGAGGTGTCGCCGTGGCGGACGTTGCGGCCCTCGCGGCGGCCATTCAGACCCTGCCGCGGCTCCGACTGCGCGGTCTGATGTGTATTCCGCCGGCCGAGAGCGGTTTCGACGCGCAGCTGCTCTGGTTCGAGCAGCTCGCTGGACTTCAGGCTGCCCTGAATCGAACCGGCGCAGCACTCGATACGCTGTCGATGGGCATGAGCGCGGATCTTGAAGCCGCGATCGTCGCCGGATCGACGCTGGTCCGCATTGGCACCGCGCTGTTCGGCACACGCCCTGTCGGCGGAGAAAGTACAATTGCGACTTGATTCATCGACACCTCTCGGAGCAAGGACGGGATGAAATTCGCGCTGATCGGCGGCGGCAACATGGGTCGCGCCCTGGTGAGCTCCTGGCTGCGCAGCGGGGTGCGCAGTGAAGACATCACCGTTGCCGATGTGTCGGAGGAGGCTCGGGCGGGTCTGGCGCGGGAATTCGGTGTCAAGGCCACTGCCGCGGCAATCGATGCGCTGGATGGCGCCGCCGTCGCGGTGCTCGCTGTCAAGCCGCAGGACATGGCCGGGACGCTGGCACCGCTGCGCGCCGCGCTGGTCGCCCAGAATCCCTTGGTGATCTCGATCGCCGCCGGGATCAGGCTGGCGGATCTCGGGATCTGGTGCGGTGAGAATGCGGCAGTCGTGCGCGCGATGCCGAACCGGCCCGCACTGGTCGGTGCCGGCGCGACCGGCGTCTTCGCGCCGGACACTGTATCGGCCGAGAGCCGTGCCCTGGTTGAGATCGTGCTGCGCCCGACTGGAATCGTCGTCTGGGTCGAGCGCGAAGACGCACTCGATGCGGTCACCGCCTTGTCGGGCAGCGGGCCGGCGTATTTTTTTCTGCTGGCCGAGGCCATGGTCGACTCGGCGCGAGCGCTGGGCCTGCCGGCGGACGCGGCTCGGCAGCTCGCCCTCGCAACCCTTCATGGTGCCGGCATGCTGGCTGCGCAGAGCGATGCGGATCTCGCGCTGCTGCGCGCCGAGGTGACCTCCAAGGGTGGCACAACCGAGACGGCAGTGCGCGTCATGCAGGAGCAGGGCCTGGGTGCGATCGTCGCCCAGGCCATGGCAGCGGCGGCGCGACGCAGCGCAGAGCTTGCCGATTCCTTCAGTCACGCCGCGCGCAAGCACTAGCGCAGCAGCATTGTCACGCCAGGAACATCGACCATGCAGGATGCGCTGTACTTTCTGATCGATAGCGTTTTCTCGCTGATTTTCCTGGTGTTCCTGCTGCGTCTGCTGCTGCAGTGGTCCAGGGCAGACTTTCGCAATCCACTCTCCCAGGCAATCGTGCGGATGACCAACTGGCTCGTCATGCCGCTGCGGCGGCTGCTGCCGCCGGTGCGCAAGATCGATTCGGCATCGGTCGCCGCAGTCGTCGTGATCGCCCTGGCACAGGTTGCGGTGTTGTCCCTGGTGCGCGGCTTTGGCCTTCCCGACGCGATCGACTGGCTGCGCCTGGCGGCACTGGCGATCCTGCGCACGATACTTTGGGTGTACTTCTGGGCCATCTTCATCAACGCCCTGCTTTCGCTGCTGGCACCTGGCAGCTACTCGCCCGCGCACGCTTTGCTCGCCACGATCTGCGAACCGGTTCTAAAGCCGATTCGTCGCAGGCTGCCGGCAACGAGCGGGCTTGACTTCTCGCCGCTGGTTGCCGGTATCGGCATACAGATGCTGTTGATCATTCTGCGCTGATTCACTGACGTCGCCGTACTCCTGGGCTCGACACGCAGCGTGGCTTTACAATCGCTTAGCACATGAATCGCACGCGATGGCGATGATCACCAGAGCCTGAAAAACAAGGCACTTCAACACCGCAGGTGCTTCAAGAAAGTTGTTGCGCGTGCGATGGCTTGTGTTATGTTTCGCGCCGAACTGCAACGTTATCGCGGTTTTTCCCGCGAATTTTCTACTCTGGGAGTAATCAAACAATGGCGAAGAAGGGCGGCGCTCCGACCAAGTCGGACATTCTGAATCACATCGGGAAAGAGACGGACCTGTCGCGAAAGCAGGTGGGCGCAGTGTTCGACTCGCTCAGCGGCGTCATCAAGAAGAGCCTGCGCAGCAACGGCCTGTTCACAATGCCCGGCCTGATGAAGTTGAAGGTCGTCAAGAAGCCAGCCACCAAGGCTCGCGAGGGCACCAACCCGTTCACCGGCGACAAGATGATGTTCAAGGCAAAACCAGCCTCGAAGAAAGTTCGCGTGCTGCCGCTGAAGGCGCTCAAGGCGATGGTCAACTGAGGCAGCAGACCTCAATAGACTGAGAATTTGCAAGGCCCGGGGCAGCGATGCGGCCCCGGGCTTTTTCTTTGGCTCGCTTCAGTGCTACTGGCGCTGCTTACGAGTCTCGCGCCATTCACGAACGCGTTCCGCGCGGCGGACCTGCTGCGCGTCGAGCTTGACCCGCTGTTCCGGCGTCAGGACCTTCCAGACCTGGGCACGCATCGCGGCGGCCTGATTCACGGTCTCGCTCGCAAGCTCTCCGGCACTGCGGCTGACCTGCGCGACAACCTCACTATAGTTCGGCGCATCGGGCTGGGTCGCGCGCAGCAGTTGCGCATTCTCGCGCGCCTGCCCGGCGAGACGGTCGCGATTCGGTCGCATCGATTCCATCAAGCCCTCGATCTCCTGTCTTTGGACAGCTGAAAGCTCCAGTTCCCTGGCCATGCGCTCGATGCGCCCCTGGCCCATGAAACCAGACTGGCCCATGAAACCAGACTGGCCCATGAAACCCGTTTGGCCCATCGCCGTATCGCCGCGGCCCTTCATGGGGTCCGCATAGCTTGCCGCACCTGTCAGCGCGAGCGCACCACCCAGCAAGGCCAGCTGCGCGGCTTGCGTGATCACTCTTCGAGTCTTCATTGGTCACTCCTGTAATCGTGTGGATGGATGCTCGCCGATCCGGACGCAAAGATCTGTCAAGAAATGCCGGCGGTCGATGACACTGACGGGCTGCGAAGGCAGGATGGGCAGCATGGGCGCAACGCCACCCGACGTGCTGATCATCGATGACGATGCCGAGCTTGCAGCGATGCTGCGCGAGTACCTGGAGCGCGACGGGTTCCGGATTCGCACCGCCGGCGACGGCAACCGCGGCATCGACCTGCTGAGCCAGTCGCCCGCAGATCTCGTGATCCTCGATGTCATGCTGCCCGGCCGGCAAGGCTTCGAGATCCTGCGCGAGCTGCGCGAGCAGCACCCACAGCTGCCGGTGCTGATGCTGACCGCGCGAGGTACGGCCATCGATCGCATACTCGGGCTGGAACTCGGTGCCGATGATTACCTGGCCAAACCGTTCGACCCGCGCGAGCTGGCGGCGCGGTTGCGAGCCGTGCTGCGCCGCACCGCCGCCAGTCGCGGCGTCCCGGACGACACGGCCGAGAGCGCGCAGCTCGAGCATGGCACGCTGACGCTGCAGCCGGAGCTGCGGCGCGCGTTGCACCGGGGTCAGCCCCTGAACCTGACGCTGGCCGAGTTTCGCGTGTTGTGGCGGCTGTTCGACTCGCCTGCAGTGGTGGTCAGCCGCACTGATCTGACCGAGTTCGCGCTCGGTCGGCGCATGTCGCTGTATGACCGCAGCATCGACACCCACGTCAGCAATCTGCGCCGCAAGCTTGTCGCTGCCGGCGAGCAGTCGGCCACCATTCGGGCGGTGCGCGGTGTCGGCTACGAGCTGCTGCTACTGCCTGCCGACAGAGCACCGTCATGAAGGTACGACGATGAACCGGCTTGGCGTGCGGATTTTCCTGTACCTGTTCGCGGCGATCGCACTGATCGGCGTGGGGGCGGTCGTGATCACCGGCTTCGTGATGGCCAGTCAGCGCCAATCGGCAACGCCACCACGTGTCGTCCTGGCCGAGGCGCGCAGCGTGCTGGAAGACGGCGGCCGACCGGCACTTGAAGACTGGCTGCGCACGCGCAACGCCCAGCTGTTCGGCCTACCGGTGCTGATCATCGACGAAACCGGCCGGGAACTGCTCGGCCGCAGGCTTCCGACCCGCGCCGCGGGTGATGCGCGGGGTGCGCGGCGGCTGGCACTGGTGGACGAGGACGGCTCTCGATTCCAGTTCGTGATCGGCACGCGCCGCCCGCCGTTGTTCGGCGTCTTCGAACGACCCGGCGCGCGCACCACGCTGCTGGCGTTCGTCCTGCTCGTCACGGCACTGCTCAGCGCGTTGCTCGCGCGTTCGATCACGCGGCCGATCCTGGAATTGCAGGCCGCCACGCAGCGACTCGCCGGTGGCGATCTCGGCACGCGCGTTGCCGACTCGACCAGCCGGCGTCGCGATGAGCTCGGACGGCTGGGCAGCGCGTTCAATGCGATGGCACTGCAACTACGCTCTTCGGTCGAGGGTCGAGAACGGCTGCTGACCAACGTATCGCATGAACTGCGCTCACCGCTCGCGCGCATGCGGCTCGCCGCGGCTCTCGCAGCGCAACCTGGCGCGGACGCGGCTCAGCAGCTTGCGCGGATCGAACTCGAAATCGCGAAACTCGACGGCTTGATCGGCGGCATTCTCGATGTGGCCCGCCTCGAATCCGGCGAGGTGGCGATGCAGTGGCAAGCGATGGATCTCGCGGCCCTGCTTGAGACCATTGTCACCGATGCCCGCTTCGAGGCCCAGCCGCGCGGCATTCGGATCGACTGGTCCGCACCGGCCGAACCGCTTTCCATGCGCGGTGATCCGCACTGGCTCGGCGCGGCAATCGAAAATGTGATCCGCAACGCCTTGCGATTCAGCCCGGAGCGCAGCGCCGTCGGCATCGCCGTGCAATCCATTGCGGCCGAATACCGAATCACCGTCACCGACACGGGTCCGGGTGTGCCAGCCGCGGAACTGACCGCGATCTTCGAGCCGTTTCATCGCGTCTCGACTGGCCGTGAAGCCAGCGGCGGTGGTGCAGGATTGGGGCTGGCGATCGCCGCGCGGGTGGTTCGCGCCCACGGTGGCCGGATCCTCGCCGAGCGCGCCGAGCCCGGACTGCGAGTCATGCTCAGCTTGCCGCGGGACAAGGGACCGCGCTAGAGAGCCTCGCGCAGAAACCGCCGCAGCACGCCCTGCAGCTCGTGCAGCTGTCCATGGAAAAAGTGACCCGCGCCGGCAATGCGTTCGATCCGTGGCGCAGGGTCCCGCTCAGCCGCCCAGGCGAATACGGTTGCAGCATCCACGACCTCATCGGCCTCTCCCTGCACGACCAGCCATTGGCAGTTTGGCATCACGACGCCGGTCAAATCCCAGCGGCCGATCGGCGGTGCAATCGTGAACAGGCGGGCAGGCTGGACAGCGTCGACTGCCCGCAAGGCCACATAGGCGCCAAACGAGAATCCTCCCAGGATCAGCGGCGCCTGGGGCCACCGCGCGCGCAGCCACGTGACCGCGGCCAGCAGGTCAGCCGTTTCACCGCGACCGTCATCGTAGCTGCCGGCACTGGCGCCGACTCCTCGAAAATTGAAGCGCAGCGCCGCTACCCCTGACTCAACCAATGCGCGCGCAGCGGTGTGGACGACCTTGTTGGTCAACGTGCCGCCGTACAGCGGGTGCGGATGGCACACGATGCCGATCGCCGCTGGAGAACGCGCCGCGGCACCGTCCGGAGTCTCGAGCAGCGCTTCAAGGGGGCCGGCCGGTCCGAGCAGCGGCGGCGACTCGCGCACGACCTTAGCGGATGCCGACCAGCTCGACGTCGAAGACAAGTGCGGCACCGCCCGGGATCACGCCGCCAGCGCCGCGCGAGCCATAGCCGAGCTCAGCCGGAATCAGCAGCGTGCGCTGGCCACCGATTCGCATGCCTGCCACGCCCTGATCCCAGCCCTTGATAACCTCACCGCCGCCGACCCGGAACGAAAACGGCTCGCCTCGATCGCGGGAGCTGTCGAACTTGCGTCCCTTCTGGTCCGAAACTTGGTCCGTTGCACCCGGCGCATGCAACCAACCGGTGTAGTGCACGATCGCGGTCTGGCCGGCGCTGACTTCGGCACCTGTGCCGAGCTGGATATCGGTAACGCCCAGCGACGTCACGGCGGAAGCTGCGGTAGTCATGGAATCAACCTCATCTGGAGCCTGGCCGCCAGTGCAGCCGATAGACAGCATGCCGGCGACGCCGGCGACGCCGGCGAGCAATAGAGAACGCACAGAGTGTTTGCGCATGAATGATTATTGCATGAGTTGGCCGAGCAGACGGTTCAGGCGGCGGACAAAATCACCGGGATTCGCAAGCTGCCCTGACTCGGCCAGTCGCGCCTGCTCGAATACCAGTAAAGACAGATCCTCGAACTCGGCCGCGGCCTCCAGCGTGTCGAGCCGCCGGATCAACGGATGATCCACATTGATCTCGATATCTGGCTTGCCCTCTGGAGCAGACTGGCCTGACTGCGCAAACAGGCGGCGCATCTGCGCGCCCAGATCATGTTCACCGAGCACCAGACAGGCAGGCGAGTCGGTCAGACGCGTACTGACCCGCGCGGCGCCCACGCGGTCGCCGAGCGCGTCCTTGATGCGCTTCAACAGCTTCTTGTTCTCCTTCAGGGCCTCGTCGACACCGGTCTGGTCGGCCGCCTCAGCCAGGGCACCCAGCTCGAGGTCGCCGCGCGCGGCATCCTTGAAACGCTTGCCTTCGAACTCCGTGACCTGACCCATGACCCATTCGTCGACGCGATCCGACAACAACAGCACCTCGACGCCGCGCGACCGCAGCTTCTCGATGTAGGGACTGCTGCGCGCGGCGGCCGGAGTCTCGGCGATCACGTAGTAGATCCGCTCTTGTCCGCTTTGCATGCGGCCGACGTAGTCGGCCAGGGCAGTCTGCTGTTCGTCCGTCTCCGAATGGGTGCTCGCAAAGCGCATCAGCGGCAGCAGCTTGTCGCGGCTCGAGGGATCCTCGGCAATGCCCTCCTTCAGCGTCGCGCCGAATTCCTTCCAGAAGCCCGCGTACTTCTCCGGTTCATCCTTGGCGAGTCTGGCGATCAGCTCCAGCGCGCGCTTGGTCAATGCACCGCGCATCGCCTCGACATCCGGATCTTTCTGCAGCAGCTCCCGCGATACGTTCAGCGGCAGATCGTTCGAATCGATGACGCCCTTGATGAACCGCAGGTACAGCGGCAGGAACTGCTCGGCGTCGTCCATGATGAACACGCGCCGCACATACAGCTTGAGTCCGCGCGCGGCCTCGCGCTGGTTCAGATCGAAAGGCGCCCGGGACGGCACATACATCAGACTGGTGTACTCGCGTCGACCTTCGACCCGGTTGTGGCTCCACACGAGCGGATCCGCAAAGTCGTGCGAGACGTGCTTGTAGAACTCGATGTACTCGTCGTCCTTGATCTCAGATCGCGCGCGGCTCCACAGCGCCTGCGCCTGATTGACGACTTCCCATTCGAGCGAGGCTTCGCCCTCTTTCGGCATCAGTACCGGAAAACCAATGTGATCGGAGTAGCGGCGCACCAGGCCGCGAAGCCGGTAGGCGTCTGCAAACTCGGTGGCGTCCTCCTTTAAATGCAGCACGATAACCGTGCCGCGCTCGCTCCGCGCGATCGTCTCGACGGTGAATTCTCCGTCAGCCCGTGAAGCCCAGCGAACTCCGGCAGCTTCCGGCTCACCCGCACGCCGCGACAGCACCTCGACCTCTTCGGCAACGATGAAAGCCGAATAGAAACCAACGCCGAATTGGCCAATGAGCTGCGAGTCCTTCTGCTGGTCGCCCGACAGCTTGCGGAAAAACTCCGCCGTGCCCGACTTCGCAATGGTGCCGAGATGCGCAATCGCATCCTCGCGGGTCAGGCCGATACCGTTGTCGCGGATCGTGATCGTGCGCGCCCGGGCATCATGGGAGATCCAGACTTTCAGTTCCGGATCGCCCTCGAGGAGCCCGGGTTCCGAAAGCGCAAGGAACCGCAGCTTGTCGTTCGCATCCGAGGCATTCGAGATCAGCTCGCGGAGAAAGATCTCCCGATGGGAGTACAGCGAATGAATCATGAGCTGCAGCAGCTCACGAACCTCGGCCTGGAAGCCGTGTTTCTCAGCGGTAGCGGTGGTCATGCAAAATCCCCGTTCATCGAACCAGCTGGTGGACCATGGCAGGTGCGAAGCTGCGCGCCTGCCGGTGCGCAACTTGGGGATCGTGGTTCAGTATTTCAAGGCGTCAGTCGACGCGGGGCCTGCGGCGGATGCCGCCACACAGCTCGTGCCAGGCGGACGTCAGCATGTGGCGCAGCGCGCTGCACGTGTCATCGACTTCATCCCAAAGAAACAGCAGGCGCTCCATCGGCGCGAGCATAAGAGCGCGGGGCGCGCAGGGCTGTGCGGCAACTCGCAGTTGCGAAGCAGCGCTGGCTTGCGCCACACCGGGTTCGTCAGTAGGCTGGTCGAATGCTCAGAATCGTCGTACTGAACCCCAAGGGCGGCTCAGGCAAGACGACCATCGCGGTCAACCTGGCGAGCTTCTACGCGTTCCGGAACCAGAATCCAGTGCTGATGGATCAGGATCCGCAGGGCTCATCGACGCGCTGGGCGCAGAAGCGCGGTCCCGGCGCTTACCGACTGCACTCGATAGCCGCCTATGAGCGCGATCATCGGACGACCCGCAGTTTTCGCCTGCGGGTACCGACCGGGGCGACCCGCGTCATTGTCGACACGCCCGCGGCAATTGACCCGCAATACCTGCCCGACGTCGTTCGCGACGCGCACAAGATCATTGTGCCGGTGCTGCCGTCCGACATCGATGTGCACGCCTGCACGCGGATCATTTCCGACCTGCTGCTGGTCGCGAAGGTCCGGCGCGAGGACAACCGGGTCGGGGTGGTCGCCAACCGGGTCCGACGCAATACGCTGGTCTATCAGGCCTTGCAGCGGTTCCTCGCCACGCTGAACGTGCCGGTCATCACGACGCTGCGCGATTCGCAGAACTATGTGCGCAGCGCCGAACTCGGCGTCGGTATCCACGAGATGAAGCCCTACCTGGTGGCCGACGATGTGGCGCAGTGGCAGCCACTGATCGACTGGATCGAGAGCGCGCCTGCAGCGGCTGACAGCACCGACTGGCTCCAGCAGCAGGCCGAAAACTCCGCAGGCTGAGTCTACTTCCGGCGCGGGCTGTCCACGGAGGGGCTGACTTCGGAATCCCACGAATCGCGCACCCGCTCCGACCAGCTCTTGTAGCTGGCCCAGGTGTTCAGGTTCCTCGAGATCGCTGCGTGCCGCCCACGCGTGCGCTGCATGCGATCGAGCCAGTGGCCGTAGGGACTGGCGACAGGCGTTGCGGTCGGTGTGGTAGCGGTCGCAGCGGAACGCTCGCGCGCAGCCTTGCTGGCAGCGGCAATCAGATCAGCGCGAAAACGACCGGTCGTGCTCATGGCAACCTCTTGAGACCAGCCTTGAGCGTAAGGACTTGCAAACCCGTGCGGCGGGATCTGGCTCACAGACAAAGCCAGTGAAGCCAGTGCGGTGGCGGGACTGGGAGCAGCCTCTCGCGCTTTGCTCGCTTATGTCACGCGACGATGCGATAGCAGGGCACGTACGCACTCCCCGGCAACTTCATGCGTTGCTGTGCAACGAATGCAGCCAGCAACTCGTCGAGCAGCTTCATGATGTCGCGGTCGCCGCTCAGTTCGAACGGCCCATGCCGTTCGATCGCCGCAATGCCGTACTCCTTGACGTTGCCGGTCACGATACCCGAGAACGCGCGGCGCAGATCTGCGGCGAGCTCATGCACCGGCTGGTCGCGATGCAGGCGCAGCTGCCGCATCGACTCGTGCGTGACTTCGAACGGCTGCTGGAAGTGATCGGGAACGCGGATCAGCCAGTTGAAGTTGAAGGAATCGGACCGCGAACGGCGATAGTCACGCACTTCATCGAGGCCGCGCACCATGGCGCGCGCCGCCTCGGCCGGATCGTCGACGATGATCCGAATGCGATCTGCCGCCTCCTGGCCGAGCGTACCGAGCAGAAAGGCGCGGATCTGCTCGAAGTACGCCGCGCTGCGGCGCGGCCCCGTCAGCAGCAGCGGAAAGGGCTGCCCGCTGTTGGCTGGATCAAGCAGGATGCCAAGCAGGTAGAAGATCTCTTCGGCGGTGCCGGCGCCACCGGGAAACACGACGATGCCGTGTGCCAGCCGGACAAAAGCCTCAAGGCGCTTTTCGATGTCCGGCATGATGACCAGCTGATTGACGATCGGATTCGGCGGCTCGGCGGCGATGATCCCGGGTTCCGTGATACCGATGTAGCGGCCGCCGACAATGCGCTGCTTGGCATGACCGATCGTGGCGCCCTTCATCGGGCCTTTCATCGCCCCGGGGCCACAGCCCGTGCAGACGTCCAGCCCGCGCAGCCCCAGTTCGTAGCCGACCTTTTTCGTGTACTCGTATTCCTCGCGACTGATCGAGTGACCGCCCCAACACACGACCAGATTCGGCCGAACCTTGCTGTCGAGCACGCGTGCGTTGCGCAGGATGTGAAATACGGCGTTCGTGACCGCTGGAGACTTAGTCAGATCGAACCGCCCGCTCTCGACGATCTCGTTCGAGATATAGACCACATCCCGAAGCACCGAGAACAGCAATTCCTTGATGCCGCGGATCATCTGCCCGTCGACGAACGCGGCCGCCGGGGCATTGAGGATTTCGAGCTTGACGCCCCAGGCGTGCCGCAGGATCCGGATATCGAAATCCTTGTAGCGTTCGAAGATCGCGCGCGGGTCGTCGCTGTCGCTGCCGGCGTTCAGTACCGCGAGCGCACACTTGCGAAACAAGGAGAACAGACCACCCTGGCCGGTCGACAGGAGCTTTTCTATTTCTTCCTGAGAGAGACTCTCCAGCGAGCCGCGCGGCCCGACACGGGCATCGACGAACTCCGGAACGACAACACTGGTTTCCATGCTTAGGCCGGAATAGGCGATGAGCCCGTATCAGGGCTCGATATCGATCGGCGTATTGTCGGACACCAGCATCCAGATCTCGACCATGTCGGAATTACTCACCGCGACGCAACCGTCGGTCCAATCCTGGCTCGAGTAGTACTCCGCGCTGCGGCGCGGATCGTTCGGCAGACCGTGGATCATGATCGACCCGCCCGGCCGCCAGCCGTTGCGCCGCGCGTTGCGCAGGTCTGCATCGTTCGGATAGGACACTTTCATCGACAGGAAAAAGTCGCTGCGCGGATTACGTCGTACCAGATGGTAGCGGCCCTCCGGTGTGCGGAAGTCACCTTCGCGTTCCTTGTGACCGAGGGGATTGAGCCCCAGAGCAACCCGGTACGAACGCAGGATTTCATCGCCGCGCAGCAGATACAGGCGTCGCTCCGACTTGCGCACCAGCACCCGGGTTGCCACGGGCAGGCTCTGGGACCGGTCAATTGCCACACTGCGGGCGCCATCGGCCGGGCCGCCCGCCAGAACCAGCAGCAGAAACGCCAACGAAATGGAGAACCAGGCTTTCACGCGAACCATGGCTGATTATAGCCTTGGCCGCTGCGGAGCCAGAACGGAAGCCGTTCACAGCTCCGGCAAGCCGGCTATGGACCGTCCAGTGGTGACGATCGGCCACGCGCTTGCCTATACTTTGGAAATGGACCAGCGAGATCGCACGGGCGCACAGCATGGCTTATGGGCGCTCGCCGCCGCAGCTGGGATCTGCGGCGCGCTGAGTGGCTGTGTCGCGCTACCGGTCACAGCGCTGGAGCAGCTCGACGAACGCACCGGGACCACGCTGACGCGGCTGGCGCGCCCGATCGAACTGCTGGCGAGCAGCCCGCGTGGCGCCGGACTCGATCCGTTCGCGTATGTCGCGCCGTTCGAGACCAACAGGATGGGCGAGCGTCGCGCCTTCTTGTGGATCTCGGCCCCGCACGACTCCGTCGTGCGAGTCTCGCAGCCCACGTTGCTCGTCGACGGTGAGAGCGTGAGGCTCGGTGCAGCAGTGGACACAGCAAGCACTGGACTTCGCGCCTGGCCCTATGACACGCCGGCGCCGTGGTCCGCTGTCTGGGTCTTCGAGCTCGATACCGCGTCGCTGCGCGCACTGCTCACCGCACGACGCCTTTCGCTGACCGATGCCTCGATCGCCGCTCAGCCGCAGTTCAGCAACACGGAAGACCCGGGCGCCACGCTGCGCGATTTTGGCGCCCGCCTCGGACTATAGCCGCCCTCAACTGCCGCGAGCCGTTTCCTCCGCGCCACGCACCGTTGGCACGACGAGCTGACTGCCTGCGCGCAACTCGGCGAGATCCGCATCGGGGTTGTACTGCTGCAGCAACCAGACCGGCAGACCGTCGAACCGCTGGCTCAGCTGCCAGAGCGTATCGCCGCGCCGAACAATATAGATCTCGGTACCGACGATGCGCCGGTCGTCGAAAAACGCCGCCTGCAGGCGCGCATGAAACTCGCGCCGACTGGCCTCGAAGCGGTTGGGCTCGACTTTCGAAAAATCGAGTCTGAGTGTCCGCCCGAGCAGCAGCGCCTGGCCTTGCTGCAGGCGGTTCAGCGAGCGCAGCCGCGCCGCGCTGACGCCGAGCCATTCGGCGTAGTGCCCGAGAGTCTCTTCGGCAATGACCCGGATCGTCGAGTCGCTGCGCACCGCCAGATCCAGCAGCTCGATTGAGCCGGCCGTTCCGCCTGCGGGACCCACCGAGGGTCCCTGCGATTCGGTTTGCACGACCGACACCGCTGGCGGGGGCGTCATCGCCGCTTCGCTCTCGGCGACGGCCGCGTCGCCGGCCGCACGCTCCAGCGCCGCCACCACCGGCGAGGCCTGCTCGTCTGCGCCATCGGCGATCGTGCGCAGCCGCTGGCCAACGAACACGAAATTCGGATTCTTGAGCCGATTGAGACGCATCAACTCAAGCATCGACACGCCAGTGCGTGCGGCAATCATCTCGAGCGTATCGCCGACGCGGACGATGTAGATCGGTGCCAACGGGCTGGACGTTGCCGCAGCGGGTCGCACCGCGGGCGGCGCTGGCACTGCACGCGCTGCCGATGCGGCTGCAGCAGCGATCACAGCCGTTGGTGCCGACGTTGCGCCGCCATCCGGCAGCCGCAACACCCGACCGCTCCGCAACGTGTCGCGCGACTGCAAGCCGTTGAGGCTCATCAGCGTCCGCACGCTCGTGCCGTAGCGCGCTGCAATGTTCGACAACGAGTCGCCCCGGCGCACCAGATGCGTTCGCGGCGTCGGTTGCGCCGCGAACAGCTCCGCCGGCCCGAGCGCCCGCGACAGACGCTCGGCGGTCCACGGCGCAATGCCGCCAGGCAGGCGCAAACGATAGCCGCGCGGTAGCAGGCGGCTACCGCTGAGCACCGGTGGACGCAGCGCCGGATTCAGCGCCTCGAGTTCAGCGCGTGGCACACCGATGACGCGCTCCAGCGCCGCAAAACTGACATAGGCCGGCAATTCGACTTCCTGGAACCGCAACTCGGGCGCGCGTTCGATTCGGCCGAAGTACTTCTCCGGATTACGATCGATCTCGAGCGCCGCCAGGAACGACGGATAGAAGTTCCGCGACGCGAAGCCGAACGAGCGGCTGGTGTGGTTGCGCGCAATCGTCACGAAATCCCTGGTGCCCATCGCCTCGACGGCGCGGCGCATACCGGCTGCGCCATGGTTGTAGGCCGTCAGCGCCAGGGGCCAGGTGCCGAGCAGACGATAGTTGTACGACAGCAGCTGGGCGGCGGCTTCGGTGGAACGGAAGGGATCGAGCCGCTCATCGACGACGTCGTCGACCCGCATGTAGAGCCGACCCGTCGAGGGCATGAACTGCCACAGTCCGGCGGCGCCAACTTTCGAGTAAGCAGAAGGATAGAACGACGATTCAACGTGCGGCAGTGCCGCAAGCTCCGGTGGCAGGCCCAGATTCGCCAGCGACTCGGCGATATGCGTCTCCCAGGTGCCAGAGCGCACGATTCCGGCGCGAAACCGGTCCGCCTGCCCGAGCTGGAAACGTATGCCGCGCGCGGCGTCCTGCAGCCGCTTCGCGCTGGCATCCGCGCCCCACAAGGCCAGCACCTTGGCATCGTCTTCAGACAGCGTCAGGGTGTCGCCTGCGGCCAGCGATGCCGCAACGCGCCGCAGGCTGGCGGCATATCGTTCGCGCACTTCATTGATGGCATCGACGCGAGTCGATCGAGTGGTGTCCGCGTTGAACTTCAGCTTCGCATAGACGATGCGCAGATTGCGTTCGTCGTGCAGCAGTCCTTCCGTCGTCGTGACTTCCGAATAGACGCGGATCCAGAAGTTCACGTCTTCGCGTAGCTCGGGCGGATTTGGAATCGTCAGCGCAGGCAGATCGGCAGCCCAAGCCGGCTGCAGGCAGCAAAGCAGTGCGACCGGCCACCACTTGACGTAACGCGAAAGGTTCGATGTCGAGCGCATTTACACTCCATGGGTCGAGATCAAGTGACTGATATCCCTATCAATGTGCGACGCGACGCCGCCAGCGGACGGCTCACGCTCGAGACCCGGTGTCGAACCGCGTGACACTACGCTGCCCGAGAGTCGATGAGACTTAATCAGCGTACCGGCACGAAACGCTGATTTAGCGCGACCCCATCACGAATTCAACCTCAGGCATTTTGCATATTGCCCGGCTTCGAGGCCAGCACTGAAGGTGGCACGCAGCTTGCTCCGCTGCTGATCACAACAACAAGAAGCGAACACTCCTACAAGCAAGCGACCACTGCCCCGCGAAAGCGGGGCTTCTTTTCTGGGGCCCCGAAAAACAAGGCGGCCCGAAGGCCGCCTTGGAGGAACGCGCCCTGCCCGTCAGGGTGGGGTGCCGGGCGTGGAGCCCGACGCGGACGCGAAGACTTTCAACCGCACTTGGATTCGCCGCAGTTCAGGCAGGTCGAGCAACCGTCCATCAGCACAACCGCTGCGGTACTGCACTTCGCGCACAGCTGCGCACCTTCCGGGAAGTGCGACTTGGAAAACGCATCGGCCTGCTTGCTGCGCGCTTCGAACTCGGCGCGCTTTGCCTCGATCAGCTTCTGCTGGTGCGCGTCCGGGCCGCTCTTGCGGATCAGGCCGATCGTCTGCAGGTGCTTCTCGATGACGTAGCCGAGCTCGGCAATGATCGAGGGCATGAACTTGCCACCGGGCTGCCAGTAGCCACCGCGCGGATCGAACACAGCCTTGAGCTCATCGACCAGGAAGGTCACATCGCCGCCCTTGCGAAACACCGCGGAGATGATCCGCGTCAGTGCGACGATCCACTGGTAGTGATCCAGGTTCTTGGAGTTGATGAATACTTCGAACGGGCGGCGCTGCTCGTGCTCGGTGCCTTCGTTCAGCACGATGTCGTTGATGGTGACGTACATCGCGTGATCCGACACCGGCGTCTTGATCTTGTAGGTTGAACCGATCAGCACCTCGGGGCGCTGGATCTCTTCCGTCATCCGGATGACCTTGGCCTTGGTGCCCTTGCCGGCCGCGCCTGTACCGCTGGCGATGCCCACAATCTTGCCGTCGGGCGCAGCGTCGGGCTTCTGCACGCGATACTTGGTGATCTTTCGATCGATCTTGATGGCAGCCATGTTCCTGTCTCTCAAAACTTGCCGTAATAGCCTTCTTTCATTGCATCAAAGAGATTCGCGGCGGTATGCAGCTCACCGTCGTACTCGATCTCCTCGTTGCCCTTCGCCGAAATCTCGGTGCCGTCCTCGAGCGTGAACACGTAGGTCGTGTTCTTGAGGTCTTCTTCCTTGACGAGCACGCCCTGGAACACCTCCGGATTGAAGCGGAACGTTGTGCAGCCCTTCAGTCCCTGCTGATGCGCGTAAAGGTAAATGTCCTTGAAGGCCTGGTAGTCGAAATCGGTTGGCACGTTGGCTGTCTTCGAGATCGACGAATCGATCCATTTCTGCGACGCCGCCTGGATATCGACATGCTCGCGCGGTGCGACGTCCTCCGAGGTCGAGAAATACTCCGGCAACTGCTCGCCGCTGGCTGTCGAACCCGGCATCGCGCGCGGATTGATCAGCTCGCGATAGGCCAGCAGCTCGAACGAGAACACGTCGACTTTCTCTTTCGATTTCTTGCCTTCGCGAATGACATTGCGAAAGTAGTGATGCGCAAACGAGGGCTCGATACCGTTGCTGGCGTTATTGGCGAGCGACAGGGAAATCGTGCCGGTCGGCGCGATCGAAGTGTGGTGGGTGAAGCGTGCGCCGACCAGCGCCAGCTGCTCGACCAGCGCCGGATTGACCTCGGCGACGCGCTGCATGTAGCGGCTGTAACGGGCGTGCAGCAGGCGGCCGGGGATCCGGTCGCCGATCTTCCAGCCGTCGCGCTTCATCTCCGGGCGCTTGCGCAGCATCGCGCCGGTGACCGCGAACTCCTCGTTCATGATCGGTGCCGGGCCTTTCTCGCGCGCGAGATCGAGGCCCGCTTCCCAGCCGGAGATGGCCATCTCCCGCGAAGCATCTTCGGTGAACTGCACGGATTCGGGTGAGCCGTATTTCATGCCGAGCAGCGTCAGCGTGCTGCCGAGCCCGAGAAACCCCATACCGTGCCGCCGCTTGCGCATGATTTCTTCGCGCTGCGCACTGAGTGGCAAACCGTTGACCTCAACCACGTTGTCGAGCATGCGCGTGAAAACTCGAACGACCTCGCGATACTCCTCCCAATCGAACTCGGCAAATTCCGTGAACGGATTGCGCACGAAACGCGTCAGGTTCACCGAGCCGAGCAGGCAGGAACCGTACGGCGGCAGCGGCTGCTCGCCGCAGGGGTTGGTCGCGCGGATATTTTCGCACCACCAGTTGTTGTTCAGCTCGTTGACCCGGTCGATCAGAATGAAACCCGGCTCGGCAAAATCGTAGGTCGACGACATGATGACGTCCCACATTCGCCGCGCCGGAATCGTCTTGTGGATCCGGCAGGCCACCAGGCCTTCGTCATTCGAGACGTAGTTGTCGGTCGTCGGCCACTCGCGCCAGACATGCTGGGTCGCATCGTCGAGCGACATCGTCGACGGATCGTATTCCTTGCGTGTGATCGGAAACGCCAGATGCCATTCGCGATCCGCGCGAACCGCCTCGATGAATTCGTCGGTAATCAGCAGCGACAGATTGAACTGCCGCAGCCGGCCGTTCTCGCGCTTGGCACGAATGAATTCCATCGCATCCGGGTGGCCGACATCGAACGTGCCCATCTGCGCGCCGCGCCGACCGCCGGCCGATGACACCGTGAAACACATCTTGTCGTAGATATCCATGAAAGACAGCGGGCCGGAGGTGTTGGCGCCGGCGCCCGACACATACGCGCCGCGCGGGCGCAGCGTCGAGAACTCATAGCCAATGCCGCAGCCGGCCTTCAGCGTCAGCCCTGCCTCGTGGACCTTGTTCAGGATGTCGTCCATTGAATCGGTGATCGTGCCCGAGACCGTGCAATTGATCGTCGAGGTCGCCGGCTTGTGCTCCTGGGCACCGGCGTTCGACGTCACGCGCCCGGCCGGAATCGCACCGCGACGCAGTGCCCAGACGAAGCGCTCATGCCAGTGCTCGCGGCTGTCTGGGCTCTCGACATCGGCGAGCGCCCGCGCGACGCGCTGGTAGGTCTCGTCCATGCTCTTGTCGATCGGTCGCCCGTTCTTGGCGACCAGGCGGTATTTCTTGTCCCAGATATCGAGCGACGCTTCCTGGAAAGGAATCGAGTTGACGTCTTTGGTGTCGAGTTTTACGACCGTGTTCATTCAGGTTCGACCTCTGCCCGGCGCGGCTGCCGCCCAGTCGTGGACGCTCGCGTACCGATCCCCGTTTCAGCTGCCATACGACAGCCGTCATACGACAGTTCCGATGCGGTCCACCCTTGCGTGCAGGCCGCCCCCTTTGGATCGGTGTTCGGAAAACGGTGGCTCCGCCTGCTGGCTCGGATGCATGGCATCCGCTACCTGGCGCCTGGAACCCGCTCCGTTTTGCAACTGCTGTCAGACAGCCGCGTCCCTTAACCGACCCCCGACACGCCACCTGATGTTTCGGCTCGCGCAGTGTGCGCTGGCCGTTGAACCACTAGATGTTGTGTTGGAGAAGCAAGACTAAATACGCCCCCCGAGAGCGTCAAGCGGCTTGATGCAACTTAATCGGGGCATTTTTTCTTTTTATTTTCAGCTACTTGAAAGATTCGTCCGGCTGCGCGCCGGAGCGCACGCGTCAAAAATAATGTCTGGCGCGACGACTGTGCAACGCAATATCTTGTGCCCACTGTCTGGGCACAGAACCCGCACAGCTTGCCCACAGGCTGCGCGAATTCAAACGGCGCCGCCGCGCGCCGTTAGACTGCCCCTTCCGGACGCTCAAGGACGACCATCGATGATCCGTTTCGCGCTGTTGCTGCTCGCCTCCCTGTCGGTCACGACGTTGCCGCTGGCTCCCGAGGCCATGGCGCAGGCCGCCGCCACGCGAGTCGAGGCACCGATGCCATCGCTGGCGCCGATGATCCAGAGGATCTCGCCCACGGTCGTCAACATCGCGACCCGCGGCACAGTCCAGGAGCGCGGTGCGCGCAACCCGCTGCTCGATGACCCGTTCTTTCGCCGCTTCTTCGATGTGCCACAGGATTCCGGGCCGCGCCAGCGCCAGTTCCAGAGCGCCGGCTCCGGCGTGATCATCGATGCCAAACTCGGTCACATCATCACCAACGCGCATGTCGTCGCCAACGCGACCGAGATCACCGTCACCTTGCAGGATGGGCGCGACCTGAAGGCCGAACTGGTCGGTGCCGACGAAGGCTCGGACGTCGCCGTGCTGAAGGTCTCGCCTGAACGCCTGTCGCAGATCGCACTCGGCGACTCGGAGCAGATGGCGGTCGGCGACTACGTCGTTGCGATCGGTAATCCGTTCGGGCTGCAGCACACCGTGACGGCCGGCATCATCAGCGGCCTCGGTCGCTCCGGCATCAACCCGAATGCGTTCGAGGATTTCATCCAGACCGATGCGTCGATCAACCCGGGCAACTCCGGCGGCGCGCTGGTGAACCTGCGCGGCGAACTGATCGGCATCAACAGCGCGATCCTGTCCCGCAGCGGCGGCAATATCGGCATCGGCTTTGCGATCCCGGCCAATCTCGCGCGCAGCGTTGTCGACCAGTTGATCCGCTTCGGGTCGGTGCGCCGCGGCCTGCTGGGCGTCAACATCGCCCCCGTCACACCGGATATCGCGCAGGCCCTCGGGCTCGGCAACGCCACCGGCGCGCTGGTCACCCAGGTCGTGGAAGGCTCGGCCGCCGAGAAGGCCGGCATCCGAGCCGGCGATGTCATCACGGCGGTCAACGGCCGGTCCGTCAAGTCGCACACCGAACTGCGCAATGCGATCGGCCTGCTGCGGGTCGGCGACAAGGTGGATATCGGCCTGCTGCGCGAGGGACAGGCGCGCCAGGTCTCGGCCACGGTGGCCGACGGCGAACTCTCGGCGACGGCACCGGTTGCACCGGGCGGCGCGCCGCAGCCCGCGAAGGACATCCACCCCGGACTCGAGGGCGCCACACTCGCGGATGCGACGGACAACGGCGGCGTCACGATCCGCGCGCTCGCCGCCGGCAGCCCGGCGGCCGCCTCCGGACTGCGCCTCAACGACGTGATCTTCGTCGCCAATCGCGCCCGCATCGGCAACCTGGCGCAGCTGCGGGCAGCGGCCAAGGAAGCCCGCTCGCTGGTGCTCGGCGTGCGCCGCGGCAACGCCACCGTGCTCGTACCGTTGCAGCAATAGATGGACCCGTCTCGGATTGTCGTGCTGGGCGGCAGCGGCTTCGTCGGCAGCGCACTGGTCGCACGGCTTGCGAATGCAGGCCACCGCGTCAAAGTGCTGAGCCGCAACCCGGCGCGCGCGCGCCAGCTGGCCGTGCTGCCGACGGTGGAGATCGTGCGCGCCAACGTCCACCAGGGCGCGGTGCTGAGTCGCGAGCTCGCGAGCTGCGACGTCGCGATCAACCTGATCGGGATCCTCAACGAACCCGGCCGTTCGGGTAGCGGCTTCATGGCCGCCCATGCGGAGCTTGCGCGCACGCTCGTCGACGCCGCCGTGCGCAATGACGTCGCGCGACTGCTGCAGATGAGCTCGCTCGGTGCCGACGCCAAGCTCGGCCCAAGCCACTACCTGCGCTCCAAGGGCATCGCCGAGGATCACGTTCGCGCCGCACCCGCGAGTCTCGATTACACGATCTTCCGGCCCTCGGTGATCTTTGGCCCCGGCGACTCGCTGCTGAACCGCTTCGCGGGCCTGCTGCGGCTGACCGGCGGCGTGCTGCCACTGGCAAGACCCGACGCGCGCTTCCAGCCGATCTATGTCGACGATGTGGTCGAAGCCTTTGTGCGCGCGCTGCCCGGTGGCGCCACCAGTCGGCAGAGCTATGAACTCGGCGGACCCGAGATCGTCTCGCTGCAACAGCTGGTCGAATTCACAGCGCAGACCATCGGCGTGCGGCCACGGATCCTGCGGCTTCCCGATGGCATCGCGCGGCTGCAGGGCTGGGTCATGGATTTCATTCCCGGCAAGCCGTTCTCGAGCGACAACTATCGCTCGCTGAGCGTCGACAGCGTCTGCAGCGATGACGGTTGCGCGCGGCTCGGCATCAAGCCGCAATCGCTGCAGGCGATCGTCCCCGGCTACCTCGGTCCCGGCACGCGTGGCAGCCGCATGGATCGCTATCGCGCCGCCGCACGGCGCTCGACCTGATCGTTCGGCCGCATGCACAGCGAAGCGCGTCGTTCGTCCGCCGGTCGCGCCGCGAGCTGACGGACCTCGCGATAGAACGCTGGCAGATCGCCATCAACGGCGGCCAGCAGCCGCTCGAACCCCGGCACGCACTGCCAGTAGTTTGCGATCGAGGCGAGGTGGGCATTGTTGAGGCCTGCAGCGATCCAGGCGTCGAGCGATCCGGCCGTGCCCCACTGAGCTTGCAGCGTCTGCAGCCGGCGCGTCAGGGACGCGAACTCCTGTTGCTTGCTCGCGCGCTTCACCTCAAGCGACGCGGACGAGGCGTACAGCGTCTCGAGACGCTGACGGGTCTCGCCGAGCAGATCGACCAGCTGCTGCTGTCGAGTGCGGCGCGCCTGCCATTGCCGCAGGGACTCCTGGTCCTCGGCGTCAGCAAACCAGCGCCTGAGGCCCGCCTGCTCGACGGTTACGGCAAATGCCTCATTGAAGGCGGTGTCATCGGCCACATAGACCACCTGATGCGCCAATTCATGGAACAGCGTGCCGATCACGTCCGACTGCGCACCGCGCAGCATCGTGCTCAGCACCGGGTCCGCGAATCGGCCCAGCGTCGAGTACGCCGGCACGCCCCCGACAGTCACATCGTGCCCGTCGGCCGCGAGTTCAGCCGCGAAGCGCGCGGCGCTCGCCTGACGAAAGTAGCCGCGGTAGGCGACACAACCGGCAACCGGGAAACACCACTGCAGCGGCTCAACGGAAAACTCCGGCGTCGCGACCACGCTCCAGACCACGAACGGCCGGTCGAGCTCGGCATAGCTGCGGTAGCTACGGTTGTCGGGCAAGCCGAGTTCACGCGAGGCGAACTCGCGCGCCTGCTGCAGCTGCACGAGGCGTGCGCGCAGCTCCGGCGCGGTCGCCGGGTCCGCGATCACGCGCTCGATCGGCCGGCGCTCGGCCAGCACTTCCAGCTGCCCGCGCGTAGCCTGCAGCAGATAGCCCGCGCCGCAACCAGCCAGCAACAACGGTAAAGCCAGCGCCGCGAGGCCGCAATGCACGGCGCGTCGACCTTCCTTAACATGCATGGATGAAAGTCTACTTGGTGGGCGGCGCGGTCCGCGACGCTCTGCTCGGACTACCGGTGCGGGAACGCGACTGGGTCGTCGTCGGCGCGAGCCCCGAGCAGCTCGCAGCACAAGGTTTTACGCCGGTGGGCAGGGATTTTCCTGTGTTCCTGCACCCGACCACGCACGAGGAATACGCGCTCGCGCGTCAGGAACGCAAGATCGGCCCCGGTTATCGTGGCTTCGAAACCCGCTTTTCGCCCGACGTCTCGCTCGAGGACGACCTCTCCCGGCGCGACTTGACCATCAATGCGATCGCGCAGGATGACGCCGGACAGCTGCTCGACCCACACCACGGACAGCGGGATCTCGGCGCGCGGCTGTTGCGCCACGTCTCACCGGCCTTCGTCGAGGACCCGGTGCGGATCCTGCGCGTGGCGCGCTTCGCCGCACGCTTCGCACCGCTCGGCTTCACCGTAGCCGAGGAAACTCGCGCGCTGATGCAGGCGATGGTGGCCGCCGGCGAAGCCAGTGCGCTGGTTCCGGAACGCGTCTGGAAGGAAATGGAACGCGCACTCGGCGAGCTGCGCCCGGATGTATTCCTGCACACGCTGCAGGAGTGCGGCGCGCTGGCCGTTGTCCTGCCGGAGCTTGCCGTGAACGACCTCGGCCTGGCGCTGCCAAGCATGCGAACGGCTGCCGCCGCGGGTTTCGACGGCGCCGTCGTGTTCGCCGCCATGGTGCGCAGTGCAGGGCTCGATGCGGAGCGGGAACTCGGCCCACTGTGCGCGCGACTGCGCGTGCCGAACCCGTATCGCGAGCTTGCGGTGCTCGCGTTGCGACGCGCCGATCGCCTGCGTGCAGCGGCCGCGCAGGGCGCGGCTGAACTGTTGCAGACGCTGGAACAATGCGACGCGTTTCGGCGACCTGAGCGCTTCGCGCAACTGCTCGACACCTGCCAGTGTCTGGACGCCGCAACCGAACCCGCGCTCGGCTGGGCGCAGACGCGCGCGCGTCTCGAACAGGCGCTGCGGGCCGCGCAGGCGACCACGCTTTCGCCCGACCAGCTCGCGAAGCTGCGCGGCGCAGAGATTGGCGCCGCGCTGCAGCTGGCCCGCGCAGCGGCCATCGAGGCCGCGATCGACAAACTCAAATGAACACCCAGACGATGAACGCGGCGAGCAGCAGCCGGTAGATCGTGAAGGGCAGAAAGCCGATCCGGGCGATGAAGCGCAGAAAGAAGTGGATGCAGGCGTAACCTACCAAGGCCGAGACGCCCATGCCGATCAGGATTTCGGTGAGCTGCACCGGTGAGGCGACCGCGCCGGTCGCAAGCTTGAAGCCTTCGTAACCGCCTGCCAGCGCAATGCCCGGCACCGACAGCAGGAACGCGAAGCGCGCGGCAGCTTCACGCGTCAGCCCGGCGAGCAACCCGACCGTCATCGTGATGCCGGAGCGCGAGGTGCCCGGGATCAGCGCCAAAGCCTGGCCGCAACCGATCAGGAGTGCCTGCGTCACCGACAGCTCGGTTTCAGCGCGCTTGCGTGCGCCAAATCGATCCGCGAGGTACAGCACAACGCCGAACACCGCGAGCTGGAACGCCACGACAAACGGGCTGCGCAGGCTCGCCTCGATGAAGTCGCTGAAGAACAAACCGACGAAACCCACCGGCAGCGTCGCCACGCCCAAATTGAACGCCAGACGGCCGTACGGGTCGGTCCGATCGCCGCGCGCGAAGCGCGCAAGGCCGAGCAGCAGCGGCAGCAGATCGCGCCGGAAATACCATAGAACTGCGAGCAGCGTGCCGACGTGCACGGCGACATCGAAGGCCAAGCCCTGATCGGGCCAGCCGAACAAACGCGGCACCAGCACCAGATGCCCGGAGCTCGAAACCGGCAGGAACTCTGTCAGTCCCTGGACGATTGCGAGTACGACTGCCTGCCACCATTCCATCAGTTTTGCCTCACAACGAGTCGCGCAGATCCACCAGTGCAAGCCCCTGCCAGGCCCGATCCACGCCCTTCGAGAGCATCATGACCTTGACGGCCTCGCCCATCTCACCCGGCAGCAACAACTGCCGCAGTGCGTGCGCCTGCTCGGCCTGGCCGCGCGCGCTGAGGGTCGATGCCTGTTCACCAATGCCGTTGGCGAGCAGGAACGCCGCCTGCGTGGTGAAGCCCGCAAGCTCCAGCCCCGCGGCCTGGCCCGCCTCGGCGACCCGCGTGAAATCGACCCAGGCCGACAGATCACACAGGCCCGGATACCAGAACGGATCGTCCAGGGCCCGATGCCGGAAGTGCGCGCGCAGTGTGCCCGCCGAGCGCTCCGGGTGATAGTAGTGGCGCCGCGGCAAACCGTAGTCGATCAGGATCACAACTGCGCGCTCGAGCGCCGCCGCAATTCCGGCAATCCATGCTTCGACATTCAGGCACACCTCGCCGCAATAGCCCTCGGGCAGCGGCGCAAGTCCGGCGAGCGCGGCAGTGACGCGCTCGCGCCAGGCGTCATCCGCAGCGGCTGCAGCCGCGCTGCAAGCGGCCCAGCCGAAACGCCGCCCGTCCCACTGCACACCCAGGCGCTCAGGCTGGCCGTTCGCAATGACGAATCGATCGCATGGCAGTGCGTCGAGGACTTCGTTCGCGAAGACGACGCCACTGAACGTTTTTGGCAGCCGCGACAGCCATGTCGCCCGCGAGGCGAAGCCGCCAGCCATACTTGCGACCGCATCGCGCTGGCGTGCAATCAGATCGGCACTGACCTCGAGGATCGAATACGCGTCGGGCAGCAGCCTGCGATCGGCGAGCGAACGCAGCGCAGCGCCGGCGAACCGGCCCGTGCCCGCGCCGAGCTCGAGCACGCCCCCGCCGGTCTCCTGCAGGATCTCTGCAAACTGCGCCGCCACTGCGCCTGCGAACAGATCGCTGATCTCCGGTGCCGTGACGAAATCGCCCGCGACACCGAACTTGGTCGCACCGGCGCTGTAGTAGCCGAGCGCAGGCGCGTACAGGGCGAGCTCCATGTAGCGCTCGAACGGAATCCAGCCGTCAGAGTGCTCCAGCTCGGTCCGAATATGCGCCGTCACGGCCGCAACCTGGGCGGCTTCGCCTGGCGAAAGCGCCGGCAACGTTGAGACTGACGGCTCAGGCGTCATAGAGTGACGGCATGAGTACTTTGAACAGCCTGCGCGAGCGGGTCGTGCTGCTGACGGGGGCGGCGCGCCGCGTCGGCGCCGAGACTGCGCGCACGCTGCATGCCGCGGGCGCAAGCGTGATGATTCATTACAACCGTTCGTCCGCCGATGCCGAAGCGCTGGTCGCCGAGCTGAACGCGCACCGGCCCGGCAGCGCGCATTGCGGCAGCGCCGACCTGCGTGATGTGGCCCGCATTCCGGGCCTGATCGACGCCACGCTCGAGCGGTTCGGGCGCCTCGACGTGCTGGTCAACAATGCCTCGACGTTCTATCCGACACCGCTCGGCAGCATCACCGAGGCGCAGTTTGACGACCTGCTTGGCACGAACCTGAAAGCACCGTTGTTCCTGTCGCAGGCGGCGCGACCGGCGCTGCGCACCACGCACGGGCTGATCCTGAATATCGTCGACATTCACGGTCTGCGCCCGCTGCGCGACTATCCGGTCTACAGCGCTGCGAAGGCGGGCCTTGTGATGCTGACCCGCGCCCTGGCGCGCGAGCTTGGCCCTGAGATTCGCGTCAACGGCATCGCGCCGGGCGCGGTGATGTGGCCTTCCGACGGACGCGCCGACGCAGCCACGCAGCAGCGCATCATCGACCAGACCGCGCTGAAGCGCAGCGGCTCTGCAGCGGACATTGCGCGGACGGCACTGTTTTTTGCCGCCGATGCACCCTACGTGACCGGCCAGATCCTGGCAGTCGATGGTGGCCGCAGCGTCGGCAGCTGAGGCGCTCAAAGCCCGGCGATCACGCAGCGGGTCATGCCATGCGCGGCCGGCGAGAATGCCGCCCACAGCTCAGCGATCGTGCGATGTTCAGTCGGATGGACCAGCGCCGGCGCAAGCTCCGCCAGCGGCCCCAGCATGTAGGGACGGCGCAGCAGATCCGGCCGCGGCAGCACCAGCCCCGGCTGCGTGCAGATCAGCTCGCCGTACAACAGGATGTCGAGATCCATGCTGCGCGGCTCCCACTTCGGAGCTTCGCGCGCGCGGCCGCACAACGTCTCGATGTGCTGCAGTTCGCCGATCACCGCCGCAACGGGTTGGCGGGTCTCGAAGCCGGCGACAAAGTTGATGAAGTCCGGTCCCGCAAAACCGACCGCCTCGTTGCGGTAAGGCTTCGAGAACCGTACCGGCGCAAAGCGGTTGCGCAGCTCCTCGACGGCAGTGGCGAGATGGCGCTCCGGCTCGACATTGCTGCCGGCAGCCACGTAGACGGCAACCGGGTCGCTCAAGCCTGGGTCGGCTCTGCGGCAAGATCCGCCTGCGAGCGACGGATCGACACGCCGACGTCGCGCGAGCCGCGAATCGCGCCGGGCTTGTTGATGACCACCTTGATCCAGGCCACCCCGAACTCGCGCAGCACGGTCATCGCGATGCGATGCGCCAGCGTCTCGACCAGCTTGAAGCTCGACTGCTCGACGAGCCCGATGATGCGCTTCGAGACCTTCTTGTAGTCGAGCGTGTCTTCGACCTCATCGCGTGCGGCGGCGCGTGCGCAATCGACCGGAAGCTCGAAATCGATGACAACTTTCTGCTTGATCCGGCGCTCCCATTCAATGAAGCCGATGATGCATTCGACCTCGAGGCCGCGCAGGTAGATCCGGTCGTCATTGCCCAGTTCGTTCGTCATGTTGCTCATTCGTTCAGTTTGCCTGCCGCCATCTCCGCCCGATCGCCGGGCGGGCGCAGCGATGCCAGCGGCCATTGGGCGCGGGCATTGATCGCCTCGCCATCGCGTTCGCCGGCAGTGAGCCGTGCGAGCCCAGCCACGGCAATCATCGCGGCGTTGTCGGTGCAGAATTCGAGGCGCGGATAGTACACGCGCGCGCCATGGCTGCCGACCATCTGATCGATCCGCTCGCGGAGCCGGCGGTTCGCGCTGACGCCTCCCGACACCACCAGGGACTGGTGATCGGTCGCGAGCAGTGCGCGACGGGTCTTCTCGACCAGCACTTCGACAATGGCCGCCTGGACTTCGAGCGCGAGGTCGGCGCGCTCCTGCTCGCTCAGCGTGCGGTCGCGCACCGCCAGCGCCACCGCAGTCTTGAGGCCGGAAAAACTGAACTCGAGCCCCGGGCGGTTTAGCATCGGGCGCGGCAGTCGCAGCGCCTCGGGCCGCCCGCGTTCGGCCAGCGTCGCCAGCGCCGGTCCGCCCGGATACGGCAGGCCGAGCAGCTTGGCGGATTTGTCGAAGGCCTCGCCGGCGGCGTCATCGCGGGTTTCGCCGATCACCTGATAGCGGCCGATGCCTTGCACGTCGATCAGCATCGTGTGGCCACCGGAAACCAGCAGCGCCAGATGCGGCAGCGGCGGCGGCGCGGGCTCGAGCATCGGCGCCAGCAAATGCCCTTCCAGGTGATGCACCCCGATGCACGGCAGGCCCCATCCAAAGGCAAGCGAACGGGCAAGCGCAGCGCCGGTCAGCAAGGCTCCGATCAAGCCCGGACCTGCCGTATACGCCACGCCGGTCAGGTCGCGCGGCTGCAGGCCGGCACTGCCGAGCGCGGCCTGCACCAGCGGCAACAGCCGCCGGACATGGTCACGTGAGGCAAGTTCTGGAACGACCCCGCCATAGAGCCGGTGCAGCTCAATCTGGCTGAAGATCTGGTGCGCAAGCAAACCGCGCACCGGGTCGAGAATCGCGACCGCACTTTCATCGCAGGAGGATTCAATGGCCAGGATGCTCATGCGCCTGCAAGGCTAGCAGGCGCCGCAGCAACCCAGTGGGCCGCAACGGCGCGCTTTGCGTTTTTGCCGGCATCCATCTAGAATCGCGACCCCTGCCTGGGCAGGCCTTTCTTTAATTCTCAAATAAATCAGCGAGTTGAGGTCTAGATGCCGAGCGTTCGTGTCCGCGAGAACGAGTATTTCGACGCTGCGTTGCGCCGTTTCAAGCGCGCCTGCGAGAAGGCCGGTGTCCTGACCGAACTGCGGCGCCGCGAGTTCTACGAAAAGCCGACCCAGGAACGCAAGCGCAAGAAGGCGGCCGCGATCAAGCGGCATATCAAGCGCAACACTCGCTCTCCGGCGGTTGCGCGCACTCGCTGAGCCGGAGTCGCTTAGCATGCAGCTCAAGCAGCGCATCACCGAGGACATGAAGTCCGCGATGCGCGCAGGCGAGAAAGAAAGACTCGCCACGATCCGGCTGATCCAGGCCGCGATCAAGCAACGCGAAGTCGACGAGCGGATCCAGCTCGACGACGCCCAGGTGCTGGTCGTGCTCGAGAAGATGGTCAAGCAGCGGCGCGAGTCGATCACGCAGTTCGAGGCTGGCAACCGCGCCGATCTCGCCGCAAAAGAGCAGGCCGAGCTCGAACTACTCCAGGCCTACCTGCCCGAGCCACTCAGCGAAGCGGAACTTGATGCACTGATCGCTGCGGCCATCGCCGAAACCAGCGCGACGACGGTCAAGGACATGGGCAGGGTCATGGGGCTCGTCAAGACGCGTGCTGCCGGTCGGGCCGACATGAGCGCTGTCGGCGCCCGCATCAAGGGCAGGCTCGGCAGCTGAGCCGGGCACCGGTCTCCTGACGCGGTCCGGGGTGGTCTAATCTGCGTCCATGGCCGGGCGCATTCCACAAACCTTCATCGACGACCTGATCGCTCGCACTGATGTCGTCGAGCTGATCGGCTCGCGCGTTCAGCTCAAGAAAAGCGGCCGCGAATTCAAGGCCCGCTGCCCGTTCCACGACGAAAAGTCACCGTCTTTCTGGGTCAGCCCCGAGAAGCAGTTCTATCACTGCTTCGGCTGCGGCGCGCACGGCACGGCGCTCGGCTTCCTGATGAACTACGACAAGCTGAGCTTTCCCGAGGCCGTCGAGGAACTGGCGTCGCGAGCCGGCATCGACGTGCCGCGCGAATCGGGCGCCGAGGAGGCGCGGGCGCCCGTCCAGCCGCTGTTCGATCTGACCGATCGCGTCGCGAGTCACTACACCCGGCTGCTGACCGACGACGCGCGCGCCGCGGCGTACGCCCGCGCGCGCGAACTGCTGCCCGAGACGCTGCAGCACTTTAGGATCGGCTACGCCGCCAATTCCTGGAATGATGTGCTACGCCGCTTCGGCACCGACGACGCGCGCGTGCGCGGTCTCGCAGAAGCCGGGCTGATCATCGAACGTGATGGGGGACAGCTTCGCGACGGCGAGCGGCACTACGACCGCTTCCGTGACCGGCTGATGTTCCCGATCCGCGATGCGCGCGGACGCGTGATCGCATTCGGTGGCCGCGTCATCGATGCGGGCGAGCCGAAGTATCTGAATTCGCCCGAAACGGCGCTGTTTCACAAGGGCCGCGAGCTCTACGGCCTGTACGAGACGCGCCAGAACCGCGCGCCCCTGACACGCCTGCTGGTCGTTGAAGGCTATATGGACGTCGTGCGACTGCATCAGGCGGGCATTCCCTATGCGGTCGCGACCCTCGGCACGGCGACCACTCCCGAACAGCTGCGGCTGGTGTTCAAGCTGGTGCGGGAAGTCGTGTTTGCATTCGACGGGGACCGCGCCGGGCGCGCCGCCGCATGGCGCGCGGCGACCAATGCCCTGCCCGAGGCACGCGAAGGCCGCGAGTTGCGTTTCTTGTTTCTGCCCGACGGGCACGACCCGGACTCGCTGGTCGGCGCCGAGGGTCGCGCAGCCTTCGAACAGCGGCTCGAAACCGCCGTGCCGCTCAGCGAATATCTGGTCAGCCAATTGAGCGCGGATCTCGACCTCAAGCATGCCGACGGCCGCGCCCGGTTTGCAGACGCCGCCCGACCGCTGTTTGCGCGCGTCCCGCCCGGGGTCTACCGCGAGCTGCTGCTCGAGCGGATCGCCGCGGCGGTCGGCCTGCCGTCGGAACGGCTGCGCCAACTGTGGAGCACGGCGGGGACGGCAACGGACGGCCACGAGCGTGGCATCAGGCCTGCATCGCATCCCGGGACTGTGGCGCAGAGCGCCGGCCGCGGCGGCCTCGTCCGACAGGCGGTGACGATTCTGGTGCACTATCCGACCGCAGCGGTTGAAGTTGAGGCATCGCTGATCGACGCGCTGCTGGACATCGACGAAGGCGGCGTCTCGATTCTCAGGGAGCTGCTGCTCGAGGCGCGCGCGGTGCCGTTACGGACCACGGCGCAGCTGCTGGAACGGTGGCGAGATCGGCCCGAAGTCGAGCGCCTCGCGCGGCTCGCTCGGCAGGAGATGCTGATCGTGGATGCCCGCGCCGCTGGCCGCGAACTGGCGATGGCACTGCGCAAGCTGGTTGCAGGGTCTGATACACGGCAAATCGACGCGCTGCTGGACAAAGACCGCAAGATGGGTCTGGACTCGATGGAAAAGCAGCAACTTCAGCTACTTATGTCAAATTTGGCAGCCCGCAAGGGCGCCTGACCCGAAACCGTGACTTCGCAGGGAATCTGGCAGGTTCAGCCGAGTCTCAGTATCATTCGCGACCCCCTAACGGCCGTAACAGGCCCCCGCTCTGATCGCGCAAGACTCCGGCCCCGCCGCGAGTCACGGCGGAGCATGTTTCGGAAGTAAGCATGACACCCAAGCCCAAGAAGAAAGCTCCCAAGGCCGCCAAAGCGGCAGCTCGCCCACGCGCGAAAGCTCCGACGAAAGCCAAGGGCAAGTCGGCGCCAACCAAGGCCAAGCCGGCGGCGAAATCCGCCGTGAAGCCTGCGTTGCAGAGTTCGAAAAGTCGCACCAAGCCCGTGCCACCTGCCACCGCGAACGACGCAGCGCCGGTTGCAAAGGCAGCGGTTGCGCCGGGCAAGCCTGCTGCAAAGGTTCGTCGCAAGCGCACTTCGGGTGAGGGCAAGAAGCTCCTGAACATGCCGGCTCGCCTGCCGTCGGTTCCCGAGGATCGCCAATCCAAACTGAAGGAACTGATCGCACTCGGCAAGGAGCAGACCTACCTGACTTATTCGCAGGTCAACGACTACCTGCCGAGCGAGATCGTCGATCCGGAACAGATCGAGGAGATCGTCAACACGATCAACGACATGGGCATCCCGGTGTACGAGAAGGCGCCCGACAGCGAGAGCCTGCTGTCCGCCGAACCCGCTGCACCGTCTGATGAAGAAGCGATCGAGGAAGCGGCCGCAGCGCTGGCGGCGCTGGACGCGGAGCTCGGCCGCACCACCGATCCGGTGCGGATGTACATGCGCGAGATGGGCACGGTCGAACTGTTGACCCGTGAGGGCGAGATCCGCATCGCCAAGCGCATCGAAGAAGGCCTCGACACCGTGCGTGGACAGCTCGCGCTGTATCCGTCGACGCACGAGTTTCTGCTGCGCGCGTATGAACCGGTCAAGGCCGGCCAGGGCCGTTTGATCGACCTGATCGTCGGCTTCATCGACCCGAATGCGCCCGATGTGATCGCACAGCCACAGAACCCGACCAAGCCGGACGCCAACGCGTCCAGCAACGACAAGCCCAAGGACAAGGACGCCAAGGACAAGGACGACGACGATTCGGATGACGGCGACAATGACGACACCGAAGAAGTCGTCGATACGGGCCCCGATCCCGAGGAAGCCGCACGCCGCTTCGCGTCGATCGCGAGGCTGCACGCGCAGGTCATCACCGCAACGATCAAGCTCGGCACCGAGGACCCGAAGACGCTGAAGCTCCGGCAGAAGCTCGCGGCAGAGTTCATGGAGCTGAAGCTATCGCCGAAGCTGTTCGACGCGCTGATCGGCAACCTGCGCACGCACGTCAACGAGATCCGGCTGCTTGAGCGCGAGATCATGGCACTGGCGATCCGCGACGCGGGCATGCCGCGCAAGGAATTCATCACGACGTTCCCGAAGAACGAAACCAGCCCGCGCTGGCTCGCCAAGCACGTCAAGGCCGGCAAGAAGTACTCGGCAGCGCTCGCCAAGCTCGGCCCGGACGTTGAAAAGCGGCAGGGCCGTCTGATCGAGATCGAGCAGCGGCGGTACCTGACTATCTCGCAGCTCAAGGACCTGAACCGCGAGGTTTCGATCGGTGAGGCGAAAGCCCGCCGCGCCAAAAAGGAAATGGTCGAGGCCAACCTGCGGCTCGTGATCTCGATCGCGAAGAAGTATACGAACCGTGGCCTGCAGTTCCTGGATCTGATCCAGGAGGGCAACATTGGCCTGATGAAGGCCGTCGACAAGTTCGAGTACCGCCGCGGCTACAAGTTCTCGACCTACGCAACCTGGTGGATTCGCCAGGCCATTACCCGGTCGATCGCCGACCAGGCGCGGACCATCCGAATCCCGGTACACATGATCGAGACGATCAACAAGCTGAACCGGATCTCGCGGCAGATGCTGCAGGAAATGGGTCGTGAACCGACCCCGGACGAACTCGCGGTGCGCATGGAAATGCCCGAGGACAAGGTCCGCAAGGTGCTGAAGATCGCCAAGGAGCCGATCTCGATGGAAACGCCCATCGGCGACGACGAGGATTCACACCTCGGCGACTTCATCGAGGATCAGTCGGTCGCGTCCCCGATCGAACAGGCCACCAGCGAGTCGCTGCGCGAAACAACGCATGCAGTGCTTTCTCAGCTGACGCCGCGCGAGGCCAAGGTGCTGCGCATGCGCTTCGGCATCGACATGAACACCGACCACACTCTCGAGGAAGTCGGCAAGCAGTTCGACGTTACGCGCGAACGGATCAGGCAGATCGAAGCCAAGGCGCTGCGCAAGCTGCGCCATCCGTCGCGCTCTGAGCAGCTGCGTTCGTTCCTGATGGACGATTGATCCCGCCGCGGTGTCTCCGGGAACGTTTCAGGGCACGAACACGGCGCGGAATTCACGGATGAAGCCGGCCGTCGTCATCGGCTCCTGGCCGGTGACCCGCTTGAACGTATCGGTGGGCTTGGCGGTGTAGCCTGCGGCGATCTCGGCGAAAATGCCGCAGACCGCATCCAGGTGCCATGGACTCTTGATGAACCTGCCGAGCATGGCGCGGTAGTCGGCCGGGTCCTGCGGCACATAGGTAATCGGCCGCCCCAGCTCCTTGCTGAAGAGCGCCGCGACTTCGCTGAACTTCAGCAGGTCCGGGCTCGTCACATCATAGCTCTGGCCTTCGTGGCCGGCAGTCGTGAAGACATGCGCAATGAACTTGCCGACATCGCGCGAGTCGGTCATGACCGCAGCGCCCTGTTCGCCAAACGGATAGTAGAACTTGCCTTCGGCCTTGATGGTCGGTGCGTTCGACAGGAAGTTCTGCAGGTAGAAGCTGGGCCGCACGATCGTCCAGGCCTTGGACACCGCGCGCACATGCTGCTCGGACTCCCAATGCATGATGTGCACCGGATTGTGTGCGCCGGCGCGCGCTTCGACCGATGAAACCTTCAAAACATGGCCGACGCCGGCTTCGGCTGCAAGGTCGGCGAGCTGCTTCTCCATCGCCAGCTGGCGCTCGCCGTTCGGCAGGATCACGGCAAGCTTGCTGACGCCACGCAATGCCGCCTGGACCGCCGTCGCGTCGCTCGCATCACCCACTGCGATGTCGATTCCGGCGTCCTTCAGCTGGGTCGCCTTGTCGGCGTTGCGCACGAGAACACGCACCGGAACACCCTGTTTCGCCAACTGCTGCGCCGCTTCGGCACCCGTCCGCCCGGTCGCTCCGGTGATCAAAATCATGTCAGTGACTCCCAACTGTGAAATGCTGGCGCTTGGATAACACACACGCGCTCGATTCACGAGCAGGAACTGCAACCATGACCAAGGCACATCCGCGCAGCACCTGTGATCTTTGCGACGATCACGGCTCAAAGCTGCAGATTCTCGAACCCGTGTTCCAGTCCTACGGCGGCGTCAGCGCTTTTTTCGGCGCGATCGAGACGATCCGCTGCCACGAGGACAATTCCCGGCTGCGCGAGATGCTGGCAACCCGTGGCGCGGGTCGCATTCTGGTGGTCGACGGTGGCGGCTCTCGCCGCCGTGCGTTGTTTGGCGACCAGCTGGGCGGCAAGGCGCTGTCCAACAACTGGGCCGGCCTGGTTATCCATGGCGCGGTCCGCGACGTGCAGGCGCTCTCCAGCCTGCCGATCGGCGTGCTCGCACTGTGCGCGATCCCAATCCGCGGTGAGCGTCACGATCAGGGCGACGTCGGTGTTGAAGTCAGCTTCGCCGGGGTGCGCTTTGTGCCCGGCGCAATGCTCTACGCTGACGCCAACGGCGTCATCGTTTCGGACTCGCCGGTCCACTGAGCCTCCGCGCTCATTCCGTGTCTGTCATCTGTGACCGCGACGCCGGTCCGGCGCGCAGGCGAGGAACGCACCGCGATCCGCGCCGCTCAACTCTCAAACAGGCGCCATTCCGGCTGGTAGGATTTGCCGAGCGCAACAATTCGACTCAGCAGCGCCTCGTACCTGAGGCCTGAGCGTTCGGCTGATTCCGCAAAGTCCTCCCCGTAAGTCAGATTCGGATTGGCGTTTGCCTCGAGCACATAGACACTGCCGTCGCGCCGCAGCCGCAGATCCATGCGGCCGTAGCCACTCATATGCAGCGCGCGATAGATCCGTTTGGCGAGCGTTGCCAGCCGCGCGGCCAGCGCCGGTGGCAGGTCATCAGCGATGCCGGTGCGAATGCCATGGCGGCGCTGATAGTCCGGATCCCACTTGACCTTGCGCGTCGCGATGCCGGCCTGCGCCTCGGCCAGGGTGCCGAAGTCGAGTTCCCAGACCGGGAAAGTCTGCAGACGATCATTGCCGAGCACGCCGATATAGAGTTCGCGGCCCTCGATGTACTGCTCGGCGATCGCATCACTCTGAGTCTGATCGTGAATGAACTCGACGCGCTCCTCGAGTCGCATGAGATCATGAACGACCGAGGCCTGTGAAATCCCGAGTGATGCATCTTCGGTTGCCGACTTCACGAACAGCGGAAACTCCGGTCGCTTCGGTGCCTTGTACTTCGCCTTCCACGGGAACAGATGGAACTTCGGCGTCGGGATCCGATGGTAGGCCAGCACCTGCTTGGTCAGCACCTTGTCGCGCGAGATCATCAGGCCGCGCGGATTGCAGCCCGTATAGGGCAGCCGCATCAGCTCGAGGTAAGCCACGACATAGTGATCGTAGGTCACGATCCCCGAGAACTCCTCGAGCAGGTTGAAAACGATATCGGGTCGAATCTCGGCGACCGCACGTCGCAGATCACCGATTCGATCACCGATACCGAGCGCACGCACTTCGTGGCCCAGATTCGACAGCGTCGACAGCACGTTGTATTCGGTTCGGCAGGCCTCGATGTCACTTTCCGACAGACCTTTCAGGTCCGCGGGCGGCACCAGGCTTTCCTGCACGAGCAGCAGAATGCGCAGCTTCTTCATAGGGCGTAGTTGTCCCGATTGCGCTTCAGCACGTCCATCACGATGCGCTCGAGCAAGCGCGCGGCCGCGCGCTTGCTGGTGCGTCGGTCGCGGGACAGCCGCAAGTCGAGCTGGCGCGCCCGCTGACTGACCAGATCGAGCGCGTGCTCGACCACATACGGATGCAGGCGCGCTCGACGCACCAGCAGCCGTTCAAGCTGTGGCCGCACCTCACGCAGAAACTTTGCGGCCGATGAGGCGCCTGGCCGGCGTTCGGCACGGGCGAACAGGCGGACCAGGCGGTCATCGTAGCGACCATCGGTCAGATCATAGCGTGTCATCTTGTGGCGATAATGGGCCCGCAGGGTCTGACGATTCGACGCAACGGGTTCGATCTCGGCCCGACTGCGCCGCTTCGGAGGCACGCGCGCGATCTCGGCCATCAGCCGATCGACATACTCGAGTTTGCGCAAGGCTGGCCAACCTGCATATTCACGGCGCCAGCGAGCGCGCGGCTGCAGCCAGACCGCAAAAGTCTCGGCGAAGTCCTCAGCCGGGTGGCTCTGCGCATACCAGTGGCCCAGATGCAGCACATAGCGCCGGCTCCCGGGCCGCGGCATGTACACGCTCGGGTAGCGCGTCGAAACCGGACCGAACACCTCGCGCCAGTCGCGCCGATGGCTGAGCTGGTAGGCGGTATCGAGCGCATGCGCGGCCTCATGCCGCAGGATGCGCAACAACCATTTCGGATCACCACCCTCGACCTGCTGCATCAGCTTGCGCTCGAGGCGCCGCAGGCGCGGATCAGCGAGGTAGAACGGAATCGCAATTCCCGGTACGCCGTCGGGCGAGAACCATTCGACGCCAAACCAGACATGCGGCCGGAATACGATTCCCCGGCCGCGCAGCTCGCGATACAGGCGCTGCACATGAGGCTGAACATCGCTGCGCTGCACGCTGAGCGGCAGCTGCCGGAACTGCAGATCCAGCAGCTCATCGTCCGTCAGGCGTCGCCAGTGATGCTTCTTTGCTGCTGCCATGTGAATGCAGACCTGCCCATTTCACCGCATGGCGCCGCAGCGGCGGATGACTGGGCCCGGTTGGATTCGAACCAACGACCAAGGGATTCACGAGCTCCCGGCGTTTCCGTCGGGCGTGGACTATCTCATCACCCGCAGCGCGGTCCTTGCGGTGCCGGCTGCTGGGGTGCGGGACGCTCTAGCCTGTCATCAAGGGCACTGCAGCCCTCAGGTAGTCTCTGCACCTTCCGGCGGTGTACCGCCGGCTTGGCTCAGGATCGCCATGGATGCTGCCATCCGAAGGGTTCCCTGAATTCATCCCGTTCCGTTCGCGCATTCCGGCGCGGCGGCACCTTTTTCGATGAGTCCCCTGCACTAACCGCTGTGCTACAGGCCCCCTGTAGTTGGCCGCGATTGTAGCAACTCGCCACGGCCCTTGCGCCCGCGTTGCGCGGCGCTAGCATGGGGACCCCCTGTCTGACTGTGGAATCAACCCGATGAAGCTCTACTACAGCCCCGGCGCCTGTTCACTCGCCGCGCACATCAGCCTGCGCGAAGCAGGCCTGCCGTTCGAAGCCGTCAAGGTCGAAGGCCGCGGCACCAAAACCGCCGGCGGCGTCGACTATCTGGAGGTGACGCCGAAGGGTTACGTGCCGGCGCTGCAACTGGACAGCGGCGAAGTACTGACCGAAGGCACGGCGATCATGCCCTACATCGCCGACCTGAAGCCCGCCTCCGGGCTCGCGCCCGCCGCGGGCACGATGCCGCGCTATCGGCTGCATGAATGGCTCGGCTATATCAATTCCGAAGTACACAAGGGCTTCGGCCCGTTCTTCACACCGGGTGTCAGTGACGAAGCCAAGGCAGCTGCCAAGGCAAATCTCGGGCGCAAGTTCGAACTCGTGCAGCGCGAACTCGCCAACCAGTCGTATCTACTTGGTGAGACTTTCACGGTCGCGGATGCGTATCTGTTCACGGTGCTCGGCTGGACCGCCATTGTCGGCATCGATCTTTCAGCCTGGCCCGCGCTCAAGGCGTATCACGCGCGCATCGCGGCGCGGCCCGCAGTGCTGGAGGCGATGCAGGCGGAAGGGTTGATCAAATGAGCAAGCCCGCCTATCTGGTCGTGCAGGGGGTGGTGACGGATCCCGAGGGCTTCAAGGCCTACAACGCCGCGCTGCCACCGATCTACGCCAAGTTCGGCGGCCATTACCTGACTTTGTCGCCGCCGCACAAGGTTGAAGTCGCCGAGGGCGAGCCGCGCAACGAGAGCATCCTGATCGCGAAGTTTCCGTCGCGCGAAGCCGCCTGGGGGTTCTGGAACTCGCCCGAGTACAGCGCCGCGAAAAAACTGCGCGAAGGCAAGGGGCGGTTCTTCGTGACCGTGCTCGACGGGCTGCCGGTCTAGTCGACCCTGCTAGTCGACCCGGGGCAGGCCGCGCGGGAACAGCGCGCCGATCATGCGCTGCGCCCAGGCGCGTCGCTCGGCATCGAGCTGCTGCTTGACCTCGCCCGTGGGCTCGAAGGCATCGACGGCCGCTTTGGCATCGATGCCGTGCTTGGCCAGCACGGCCTCGAGGATCGCGAGCCGATCCTTGACGATCCACAGCTCGCTGGTCACCGCCATGAAGCCTTGGGCGAGGTCATCGACGCGCCGCTGCAGCAGATAGGATGCCTCATCAAGCGGCGGCACGAGCGGACTCGGCCCCGCAACGCTCGCCTGCTTGCTCGCTGCCGTCATTGGCGCGTGTCACCTGGCTTGCGACCCGAGACGATCCACGGATAGTTCATCGGCGCAAGACCATAGCTCTTGACGTCCAAGAAGCCGCACTCTTCGGCGACGGCCTTCAGATCGAGCGTCGCGGACTCCCGCCAGAACGGCTCGACTTCGCGCTTCGCCGCGGAGTCCTGCTGCCAGACCGCGATCGGATCCATCTTCTCGAAACGAGTGACGTCCGACATGACCATGTCACCGCCCGGCTCGAGCAAACGGAAGGCCTCGGCAAAGGTCTCGTGGATCGCCTTGGCCGGCACTTCGTGCAGCAGGATGTACGACGTCACGAGGTCGAAATGGGCATCGGGAAATCCGGTGCGTTCGTTCGGC
>JBBQWY010000020.1:0-52364 GCA_038210215.1 Steroidobacterales bacterium
ATCACCATCGTGACGTCGGTCTGGGGAAAGTCGTCGTTGATCTCGTCCATTTCGAGCACGATGTCGTAAGGCACCTTGGCCTCGGCCAGCAGCACGTTCATGTGGCCAGGCATGCGACCGGCCACCGGGTGAATCGCGAAGCGCACGTTCACACCGGAGTCGCGCAGCAACTTGGTGATATCGAATACCGTGTGCTGGGCCTGGGCCACCGCCATGCCGTAGCCGGGCACGATCACGACGTTCTTCGAGCCACGCAGCAGTTCCGCTGTCTCCACGGCGCTGATCGGCGTGACCTCACCCTCGATCCCTGTGCCGCCCGCAGCGGCCGGTACGGAACCGCCACCGGTGCCAAAGCCGCCTGCGATCACGCTCAGGAACTGCCGATTCATGGCGCGGCACATGATGTACGACAGGATCGCACCCGAAGAGCCGACCAGCGCGCCGGTCACGATCAGCAGATCGTTGGACAGCATGAAGCCAGTCGCCGCGGCCGCCCAGCCCGAGTAACTATTCAGCATCGATACCACGACCGGCATATCGGCACCGCCGATCGCCATGACCATGTGCATGCCGAACAGCAGCGCGATCACGGTCATCAGCAGCAGCGGCACCAGCCCCGCGTCGACGTTCCCGGCCTGCACGAACTGCACACCGAAGGCGATCACGGCGATCAGTCCGGCAAGGTTGATCCAGTGACGCGCCGGCAGCAGCAGCGGCTTGCCACCGATCTTGCCCGACAGCTTGCCGAAGGCAATCAGCGAGCCCGAGAACGTGACCGCACCGATCAGGATACCGAGATAGATTTCGACCAGATGGATCGTCTTCTCGGCGCCCTCGTAAACGATCGAAGTATCGACATAGCTCGCAAAACCGACCAGGCAGGCGGCAAAGCCCACGAGACTGTGCATCAGCGCCACCAGCTCGGGCATCTGCGTCATCTGCACTTTCTTTGCGGCATAGAGGCCGATCGAGCCACCGATTGCGAGCGCGCCGACGATCCAGGGCAGGCCGGCCGCCGTGACCCGCGGACCCAACACCGTTGCGAGCACGGCGATCGCCATGCCCACGATGCCGTAGTAGTTGCCACGGCGCGCGGTCTCGGGATTCGACAGGCCGCCCAGACTCAGGATGAACAGGATGGCCGCACCGAGATAGGCGACATTGGCAAGGTTTGCAGACATGCCGTCGCTCCCTTACTTGCGGAACATCGCAAGCATGCGACGCGTGACGGCGAAGCCGCCGAACATATTGACGGCCGTCAGCACCAGCGCGGTGACCGCGAGGCCAGCGATCAGCGTCGTCGGCCGATCGGCCGCGGCATCGCCCAGCGGCGGAGCCACCTGCACCAGCGCACCGACGGCAATGATGCTCGAGATCGCATTCGTCACGCTCATCAGCGGCGTGTGCAGCGAGGGCTTGACGTTCCAGACGACCATATAGCCAATGAAACAGGCAAGCACGAACACCGTGAAGTGCTGCGTGAACGACGGCGGTGCAAATGCACCGACGAGCCAAAACAGCAGCGCGCCAGCGCCGAACACTATCGCGAGATTCGCAAGTGAAGACGGCTCGCCGGCGCCGCCGTGACCATGACTGCCTGACTTCCTGTCAGCCGCCGCGGCGGCTGCCGCAGGCTTTGCCGGCTTCGGCGCCGGCAGCTTCAGTGGCGGTGGCGGCCAGGTGATCTGGCCATCCTTGAGCACCGTCAGACCTCGGATCGCGTCGTCCTCCATGTCGACGTTCAGCACGCCGTCCTTGGTCTTGCACAGCTCCTCGGTCAGACGCAGCAGGTTGTTCGCATACAGCGTTGAGGACTGTCGCGCGAGACGGCTCGCAAGGTCGGTGTAACCGATGATCGTGACGCTGTGCCGGACAACCAGCTCCCCGGGCACTGTCAACTCGCAGTTGCCGCCCTGCTCTGCCGCCATGTCGACGATCACACTGCCTGGCCGCATGGTCTTGACCATCTCAGCGGTGATCAGCCGCGGTGCCGGCTTGCCCGGGATCAGCGCCGTCGTGATGATGATGTCGACCTCGCGAGCTTGCTTGGCATACATCTCGCGCTGCGCTTGCTGAAAACCCTCGCTCATGACCCGGGCGTAGCCGCCGCCGCCGGAACCCTCCTCCTCGTAGTCGACCTTGACGAACTCGCCGCCGAGCGAGGCGACCTGGTCAGCGACCTCGGCGCGCGTATCGTTGGCGCGCACGATCGCACCGAGACTCGCCGCTGCGCCGATCGCCGCCAGACCGGCGACGCCCGCGCCGGCGATAAAGACCTTGGCAGGCGGAATTTTGCCGGCCGCCGTAATCTGGCCATTGAACGGCCGGCCGAAGGCATGCGCCGCCTCGATCACGGCGCGATAGCCGCTGACGCCGGCCATCGAGGTCAGCGCATCCATCTTCTGTGCACGCGACAACTGCCGCGGCAGCGCGTCGATCGCAAGCACCGTGGCCTGCCTTGCAGCGAGCTGCTGCAGCAGCTCCGGGTTCTGCGCGGGCCAGATGAAACTCACCAGCGTGCAGCCGGGCTTGATCGCCGCAACTTCATCGGCGGTCGGCGCCCGGACCTTGAACAGGACCTCGGCACTACCGAGCAGGTTGGTGGCGCCATCGACGATGCGCGCGCCAGCCGCCTGATAGGCTTCGTCGCTGAAGTTCGCCGCAGCGCCGGCACCGCGTTCGACGGCCACATCGAAGCCAAGCTTGATCAGCTTCTCAACCACCTCGGGTACGGTCGCCACGCGCTTCTCACCCGCGTAGCTCTCGCGCGGGATTCCGATCGTCAACGGCATTGCTATCTCCAGCTCGCGCGGCGCCAAACCGCCAATGTTACCTGAAACATGCAGGTCGCCGGCCTGCCAGTCATTTAGCTTATTGTGGCGGGTCTCGGGAGTATTCAATCAACAGGAGAATGGCGTGTTGGACCTGAATCGACGACTGGTGCGACTGTTGTCGTCGTGCCTTCTAGCGGCACTGCCCGGCGCCGCTTTCTCAGCAGAGCCTCCCCAAGCCGCGGCGCGCGCTGTTCTGCTCGCAGCTCTCACCGAGTACGAACCCGGCTCGACGCCGACCGCCGACATCACCGCAAAGATCGATGCGGCGGCCGCAGCTCTCGAACGAACCGTTCCTGCTCCGGACCTCAACGCGCGCGGCGAGCAGCTGACCGGGCAATGGCTGACACGCTTCAGCAGCCAGGGTGTATTCGGTGACGTGGACGTCTCCTTCATGACCCGCACCTTGCCAGGTGGTGGAGCCAGCGGCGGCAAGGCGCGTGTCGAACAGGTACTGCAGGAATTGCAGCCAGCCAAGGGGATGTACCGAAACATGCTGGTTCTGCGCGTCGGTCCGGACAGCCTTCCGGCGCTTTATTCCGCTACCGCAGAGCTGGGCATTTCAAAGACGCGTTCAAATGATCTCGAGGTCAGCTTCCGGCACATTGAATTCGTACCGGCGCGAGTGGACGTGACGCCGGATGCATTGCGAAAGGCACTGGGCCTCGGCGCCGAGGTACCACTCGCCATCGACGTGCCTACTACGCCCGTCCGGCCGCCATCATTGTCCACGGTCACCTACCTCGATGACAGCCTGCGCATCAATCGCGGCAAGGACTACATCGCGGTGCTGGAGAAGCTGCGCTGAGCGAACAAAGCGCGGCTTGAATCCGCTTCGTTTTTGTCCGTTGCGCATTCGCCAGAGCGCGCCCTGAACCAGCAACCTCGGGATAAGATGAGGAGCGCGGAGCAGCGACTGAGTTGCAGTGAAAGAAGTCAAAGAACACATGGCGACCACGCTTTATCGATTCGGCGAGTACGAGCTTGATCCAGCCAGCTATGCGCTCAGGTTGGGGGGCACGCTCGTGCAGGTCGAGCCCCGCGTGCTCGAACTCCTCGTCTACCTTGTTCAACATCGCGAAAGGGTGGTCAGCAAGGACGAGCTGCTGCAGCAACTGTGGCCGCAGAAGTACGTCACCGAGTCAGTCCTGACTCGCGCGATCTACGAGGCCAGGCGCGCTCTCGACGATGACTCCCGGCGTCAACACGTCATCAAGACGGTGCACAGCCGCGGATACCAGTTCGTCGCCGCGCTTCGGGATTGCCAGGACGCTGGTGATGAACCCGCCACTCCAGATGCCGAACCTCCGGAGCAGCTCGAACCGCCGCAGGAAACCCGGGTTCCAGTGGCTGTCGCACCCCGTCGCCGCCTGCCCTTCATTGCATCGATCGCGGTCTTTGCGATGATTGCGGCCGTGGGAGTCTGGTTCTGGATTTCTTCCCAGCCAGCCAGCCGCGAACGAGTGGCGATTGCACCCTTCAGCGTCGCTGCCGAAGCACAAGACCTCGAATGGGGAGAGCTGGCGCTGCCGCGACTCGTTGCCGATGTTCTCTCCGAACGCTCGGATGTCGTCGTTTTCCCCGCGAATCGGGTACGACAGTCCCTGCAGCAAAGAGGGCTTGCCAATGATGCGACAGAGCAGGAAAAGGTCCTCGCATTGCGAGACATCTTCGGGGTAGACCACGTCCTGTTCGGCAGCGTTGGCCGTGAGAACGGACGCCTGCTGATCAACTATCACCTGGTGGACGTCGCCGGCAATCAATTGTCGGGCCGCACGTCCGCCGATGGTCCCGGCGCGCTTTCCACGCAACTTGCCGAGAGCGTTGCGCGCGAGCTGGACGTGACGTATGCCGCCGGTATTCCCGTGCGCAAGATTGCCGCCAGCGAGTTCACCAATGAAGCGTTCGCGCGCGGATTGAATGCACTGCTGGGCGGGGAACTCGCCGACGCCCTGCGCTACTTCGAGACCAGCCTGGCGAGCACACCTGACAACGGCTGGGCCAGGTACGAGTCCGGAAACGTCCTGATGATGCTGGGCCACCTGGACGACGCAACAGCCGCCTACGAGCAAGCAAGAAGCAATGCCGATTCGAACGGGGATCTGAATCTGGCCGGCGTCGCCTCCAGCGGCCTCGGCATGATCGCCTGGCGTCGCGGCCAACTGGACGAGGCAGAGATCTCGTTCAAGGCGGCGCAGAAGCACTTTGAAGCCGTCAATCGGCGCGCCAACCTTGCAAGCGCATTGGGCAACCTGGGAATCCTTGCCGAGAATCGCGGCGAGCTTGATTTGGCGCGCGAGCGGTATGAAACGGCGTTGAGTCTCTATCGCAACGAAGGTGAGAAGGCGGGCGAGACTGCCGTCTATTCGAATCTGGCGGTTCTGGAGCGCAAGCTGGGTCGCCTGGACGCGGCCGCGCAGATGCAGCAGCGGGCAGTCGCCCTGCAGCGTCAGATCGGGTTGCGCGAGATGCTGGTATTCAGTCTGGCGAACCTCGGCGAGATCGAACGCAACCGGGGCCGATGGCCGGATGCAGAATCACTGCTCGACGAGGCAGTGACGCTTGCACGCGAAACCGGGTACAAAATCGGCGAGGCCGAGGCTTTGACGGCGCGCGGCGCGTTGGAAACCGATCTGGGTCAGCGCGATGCGGCCGAGACTGACCTGCGCTCAGCAAGAGCCATTTACTCAAGCGTGGACAATCCGAATGGTGACATTCGCTCTGCGTTGCGCCTGTCTTTGTTGCTTGCAGACGCAGAACCAGAAGAAGCTCGGCGGCTGGCTGCCAACGCCGCCGCCGTTGCGCGACGAATCGGTGACGAAACAATGACGCTTGAAGCCGAACTTGCACTACTCAACCTGGGCGTCGGAGAGCCGTCACGGCTGTTACCACGCCTGCAGACGCTGGGAGACAACCGGCTGATTGCGATCAGCTGGGCGGCTCGCGCCCGCCGGGAGCGCGACCCGGCGCATCTAAGGACTGCCCTTGGACATGCGGAGCGTGCCGGCGATCAGAGGCTGCAGGCGGAACTCGCCGTGGAGACCGTCCGAATGCTTCTCGAACGCGGCGAGAAAGACGGAATAGCACCCTTGCTTGGAAGGGCTGAGCTATGGAAAAGCGACTACCCTCCCGCCCTGGTCGCACGCGCCTGCCACCTCGCTTCGGCGGGCCGCAAGGCCGAGGGGATGCGATTGCTGCAGCAATCCCGCGCTCAAGGCACTGAGAATCTGGAGCCCCAAATGACCTGGTGTCCGCACTGGCAATAGCCCTTCCGGGCTACCTCTGACCCGGTTCACCTGGGCCCTCAACAAACCCTGAGAACTCCCTCAGGATTGCTCAGAACCCCCGCAGATCCGCCTCAAGCACGCGGGGACCCCGCTTCCGCAGTCTGCACTCCACGAGCCAGCGCAAACCGGCGCTGCGGAGAAGCGGGATGCGAGCACCGAATCGCCGATGTCACCCTGAAAGCGGCTACCTAAGAGCAGGCTGGGTTGCGACCCTCTTTGCGATCCTGAGCCTGCCAGCCACCGCGCACGCGTTCGATCTATTGCCGATGGGGCTGACACGGATCGACGGCGGCGCAACGAGCCCAGCTCCGACGCCCGTCCGCTTATGGGTCTCGATCTTGAACGCATCCGCCACCGATATGCCCGTCGCACGCGCTGCCGTAGGTTGGACGGTGCAAATCCAAGGATACGCTTCCAACCCCTACATCGTTAGGCGGGCATTGCGGGCAGGCGAGCGGCACGGATTCGCAATCACCGTCGCGGTGCCCTGCGGGAAGGTCTCCGAGCTGGAAGTACGCGTCAACGCTGGCCGCAGCCTCGATGAGTCGAGCTTCGACAACAACCGTGCAGTGTTCCCGATTGAAGGCAATGCCTGCCCGGTTGTGATCCGATCCGGCGGTGAACGCAGGACAAGCGCCAACCAGGCCGCGAGCGGGGCACCGTGATGCGGCGCGAACTCACGCGCATCTTGAACGGCGCGGCATGGGCGATATTCAGCGCCTTCTGCTGTTGGGCGGGCGCGGCATCGGCGAGCGAACTGCGCGTGGAACTGGATCCCGTCAACCGCGAATGGATGCGACGCGAGCAGTCGATCAGGCTTCTAGTGGATCAGCTGCCATCGTCAGACCAGGGCCGTCTGGCGATCCTCGTGGGCGACACCGACCTCACGGACTTGTTCTTCGCTTACGGGAATGTCCTCGAGTATCGTCCGGCGCCTCTTGCTCTGCCTTCCGGTGAATACGACATCACCGTATTCCTGGTTTCCCCTCAAGGCGCCTGGCGAGAAGTTGCGCGCCTGCCAATCCAGGTGCTCACCGAAAGCGGGCTGGAGCGCCGCGGAATCGAGTCCCGGATCGACCTTCAGGGTATTCAGCTTCTCGACGAACAGCTGACTCCAGCAGGTTCGCCAAGCAGCTCAGGGCAGGATTCCGCGTCGCTCAATCTCCATCTCGGCGGTGATGCGCAACGCGCTGGTTGGCGTTTGGGTGGTAGTACGCAATTTCTCGGAGTGAGCGCGCAACAGAACGCGCTGCGTTTCGCACAGCGAGGCGAAGACGCGCCTCTGTTCGATCTGTCGAACTACACCGTACGCATGGATCGCACTGACGATCCGCGCCGATTCTTCGCACTCGGACACGTCTCTTACAACCAGCATCGACACCTGATCCCTGGATTTTCAAGTCGGGGTGCCGTCATCGGTATGCCGATTGGCAGCGCAGGCTCGGCAACATTCGCGACAATGAACGGCACCAGCATCGCCGGCTGGAACAATATTATCGGCTTGTCGGACAGCGATCATCGCGTCACGGCCACTACGGTGGGCTTCGAACTGAGACCTGCGCGACCGGGAGCGCTGCGCTTCGACGCCGACTTCCTCGACGGTTCGCTGCTTCCGCTCAACGCGTTCAATGGCGCCAATATTGGTGACCGGCAGACCAACCGGGCATGGGGTGCCCGCGTCGCCGGTTCAACGCCATCGGGCGTCCTAAGGCTTGAAGCGGGCTTCGCACGCAGCGCTTTCGACAATCCGAATGATCCGTCGCTGGCCCAGGGACTCACGCTGGTCGAGGTGGCGCGCGAAGAACGCAGCTCACGCTACGCTGATGTCTACTGGACCATCCTCCAGGGCAGGCCCATCGGCAAAAGGCATGCTGCAAGCCTCGCACTCACGTTGCGTCATGAGCTTGTCGACCCGCAGTTCGCGACTATCGCAGCCAGTCTGCAGTCGGATGTCCTGCGCAACAGTGTCCAACTTGCGGGCAGCATCGGTCCGATTCAGGTTCAAGCTGCCTACACGCAACTTGAGGACAACCTCGACGACATTGCTACGATCCTCACGACGCATACCCGCCGCACGGATGCGCTGATCGCCGCGTCACTGGCCGAGCTGTTCGGCACCGACCGTGGGGCGAAGTGGCTCCCGACGGTTTCGTGGAACTTCAATCGCGTGCATCAGTTCGGCGCCGGCGTACCACCGGACTCCGGCTTCAACGCGTCGCATGTTCCGGATCAGCAGAGCGATCGACACAGCCTCGCAGCCGATTGGCGCGGCCCCAAGTGGAACTTTGGCATTCGTCACGATTATTCACTGCAGGACAACCGGCAACCCGGGCGGGAACAGGCTGACTTCAAGACCCAGGTGAATGCGATTGCCGCCACCTACTCACCACATGCACGCATCGATCTGAATCTTGAACTGAGCAGTGACCGCAACGAGTCGTTCGAGCAGTTGAGCGCCACGCGCACGCGCAATGTCGGCGTCGGCGTCCGTATCAGCGCCACCGACAAACTACAGCTTACGGCAACGGGCGGACTCACTCGGAGCGCCGATCAGCCCAGGACCAACAGCAGTGAAAACACCTTTCTCGACGCATCGCTGAACTACCGGCTGGAGTGGCAGTCCGCCGGGGCCCGGAGTCTGTCGGGACAACTCTTCCTGCGCTACTCCGACCGTGCGCAACAAACCCAGAACACGTTGTTCGGAATCGACCTCGACAATCGCGCGAGAAGCGTCGTTGCGGGGCTGACGATCGGACTGAGGTGAAAGCAATGTCCTACCTGATTCGTTCCCTCCTTGCAGTTGCGTTGCTGGGGTGGCTACTGCCCGCGCATGCGATCAACCGCGATCCGAATGGCGTCAACGTCAATTCTCAAGGTGCAACCACCGTCTTCATCACCTACGGGGGGCTCAATAACCAGGTGCCGGTCGAGGCGACCTGGTGTGGCGAACTGATACCAGCGACGCCGGACATCGGACTGCGCTGTGATCCGGCAACCATTTACGGGCAGCTGCCGATTCGTGTGGACCAGTCTCGGCTGAACAGCAGCGCGTCCGCTTTCACTGACATCATGTCCATACCGGCCTCCGTCGCGCGACGGGCGTGGCAAGCGGCGGCTCGCGGCGAAAACTCCGCCTTCTTCTATGTTCGTCGATTCGTCTCGACGGTCGGCGGGCCCGATGAGTACGTGTTCGTGACCTGTCGCATGGCAGGTGGCGGCGCGCGAGTTCCGCTTGCGCTGCTGGACGTTCAGCTCGCGTTCGATGTCGATAGCCCCGTCACCGCAGTTGCGCGCGGCAGCACCGCGCCAGCAGCCAGCGCGGTCATCCATTACAACGGTTCGGGCCAGCTCATCGGCCGATGGGAAGTGGTGCAACCCGGCGAAGAGCTGCCGGCCAGCCGCGATCTTCTGACCGAGGCGTCATTGCCACCCGAGGAGCGGCCGTTGCAACGCCGCTTCCAGCAAGTCGAGCGGTTCAGTGTGTTCCTTCCGCCTACAGGCAGGGTCACTCTGCCAGGGCCTGATCCGCGACTGATCCCGACTCAGGTCGAGGGCCTCTACCACCTGTTGCTGCGCATAGAAGCGTCCAATGACAAGGAAGGCGATTCCAACCTCGCCTTGGCCGGAGCGGGCAGCGGCATCGTGCACAGCGGTGCGGTAGCAGGCTTTCCAATTCCACCGCTTCGCTACTACGTGGGAAGCGGTTCGGGCGAGGCGCTCCCCAACAGCGGGGGACTGCAGCTGCTGTCCCCCAACCAGGGCTTTGTATGGGCCGCGGGCACGCCACTGACCCTCAGCTGGACCCTCGATGGATCCGCGTTGCTCTATCAGATCGAGATCACTGATGACGCTGCGAAGCCTCTGCTAACCGCCGTCGTGCAGCAGGGTATTGGCAGTTATCAACCACCTGACTGGTTGGCCACACGCGCGACCGGAAGTTCGCTGCGCTGGCGCGTCCGCGCACTCGGACCCGACGGCCGCCAGATCGCCGACGCGGACTGGCGTGATCTCACGCTCACGAACCCCTAAACACCTTCACCCGACGATTCGAATCGAATAACCCACGACAGAACGGAGACTGACATGACATCAAAACCACTTGCGCGCATTGGACTTGCACTTGCCGCACTAACTTTCGCGGCGGCCAGCACGTCCGCATTGGCAGCTGGCGAATGCGTCGCCCAGTACGGCTACTTCACCGGTGTTGGCCCTACAAGGCAGGACAACACCACGACAGTGACGTTGAACGCCGGGCAAACGACCAACCTCAACCGAAACAACATGAACTTCGTCAAGAGCACCGGCAACAACAAACTGGACGTGACGCTGACCGGAGCCTTCAACAACAACTTCACCCTGAACAAGGACCAGCGAAATCCGTCCAACGGCCCCTACCTGACGCCTGTGAATCTGGTTCGGCTGTTCTGCACCAGTGGCGCTACCGCAGTGGCCTTCGGCAGCCCGGAGCAACTCGTCAACGCACTCAAGCAGTCCAACACCAATGTAAACCAGATCGCGCAGCAGCTTGTCAGCACGTTCAACCAGACCGGTCAGCAGGTTGCAACTCTGCTGCAGGCAGCCGGCTACACGGCGAACCAGGTCACCGCAGCGCTGGTGTCGGCGTTCAATGCAACCGGCGCTCAAGCTGCTACATGGCTCAAGGCAGCGACGTTTACAGGAGAACAAGTAGCGGCCGCCTTGAAGGCCCAGTTCAATGCATCCGCAACGCAGGTGGCGTCATGGGTGAGAACTGCGTTCAACGCTACCGGTGCTCAAGTCGCAACCTGGCTCCGGGCAGCAGCCTTCACGGGAGAACAGGTCGCGGCAGCCCTGAAAGCACAGTTCAATGCGACTGCATCGCAGGCCGCCGCATGGTTGAGCGCGGCTTTCAATGCCAGCGCTCAGCAGCTCGCCACATGGTTGCGCAGCGCCGGATACACGCTAGTGCAGGTGGCTCAGGCGCTGGAGGATCTGGATCTCGATGCGGCGCAGGCAATGGCGGCCGTACGTCAGGCCTTTGGAGTCAGCTGGAGCAATATCGTTGAGGCCTATCGCAACATCATTGTTGCATTGCAGCCCGGCAACTGCGGTGCAGCGGGATGCAATCAGGGCGCGCAGCTGCTGAGGGCCGCGGGCGCGTCGGCTGCCGAGGCGCTGGGCGCACTCAGAGTGGTTGTTGGACTGTCTGAAAGCGCGGCCCGGCAGATCGCCAGTGACGTTTTTCTGCTGGCAAACAAGGCACTGGAGATGGCAATCACGGCAGCGGGCTATGCGGCGACTACGCTGAACCGGACGGTAGCGCAGAACATGGAACTGCTCGAAGCAATTCATGGCACACGACGCGATTGCTCTTATCCCACCGGCCCCCTCTACGGTCCACGGCTGGCGCCTTTGCCGATGCCGAATGATGGCAACGCTCACACAATCACGATTCGGGGCAATACAGCGCTGGTCGCGGCCAGCGGCATTTCGGGCGGACCATCCGGCACGTCGTTTTCAATTCGAGAGCGGGGCTCGTGTTTTCTGATTGTGGAGTTCAGAGTTCCGACGAGAGCTCCAGTCGGCTCCTCGGGACAGGCCGCCATAATGGCCGGTGGCACTGCCGGAGCTTCGCTGCCCTGGACGGTCGGGCCGATCCCTTCGAATATGACTACGCGAAACAACTACGTCGCTCCCGGTCGTTCGACCTCACCGCTGCAGGTAACTGTGGACCAGGCGACGCTCTACAAAGTAGGCAGCGGCACCATGACCGACGCAGATTCGAACGTTTACACCAAACTTGAGAACAACGCGCCGCACTGCCAAACCGTCCCGCAGCCGAACCCGCCGTTCGCGGCCAACAACGCGTGGAACTCCAGCCGCCGGAACATCAACGTTGGACCGATCGCGTGGCAAGTGCGCAATAGCGGCAACACCGCCGCCAACGCAGTTACCGTGGAACTCGTGCAGGGCGCTCAAGTGCTGGCGAGCCAGACGGTGACCCTGCAACCCGGTCAAACATTACCGCTGACCCCGTACACGCGCGTGCAGAACCAGACTTGCGTGGCGAGGCTCGGCAACGACTCGCAGTGCTTCCACTGCGGACAGATAAGCGAAGGATGGAACGACAACGGCGTCTCTGCGCGGGTACGCCAGTGAAGCAAGGGGTCCGGCCACGGTGCCGGACCCCGTAACGCCGCAGCTATCATCGCCCAATATGAAAAAGGCCCCGGGAATTGCTTCCCGGGGCCTTCGTATCGATGGCGCGATGACGCGCAGGACGGTTAAGCGTCTCCGCTTACATATCCATGCCGCCCATGCCGCCCATGCCGCCCGAAGACGGGTGCGCGTGGTCGGACTCGTCCTTCGGGGCCTCGGCAATCATGACCTCGGTCGTCAGCAGCAGGCCCGCCACCGACGCTGCGTTCTGCAGCGCCAGGCGCGTGACCTTGGCTGGATCGAGAATGCCGGCCTCGAGCATGTCGCCGTATTCACCGGTCGCGGCGTTGTAGCCGTACGCACCCTTGCCACGACGCACTTCGTTCAGAATCACCGCCGCGTCTTCGCCGGCGTTCTCGACGATCTGCCGCAACGGCTCCTCGATCGCTCGCGCCAGGATCCGGATGCCGACGGTCTGGTCCTCGTTCTTGCCTTCCAGCTTCTCGAGAGCCTTGATCGCCCGAACCAGCGCCACACCGCCGCCCGGAACCACGCCTTCCTCAACCGCCGCACGGGTCGCGTGCAGGGCGTCTTCGACGCGGGCCTTCTTTTCCTTCATCTCGATCTCGGTCGCGGCACCGACCTTGATCACGGCAACGCCGCCAGAGAGCTTGGCAACGCGCTCCTGCAGTTTTTCCTTGTCATAGTCGCTGGTGGCCTCTTCAGCCTGCTGGCGAATCGACTCGATGCGCGCCTTGATGTCGCTTGCCTTGCCGGCACCGTCGATGATCGTGGTGTTTTCCTTCTCGACGACGATCTTCTTGGCTTCGCCCAGATCGTTCAACGTCGCCTTCTCGAGCTGCAAGCCGACCTCGTCAGAGATCACCGTGCCACCCGTCAGGATCGCGATGTCCTGCAGCATCGCCTTGCGGCGATCGCCAAAGCCCGGCGCCTTGACAGCGGCGACTTTGAGAATGCCGCGGATGTTGTTGACGACCAGGGTGGCCAGTGCCTCACCCTCGACGTCCTCAGCGACGACGATCAGCGGACGACCCGCCTTCGCGACGCCCTCGAGCAGCGGCAGCAACTCACGGATGTTCGATATCTTCTTGTCGACGAGCAGGATGAACGGCTTTTCGAACGCGGCCGTCTGATTCGCCTGCTGGTTGATGAAGTACGGCGACAGATAGCCGCGGTCGAACTGCATGCCCTCGACGACTTCGAGTTCGTTCTGCAGACCCGAGCCTTCCTCGACCGTGATCACGCCTTCCTTGCCGACCTTTTCCATTGCTTCGGCGATCGTCTTGCCGATCGACTCGTCGCTGTTGGCGCTGATCGTGCCGACCTGCGCGATTGCCTTGCTGTCCTTGCACGGCTTGCTGAGCTTCTTGATTTCCTCGGTCGCGGCAATCACGGCCTTGTCGATACCGCGCTTGATGTCCATCGGGTTGCGGCCCGAGGCAACGGCCTTGAGACCTTCGCGGACGATCGCCTGTGCCAGCACCGTCGCGGTCGTGGTGCCATCACCAGCCTCGTCGGAGGTGTTGGACGCGACTTCCTTGACCATCTGTGCGCCCATGTTCTCGAACCGATCCTTCAGTTCGATTTCCTTGGCGACGGAGACGCCGTCCTTGGTGATCGTCGGAGCGCCGAAGCTCTTCTCGAGCACGGCATTGCGGCCCTTGGGGCCGAGCGTCGCCTTGACGGCGTTGGCGAGAATATTGACGCCGCGAACCATGCGGGTGCGGGCGTCATCACCGAAACGTACTTCCTTGGCAGCCATCTTGAGTTCTCCTTATTTGCCTTCGATCACGGCCATGATGTCTTCCTCGCGCATCACGAGGAGATCATCGCCGTCGACCTTGACTTCAGTTCCGCTGTATTTGCCGAACAGGATCTTGTCGCCGACCTTGATGTCGAGCGGACGGACCTTGCCGTCTTCGAGGATCTTGCCCTTGCCGACCGCGACAATCTTTCCCTGGACGGGCTTCTCTGCCGCGCTGTCGGGGATCACGATGCCGCCGGGTGACGTGCGCTCTTCCTCGAGGCGCTTCACGATCACTCGGTCGTGAAGAGGACGAATCTTCATGGATGCACTCCTTGAGCTGACTTGCAGTTGAGATCGAAAAACCGGTGCCGGAGGGAAAGGCTTGTTAGCACTCTCCCCCAACGGCTGCTAATAATAGCGGCGGAACGTCGAATTTCAAGGCCGGCTGCGAGACTAAGGACTTGGCGCACAGCCGTCGGGCGGGCAATCTCCCAGTATTGGCGGTGGTCTGCCGGGCGCAAGGTCGCGCGCCCCAGCCAAATCGCCCGCTAAGCAGGATGTCCGTCTGATCATGATGCAACGCACCATTTGTGCCGGGCTGGCCGCGCTGCTGCTGGCATCCTGGACGGCGATCGCGGCGGCCGCAGACGATTTCCTGCCGCCCGATCAGGCCTTTCGCTACTCCGTCAGTCACGATGGCGACGCGCTGAACATCAACTGGCGGGTGGCGAAGGGTTACTACCTGTACCGCAAGCGCATGGGCGTCGAGTCGCCGGATGGGCGCCTGACCCTGGCCGAGCCCGTGTACCCGACCGGCGAGATGCACTCCGACGAGTTCTTCGGCGAACAGGAAGTATTTCGCGGCGGGTTCACGGTCAGGGTCCCTGCAACCAGCGCAGAGGCGGTGGGCACCGCACTGCCGGTGGATCTGAAATTGCAGGGCTGCGCCGACGCGGGGCTGTGTTATCCGCCTACCACCTGGCGCGCCAGCGTGAAGTTGGCCGCCGCTCCCGCGACCGTCGCGGCGCCTGCGGCACGCGGCCTTGACTTGTTCTCAGCCGCGCGCGACGCCAGCAACGACTCGGACTTCCTGCCGCTCGATGAAGCATTCCGGCTCGCGGTGTTCGCCGACGGCCCTGACCGCGTGCGACTGGTGTGGGAAATCGCGCCCGGCTATTACCTGTATCGCCAGCGCCTTGGCGTGACGACCCCCAGCAGTGACGCGCAACTGGGCGTGCTGTCCCTGCCCAAGGGCAAATCCAAGACCGATGAGTTCTTCGGCGAGCAGGAAGTCTATTACGACGAACTGCTGGCGAGCGTCGCGGTGTCGCGCGCGCCGGGCGGCGAACTGTCGCTGCCGCTCGCGGTGACCTTCCAGGGTTGCGCTGAAGCCGGGCTGTGCTACCCGCCCGAGACCAAGCAGCTCGCCGTGCTGCTGCCGGCGGGCTCAGGTTCCGCCGCACCACCGCCGCCCGCCCGGCCCTTTGTCTCCGAGCAGGATCGCCTCGCCGTCTTCGTCCGCGATGGCCAGCTGTTCGGCGTGCTCGCGACCTTCTTCGGGCTCGGGCTGCTGCTGTCGCTGACGCCCTGCGTACTGCCGATGGTGCCAATCCTGTCGGGCATCATCGCGGGCCAGGGCGCGAACGTGACCACGCGCCGCGCTTTCGGCCTGTCGCTCGCGTACGTGCTCGGCATGGCCTGCACCAACACTCTCGCTGGTATCGCGGCCGCCGCGGCCGGTCAGCAGGTGCAGGCGCTGTTCCAGCAAACCTGGATCATCGTGCTGTTCGCGGCGCTGTTCGTCGCGTTTGCGCTCGCAATGTTCGGCGCCTTCACAATCCAGATGCCGGCCGCACTGCAGACGCGGATCACGGACCTCAGCAACCGGCAGCGCGCCGGCAGCTACGGCGGAGTCGCCGTCATGGGGGCCTTGTCGGCGCTGATCGTCAGCGCCTGCGTCGCGCCACCGCTGTTTGCCACGCTGGCGGTGATCGGCCAGACCGGCGAGGTGTTCCGCGGCGGCAGCGCGCTGTTCGCGATGTCGCTCGGTATGGGCGCGCCGCTGCTCGCGATCGGCACCTCGGCGGGCAAGCTGCTGCCGCGCGCCGGCGCCTGGATGGAAACCGTCAAGCGCGCGTTCGGCGCACTGATGCTTGCCGTTGCCGCATGGATGCTGGCTCGCATCGTGCCGGCACCGTGGACGCTGCTGCTTTGGGCCGTGCCGGCTGCCGCGGCGGCCTGGGTGTTGTGGAATGCGGCTGCTCCGCGCGCGACGGCGGGGCTCTGGGCGCTGCGGGCGGCTGGAGCCAGCTTCGCCGCCTATGCACTGGTGCTGTGCGCGGGCGCGGCGCTGGGCGGCACGAATCCGCTCGCGCCCCTGCCGTTCCTGATCGCCGAGAAGCCTGCGCTTGAATTCAAGCGCGTCAAAAGCGTTGCGGAACTCGATCTCGAAGTCGCCGCCGCAAGCGCAGCGGGTCGGCCCGTGATGCTCGACTTCTATGCGGACTGGTGTGTGTCGTGCAAGGAGATGGAGGCCTATACGTTCTCGGATGCCGAAGTGCAGCGGGGGCTCGCGAACGCGGTGCTGCTGAAGGCGGATGTCACCGCCCACAACGCGGACGATCAGGCGCTGCTGAAGCGCTTCGGCATTTTCGGCCCGCCAACCATTGCCTTCTATGGCCCGGACGGCGAGGAACGCAGCGAGTATCGAGTGGTCGGCTACATGAAGGCCGAGCAATTTGGCCCCTTGTCCCGGGAGGCGATTGCGGCAAGATAGGCATATGTCCTCGATCCGCTTCGCCGCACTTTCACTGTTGATCGCCGCCGCTGCGGCGGGCGTCGGCTACCTCGGATTCGGTGCACTGTCGCGAACCGCGCCTGAGGCGGCTGTGGCGCCATCGAGCGCTGCTCCAGTTCCTGACGCGACAGCTGCGGCGGTGACGCGGACCATCCCAAAATCCCTGCCCGACTTCAGCCTGCAGACCCTGGAAGGCCCCTCGCGTGCGCTGTCGAGCTTCACCGACCCCATCCTGGTCGTGAACTTCTGGGCCACCTGGTGCGCGCCGTGCCGGCGCGAAATCCCGCTGTTGCGCGAGCTCCGCCAGACACACCGCAGCGACGGCGTTGAAGTCATTGGCGTTGCCGTCGACTTTCGCGACGACGTGGTCCGGTATGCAACCGAAATCGGCATCGACTATCCCTTGCTGATTGGCGAACAGGACGGCCTGGAAGCCGCCCGGGCCTTCGGCATGGAACTGATGCTGCCGTTTACCGTATTCGGCGATGCGAAGCGCCGATTGGTCACCCTCAAGATTGGCGAACTGCACGCCGACGAAGCCGCGTACATTCTGCGCAGAATCAAGGACCTGAACGCCGGACGGGCCAGCCTCGAAGCGGTCCAGCGCGACATTGCCGAACAGCTGAAGCAGTTTGCGCTCGCCCGCGAAGTTGCGTGATCTTCGTTGAGTTGGGTTACATTGCGCCTCTATGGCGCAGCTTCTTCTGTTAAATGGCCCGAACCTGAATCTGCTCGGGCAGCGCGAGCCCGCGATCTACGGCAGCGCCACCCTGGAGTCGATCGTCGCGCGATGCGACGCACTGGCGCGGCAGCTCGGCGCTTCGATAGACGCCTTTCAGTCCAACGCGGAGCACGAGCTGGTCGAGCGCATTCACCGCGCCCCGGCCGACGGGGTGCAGTTCATCGTGATCAATCCGGGCGCCTTTACCCACACCAGCGTGTCGATTCGTGACGCGCTGGCCGGCGTGCGCGTGCCGTTCATAGAAGTACACCTGAGCAATACCTTCTCGCGCGAGTCATTTCGCCAGCATTCCTATTTCTCCGACATCGCGGTCGGCTGCATCGTCGGGCTCGGACCGATCGGCTACGAACTCGCCATCCGCGCGGCCGTCGCACGGCTGACGCCAAGAGGTCTCTAAGCATCATGGATATTCGCAAAGTCAAGAAGCTGATCGAGCTGCTCCAGGAATCGGGCATCGCCGAGATCGAAATCAAGGAGGGCGAGGAATCCGTACGGATCAGCCGGATGCCGCCCGGCGGTGCCGCGCCACCCGCGCAGGCGTTCTTCATGCCGTCTGCCGCGGCCGCCATGCCGATGGCCATGCCAGGCAGCGACCCCGCTGCGGCCGCCAGACCAATGCTCGCGACACCACCCGCGTCCCCGAATGCACACAACGTGACTGCGCCAATGGTCGGCACTTACTACGCAGCCCCTTCGCCTGGTGCCAAGGCCTTCGTCTCGGTCGGTGACGAGATAAAGGTAGGTCAGGTGCTGTGCATCATCGAGGCCATGAAAATGATGAATCAGATTGAGAGTGAGCGTACCGGTCGCGTCGCCTCGATCCTGGTCAGCAACGGCGACCCGGTCGAGTACGGTCAGCCGCTGTTCGTGCTCGAGTAAGCCCGGTGCTCGACAAGGTCGTGATTGCCAACCGTGGCGAAATCGCGCTGCGCGTGCTGCGCGCCTGCCGCGAACTCGGCATCAAGACAGTGGCGGTGCACTCCACCGCTGACTACAGCCTCAAGCATGTACTGCTTGCGGATGAGACGGTCTGCATCGGACCTGCACCTTCGGCGAAGAGCTACCTGAACATGCCGGCGATCATCAGCGCGGCTGAAGTCACGGACGCCGCAGCGATTCATCCCGGCTACGGCTTCCTCTCGGAAAACGCGGATTTCGCCGAACGCGTCGAACGCAGCGGCTTTGTGTTCATCGGCCCGCGCGCCGATGTCATCCGCAAGATGGGCGACAAGGTTTCGGCGATCAAGATCATGACCGCCGCCGGCGTGCCCTGCGTGCCGGGCTCCGGCGAACCGCTCGGCGACGATGTCGACGAACTGCAGCGCATCGCCAGGGACATCGGCTATCCGGTGATCATCAAGGCATCAGGCGGCGGCGGCGGACGCGGCATGCGGGTGGTGCACCATGCGACCTCTCTGCTCAGCGCGGTCAACGTCACCCGGGCCGAGGCGCTGGCTGCGTTCGGCAACGACCAGGTCTACATGGAGAAATTTCTCGAGAAGCCGCGCCATATCGAGTTCCAGGTGCTCGCCGACAACTACGGCAATGTGATTCATCTGGGTGAGCGCGACTGCTCGATGCAGCGACGCCACCAGAAGGTCATCGAAGAAGCTCCCGCGCCGGGCATCACAGACAAGCAGCGCGCCGAAATGGGCGAACGCGTGACCGAGGCCTGCCGTGCGGTGGGCTATCGCAGCGCCGGCACGCTCGAGTTCCTGTACCAGGATGGCGAGTTCTATTTCATCGAGATGAACACCCGCATCCAGGTGGAGCATCCGGTCACCGAGCTGGTGACGGGTATCGACCTGGTCAAGGCGCAGCTGCTGATCGCCTCGGGCGAAAAACTGAACCTGACGCAAGCGGACATCAAGCTCACCGGTCACGCGCTCGAATGCCGGATCAACGCCGAAGACGCCAAGACCTTCATGCCCTCGCCCGGCCCGGTGCGGCTGTGGCATGCGCCGGGCGGTCCGGGCGTACGGGTCGACAGCCATGTCTACTCCGGCTATAACGTGCCGCCGAACTATGACTCGCTGATCGCCAAGATCATCACCTCGGGTGACACCCGCGAGACCGCAATCGCGCGCATGAAGAACGCGCTTGGCGAGATGGTCATCGAGGGTATCCGCACCAACACGGCGCTGCATCAAGAGATCCTCAACCACGCGGCTTTCCAGCAGGGCGGTCTCGACATCCACTACCTGGAGCGCCGGCTCGGCCTCAAGTAAGCCGCCGAGCCGCTCTTCGCCGTGCCTTTCCTCGAAGTCGCGATCGATCTCGACGGGCTCGATGCGGAGGCTGTCGAGGAGCAGCTGTTTGCCGCAGGCGCCGCCGCGGTCACCTACACCGATCAGCGCGACGATCCGATCCTGGAACCCGCCCCCGGCGAGTTCCGCCTCTGGCCGGCCAGCCGGTTGCAGGCGCTGTTCGACGCGGATCGCGCACCCTCGGCGCTGCTTGAACAGCTGGCGCGCGAACTCGCTCTGCCCGGTTCGCGAATGCAGTGCCGCGCAGTGGCCGATCGCGTCTGGGAACGTGAGTGGCTGCGCGACTTCAGGCCGATGCAGTTCGGATCACGGCTGTGGGTCTGCCCGACGCACGATATCGTCAACGAGATGGGCGCGATCATCGTCACGCTCGATCCGGGCCTGGCGTTTGGCACCGGCACCCACCCGACCACCGCGCTGTGCCTGCAGTGGCTGGATCGGGAACTGCGCAGCGGCGACACCGTGATCGACTACGGCTGCGGGTCCGGCATTCTCGGGATTGCCGCCGCCAAGCTGGGATCGGTTGCGGTACAAGCCTTTGACATCGACCCGCAGGCCTTGACTGCCACCGCTGAAAACGCGGCGCGCAACGCGGTCAGCGCACGGTTGTCTGTAGTGGCAAGCGCAGCGGCACTGCAGGCGCCGGTCGATCTGCTGCTGGCGAACATTCTTTCCGGCCCGCTGTGCGAACTCGCGCCGCAGCTCGCCGGCAGTGTGCAGCCGGGCGGGCGCCTGGTGCTTTCCGGCTTGCTGGAACACCAGGTCGCCGAAGTCGTCAGGGCCTACGCGCCGTGGGCAGAGCTGTCGGTCGTCGGGTCGGACAACGACTGGCAATGCCTGGCCGGTTTCCGCAACCGTGCGCTCGTCGCTCCGGTCGTTCAGAATCGGGCGCAGCGGCACCCACCATGATTACGATCTGCCCACAGTGCCATTTGACCCTGTCGATCACGGCCACCGACCTGCGGGTTGCGCAGGGCCAGGTGCGCTGCGGGCGCTGTGCGACGGTGTTCAATGCGCTGAACTACCTGTTCGAGGAGTCGAGCGGTACCGAGGAGCTGCCAACCGAACCGGCTGAGGACGCACCGCCACCCTCGCTGTCCACGGCGGAGGCCACACCGGGCGCAGACGAAGGCGCCTCGGAAGACAACTCGGAAGCCGCCAACGAACCGTTCATGGACCCGGCGGAAGACCTGCACGAAGCCGCCAACGATTCGGCGCTCGAATTGCCAGAGCGTCCGTTGTTCCAGCTCATCGAAGACGCCGCACCGGCTCCAGAGCCCGAGCTGCCGCCAGAATCTCCGCCAGAAACCCCTGTCGAGATCGACATTGCGGCGCCGGCCGCTGCGCCGGATCGCTTCGCGAGGCTCTACCCTGCCGCCGTCATTGTGCTGAGCCTCGCCCTGGTCGCTCAGCTCGCGCACCAGAATCGCGATCTGCTGGCGACACTGCCAGGCGTCAATCGTCCGATCACTTCGCTGTATGCGGCGCTCGGTCAACCGCTGGCACCCAACTGGAATGTGCGTGGCTATGAAGTCCGCCAGCTCGGTGCGATCGCCGATAACGACGCCAACGCCAATGTCCGGGGCGTGCTGACCGTTCGCGCGACGCTGCGCAACACGGCAGCGCGCGCACAGCCTGCCCCGCTACTGCGCCTGACGCTGCAGGATCGCTACGGCAATCGCATCGCGTCGCGGGATCTCGCGCCACTGCAGTACGGCGCGGAAGAATCCGCCTTTCTGGATCCCGGCGGTCGGATCGAAGCGACGGTGCGGCTGCTCGATCCCGGCAGCAAAACGGTCGGCTTTGAGCTCGACGCCTGCCTGCCGCAAGGAACAGCCGGGATTCGCTGCGCCAACGACGGCAGCGCCGCGCCATGATTCGCATCGGCCGCCATCTGCTTGGCGCCACGACTGCGCTTGCACCGATGGCGGGCGTCACGGACCGTCCATTCCGGACGCTGTGCAAGCAGTTCGGCGTGGGCCTGGCCGCATCCGAAATGATCACCTCCGACACGCGACTTTGGCGCACAGCAAAATCGCGGCGCCGCATGGATCACGATGGCGAGCCCGAACCGCGTGTCGTCCAGCTGGCCGGCGCTGACCCTGCTGCGCTCGCGGACGCGGCACGCCGCAATGTCGATCTCGGCGCGCAGATCATTGACATCAATATGGGCTGCCCGGCCAAGAAAGTCTGCAATCGCCTGTGCGGTTCGGCCTTGCTGACCGACGAAGCGCTGGTGGCGCGGCTGCTGACGGCTGTGGTCGAAGCAGTGGCACCGCTTGGCATTCCGGTGACGCTGAAGACGCGTACCGGCTGGGATCGCGAGCACCGCAACGGCCCGCGCGTTGCGCGGCTCGCCGAAAGTGCCGGCATCGCCGCGATCGCCATCCACGGCCGCACGCGCGCGGACTTCTATAATGGCGCTGCGGAGTATGAAACGATCCGGGAAATCAAGTCGTGCGTCGCGATCCCGGTGTTCGCGAACGGTGACATTGACACAGCGCACAAAGCAGGCGCCGTGTTGGCATTGACCGGCGCCGATGGTGTGATGATCGGCCGCGCGGCGCACGGCGCACCGTGGCTGTTTCGCGATGTCAATGCTTTCCTGACCACCGGACAGACAGCACCGGCGCTCGCGCACGCGACCCTGCGTGATATTATTCTGGCGCATCTTGAGTCGATCTACGCTTTCTACGGCGAAGATTCCGGTCTCAGGATCGCACGCAAGCATCTTGGCTGGTATAGCGCGCTGCTCGATGACGGAGTCTCGATCCGTCGCTCGTGGATGGCAGCGGCTTCGACGTCGGCGCAATTTGCTAGCGTACAGGGGGCGCTGGGGCACTGGATCATTGCCGGGCGCGAGAGGAAGCTTGGGGTCGACAGGAACGCGGCAGCGGCCTGACAGCAGATCCAACCGGCGGGGCGAGACGATGCCTGCACGAAAGAACCACAGCGCGCGCGAGTCCGCCATGCTGAACAGCGCCTCCAAAGAACTACCGCTGCGCGATCACACGCAGCAGGCGCTGCACCACTACTTCGAAAGCCTGAACGGCCATCATCCCGCGCGCCTGTACGACCTCGTGCTGCGGGAAGTCGAGGAACCCTTGTTCCGCGCGGTGCTCGACTACGCCGACGGCAACCAGAGCCGCGCGGCCGGCATCCTCGGCATCAATCGCGGCACGCTGCGCAAGAAGCTGAAACAGTTCGGTCTGTCGGCCTGAGCGCCATGTCCATGCACCCTGTGCGGCGCGCGCTGCTGTCCGTGTCTGACAAGACCGGATTGATCGAGGTTGCCACTTATCTCGCGGAGTCCAGGGTCGAGATTCTCTCGACCGGCGGCACAGCAGCGCTACTGCGCGCAGCGGGCATTGCGGTTATCGATGTCGCGGCGCACACCGGCTTTCCGGAAATCATGGATGGGCGCGTCAAGACGCTGCATCCAAAGATCCATGGCGGCTTGCTCGGCCGGCGTGGCACCGACGAAGGCGTCATGCAGGTTCACGGCATCGCGCCGATCGATCTGCTGATCGTCAACCTGTATCCGTTTGCGGCGACCGTCGCGCGGCCCGGTTGCAGCTACCAGGCCGCGATCGAAAACATCGACGTCGGCGGGCCGGCGATGGTGCGCGCGGCAGCCAAGAACCACGACTCGGTCGCGGTCGTCGTCGACCCCCTGGACTACCCAGCCCTGCTGCGGCAGCTGCGCAGCAATGAGCTGCGCACTGATTTCGCGCTGCGGGCCCGGCTCGCCGCCAAGGCCTATGCGCACACGGCAAGCTACGACACGATGGTCGCCAGCTATCTGCAAGGTCAGCATCCGACGCCGGGAGAGACGTTCCCGAAAACCCTGCCGCTGGTGTTCGACAAAGCACAGGATCTGCGCTACGGCGAGAATCCGCATCAGCGCGCGGCGTTCTATCGGAACCCTGCGACGCATGGAGCCTGCATTGCCCGCGCCGAGCGGCTGCAGGGCAAGGATCTGTCGTTCAACAACATCGCCGATGCAGACACCGCCATCGAGTGTGTGCGCGGCTGGACGACGCCTGCCTGCGTGATCGTCAAGCATGCCAATCCCTGTGGCGTTGCGACCGCGGCAACCCTCGAAGCCGCTTACGAACTTGCCTACCGCACCGATCCCACTTCGGCGTTCGGGGGCATCATCGCCTTCAACCGCAAGCTCGACCGAGCGCTCGCCGCGAAGATCCTCGAGCGCCAGTTTGTTGAAGTCATCGCCGTTCCTGCGCTCGACGAAGCAGCGCGCGAGGTGCTGGCGAGCAAGCCGACACTGCGGGTGCTGCTGCTCGGCGACCTCAACGAACACAGCGGCGCCGAAGTCGAGTTGCGCAGCGTGACCGGCGGACTGCTCGCGCAGACGCGGGACGAAGGCCGCGTCAGCGCGACTGATCTGCGCATCGTCACGCGGCGAGCTCCGGACGCCTGCGAACTGCAGGACCTGCTGTTCGCCTGGCGAGTCTGCAAGTACGTCAAATCCAACGCGATCGTCTACGCGCACGACCAGGCGACGATCGGTGTCGGCGCGGGCCAGATGAGCCGTGTCTACTCGAGCCGGGTCGCCGCGATGAAAGCAACCGATGAAAAGCTCGAGGTGCGCGGCGCGGTGATGGCCTCGGACGCGTTCTTCCCGTTCCGCGACGGGCTCGACATTGCCGCCGAGTACGGCATCCGCGCCGTGATCCAGCCGGGAGGCAGCAAGCGCGACGAGGAAGTCATCGCTGCCGCCGACCAGCATGGTATCGCGATGGTTTTCACCGGCATGCGCCACTTCCGCCACTGAGCTCACCCCCATGCGCGTGTTGATCATTGGCGCCGGCGGCCGGGAACACGCAATCGCCTGGCGCTGCGCCCAGGCGGCGAGCGTCACCGAAGTGCTGGTAGCGCCCGGCAACCCCGGCACCGGGCGGGAGCCCGGCATCCGCAATATCGCGGTTGCCATCGACGATCTCGACGCTCTGGTCGCGCTGGCGCGTGCCGAAGCTGTCGATCTGACGATCGTCGGTCCCGAGGCACCGCTGGTCGCAGGCATCGTCGACCGTTTCGAGGCCGCGGGCCTCAAGTGCTTTGGGCCGCGTCGCGCGCCGGCGCAACTCGAAGGCTCCAAGGCCTTCACCAAGGAATTCCTGCGTCGGCACGCGATCCCCACGGCGCGCTACGCAACCTTTACGCAGGGCAGCTTCGATGCAGCCTATGTGCGGTCGCAGCCGATGCCGATCGTCGTCAAGGCCAGCGGCCTCGCCGCCGGCAAGGGCGTGATCATCGCGCAGACGGCGGATGAGGCAATTGCAGCCGCCGAAGACATGTTCGCCGGGCAGTTCGGTGACGCCGGTACCGAGGTCGTCATCGAGGAGTTCCTGGTCGGCGAAGAAGCTAGCTTCATCGTGATGGCCGATGGCGAACACGTGCTGCCATTTGCGACTTCGCAGGATCACAAACGCCGCGACGCGGGCGATTGCGGGCCAAACACCGGGGGCATGGGCGCGTACTCGCCAGCGCCGGTCGTGACGCCGGCGATCCACACGCGCATCATCAACGAAGTGATCATGCCAACGCTTCGCGGACTGGCGGCTGACGGCATGCCGTACACCGGCTTTCTGTACGCCGGGATCATGATTGCGTCGGATGGCACACCGAACGTGCTCGAATTCAACTGCCGTCTGGGCGATCCGGAGACCCAGCCGATCATGCTGCGCTTGCGCAGCGATCTGCCGCAGCTGTGCCTTGCGGCGCTCGAGCAGCGTCTCGATGAGGTGTCTGCCGAATGGGATCCACGCCCGGCGCTCGGCGTCGTGATGGCCGCAGAGGGTTACCCCGAGGATGTCCGCAGGGGTGATCGCATCGATGGCCTAGAGCGGGCCGCGGCCCTGCCCGGCAAGGTATTTGTCGCCGGCGTGCGCGCCAGCGGCGAGGAGTTGCTGACCGATGGCGGCCGCGTGCTGTGCGCGGTCGGTCAGGGCGACAACGTCGGCGAAGCCCAACGAGCGGCCTACGCGCTGGTCGAGTCGATCCGCTGGCGCGGTGTGCAGTACCGCCCGGACATTGGCTATCGCGCGCTCGCCCGGGAGCGCGGCGAGCGGGGATGACGCGCGCGGCACCGCGCACGATTCCAGGCGTCTCACCCGCGCTGCGCGCGCGACTGCGCCGGGTGTTTCGCGCCGCCAGCCAGGTTTCGCCGAGGCTCGCGGCACGCCTGGCGCTGGAACTGTTCCTGACGCCGCCGCGACGCCGGCTCGATGCGATCGACGTACCGGTCATCGCCAGGGCCCGTCGCTACCGGCTGACCGGCGTCACCGGCCCCATCGCGGGACTGGAATGGCGCACCGAACAGATGAATGACGCGACGCCCGCCGTACTGCTGCTGCACGGCTGGGGCTCACATGCCGCGCGCTTCGGCAGCTTCGTGGATCCGCTGCTCGCAGCCGGCTACCGCGTCACGGCTTTCGACGCACCAGCGCACGGCGAGTCGGCCGGGCGGCGCTCCGATCTGCCGCAGTTTCGCGCCGCGCTACGGCTGGCGCTCGATGCGCGCGGCCCCGTGCAGGCGATCATCGCGCACTCGCTCGGGGCAGCCGCCGCAGTCTGGCTGCTCAGCGAGGAAGCACGCGAGGAAGTGACCGCACTGGCCGTGATCGGCATGCCGCGCGATATCGACTACATGATCGAATCTTTTTCGCTGGTACTGGACCTGCCGCCCGAGGTGCTTGGTCTAATGCGCGACTATATCGCTAGGCGCAGTGCGGCACTCGCAGCCGACTTCTCGGTGACCCGCTGCGGCCCGCGACTCAGGACGCCGACGCTCGTCGTGCACGATGAAGACGACGATGTCGCCCCGATTGCGCACGCCGGCGAGTTCATTGCCTCACTCGACGCCGGCCACAGCCAGATCACGCAGGGACTGAACCACAGCGGCACGCTGCGTGATCCCGCCACGATTGCGCGGATCATCGAGTTCGTGAGCGCGCGAAGCTAGAAACTGACGCGAAAAAAAACTTCGGGGCCGCTGGCATCGAGGGCGAACGCGCCCGGCAGATCATTGCCGGTGATGTCGGCATCGAAGTTGATCGCCGAGTAGCCGATCCCAAGCGTCAGGTTGCGGCGCCAGCGGTATTGCGCATCGACGTGAAAGTCAGCGAACGATCCGTCCACATCTGAGACGCCGACAGAGAGGTACTGGGCGCGACCGGTAACCGACCAGCGCTTGGAGATCCGGTAGGCAGCATCGATGGCCAGCGTCGGCAGCACGCCGACACCGCTGCCGGACTCGCGGATATTGCGGGCACGAACCGTCGCGCGGGCCTCGGCCTCGATCAGGTGCAGGCCAAGTCCCAGGCCGAGCTCGTAGCGCTCGGCGCGCAGCGCCGACCAGGTGTAGGTGAAGCCGAGCATGCGCCAGTCGATGCTCGACTCGACCCGGTCACCGGTGTTGTACCGGTCGTTGCGGAACGCGATCGGCTCCGTCAGCACGGTGTTGCCATCGCGCTCGAGCTTGAAGTAGTCCACGCGCAGCTTGTGCCGCTCGCGCATCCGGAACATCAACTCCATCCGACCCTGATCCGCGACGTCGTCCAGCGCGAGGTCGGTCTCGCCATTGAACTCGGTGCCCACCGTGCCGAGATCGCTGTCGAAGCGCGCGTCGGTCGTCAGCGAGGGCTGGAAGTAGATGCCGCGGATATAGAAGCGATCCGAGACCGGGCTCGCGACCGGAGGCGGCTCGCGCGATGGCGCTGCAGCAGCCAGCGGCACTGCCAGCAGCAGCACGATCGTTGAAAGTACTCGGTTGCGACGCATGCGGTCCTCCACCGGCGGAAAACCGCCTCGACAAGCGCCCATGATCGTACACGGGCGGCGGCGCCGGCAGCATGTCGCAGTGCGCAGACGGCGCCGCTGGCGCCGCGCGGTGGCTCAGCGCTTCATCGCCTCGAAGAACTCGGAATTGGTCTTCGTGTCCTTCATCTTGTCGAGCAGGAACTCGATTGCGGCCAGCTCGTCCATCGGATGCAGCAACTTGCGCAGGATCCAGATCTTGGCGAGCTCGCCCTGATCTGTGATCAGTTCCTCTTTTCGCGTGCCCGAGCGGTTTATGTTCACTGACGGGAAGACGCGCTTTTCGGCGATGCGCCGATCCAGGTGGATCTCGCAGTTGCCGGTGCCCTTGAACTCCTCGTAGATCACGTCGTCCATCTTGGAGCCGGTGTCGATCAGCGCGGTCGCGAGGATCGTCAGGCTGCCGCCCTCCTCGATGTTGCGCGCCGCACCGAAGAAACGCTTCGGTCGCTGCAACGCATTGGCATCGACGCCACCGGTCAGCACCTTGCCGGAGCTCGGCACGACGGTGTTGTAGGCCCGCGCCAGGCGAGTGATGGAATCAAGCAGGATCACGACATCTTTCTTGTGCTCGACGAGGCGCTTGGCCTTTTCGATGACCATTTCCGCGACCTGCACGTGGCGTGCAGCCGGTTCGTCAAAGGTCGAGGAGACCACCTCGCCCTTGACCGTGCGCTGCATTTCGGTCACTTCCTCGGGCCGCTCATCAATCAGCAGCACGATCAGGTAGACCTCTGGATGGTTCGACGTGATCGCCGTGGCAATGTTCTGCAGCAGCATCGTCTTGCCGGCCTTGGGCGGCGAGACGATCAGGCCACGCTGACCCTTGCCGATCGGCGCGACCAGATCGATCGTGCGCGCGGTGAGATCTTCCGTGGAGCCATTGCCGCGCTCGAGCTTGAGCCGGCGCGTGGGATGCAACGGCGTCAGGTTCTCGAACAGCACCTTGCTGCGCGCATTCTCCGGCGAATCAAAGTTGATCTCGCCGACCTTCAGCAGCGCGAAATACCGTTCGCCGTCCTTCGGCGGACGGATCAACCCCGAGATCGAATCGCCGGTACGCAGGTTGAAGCGGCGGACCTGGGAGGGACTGACGTAGATATCGTCAGGGCCCGCCAGATACGAGCCATCGGCCGAACGCAGGAAACCGAAGCCATCCTGCAGGATTTCGAGCACGCCGTCGCCGTAGATGTCCTCGCCCTTGCGGGCATGGGCCTTCAGCAGCGCGAAAATGATGTCCTGTTTGCGCGAACGGGCCATGTTCTCGACGCCCAGCGACTCGGCCATCGCGACCAGCTTGCTGATCGGCATCGCCTTCAGCTGGGTCAGGTTCATCGAGTTGCGTGACTGGGCCAGCTCCTCGGCACTGATGATTTCGGCTTCCTCGCCGGAATCGATGAACGGCGAAAGGTCTCCCGGCAGATCGTCCTGGTGGGCGTTGCCGCCCGCCGGCATCCGGTTGCCGCGATTCGGATCGCGATTGCCGCCGCCGCCGCGCCCGCTGCCGCCGCCACCGACGCCGCCACCGACGCCGCCCTTGGGGCGGTTGCGATTCTGGTTCCCGAGATAGCCCCTCACAGATTGCTGTCCAGAAAGGCGGCCAGCTGGGATTTCGACAGCGCGCCGACCTTCTGCGCTTCGACGACGCCGTTCTTGAACAGAATCAGCGTCGGAATGCCGCGGATGCCGAACTTGGGCGGCGTCTGCGGGTTCTCATCTATGTTCAGTTTGGCGACCCTGACCCTCCCCTGGTATTCGCCGGCAATCTCATCGAGCATCGGCGCGATCATCTTGCAGGGTCCGCACCATTCGGCCCAGAAATCGAGCAGAACGGGCTCCTCGGATTGCAGGACGTCGTCGGAAAAGGTGGCATCAGTGGTGTGCACAATGTGCGGACTGCTCACGCGGTAGGACCTCGCTATGGAAAACTCATGGTTTTTGGGACGCGGATTGCGGGATGCCAGCGCACGGCGAAGGCCGTGTAGGGGGAAGTGCCGGCAAACGGTTACACTATGGGAGTTGAGTGAAGGGTGCCTCGGTAAAGGAAATAGTTTGGCTGGGGCAGCCGCGGATAGAACATCCGCTTAACGCAGCCATTTTTAGCCATTCCGGAGCCCATTGCAAGTGCTCCTCAACACGAGAGCCCCTGATCCACACTATGTCTGAAGAACACCTTTCCGAACTCCGCTTCCAGTCCCTGAACCTCAGCGCCCCGATCCAGCAGGGCATCGATGAGGCTGGATTTACCTTCTGTACGCCGATCCAGGCCCAGACCCTCCCGACGGCCCTCGCCGGCCGCGACGTGGCAGGGCAAGCCCAGACCGGCACCGGCAAGACAGCCGCCTTCCTGCTGGCGATTTTCCAGCGCCTGACCAGTAATCCGCCGCACGCGTCACGGGGCAGCACGTCGATCCGGGCCCTGGTCGTGGCACCGACCCGGGAGCTGGCCGTGCAGATCCACAACGACGCGATCCAGCTCGGTCGGCACACGGGCCTCAGGATGGCCGTCGTGTTCGGCGGCATCGACTACGAAAAGCAGCGCAAGCAGCTCGAGGACGGCGTCGATCTGCTGATCGGCACACCCGGTCGCATCATCGACTACTACAAGCAGCATGTTTATGACACCCGTCATGTGCAGGTCGTCGTGCTCGACGAGGCCGACCGCATGTTCGACCTCGGCTTCATCGCCGACATCCGTTACATCCTGCGGCGCCTGCCGGCACCGGCAGAGCGGCAGTCGATGCTGTTCTCTGCAACGCTGTCGCAGCGCGTGCTCGAGCTCGCCTATGAGCACATGAACGACCCGGAGCTGGTTCGGATCGAGCCCGACAAGGTCACGACCGACCGCGTTCGACAGCTCATCTACTATCCTTCGATGGAAGAAAAGATCCCGCTGCTGCTGGGCGAGCTCAAGCGCAATGACGCGCGTCGCACCATGGTGTTCGTGAACACGAAGCGCGTGGCCGAAAAACTCGAGGACGTCCTGCGGGCGAACGGCATCAACGCGCAGGCGCTGTCCGGAGATGTGCCGCAGAACAAGCGGCTGCGGTTCCTGAAGGAATTCCACGCCGGCGATCTCGCCGTGCTGATCGCGACCGATGTCGCCTCACGCGGCCTTCACATTCCCGAAGTCAGTCACATTTTCAATTTTGACTTGCCTCAGGACAGCGCCGATTACGTGCACCGCATCGGCCGCACGGCCCGCGCCGGCGCGGAAGGCGATGCGATCAGCTTCGCCTGCGAGGACTACGCGATCTCGCTGCCGGACATCGAGGACTACATCGGGCACAAGATTCCCTCTGCGCCCATCACGCCCGACCTGCTCGCTGAAGTGAAGTGGCCGCCGCGTCGCCCGCCGCGTGAGCTTGCCGTTCGCGGGCCCGGCGGCGGACGTGCAGGCGGTGGGCGACCGCGCCAGTCGGACGGATCCGGCGATCGCGGCCGACGCAGTGGCGGCGCCCGAGCGCGCTGAACCAGTCGGGCTGATCAGCCGAGATCGGCGACCGAATCCACAGCCAGGAAATCCTCGTGGCTGTGGCCGTCGGCCGAGGAGCTGTCCGGCCGACGTACGCCGTACACGTACGCAATCCCGGCCCGCACAGCGGCCTGCAGCACGTCCGCACTGTCGTCGACGAACACCGATCGCGAAGGCCTGAACCCATCGAGTTGTTGCGACTGGCTCCAGAACGCCGGGTCCTCTTTCGGCGCGCCGAAGCGGTGTGAACTGTAGGCCGCATCGAAGTATTCGAGCACGCCTGTGCGTTCGTGCTTGATCTGCAGAATTGTCGGGTGCGAGTTCGTCATCAGCACGAGCCGCTTGCGGCGCTCCCGAACGCGATCCAGGAAGCCGCGTGCCCCGGGCAGCCAGCCGACTCGTGAAGCCTCGGCACGGTGCAGCGCCTCGATGTCGATCCCGAGTTCGCGCGACCAGAAGTCGATGCAGTACCACTGCAACTGGCCGCGCCACTGACGGAACTTCGGCGCCAGCGCCACCTGGGCCTCGGGCACGGACAGGCCGTTCTGTTCGGCAAAAATCTCCGGCACGCGTCCCAGCCAGACAAAACTGTCGAACGCCAGGTCCAGCAGCGTGCCATCCAGATCGAGCAGCACCGTGTCGATCAGGTCCCAGTCAAGGTCTTGAGCAGCCAGTTGTTGCATTGCGGCGCGTATGATAGCCGGATGAACCGGCTCGTCGATCTGCATCTTCACAGCCATCATTCGGACGGCACGCTGGCGCCTGGTGCGGTCGTCGAACTCGCCGCCTCGCGGGGCGTCGACGCCTTGGCACTGACCGATCACGACACTCTCGCCGGCTGTGCCGAAGCGCGTGCGTCCTGCCAGCAGGCCGGCTTGCGCTTTCTGGCAGGCGTCGAGATGTCGGCAAGCTGGCGTGGCCGGGCGATCCATGTACTCGGTATCGAGGTCGACGAAGCGGCGCCGCAGCTGCATGCGGCGCTGCGCGGCCTGCGCGCCCGTCGCTGCGAGCGCATCCAGGCGATCGGTGAGCGTCTGACGCGCCGCGGCCGACTGCCCGGACACGAGCTCGCGGCAGAGATCATTGCCAGCGCGCCGGTGCCCACGCGTATGCACTTCGCCCGGTTGCTGGTGGCTCGCGATTTCAGTCCCGATGTTCAAGCCGCGTTCGACCGCTGGCTGGGTCGAAACACGCCAGGGGAAGTGCCGATCGAATGGCCCGAACTCGCACCGACCCTCGCGGTACTCGCGGCGGCAAAGGCGCGCGTCGTGCTGGCCCATCCGCATCGGTATCGCCTGTCGGCAGGGGCCCTGCGGCAGCTGATCGACGAATTTCGCAGCCTCGGCGGTGAGGCCATCGAGGTCAGCATCGCCGGCATGGGTCGCCGCGACGCGGATCGACTTGCGGGCCTCGCCCGGCGCTTCGCGCTAGCCGGATCCAGCGGCTCGGATTTCCATGATCCGGCCGTTCCGTGGCATCTGCCGGGCCGCTTCGCTAAGCTACCGGCAGACTTGGAGCATATCGGATCGCGCCTCGGCTGCTGAATGTCCGAAACAGAAGACAACGTCGATCGTGAGCTGTTCCGCAACATCGAGAAGCTCCGGCAGCTGCGCATCGAGCATCGCGATCTGGATCAGATCATCGAACGGCTCGCCATGGACATGCATGTCGATGAGATCCAGATCAAGCGCCTGAAGAAGCGCAAGTTGCTGCTGAAGGATCAGATTACGCGCTACGAGAGCGAGCTGATCCCCAATCTGAACGCCTGAAGGATCCCAAGATTTGTTCCAGGAATTGATCCGGCCCGAAACGCTTGCCGAGCTGATCGCGATCATTGTGTCGTTGCTGGTGTCACTGATCGGCGGGCATTTCATCCGCAAGTGGTACCGCCGCGAAACGGCGCGAGGCTCACAGACCAACTGGCAGGCACGCCTGATCGAAGGCTGCGTGCTGCTCGGGCCGTACTTGCTGGCCCTGCTTGTTCTGCTGGTTCTCCGTGCGGGTCTGGCGACTGTCGAGACCCGTTTCGATTTCGTCGATATTGCGCTGCGGTTGATCGGCGCGCTGCTGCTGGTCAGATTGGGCGTGTACCTGCTGCGTCTGGTGCTCGGACCGAAGTCGTGGTTCCGCAATTGGGAATTTCGGGCGACGCTGGCGATCTGGCTCGTGATCAGCTTCGAATTGCTCGGCTGGTTCAGCCAGGTCGAACAGGGGCTGGATCAGATCGACCTGCTGCCGGGCAAGGCGACCTTCAGCCTCTGGACGCTGATCAAGGGAGTGGTGGTCGTCACCGGCTTCGTCATCGTCACCAGCATCATCGCGCGCACCGTCGAACGACGCGTCATGGCGATGGAAGCGGTCGCGATCTCGACGCGCATCGGCGTGACGAAGTTCGCGCAGTTCTTCCTGATCGGTCTCGGCATTCTGCTGGGCGTCAATGCGGCGGGTGTCGACCTGACCGCGCTGACGGTACTGACCGGCGCGATCGGCATTGGTCTCGGTTTCGGCCTGCAGGCCATCGCCAGCAACTTCGTCAGCGGCTTCGTGCTGTTGATGGACAAGTCGATCAAGCCGGGCGACGTCATCAGTTTCACCGGCCATACCGGTACCAGCACCGAGAACTTCGGCTGGGTGCAGGAGCTGCGCGGCCGCTACGTTGTCGTCCAGGATCGCGACGGCGTCGAAACCCTGGTGCCGAACCAGAACCTGATCACGAACTCCGTGATCAACTGGAGTTACTCGGACCAGCGCGTGCGCCTGCGCCTGCCCGTCATGATCAGCTACGAAGACGATCCGGAGCGGGCGCTCGAACTGCTGATCGAAGCGGCTGCGGGTCACCCGCGCATCCTGAAGGACCCGGGCCCGGTGTCGCGGCTGATGTCCTTCGAAGATTACGGTATGCGGCTCGAGGCGCGCTTCTGGATCCGCGATCCGATGAACGGCGTCAATAATGTCCGCTCGGACGTGAACCGGACGATCTGGCGGATGTTTCGCGAGCATCGCATCACGATGCCGGTCGCGAGGCATGACGTGCGGCTGGTCGATTCGCGCCCGCCGGAAAACTGACCCGTGCCTGCTGCGCGCACCGGACTGCGCGCCGGTCTGATCACCATCCCGATCTCGGACATCTCGGTCGCGGTCATGCGCTCTGGCGGTCCGGGCGGCCAGAACGTCAACAAAGTGGCGACTGCGGTACAGCTGCGCTTTGCGCTGCAAACATCAACGGCGCTGGAGCCGCGTGTCAAGCAGCGGCTCCGCCAGCTGGCCGGCAGCCGACTGCTCGACGATGGCTCACTGCTGATTGTCGCGCGCGAGCATCGCAGTCAGGAACAGAACCGCCGCGAGGCGGAAGAGCGCCTGATCGCGCTGATCGAAACTGCCCTGATCGAACCGCGACAGCGGCGTGCAACCCGACCCACGCGCGCATCCAAGGAGCGACGGCTGGAGTCGAAGGTCAAGCGGGCGTCGACGAAGAAAGGTCGCGGTCGGGTGCGCAGCTTCGATTGATGCGACCTTCAGGGGGTTGGGGCCTTGGGCCGGATCAGCCAGGACGCCAGCGCTGGAATCAGCAGGATCGCGCCGATCATGTTGACCAGAAACATGAAGGTCAGCAACACACCGATATCGGCCTGAAACTGCAGCGGCGAGAAGATCCAGGTCACAACGCCGATCGCGAGCGTCACGCCCGTAAAGATGATCGAGGCGCCAGTGATGCGCATGGTTTTCTCGAACGCCTGTTCGACACTGTCGCCTGCCTTCAGGTACTGCTGCATGCGGCTGAACAGATAGATGCCATAGTCGACGCCGATACCGACCCCGAGCGCGACCATCGGTAGCGTCGAGATCTTGAGCCCGATGCCGGCCAGCGCCATGACGGCATAGGCGAGAATGGAAACCAGCGCCAGCGGCACGAACACCAGGAACGCGCCCACCAACGAGCGGAATGTAATCAGGCACATCAGGATCACGGCGGCGAAGACGCCGAACAGGATCGGAAACTCGGTTCGTTTGACCTCTTCGTTGGTCGCCGCCATCACGCCGACATTGCCGGTCGCGAGCCGGAACCTCGCGCCCTCGGTCGGATTCCCGTCGCGCCAGCGCTTCACTTCAGTCACCACGCGCTGGATGGTTGCGGCCTTGTGGTCCGACAGGAAGAGCATGACGGGTACGACGTCGCAATCGGCATTCAGCAGGCCGGTGCTGGTCTCGATGTAACGGGTCGACTGCGTCAGCTGACCCGGATTGCGGGGAATCTCGCGCCATTTCAGGGATCCCTCACTCCAGCCCGCAATCGCCTGCTTGGCGATCAGCGGCAGGCTGATGACCTCCTGAACACCCTCAACGTTCTGCATCCGCCACGAGAACTGATCGATGGCCTTCATCAGTTCATGGCTGACGCAGGCCGGCTGATCGGTTTCAACGATGACGGTCAGAACGTCGACGCCGATCGAGAACTCGCTCGTGATGATGTTGCTGTCGAGGTTGTAGCGTGAATCGGGTCGTAGCTCCGGCACACCGGCGTCGGTATCGCCAATCACGGCCTCACGACCCTTAAAGTAGCCGAAGCCGCCGAGCACGATCGCCCCGACGATGATTGCAATCGACGGCCCCCGATGCGTGATTCGCGCCAGTGAGTGCCACCACCGGCCGAGCACAGCCTGGCGTCGCGCGACGCGCTCGCGGTAGCCCTCCGAGAACTTCGCGTACGACACGAGGATCGGCAGCAGGATCAGATCCGTGAAGATCACGATCGCGACGCCTATGCTCGCCGTGATCGCCATTTCCCGGATCACCTGCACCGGGATGTACAGGATCGTGACGAAGCCGACGAGATCCGCGAGCAGCGCGACAATGGCTGGCACCAGCAGCTGTCGGAACGTGCGCCGCGCCGCTTCTTCGCTGTCGAGTCCCTCGAGCGCCGCATCGGCGACCGCACTGATTTTCTGCACGCCATGGCTTACGGCAATCGCAAAGATCAGGAACGGCACCAGCAGCCCGAGCGGATCAATGCCGAAACCGAGGATCACCAGCATGCCGAGCTGCCAGATCACGGCCACAACGGAACAGACAATCGGCACCAGCGCGATCTTGAACGACTGGCAGTACAGCCACACCGAAAGCAGTGTCAGTACCAGCGTGATGACCGCGAACAGCACGACTGACAAGGCTCCCTGGGCAATGTCGTGCATGACTTTCGCAAAACCGATCATGTGCACGTCGACGCCGCTGCCGGCTGCCTGCACGTCCACGTTCGCGCCCTGGATCGTCTCGCGAACCTTCTGCTCGAGTTTCTCGGCAACTGCAATCGGATCGATCGGCACACCATTGGCGTCGTTCTCCAGCACGATCGCATTGATCAGCGCCCCGGAGAAATCATTGGCGACCAGTCGGCCGACGATACCGGCCTTCAGGATGTTGTCCCGGACCTGCTCCAGCGCCTCGGGCGTGGGCTGGAATTCAGCGTCGACGACATTGCCGGCCTGGATGCCGTCCTCGACGACTTCGATATAGCGGACATTCGGCGTGAACAGGGACTGCACGCGCCCGCGGTCGATGCCGTCCATGACCAGCACTTCGTTGGTCGCTTGCTTCAGTGCGTTGAAGAACTCGCCACTGAACATGTTGCCGTCGCGGGCGATCAGCGCAATCAGCACGCGGTTCGCACCACCAAACTCTGTCTGATGCTCGACGAAGGTCTGCATGTACTCGTGTTTGAGCGGCAGTTGCTTGGTGAACGAGGCGTCGATACGCAGGCCCCGGACAACGAGCACGCTCATGATCACGGTGATCACGGCGAACAGCCCGATCAGCAGCAACCGGTTCGCGAAGATGAAGCGCTCGAGGCGCGCAGAAATGCCCGTATCGCTCATCTTGGCAACCGCCGCGGGCCGTTCTCGCCGACGATGACCAGCGAATCGGGCGTCGGTGCGGCGACGGCCGAGAAGCCCTTGCGGTCTTCCTGCACGCGCAAAGTCCAGTTGCGTCCGAGATCCTCGGACCACAATACGGTGCCGGACAGGCCCACCAGCACGATCGAACCAACGCCCGCGCGGATCGCATCCGTCAGCATCGCGGTCGTCGGCAGCTCGACGCGACGCCAGATACGACCCGCGTCCTCGCTGCGAAACAGATGGCCGCGCAGCCCGAAGATCAGCAGCTCGTCGCCGTCGAGCGGCAGCACGCCGAAGAAGGATCCGTTGTACGGTGACGGCAGCGTGATCCAGCTGGCGCCGTCATCGTCGGAGCGATAGATCTGGCCGCCTTCGGCGGCAATATAGAGCCGTGTACCGCTGGTCGCGATCGCGTTCAGGTGATAGTCGGGTGGAATCTCAGCGTCGAGCGCCAACTCATCGTCGGCGCGCTCCACCGCGCCTGGCAGCGGTGCGAGTGCTGCAGCCTCGAACCTGCGCGACTGCCAGGTTTCGCCGCCGTCGGTGGTCGTGAAGTAGGCACCGTAGGCGCCCACGGCAATGGCTCGCAGCGGGTCACGGAACAGCACATCGAGCAGGGGCTGCTGCGAGTCTGGCGCGTAACGCGCCCGGGTCCAGGTCTCGCCACCATCGAGCGTCCGCAGGATGATCTCGTCATGCCCCACCGCGAGCCCGCGCTGCGAGTCAGTGAAACTGACCGCCGTCAGCATCGTGCGGCTCGGCACGCTTTGAGCCTGGCGCCACGACACGCCCTGATCATCTGAAAGCAACACATGGCCGCGCTCGCCGACCGCAACCAGCCTGCTGCCCGCCTGCGCGACGTCGAGCAGCAGCGAACGGGTCGCCGCAGGTTCAATGGCGGCGGGTTGATCCAACAGATCGGTGCGCTCCGCAGCCCACGACGTATTGCCCGCGAGCAGCGCCAGCAGAATCAGCGCCAGCGCTGTGAAGATCGTCGAGACATTGCGGAAGCCAAGCATCAGCGGGACCGGTCAGCAAGCTGCAGCGGAACTGAGCCGGTCGTTCACAGCCGGCCTCAGCCTGTTCTGCCGGCGCCGAGCGCGCTTCAGCGCACGCCGCGCCGTTGCAGCGAACTGGGCTGGTAGTCGGCGGTCGAGCGCTTGACGGTGAAGTCGCGGCTACGCGACTCCTCGTTGTCGAGCCCCAGCGCCAGGTAGCGACCGTTGGAAACGTCCATGACCAGCTCGAGCACCGTCCAGATCGTCGGTACGTCGTAGTAATTGATGACGTGACCTTCCTGGATCCGATACAGCTGGTCGCGGCTGTCGTAGCAGTCGACGGCCAGGATCTGCCAGCTGTCTTCGTCGACATAGAGCGTACGGCGCTTGTAGAGGTGGCTGACACCGGGCTTCAGCGCCGAGTCGACCACCCAGACGCGACGCAGCTCGTAGCGCGCGAGATCCTGATCGATATGGTTCTTCTTCAGGATGTTGTCGTACTTGAGCGTGTTGCTGTGCAGCTTGTACGAGTTGTACGGCACGAGCATTTCGCGCTTGCCGACCAGGCGCCAGTTGTAGCGCTGAGGGCTGCCGTTATACATGTCGAACTGATCTGACGTGCGCAGGTTGTCGGAATTCGTACCCGGGTTGTCGAAGGCCACATCCGGCGCGCGCCGTACGCGGCGCTGACCAGGGTTGTAGACCCAGGCGCGGCGATTCTCCCTCGCCTGATCGAGGGTTTCGTGGACCAGCAGGATCTCGCCTGCAAGGCGGGCCGGGGCAATCGTCTCCTGGATGAAATACGCAATGATGTTGTCGAGATTCTCGGACCTCGCACCCGGCGCGCTATAGGCGACGAACGTCTCATCGCGGAACTTGACCATCGTGTAGGCGCCCGATGCCGTCACCGGCGCCTGCCCGATCAGGCGCGCGATCGCATCACCGCGATAACGCAGCACATGGTTCCAGAACACCTCGACGCCTTCTTTCGGCATCGGAAACGGCACGCCCTCGCCGGCATTCAGCACGCCGTTGCCACCGGATGCGAGCTGCGCAGTGGTCGCGATTCGCTTGGTGGCATCGTAGATTCGCTGGGGCGCCGCGCCGCTGCGCCGGGTCGGATATACCAGAAGCTTGTAAGTCGGGTAGGTCGTCAGCAGCTTTTTGTGGCCTTCGGTCAGCACGTTGGCGTACTGCGCCATGTTCGCCCGCGTGACCGTGTAGAGCGGTTTGTCGTTGGCAAACGGATCCGGATGGTGGCCGCCCGGCTTGAAGTTCGGAAAACCTGCCTTTGCCGCCGAAGTGAGTCCGCCATCCCAGGCGGGAATCGTACCGGCGGCATTGCCGGCTTTTTCGGCGCCGAGGGGCGTCAGATCATTGCCCAGACGCGCAGCCTCCTGCGCGCTGACCGCAGCCCAGGCGGCACCCGCCGCGAAGACTGACGCTGCGGCAAGGGCCGTCACGAGCGCTTTTTTCAACATGAGCGGTCTACTCCTGTGCGGGTCCTGTGGGAGCCGTTCAATCAGAACGAGTACTTGATGGCGGCCGCGACAAAATCGCGGTCGTTGATGTCATTGAATCGCCCCGCACCGCCGAACTTGGTCCACGACGCGTCGAGCTCCCAGGTAGCCAGCAGATTCATCGACGCACCGAGCGTCAGGGCATAGCGGCCCTCGACAAAATTGCCGCCCGGTCCCGGCGTGGTGCCCTTGACGTCATGCTGCCAGGAAAAGCGCGGCACGACGTTCCAGGGGCCAACGAGCCCGGGGTATTCGAGTCGCCCCGCGAACCGATACCCCCAGGAGGTGGCATCAGCGAAGCGGTTCTGCGGCTCGACCTCGCCGAAGTGCCGCGATGCAAGCTCAGCATTGCCCGACACGGACGTGCCCGGACCGTTGTAACGCAGGCCGCGACCGACGGGACCGCCGGTCAGGCGATCCTCGAGATCCGGAATGTGCGACACCGCGCCTTCGAACACGACGACGACCTGCGACGCGTTCAGCACGTTTGCAAACGTCTTGGTGGCCGTGAACTGCGCCTGCCAGGTGTCATGCAGGCCCCAACCGCGGATCTCCTGCCCCGCGCCGAACCGGCCGAGCTGGTTGCAGGCGTTCAGGGTGCTGGTGACGGCCGTGCACGGCGGCGGCGTGAACGCGGCCAGCGGCGTGCCTGCTGGCGCCATCGCGCCGAGCAGCCCGAGCCCGGCCTCGAACGGCGTTAGCGCCGCGAACAGCAACTCGACGTCGTCGTACTGCAGAGGGACGTCCTGGCGATACGTCAGATCACCCTGCAGCGCGATGCCGCCAGTCTGGATCTGCGTGTTGAACGACAGGCCGATCATCTTGATGTCTTCGGGATACTCGATGAAATAGTTCGCGGTCTTGGCGTACTCGTGCGTCGCGAGATTCGCGGCCTGCCCTGCGACATTGCCACCGGCCAGCGCGGTGCGACCGGCGATCGTGGCGTATTCGAGCGCCTGCGCGAGTGACAGATCGCCGACGAAACCAAGGTTGTTGGTGCGCGAGGCGCCCACGCCGGCATTTGCACCGAGGCCGATCGCCGAGGCCAGCGGCAGACCGCTCGCAAGCCCCAGCGCCGTCGCCTGCACCGTCGTCGCCGTGCCCCACGCATTTGCGATGCCGGCTGCGCTGCCGGTACGTCCGGAAATCAACGGCAGCCGACTGTGGTAGTTCATGAAGTACAGGCCAAACTCGGTGCCGTTGTTGAAGTCCGGCGAGTAGTACTTCAGGTTGAAGCCGTACTGCCCGTCATCATCAGGCAACCGATCTGGCAGTCTCGTCACGGACTGGAAATCTCGGATCAGCGTGCCGCCGAGCGGACGAAAATCGACGCCCTGGTCCGAGAAGGCACCGAAGCCGAGCATGACCTTGCGGCCACCCGGTACCGCAAAGTCGTTGGGGCTGAACACGCTGCCCGTCGGCTCCGGGATAGTCGGATTCCAGTCGACGACGTAGATGGCCTGTGCGCTCCAGCGATCATTGAACTGCAGCGAGAAATTGACCATTTCCTGAGGAAGGAACGCCTCACGCAGCTCGGAACCCGGCACGCGCAGCGCCGAGACATCGAAATGATTGATGACGTTGATGCCATTCTGGATGAAAGTGCTCTCGCCCCAGCTCACCACTTGGCGCCCGAGCCGAAGCTCAGCCGGCATCGCACCGAGATCGAAGCGCGCATAGACGAACGCATCGAGCAAACGACCATAGCTGCCGACGAGATCTTTGGAAGCTTCCGGCAAGGGCGTCCGCTGCGTGTTGCCGTCCTCGACATCAAGGTCATAAAACCCCGAGGCGCGGACGAATGCGCCGACCGACTTGTAGCGCACCGACAGTTCGGTGACCGCCTTGAAAGCGCGGCTGTACATGTCAGTGCCGTAGTTGATGTTGCCATCGTCGATGTTGGCGGATCGTCCGCAACCGCCGTTGGCCGTGGCAATCAGGTTGCAGTCGCGTCCCTGGATCCGCCACGCCTGACCATAGGACAAAGTCGTGTCCCAGCTGCCGGTCAGCGTTCCGGCATCGTTCTGGAAGTCGATTGCGTGCGCCGCTCCGGCTCCCCCCAGAACTGCAGCCAGAGCCGCTGCCGATGCCGTCAACGCCAATGCGCGTCGGGTCCCACGAAAATGTTTCGTCATGACAACCTCTGAGCAGTTCCAGACCGTGTGCGCAGGTGCCGGTCTTCCGCAGCGTGACCTGTTGTTGGAATCGTACGTGGAAAGTATAGCAGCGAGCTTCATGCCTCGCGCAGCGAGCGGACTTCTCTTGCAATGCAAAACGATCAGGCGTGAGTGACCTGCAGAATGCTGTGGCGGATCTGCTCCGAAAGGACGAGTTCGGCGTCCGCGGCCACCCGCTCCAGCACATCGTCGAACAGCAGCAGGCCGTCATCGCTGGTGCGCAACACCGCACGCTCGAGCAGCAGCGCAATGAACTGATCGAACAGCGATCGATCGAAGAACTCGGGCGAGTTGAACCCGTACAGCATCGTCATGCGCTGCGCCATGGACTGGCAGCGCTCGGCGAGCATCTTCGCCGACAACATGCCGCTGCCGGCCTTGCGCAGCAGCGCGATCGCCAGGTAATAGCGCTCGATCGTCTGGATCGTCGATTGCGCGAGCGCTGAAAGCTGGATCGCCCGATCCACGGTCGGAGCAGGCCTGCGCCACGCCGCGCCCTCCTGCGCTCGCTCGATGACACCGAGATCCGCCAGCGCGTTGAGCACCGCAAGTACGACACTTTCGAGCTGCGACTCGGTCCAGCGCAGGTACAGCTCGGCGCTGACATAGGGATAGATGCGCCAGGCAAGCCGTTGGATGTCTTCGGTGCGCAGCACGGAATTGCTCAGAAAGGCGCATGCGACCAGCGACGGCAGCGCGAACAGGTGCAGGACATTGTTGCGGTAGTAGGTCATCAGCACCGCGTTGCGGTCCGTCATCCGGATCAGGTCGCCTAGCTTGTGCGGCTCGCGCTGCACAATCTGCAGCGACTCGGCGTAGACCAGGGTGTCGACGCCCGTCGTAGGCGTCACGGTAACGCGCTCGCTGTACGGGCAGACGCGCAGCAACTCGAGATACAGATCGATCTGCCGCACCAGGTCCGACTCGGCCATGACCTGCCGGGGGGTCGCCAGCAGCGTGATGGCCAGCAGGTTCACGGGCGTTACGGCCGCTGCCGCATTGATGTTGCGCATGATCTGCATGGCCAGGTCGTCGACAACCCGGGCGATCCAGACGGCGCGCGTGTCCTCCTCGAAGGGCAGCTCGCGCCAGGCTGGCGCGTGATGATCCAGGATCGCGTCGAGCTCAATCGGTTCGCCCAGATTGACATGCACGCGTCCGAACTTTTCGCGCAGCACTCGCAGGGCGCGCAGCAGATCGAGTACGCTCTCCTTCTGTTTGGGTTTGCCGGACAGTTCGCTGATATAGGTACTGGCCTCGACGAGCCGCTCGTAACCAAAGTAGACCGGCAGAAAAACGACCGGGCGCTTGGAATCGCGAAGATAGCTGCGCACGGTCATCGACAGCATGCCGGTCTTCGGTTGCAGCAGCCGCCCGGTGCGCGAGCGACCCCCTTCGATGAAGTATTCTATCGAATGTCCGCGCGCCATGATCGTGGCGAGGTACTTCATGAACACGGCCGTGTACAGCGCATTGCCAGCGAAACTGCGCCGGATGAAGAACGCGCCACCCTTGCGCAGCAGTCGACCGATCACCGGGATGTTCAGATTGATGCCCGCCGCAATATGCGGCACCGCATAGCCCTCGCGGCAAATGGCGTAGCTGAGCAACAGGTAATCCATGTGGCTGCGATGGCAGGGCACGAATACGATCTCGCGCTTGTCGATAACCTCGCGCAATGTCTCCGCATGCTCGAACACGACGCCGTCGTAGAGGCGGTTCCAGAGCCGCTTCAGCGCACGTTCGGCCAGCGTGACGAAAGCATGCGAATAATTCGCCGCGATCTCTTCGGTATAGCGGCGTGCAGTGGCGATTGCCTGCGTCCGGGTCTGCTTGCAATCGCGCATCTCCTGCCTGATCGCCGCGCGCACCGCGCGGGTGCGCAGCACCCGTGTCACCACCGTGCGCCGATGTGACAGATCAGGTCCGATCCGCGCCGTGCGTTGCCGCCGGAACTGGGCACGCAGCAGCCGGCCGATGCGCTGCGCCTCGGCGCGCGAGCTGCCGTCTGCGCTCAGCAACGATCTGAGGCTCAGCGGTTCGCCGATCTCGACCAGGGTGAAGCGGCCGTTGATCAACACCGCCAGCAACTTGCGCAAACCGCTGGTCAGCGCCCAGCCTTCGGCCAGCAACAGGCGCAGCCACGAAGCCTCCTTGCGCGGTGCACGTCCCCAGTACACCGCAGTCGGCACGAGCCGGATGTCGAGCGTCGGATCAGCGCGCACTGCATCGATCATCATCATCAGGTTCTGTGGCGGCCGCCGATCGATGCGCCGATCCCAAAAACCGCGCGCTCGCAGCAACGGCAATGCGGCGCGCACGAGGCTTCGTTCACGGCCCATCAACCGGCCGTCCGGACGCGGCATGCCGCGCTCGCGGCAAACGTTGGTGAGCAGCGCCAGATCCGTGAGGCTGCGCTGCTCGAGCACGTAGCAGACGGGCGCGCCAGACTGGGCATCGAGACGCTCGGCGCTGTCCTCCGGGCGCAAGTCGGCCCGCACGAAGGGACGCAACAGCAACGGCAGAAGTTTCATGGCCGCAACGCGCGCCGCGTAGGACGCGCCTGAGTGCGCATCAGAGATTCTTCAGGCGCGGCAGATCGAGCCCGATCAGGAAATACTCGAACTGCACCTTGACCATGCGGATCTGCGAGTGCAGACCGTGGTCCGTGTCGAGGATGTGCAGGGCCGCGTGGTGTTCACTCGCAAAGCGGATGCTGTGCTCGACCGGCACGATCTCGTCGGCCCAGCCATGCACTACCGCGGTCGGACAATCGACGGCGCCGACCGGCAAGGCCGGAATACCGTCGACATAGATCGCCGGCGCCATCAGGAACAGGCCCCGCGCATGCAGCAGCGCTGCCGCCGCGGCCGACACATAGGCTCCCATGCTCGAGCCGACCAGCACCAACTCGCCGCGCAGTGCCTGACAGGCTGCAACCAGCCGCGCGACCCGCTCGGCCGGCTCATCGAGACCCTGGTAGTCAATGGAATGAGCCGCGTAGCCTTCCGCACGCGCGACGGCGGCCAGCGAGGAAATCTTGCGTCCCCAGGGGCCGGATTTCTGTCCGTGGGAAAAAACCACATGCCTGGACGGTTCCACTCAATACCTCGGTGGCAACCAGGCGGGCAGGCAGCTGCGGTATGGCAGCGGCAGTTCCGGGGCGTGGCGCGGGGTCAGGGTAAAGGGCTGCGGCTGATCGGACCACAGATTCTGATGGTGACCCTCGCAGAATCGAATCAGGGAAAGGCTGCCGCGCCTCGATCCGAACGGTCCGTGCCACTGTCCAGGCGGGCGCCAGAAGTAACCCCCCTCGTAGATCGTGCCACGCTCGCCGATGATGTCACCGCCCAGAAGATACATCTCTTCGGCGCAATCATGCTGCAGTTGCGCCTCGCGCCAGTTCCTCGGATGAGTCTGCGCGCCACTCGACAGCAGCAGCGTTTTCTCGCCGGTCGCAGGGATGTGCCGCACGACTTTATGGGCAAGGTTCAGGAACTGCACCGACGGATCGATGTCGTGACGCGTCCAGGGGGTGTTGTGCGTATCGATGCAGCGAATCAGCTGCGAACGATCCCAGGCTTGTTCGGTCGGCGCATCCCCCTCTTGTTCAACGCAGTTCGGCCTGGCGTCGAAAAAGCACAGCAGCACCGCACCCTCGCGGCTGCTCCAGGAGCGTCGCGGCATACTCGTCGGCAGATAACCGTAGCAATCGAGCGTGTAATCCTGGCCGTCGATCTCGAACGAGCCATCGAGTACCAGGAACTCCTGGCTGGCAGCCAACTGATGCTCTGTCACCGCAAAATCTGCAGGCAATGACAGCAGCAGGCTGCACGCCCCGCTGGTGGGATCCTCGCTGAGCTGCTTCATCTGGACCGAACGCCATATCGGTCCACCGAAGCCGGCCGGCGTCCACGGCAGCTGCTGCGCGTGCAGAAATTCGATATGCGGTCGAGCCATGCTAGAGTTCGCGTCCTTCGGTGACATCCCGGATAGTTGGGATAGGGGGGGGGATTATTTCGGACTCCATCGCCACGCGCCAGCAAGTCGACTGGCTATCCACCACGAGCACGGCGCCGATCGGCCCGACGCTGCGCCGCTGGCGTCAGCTGTCAGGGTCTGGCTGGGGTCGATGGCTGTTTGCACGCGCCGTGTGTCGCAAAGCACCGTATTTCTCGACCATCTCGCCGCGTTTCATCGAACTGCGGCCGACGCTGTGTCGCGCGGAAATCTCCAGACGACGACGTATCGAGAATCATGTCGGCTCGATCCATGCGCTGGCGATGGGCAACCTTGCGGAACTGGTCGCTGGCCTCGTGACCGAAGTGACGATTCCCCCGACAATGCGCTGGCTGCCTCGCGGCATGACGATCGAGTATCTGAAGCGCGCGCAGACCGGCGTCACCGCCACCGCGCAGCTCGACCGCAACGATTGGGGCAGCGCCGAAAACGTCGGCGTGCCCGTGACGATCGTCGACTCGGCGGGTCAGGAAGTGGTACGCGCCGTGATCACGATGTACGTTTCACCGCGCTCCACGGCTTGAGCTACTGCGGGCCCAGCCCGCGCAGCAGTCCTGTCTCGATTTCCTCGCCAACGCGCCGCGCCGAGGTCGTATAGCGATTCACCGCGACGGGGCGCACGCTGCTCTGGCCGCGCGCGTGGCTGACCAGAAAGGAGTGAAACTCGCCGGGCCGGCTCGCAGCGAAGCCGTACACGAAGCTGATTCTCCCCTCCGCCCGCGCATCGCGATCATTGAAGCGCTGATCGCAGATCACGAAATAGCACTCGCCCGGCGCGGCACCGGGGAACGCGCCCTCGAGGTCCAGCGTCGCGAGGAATGCCTCGACCTGAGCGGTCACTCGCTGCCACGCGACGGGCCCGCTGTGGGCGAGCAGCAGCCACTGTGTGCCGCGCTCGATGGACGAAGCGATGAACTGCGCGAGACGTCGCGGCGCGAGGTAACGCCAATCGGTTGCGCCGGCGTTGCCGGCCGCAAGGGTGCGTGCTTCGTGTGGCAGGCGATGCGCGACTCGCGTTGCCGTCAGCGTATTGATCGCCAACTGCGCGAGCCGCGCGCGCTCGTTGTCACTGACCGTGCAGGCCGGCCGCAGACCTGGGCGCAGCAGGACTTCGTCGCGCTCGACCGGGCTCCACAGCGGTGCGGTCGCGTCGAACCGGGCGAGCATGCCGGCAATCGCCCCGCAGGGCGCGAACACCTCCGCCCTGCCGCGCAGCCGATCCTGCGCGATGATGCGCGGGAAATACATCAGCGCGTCATCGGCCCGAAACGGCCAGTCGCGAATGCCGTCGATCGCCGCCGTGGCGCTCGACCAGCTCGCGGGTGGATCGCAGATCAGGATCGCGTGATGGTCACGACAGAACCGGCTGGCAACCAGCAGCGTGCTGGCGCCGACGTCCTGCTCACGTCCGAGGGGTGGGATGCATAGCATGTTGAACGCAGGTACCGCCTGCAATGCGAAGATTCCGGTTCCCGCCTGCGCCGATCCGATGATGTCGTAGTCCGTCAGCGGCTCGCCATCATCGCCATCGTTGTTCGCGTAGGTGTAGCCGACGAGGCCACCTGGCACGGCGGGCGGCGATCGGTCGGGTCGCGCAGACGGAATTGGCCCCGTGGCGCGGGCGAGTCGCGACTCGAGCAACGCGTCCACGATGTAGCGCCCACCGTCCGGCAGGATCGATACGCGGCGAAAAATCTCCTGGTCCTCGATCAGCTCCGAGGCCGCGCCGCGTACCCGCTGCAGCACTAGATTGAACCGATCCTTCTCCGTGGCCGCGATCCCGTCGTAGTCAACCGAAGCTCGCAGATGCTCCCGCGAGCCGGGCGCAATGCCTCGAAGCTGCAGGCCGCCGCCGCCGCCTGGCAGCGTGAGGGTCGGCGCGCAACCGCCGTTGACGACGCGAACGAGCAGCGCATGGCGACCACCGTTCTCGAAGAACTGCTCGATCGCGTAGGACAGCGTCGACGGCTGCCACAGCCCACCGAAAACGCGCTGGTAGTCTGCAAAGTTGTGAACGCTGACCGGTTGGTTGATCGGGCCCTTCAGCGTACGGCCGACGAAGGCGACGATGCCCGTAGGCGCCCGCGAAATCGCGAGATCGGCGCCGTGATGTTGTTCAATTGCGATGTCCGAGAGACGCTCGGGCACTCTTCACCCTTCTAGACCGCCCGCAATTTAACACATTGCGGCGCAGTGGGTCGCTACCGTTACGGCTGCTTCGCGTCTTCGCCTCGCACGATCGGGTCGAGCGTTGTGACCGCAATCGGGTGATACCCGCGTCGGGCACGTTCGTAAATCTCGCGGGCCAGACGACGTCCATCGGGCGTCGCCACCAGCGCTTCGTACAACGGACGAATCAGTTTACGGCGGCCAATGGTCTGCAGGTATTCGGCCAGACGCGGATACGCCGGGCGATAGTCATTGTGGATCGCGACCAGCAGCCAGCTGTGCGCAATCTCGGCGTTGCCGCTGTCAGTCAGGTTGAAACGCTGATCGAGCTCGCGCAGCCGCTCGGCGGTGAGACGCTGTGGCAGGTTGTTGAGAAAATGCAGCCACTGCGGCGTGCTCCACTCGGCGGCCGGGAGCTCCTCAAGCGGCAACGCGCCGGCGAGCCATTGAGCGCGCACCGCATCGATCTTCACAAATGCGTCGGAGCGCGGCAGCACTGCAAAGCTGGGCAGGCCGGGCTGCTGTAGCCACTCGTCGATCTGCGCTGCCGAGACTCGTGATGGATCCAGCGCCAGCAACCGGGTGCTGAGGTAATCGCGGAACTGTTCGGTGGTCACGCTCTGGAAGGCGAAGTGATCGAAGTAGCCGCGCAGGAATTCCGCGAAGCGTTCACGGCCGAACTGCGCCTCGAGCCAGCCGAGAAACAACCGGCCCTTTTCGTAAGGCACCTGCGAAAAGCCATCGTCGGGATCGCGGCCGCGCAGGTCGATCGCGAGGATCTGGTCGCGCGTGTCCAGCGTGCGCAGACCCTCACGCAGTGACTGCAGTCCCAGCTCATCCTCCATTTCGCGCAAGCGGTCGCCATAGAGCGCTTCGACGATGCGGCGTTCGAGGAATACCGTGAAACCTTCGTTGAGCCAGAAGTCTTCCCAGGTGGCGTTGGTCACGAGATTGCCGGACCAGGAATGCGCGAGCTCATGCGCAATCAGCGAAACCAGGCTGCGATCGCCGGCGATCATCGTCGGTGTGAGAAATGTCAGCCGCGGATTCTCCATGCCCCCGTAAGGGAAAGCCGAGGGCAGCACCAGCATGTCGTAGCGACCCCACCGGTACGGGCCGAACAGCTGCTCGCAGACGGCCAGCATCTTCTCGGTGTCGACAAACTCGGCTGCGGCCGCGTCGATCACCGGTGGCTCGGCAAACACGGCGGTGCGCGGTCCGAGCTCGCGTCGCTCCAGGCGCCCGACGCCGATCGCGAGCAGGTAACTCGGGATCGGTTGCGGCATCTCGAAACGATACACGCCCTGCGCGCTGTCCTCGCTGGTGAGCGCCGCGCTCATGACCGCGCGCAGGCGCGGCGGAACGCGGATCTCGGCCGTGTAGGTCAGCCGTACCTGCGGGGTGTCCTGCAGCGGAATCCACGACCGCGCGTGGATGGCCTGCGACTGCGAGTACAGGAATGGATCGGTGCCAGCGGCCGTCTGGTCGGGCGCAAGCCATTGCAGGCCTGAAGCGCCCGGCCGCGTCTGGTAAGAAATCCGCACCGTCGTCAGCTCACCGGCCCGTGCCCGGCCAAGCTTGATACGCAGCGGCTGTCCGAGCGTCCGCTCGGGTTCACCGAGGCTGAACGGCAGGGAGCGCGGCGCCTCACCCAGCTGCCAGATCTCGCGGATGATCAGGTCGCGCGTGTCGAGAACGAGTTCATCGGCGTCCGGGTCGCGGCGCTCGATGCGAAGGTCGACGACGCCGGTCAGGCGCTGATTCTGGAAATCCGCCTCAAGATGGAGATCCAGATGACGGACGAGCAGCGACTGCACGTTCGCGAACGAATGCTGATCCGGCACAGCGGCCATCGTGTTGGCGCAGACCAGTGCCGACAGGGTTAGTAGAGCGCCGGCGCCGATCCGCACGCGACTCAGCTACCAGTACGAGCCCGTGACACCGATCCGGCCGGAGCGTTCGGATCGCTGTCCGAGACCATCTCCTGGAATGTCTTTTCGTCCACCGGCAGGTTGGACGTGCCATCCCAGCTTGCGCCGTCCGGAACGCGGTTCTGCACCCGCAGGGCGCTCGCGACGATCAGCTCGACCGATGCATCGGCGCGCGATACCGACACCGGTATGCCGTGCGGATCATGCGCGACCTTCGAGACCGAATCCCAGTTGATCGCCTCGGCGCGCGACTTCAGTTCCTTCTGGATGCGATCCGCCAGCGACTTCGACAGCAGGCGCTTCTGTGCCTTCTGCCAGTCGCGCGTATCGTCTTCGAGCACATCATAGGCCTGCAGGTACAGCTGCCCGTCGTGCCAGCCAAACACGAAGGGCTGATTGACGACCCTGACTTTTTCGCCGACCGGAATCTTCTCGTAGATCATCTCGACGTCTTCGGGATACATCCGGATGCAGCCGTGGCTGGAACGCAGACCGACGCCGTAAGGTTTGTTCGTGCCGTGGATCAGGTACTGCGGCCAGCCGAGATACATCGCGCGGGTGCCGAGCGGATTGTCCGGACCCGGCGGCACCACCGCAGGCAGAATCTCGCCGTTCTTCTTGTGTTCCGCGCGCACACCAGGTCCCGGTCGCCAGGTGGGATCCTTCGCCTTGCGTACCACGCGTGTTGCCCCGAGCGGCGTCGCCCAGCCCACCTTGCCGATCCCCAGCGGATGCGTATAGACGACCTGTGGTTCGCCAGCTTTCACCTTGCTGAAATAGAACAGCCGCATCGCTGCGAGGTTGATCACCACACCTTCTCGCGGCGCGTTCGGCAGCACATACTGCGTCGGGATCACGATCTCGCGGCCCTCTCCCGGCAGCCACGGGTCAACCTTGGGGTTGGCGCGAACGATTTCCTCGTAGCCGATATTGAAACGGCGCGCGATATCCGACAGCGTGTCCTCGGCACTCGCCACCGTGACCTGCACGGTACCGATCACGTCGTCGTCGGGCAGGATCTCGAAGCGATGCGTCGCCAGCGGCGCCGGGATGACCGGCACCGGCGGCGGCGCGACGACCGCCGCTTGCTTGCGATGAAAGGGATCCTGCAGCAAAGAGCAGGCGGACAAGGTCGCGGCTGCGATCAGCAGCGAGACGCTACGCAGCTGGCGGCGCTGAGATGCATTGGTGCCGGTCATCGGCCGATTATGGCATCCGAAACGGTCAATGCCAGCCTGAAGGCCGCGCCAGTCGCCATCTTGCGACAGCGCCGCTGGGTCGATCGCGTCAGGCTGAAACCCGCGTCTCTGCGGCAATCATCGATTCAATGCGCTCGATATCCGGAACCAGCGGCGTCTCGTTGATCATCCGTACCTGGCAAAGCGCCGGCCAGCGCTCCGGCAGGGCCCGGGAGTTGTCGGGACGGATCACGTCGGCCGTCACCCGCACCACCTGCGGGAAGCCCTGCGCGAGCAGGCCGAAGTAACCGCCTTCGAGAGCACCGCCCAGGGCATGCATGACCACGATCCGCGACCGGCCACTGGAAACCGGCAAAGCCTGTGCGCACATCCCTTCGAACGAAACCAGCGGGATCATCCGACCATTCCACTGCACCGTGCCGAGATACCAGGCTGGCACGTCTTCCATCTCGACCGGAGTCGAATAGGCGACGACTTCGGCGACGCAGGTACGCGGCAAAAGCAGCCGGCTCTCCGCGAGCGGGATCAGCACACTATAGACCTCGAGGAAGCGTTCGGTCATCAGCGCGTCGCCCGCTTGCGCTGCTCGCGATGGCGCTCGATCAAGGGCGCGATCGCCTCGAGCAACTGGGCTTCCTGGTAGGGTTTGCCCAGATAATCGTCAACGCCCACTTCGATCGCGCGCGCCCGATGCTTCTCGCCGACGCGCGACGTGATCATGATGATCGGAATCTGCTGCAGGCGCGCGTCGCTGCGCACGTGAGCTGCCACTTCGTAGCCGTCCATCCGCGGCATCTCGATGTCGAGCAGGATGATATCGGGCGTATGCTCGGCGAGTACTTCAACGGCATCGACACCGTCGCGGGCCGTCAGCACGCGCATCCCGTTGCGCTCGAGCAGCCGCTGGGTCACGCGGCGCACGGTGATGGAATCGTCGACGACCAGCGCCACGGGACGCGCATCGACCTTGTCGCGCGGCGCGACGCGCGCCGTGCGGCCACGGGAGTCCGCGCGCACCAGCGCACCGATGTCGAGAATGATGACAATTCGCCCGTCGCCGAGGATGGTCGCACCGGCGACGCCCCGAATCCCGGAGATCTGCGGTCCGACGTTCTTGACGACGATCTCACGGCTGCCGATCAGCTCGTCGGCGACCAGACCCGTTGAATGATCCCCGGCGCGCACCATCACAACCGGCACGGTTGCATCCTGCGTCGACAGCAGCGACGGTGTCAGGCCAACAAAGTTCGCGAGCGGTTGCAGGCGGTAGCGCTGCCCGGAGTATTCGTAGCTCGAATGCTCACCGGCCAGATGC
>JBBQWY010000021.1:0-51713 GCA_038210215.1 Steroidobacterales bacterium
TCGCCGTCGTAGTCGCCGAAGCTCGGGCCGGTGGAATTCACCGCAGGATCGGCAACTCCGCGTGTCTCGGCCTCATCGACGAAGCGCACTGGTACCTGTGCTTGTTCAGCTGCCATCAACAGCGGCAGGCTCACACAACAACCCAGTGCAGTGGCAGCCAGCCAGATCGATCCGCGTCGCGCCGTGTGCATACCCTAAGCCTCCCGATTCCCTCGGGAGATTCTACGAACGGCACCCGGGCACGGCGGGACTACCGACTCACGACCCGCGCAGTGGTCGCGATCTTGATCGCGGCAGGTTTCAATGGGGCTTCGCTGGACACCCCTCGACTGGTTTCAGCGCGGAGTGCTGCAACATGACGCCACGACTTTACCGCAAGCCCGTAGTCGGCCTGCTTGGTCTCCGGGTCGGCCCGTCTACAAGGTCTTCGAGGCCCTGTTCCAGGACGGAGTGTTCATCGCCGCATTCGTGCTGGGCTGCGTCGCGATGAACTCACGGCCACCGTGCCGATCATGCTGGCGTTGTTCCTGTTCTACGGAATCTTCAACCTGCGGGCCCAGTGCAACTTCATGCGCTGGTTCCATCGCAACCTGCGCTTCACTTCCGGAATGCCAACACCCGACACCCAGCGGAGCTTTGCGCGGCTATCGCGAGTGCTGGCTGTATCCGCTCGAGTATCCGATCTTCAATACAATCACATCGCTGGTGTTCGCTGCAGGAATCTACCGGATCTCTATGGGCCGGCGGCCTGCGCAAACGTAGGCCGCGCCGTCATCCGCTGAGGGAACTCGCGCTCCGCACGCGCGCGGTACTCGAACGGCAATTCGTCTATGGACTTCAGCTTCGCCCCTGAAGCGTGCCAGACCACATGGCCCGCTTGATCCTTCATGTCCATCCACTTCAACCAGCCCATGAAGACGGTCGACGAGAACACCGTCGGCAGTGCCTCGAGTCGCCGATTCTCGAAGTCGCGACGCGTGGCAAACATGCTCTGGCGCTGGCCGTGCATCGGCGGCATCCCGGGCGGATAGATCGTCTGATGCTGTAACCAGACGTGTTCGCCCATCCGATGCCACTGCAAGCGAAGCGGTGCGCGCACCGGTGCCGTGAAGGGCTCGGCGTTGAGCCGCGCGGGCCAGATGCCCTCAGTCGTGTAGTGGAAGCCAAGATTGCCACCCTGTACCGCGGGCTTGACTTCGTCGGTGCGCCCGGTCCAAGGATTCCTGAACTCGTACAGGAACGAATTGGTCACGAAATCGCGAAAGAACGTGACGGTGTTGCCACCGAGCAGATAGCCGTCGGGCAAGTGCCGGAACCAGTAGATCTCCATGCCCTCGAAGCGCACCAGTGGCCGCGGCGTTTCGCCCTCGCCTGTGACCGCAAAGATCACGCCCGTGAACCACCACGGCACATCCTGCTCACGCAGGCTGCCCTGCATGCGCACGATCTGGCGCAGGTTCTCGGCTGGATCAAATTGCGGTGAATGAGCCTGGCCCGGTGCAGCGGCAGTCGGCACTTCACCGCTGAAACTGGCATCGCTGAGCCCGAGAGCCAGCAATCCCGGCATCAATTCGCGGCGGGTCAAAGCCATGGGCCGCTCTCCTTGCGAAGAGCGGCCCGCGCCCAGGCCATCATCAGAACTTGTAGTTGACCCGCAGACCCACCGTCTGCGGACGCGGCAGGTCCGCGAACGTGGTGGTGGGGATCTTTGGCGCAAACACGAACGTCGAAAAGCTCGAAGTCGGACCCGCTGGCGAGTAGTTCAAGCCGCCGAGCCGGAAATCAGAGGCGTAGATCGCAGGACCCGTGCCGGCAGATCGAATCGTCCGATCATCGGCGAGATTGTCGACATACAAAGTGGCCGTCCAATTGTCGCGCTCAATACCGATACGGAAATTCGCGATCCAGTAGGAGTTCAGGTACGAGCCGTTGTCATCTTCAAGGAAGCGCTCGTCCTGCCAGTTCGCATCGAGATCAGCGAACAGCTGGGTACCACCGTCGCCGATCGGTCGGCGGTAGCCGACGTTCGCCGCCAACGCGAGCTCCGGCGTGTCCTCGATGAAGTTACCGGTCCGATCGAGCTGGCAGGTCAGAGCATAGGGCGAGGTCGTGACCGGGTTGTTCGGAATCACGCCCGTCGTCGGCAGCGGCGTGAACGAATTCGTACCCGAGTCGATATAGCCAATGGAGCAGTTGCCCACGCGGCCAATCTCGCCCGCGCCGCGGGAGGTCGTGCGGTAGTCCGTGTACTCGTACTTCGAAAAGTAGGTGAGACCAGCGCCCAGCAGCCAGTTTTCCGAGGGCCGCATCTGCGCTGCAAGCTCAATTCCCAACAACTCCGCAGCACCGGCATTGGTCACGCGGTTGGACAGCGTGTTGCCGACAATGACCTGACTGCCGACCTGCTTGTCGGTGAAGTCGGTCTTGAAGACGCTGCCAGTCAGCTGCATACGTCCGGTGGCGCTGCGCCACTTGGCGCCGATCTCATAGGCCTTCAGCTTCTCCGACTCGAACAGGATGTCTGCGCCGTTGGCGGGTGCGCCAGAGCCACCGATCGTAACCGTCGAGTAACCGCCGGGCTTGCGCGCCTCAGAGTACGACGCGTAAACGTTCATGTCGCGATTCGGAGTCCACTGCAAGGTCACCTTCGGAGTGATGTAGTCCTCCTTGAGAACCGGATACGCGACCTGCTGCGTCGTGCGTGCTGCCGCGAAACCCATGGGACCGATAATGGGAACGAAAAATCCAGGCGCTGGCGGCAAGCCCGCCGACGGAACATTGGCGCCGCCGAGGCACGGACCGTTCGGCCCGCAAAGCGTCACGGTGCCCGGTCCATTCGAGCCGTCGGTAAAGCCGGCAGAGACAAAATTCTCTTCCTCAACGTAGCGCGCCTCAGCAATCAGCTTCAGCGAATCGACGATCTCCCATTCCACATCGAGATAGACCGATCTGTGATCAACCGTGCGACGAACCCAGGAAGGAAGGCGAGCCGCCGCAACTTCCGCCATAAACGGCGAAATGTCGGTGCTGGTGAATCCACCCGTGGGGCTTGTGCAGGAGCCAGCCGGCGCACCGATCGTCGGCGTGAAAGGCGACATGGGCGGTGCGCCAAAGCGCGGCGCGAACGTATACAAAGTTCCCGCCGGCGCCTCGATCGCCGCGCCACCTGGTGGAAACGGATCGACCGCGAAACAGATCGTGCCGGCACCGATCGTGGCGCTGTTGTTCAACTCGATCTGGTCACTTCGTTCGGTCCAGTACTGGACGCCAGCGATGAACTGCACCGGACCATCGAAGTCCGAAGTGAAGCGCAGCTCCTGGCTGAACTGCTCTGTCGTGTTGCTCGTTTTCAGGTTCTGCTGAACCGGCAGAAAATTAGTCTTGTCGATGTCAAACGACGTGGCCACCAGTGCACGCGTGTAACCGGTCAGCGATGTGAACTGGCCGTACGTCACGTCGTAAGTCTGTCCCGCAGAGAGACGCAGAACCTGCCGATCGCTACCCGCGAAGTCCGGCGCGGTCACGCCGTTGTCAGTGGACTGCGTGTAGTCAGGGCTGATCTCAACCCGCAGACTGTCGGCGCTGCCGACCCCTCCGATAAACGTCGGGATGCGCATGTCGTTGAATACGCCGCGGCTTCCTGTGAGCCGCTCGAGTTCGCGTGCAGCGTGCAGACCCAGGGCGCTGATCCCCGGCGTATCCGGGCAATTGGAATCGAGGACGAAACCAATGCTCGCCGCACCCATCGAGTTCGAACCGATATTGCACTGCGAAGCACTAGCGGGAAGCGTATTGAACGCATTGAACGGCAGTGCGGCCTGCGGCGCCGCCTCAAACGCGTCGTCCGAGTATTCGGTGCGGAACTTCAGCGCATAGGCATCGTTCGGCTGCCACTTGACCGTCAGGGATCCGCCCTGGCCGTCACCGCCGCCGACCTTGCTGCCGGTCGCGAAGTTCGTATAGAAGCCCTGATCGCTGAACGCATAGCCATTGAGACGAAGGCCGAGCGTGTCGGTCAAGGGCAGCGAGAGGCTGGCCTTCAGATCCAGCTGGTCGCGATTGTTGAAGTCGGCCTGGGCGCTGCCCGAGACCTCGTCGTCCGGATCAGCGGTCGTGTAGGAAATAGCGCCCGCGAACGCGCTGCGTCCGTACAACGCACTTTGCGGACCCTTGACGATTTCAATCTGCGCAATATCGATCAGTCGCGGGTTGATCAGCAGCGAGCCACCGGCCACGCCGGAAGACTCGCTCGAGACGTCGATGCCGTCGATCAGCGTGGCAACATTCGGACGGCCGCGGGTTGGCGACAGGCCGCGGATCACGATACGGGTGTCGTAGGGGGCGATGCCCAGATCGAACGCCAGGCTGGGATCGCGCGAGATGATGCCCTCGACGTCTCTGATACCTTCCCTAGCGATCTGCTCAGCGGTGACTGCAGTGATCGCCAGCGGCACTTCGATCAGGCCTTCTTCGCGCTTACGCGCGGTGACGATGATTTCGTCCAGCGCACCCGCATCGGCGACCGGTGCCTGCGACATCGCAGGTCCAGCCATCAGGAACGTCAACGGCGCGGTCCACACCGCGTGCTGCCAACCTCGGAATTTCGACATGCTCATCCCCCCTGCTTGATCGGCTCCCGAACCGCGACGTCTATCGCGACCCAAAAACTGAAGTACTAGTGTCCGCCCCATCCAGTTGTTGCCTGTCAGCAACAGAATTTTTCTTAAAAACAGCAACGAATATCTGTTGCTTACACTCGGTTATACCCGCCCGTTGCAAAGCTGCACTGCGGCAGGCCTTCGCCTGGCCGCGCAGTGGACACTGCCGCGACCGCGGCTCTAGTCGACCAGCGTCACCACTACTTTGCCGTCCGGCCCGATGTCGCTGACGTTCAGCTGCACGCCAAGTACCTCGGCATAGCCTTGCAGGCGGGGCTTCAACCAGATTTCATGCAGCTCCTGGTCGGTCATGTCGAACTGACCGATGCGCTTGCCGATCGACAGCACCGTGGAGAACGGAAACGTGAACTCGCGGCGCCCAGGCGAGCCCGCCAGATCCAGGCACAGCTGGTAAAGGCACGTCGTGCGATCGAACATGCCGATCAGCGCGATCTCCTTATTGCCAGTCTTGTCGATGATGCCTTTCATCCGCGACAGCATCGGCATCATTGTCTTGACGTCGTGAGCGACGAATTGCGCGACCGTGCCGTTGTTTTTCGCGAACTGCACCGCGTTCAGATGCATCTTGACCAGCGCATCGTTCATCTCGTGCTGGTAGGGCTGGGCGTCCTTAAGGGTGCGGATCGCAAGCGCAACGGCACGCCCGAGCATGTCCTCACGGCCCTCGAAGCCACTGGTCGGACCTTCCATCGCCGCCGGCGGCATGCCTCCCGGCGGGCCACCGACGCCTGGCGGCGGGCCGCCCGCAGCGCGCGTATCGGGCGGGGGTCCAGCAGATCGCTGCGGTTCGTTCATGGTCAGGTCGCTCCAGGTGAAATTTGACGAGACTCGTTATATACCCGCGGTGACACGAACTGCTGTAGGGGTCGAAAAGGTCTCACCGTGGATGTCCGGCCAGTGGACATCGCAAAGCTGACTCGCGGGTGGTACAACAGAAATTGGCTACAACAGCGCACGCGGCGCTGCCGCCTGTTCTTTGCAATGGAGTCGCGTCATGTATATCAACTTCTGGTACCCCGTCATCCGCTCAGCCGACCTCGGCGCGACGCCACAGAAGGTCCGGATCCTGGCGCACGACTTCGTGACCTTCCGCGATGAGCAGGGCAAGGTCGCCGTGCTGTCCGACACCTGCATTCACCGCGGCGCATCGCTGTCAATGGGCAAGTGCAAGGACGACGGCACCGTGCAGTGTCCGTACCACGGCTGGCGCTATAACCGCGATGGCGTCTGCACGCGCATCCCCTCCATCGGCTCGAAGACCAAGCCGCCGGCCCGCGCACGGGTCGACGCCTACCCGGTGCAGGAGAAGTACGGCATCGTGTTCGCATTTCTTGGCGACCTGCCGGAAGCCGAACGGCCGCCGATCATGGAAGTCGAGGAGCACGGCACGCCCGAGTGGCGCGCCACCGTCGTGACGTTCGACGTCGACTACCACTATGAACGTTCGATCGAGAACGGCCTCGACCCCGCGCACAACGAATACGTGCACACCACGCACGGCTATCAGGGCGAGCGCGAAGATAGCTACACGATGATGGAGCTGCGCCCGTTCAAGAACAACGACTGGGGCTTCGGCTTCATGGCGACATTCGACGCGCCGCCACTCAAGAACTGGGTCATGAAGCGTTTCCGGCCGAAGGGCGGCAAGATGGAAGCCGGCTCCGGCACCGTCGGCCCGAACCACATGTGGACTTACATCAACTTCTCCGAGAAGTCATCGATGCACCAGTACATGTTCGAGGCACCGATCGACGAGAATCGCACGCGTGTGTTCCTGCTCAATGAACGCAATCTCGGCTTCTTCAAGAAGGGCATCGGCACCAAGCTGAACGGCTTCATCGACAAGAAAGTCAACGAGCGCAACATGTTCATTGCCGGTCAGGACATTCGCGTCATGAACGAAGTGCGGCCGCGACTGACGCCACCGAGCCGCGCCAAGGAACTGATGATGCCGGCGGACAAGTGCATCCTGCAGTACCGCGACAAGCTGGACGAGTTCGAGTCGCGCGGCTGGCGGCTCGACATGGACGCCATCAAGGCAGCCCAGGCGAAAGGCGATGTCGCGTTCGCGATTCCGTGCCCGGCGCGTCGCGAGACCAATGCCTGGGTGCTGGACACTACGCCGCTGGTCGCGCCGCGCGACCCGGCCAAGCAGGTGACCCTGCAAGCAGCTGGCTGAGTCTGCTTGAGCAATCCTGAAACCCAGGGCCCACCTATCAAGGTGGGCCCCTGGGAACTTGCACCGGGAATCCAGCGCCAGAACTTCTTCGCCCTGCTCGGCGCCGCGTTCTTTTCGATTGGACTGCTGACGCTGGTCGGCAACCTGCGTCCCTACTTGTTCAACGAGATGCTCGCGGTTCCGAACGAGATTCAGGGACGCGTCAGCGGACTGCTCGACATCGTCTCGGAAATTCCGGCGCTGCTGCTCTCAACCCTGATTGGCGCCGCCTCTGACCGAGTTGGCCGGCGAATGCTGTACGCCGGTGGCTTCCTGATCCTCGGTATTTCGTATTTCCTGTTTCCGTTCGTGTCGTACGGTGCCTCGCTGATCCTGATGGTGTTCATCCTCGCCTGCGGGGCATCGCTGATCTCGGCGATGTTGGGCACGGTGATTGCGGACTATCCGCGCGAAACCTCGCGCGGCAAGCTGGTAGGCATCTGCTTCTTCCTGAACGGACTCGGGATCGCATTGCTGATCGGGGTCGCCTCGCAGCTGCCGAAGCTGTTTCAGGCGCAGGGACTGTCGGCATTCGACGCCGGCAAGTGGACCTACTGGACCGTCGCGGCACTGTGCATCATTCCACTGATCATCGTCGCGCGAGGACTCGCGCCGGGTGCGCCGGGACAAACCCTCGGCGCCGACGGTAAGCCGGAACGCTCGAGCGAAGGGCTGTTCTCGACGCTGAAGATCGGTATCGCTGCGGCGGCGGACCTGCGCGTCCGTCTCGCCTATTTTTCGGCTGCCGTGTCGCGCGCTGCGCTGTCGATCATCAGCGCATTCTTCTTCCTGTGGATGATCCAGGCGGGCAAAGCCCAGGGCATGACAGTTGCCGAAGCGTATGCGAAGAGTGGCGGCATTCTGGTGACCATCCAGCTCTCGGCGACGCTGTGGGCCGTGACGGTGATTTTTTTCATCGACCGCCTGAACCGCGTGCTGACGATGGCAATCGGAGCCGCGCTGGCGTGTTCGAGCTATCTGGTCTTTGGCTTCATTGATGACCCGTTTCAACCGATCACCTACGCGGCGGCCGTGTTCCTGGGTGTCGGCGAAATGAGTGGCATCCTTGCCTCGCAGGCGCTGATCGGCCAGGTTGCGCCGCTGAAGGGGCGCGGTGCGGTGATCGGCGTGTTCACACTGAGCGGATCGCTCGGCATCCTGTTCGCGGCGGCCCTCGGCGGCTACCTGTTCGATGCCTGGCGCCCGTCTGCGCCGTACATTGTCATGGGTGGAGTCAGCGGTTTGCTGTGTATTGCCGCGATATACACCTATATTGTCACGCAGCGGCGACCGGCACCCGCCATCGCCTGAAGGCTCGGACCGCCATGTCGTGCTAGATTTGCGCGATGAACGAAGCGGAATTCCTGCAGCGCCAGATTGCGCTCGAAGAGCGGCATCTTGAACGCCTGCTTGAGGATCTGACGCTCGCGCTGGGCGCGCGCTTCGCACCGCCAATTATCGAGCCGTTCTGTGAGGCTGCAAGTGAATACCTTGAGTTTGCGCTCAGCAGAAGACTGCAACGAGTCCGGAAGCTGGCCGCATTGCTCAGCACGAGAGCCACGACGGACAACGGCGCCATGGCCGCGCGCGCGCAGGAATCCCGCCGCATCGTCAGCCACCTTGAGCAAGCTGCCGCCGCTGCGTCCAGTGCCGCCGCCGCGGCAACCAGTCACGTCTTGCGGTGCCGCAAGCTGCTCGATCTATACAGCTCATCACTGCTAAGCGGCGACGCCACACTGACCGCCTCCCTTGCGGCACAGCTTGAGATCGAAGACTGGCGAGCACTCGCCGCTGTCGACGCCGACAGCATTCTCAAGGAGCGTAGCCGCTATGCCGCGGTTGCCGCGACCGCGCCGCCCGGCGTGGCGGTGCTGGACGGCGGCGGTTAGTGAGCGAGATGTCCGCCTCCCTGCACGTCATCGTGCTGGCAGCCGGCGGTTCGAGCCGCTTTGGCTCACCGAAGCAGCTGGTGCGCTTCAACGGCCGGCCGCTGCTGCACACGGTACTGAGCCGGGCCGTCGAGCTCGCAGGGCATGCCGTCACCGTCGTGCTGGGCGCGCATGCTGCAGAGCTTGCGCCCCTGCTGCGCCATAGCCCGGCATCGGTTGCCTTCAATCGAGACTGGCGCGACGGCATGGCAAGCTCACTGCGGACCGGCCTCAAGAGCGTCGGCGCCACCAGCGATGCGGCCCTGATCCTGCTGGCCGACCAACCGTCGATCGGCGTCGAGGATCTGCGGCGGCTGGTCGCGACCTGGCGTCGGCAACCGACGGCAATCGTGGCGGCCCAGTACGACGGCGTCACGGGGGTTCCCGCGATCTTTCCGCGCTGGTGCTTCGAGAAGCTTGCGCGCCTGAGCGGCGACCAGGGTGCCCGGCAGTTCCTGCGCCAGCATGCCGCCGAGGTGCGGCGCGTGCCCATGCCTGGCGCGGCGATCGACATCGACACGCCCGAAGACCTGCTGGCGCTCGAGACACCGGGCTGATCACGCGGGCAGCACGATCCGGCTGCGTGCCTCGATCGGCCAGCGGCCGCGCACCAGACAGCCACGATCGAACGCGCTGAACGTTCCCGCGCTGACGCTGAGCCGCAGCGCCCAGTCCGTCAGCGGAAACACCAGCCGCCTGCAGTAGCGCACGGTCAGATCGAGCGCGGCGAGCCGAGCCCGACCGCTCCCCGGGGGATGGTGCGTGTGCGCCAGCATCGTAAGCTGCGCGAGATCCGGGCGCGCGAGCTCGAGCCGCGCCCGAACGAGTGCCGTCATCGCGGATCCAAGCTGCGCGTCGTCCGCAGGCCGGGTCGCACCGAACAGGCTGACGAGACCACGCGCCACTGCCGCGCGCAGCCCGGCTTCGTCGATGTGCAGCGGCTCTGTGGCAGGCGCGGCAGCCGCGTGCAGGGATGCGGTACGCGCCGCCTCGAACGTCGCGAGATCGAGTAGATGCCGCGTGACGGCGAGCTGGCCCAACTCCAGCGCCGCGAACAGCGCAGGCAGCAGCATCAGCATCATCGCCAGCACGAACTCGACGCTCGCGGCGCCGCCGTGGCGGCCGATGGGTCCAGCGTTCACTGCAATTGCAGACACGCGCCGACCCGGATGCCGTGGCGCGCGAAATGTCCCGCCCGCCCTTCCCACGCCGCATGCGCTCCGACACAACCGACCCACCGACAGGGCGCGAGCCATGCACTCAGCGCGAGCACGCGGCCTGCAGCGTCTGTGAAGGCCACATCGATCGCAAACCCGAGGCCGAAGGTGTGAACTGCGCTGCAGGGTTTCAAAAGCAGCAGTTCTTCCGCGTCCAGATCGCGATGCGCGAACAGGCCCCGCGCACGCTGCCGGAAGGAGCTTGCGACGCGCACGTTGATCGACGTTGCGTGATAGTCGAGGTGCAATCGATATCGGGCCGTGGGAATCATGAGGTAACGGCCGACAGCTTCATCGCAATGGTGAAGCCCAGAATCAGGAACGTGCCTGGGAAGATGCAGATCACGAGCGGGCCCAGCAACTTGACCGGCGCCTGCATTGCCAGTTTCTCCGCGTGAACAAAGCGCTCTTCGGAACGCGCGGTCGACTGCGCGCGCAGCAACGGGCCGAGCGACCCGCCGCTGGATTCAGCCTGTATCAGCGCCGCGCACAGAGCCGTGATCGGTGGCGTACCCAGCGTTTCGTCGAGCTGGCGCAAGCCGTCGCGGCGCGTACGCCCGGCGCGTAGCTCACCCTGCAGACGCAGCAACGCATCACCGAGTGGCCCTTTCGGCAGAAAGTCGGAGACCGCTTGCAGGCCGGTGGTCAGCGTGCACCCCGACTCGAGCGCAAGGGCCAACGCATCGAGGCAGAACGGCAAATCGCGCAGCACGCGCCGTTCGCGCTGCCGCATCCGGTCGCGCAACACCGTCCAGGGCAAGACAGCAGGCAGCGCTGCCACGAGACCCGTTGATCCCAGCGATTGCACCAGCACCGCACTGAGCAAAAGACTCGCCAGCGCCCACAGCAGCGATCCTGCGAACCACTGCTCGACGGAACACTCCGCTGCAAAACCCGCTCTCGCCAGCGCCCGCTGCAGCCCGCCCCGCAGCGGGCCGGGCAACCCGGCCGCGAGCAGCTTCGGCACTGTGCCGTCGAGCCGGGCCGCCCACGTGAACCAGACAGGCAATTCGCCGCTGCGACGATTCACCCGGCGAGCTCGACTGCGCCAGCCCAGGATAGGGAGCAGCGTGACAAACAAACCGGCGGCGACAGTCACTGCGGCCGCGATCGACACCATCCAGGCCCATGGCTGCAGCCCGAGATCAGACATCGATGCGAACGATCCGCCGGATCCACAGCCAGCCGAGCGATTGCAGCAACAACGTCGCGCCGATCACTGCCCAACCGACCGGTTGTTTCAACAGCTGCTGGACCGTCTCGGGCTCCAGCATTGCCAGGGCACCGACCAACGCCAACGGCAGCAGACTGACGATCACGCCCTGCAAGCGCCCCTGTGAAGTCAGGGCGTCGATACGGTCACGCATGGCCAGTTGCCGCCGCAGGTTGCGGCCGACCCGTTCGAGCGCATCGCCCAGACCACCGCCCAGCTCGCGGCCGAGCCGCAGGCTGGCGACGAACAACTGGAACTCGCGCTCGCGACAGCGTCGCGCAAACTCCTCGAGCGCGCCGTCGAAGGTCAAGCCCACGCGCGTGTGGCGCGTCAGCAGGATCAGCTCATTGGCCAATGGTCGAGATTGATGCGCACTGACCAGCTGCACGGCCTGGCCCAGCCCCAGGCCCGAGCGCAACGCCGAAACGAGTGCATCGATGCACTCCGGCAGCTGGTGCAGCAATTGCCGCTGGCGCGTTGCGCGCAGCCGCCAAAGCAGCAATCGCGGCGCGAGCAACCACAGCAGCAGCGCGACCACGAGGGCCGGCAGCGGCGCTCCGAAGGCAAGCGCTCCGACCGGCAGCGCGAGCAGCAGCCACGCCGAGATGCGCGCGGCGCGCACCGGATCCATGAAGACGAACAGATCGGCCAGTTCGCGCGCGGACAGTTCGCCGAGGTGCAGCACATAGGCCCGCGAACCTGCGACCGCTGCCAGGCCGACTGCGCAAAGCCCCGTAGCGCCCGCAACTGCCGCCAACGCGGTGATGCTCTCCGGTGCAGTGAAGCGATTCATGGGCAGGCCGCTGAGTTCGCCGGCGCAATGGTAATACCGGCGCGTGCCAAGCGTTCGTAGAACGCCGGCACGATCCCGAGAGCCTCGAAACCCGTCGAATCGAGCGCCGCACCGCGAAATCGAAACAGCTCCTGCATCTGGATCCGGCCGCTCTCGATGCCCGTGACCTCGGCAATGCTCGTGACCCGGCGCAGACCGCTGCTGAAGCGCACCTGGTGGACGACGATGTTTACGGCGGCGGCAATCTGTTCGCGGATGGCCGTGGCGGGCAGATCCAGCCCGCTCATCAGTGCCATGACTTCGAGTCGCGACAGCACATCGCGCGGACTGTTCGCATGCACCGTCGTCAGCGAACCTTCATGGCCCGTGTTCATGGCCTGCAGCATGTCGAGCGCCTCGCCGCCGCGGCATTCGCCGATGACGATCCGGTCAGGCCGCATGCGTAGGGCATTACGGACCAGATCCCGGATGGTGACTTCACCGCGACCCTCGGCATTGGGTTGACGCGCTTCGAGACTGACGAGGTTGCGATGCTCGAGCGCAAGCTCGGCGGCGTCCTCGATCGTGACCAGACGCTCCTCGGCGGGTATCAGGCTCGACAGCACATTCAGCAGCGTCGTCTTGCCGGAACCGGTACCGCCGCTGATGACGATATTGCGACGATGTCGCACACATAGCGCCAGGAAATCCAGCATCGGTTCGCTGAGCGTTCCGGCAGCGAGCAAATCCTCGACTCGACGCAGGCCGCGCTGGAAGCGGCGGATCGTGACGACCGGTCCGCGCACTGCGAGCGGCGGCAGCACGACATTGACCCTTGAGCCGTCGCCGAGCCGGGCGTCGACCATCGGCGAGGCATCATCGACACGTCGGCCGAGCGGCGCCACGATCCGCTCGATGACGCCGCGCAGCGCGGCTTCACTCGAGAAGCGGATTGGCACCGGTGTGATCTGCCCCGCGCGCTCGACGAAGATCTCGTTCGGGCCGTTGACCATGATTTCGGTCACACTCGAGTCACGCAGCAGCGCTTCCAGCGGCCCAAGACCGAGTGCTTCATCGAGCACGAATTGCGCCAGCTGCGGGGCATCCAGGCCTGGCGGCAGTGGTCGGGAAGCGATCGCGGTGGCAATGGCCGCGGCCGCCAGCTGACGCAGCGCATCGGCGGGCATGCTTATCACGTCACAGCGGCGCAGATCGAGCGAACGCAGCAGTTCGCGATGCAGCTCCTGCGCCGTGCCGATCAGCTCATCATGCGGTGCTGTCGGCGAGTGCAGACTATTCACGGGACCCGTCCTCCCATTGGTCGAGCAGTTCACGCCGCTGTCGCTGGCCGTTCTCGAGCAGCTCCAGCGCGGCGGCGGACTCGCCCCCCGGCGGCTGCGGCACAAGAATGCGCGGTGTCAGGAAGATCACGAGCTCGGTGCGCTCGCTGCGCTTGAGCCTCGAACCAAACGCACGCCCGATGCCGCGTGCCTGCGACAGCCCTGGCAGGCCGCTGACCTCGCTCCCGCGGCTGTAGCTGCTCAGGCCGGCGATGACCAGTGTTTCACCGTCACGCAGACTGACGTCGGTCACCGAGCGACGCTTCAGCAAACCGGGAATGCCGAGCACCCGCTGCGAGTCGTCGATCTGGCTGATCTCGGTTTCGACGCGCGCAACGATCGCACCGCTGGAATCGGCAACGGGTTGCACTTCGAGGATGACGCCGTATTCCTTGAATTGGACGTCGGTGGAACCGAGAGCATTGACGACCGGCAGCGGTATCTCGCCACCCGCAACAAAGCGTGCCGAACCACCGCTGCGGCAGCTGAGCGTGGGTTCGGCGAGGATCTGCGCTTCACCGCGCTGCTCGAGCAGCCGCAGGCGGGAGTCAAGTGTGGTTGCCAGCGACAGCGCCACCTTGGGTGGCCAGACTCGCTGACCGGCTGCAAGTGGCCGCCGCGGCTGCGGCGCATCGGCTGCTGCCGGAACGCGAAACAGATCATTGCTGACAAAATCCGCGATGACTCCTGCCCCGGGCCCCGCCGCCTCCGAGTTCCAGCGAATGCCGAGATCTCGCAGCCGGCTGCGGCGGAACTCCACAATCCGTACCTCCATCGCAACGGTCACCGCCGCGCCCTGCCGATCGAGGAAGTTCAGGACCACGCCGGGAAACAGCTCGGTGATCGCAACGGCCCGATCACGGGCCCGCGCATCGACCGCTTCGCCTTCCAGCACGATGCGTTGGCCGGCAATACGCGCCTGCAGACCGCTGGCGCCGTCGAGCAATTCGCGCACCGCCTGTAGCGTGCCAAGCAGGTCGACCGATGACACCGTGACCTGCACCCGGCGCGATTCCTGCTCCGACAGCCAGATCTGCAGCACGGTCATGCCCGGCGCCTCGCCAATCAGCAACAGCTGCGATCGGGCCGCCATCGACACGGAAACGATACCGCCCTTGCCGACCGCCAAACGGGCCGGACGCACTTCGATGACACGGGTCTCGCCAACCAACAGATCAATGCGATCGGGGATCCCGGACTGATCCGCGGCGACGGCCACGCGCGCCAGCGACCAGATCGCCATCACGACCAGCGTGCGCAGGCAGACCCGTGCGCGGGTCATGGCAGCGGCTCCGCCAGCGAGACCCAGCGGCGCTGCGCCGTGGGCCCGCCGTTGCCACCAACCCACAGCTCATAGCCGCTACGCGCAGCCCGGTTTCCGATTGCCGACCCTGCTGCAAAAATCTCGGGCTGCAGCGCCTCGTCACCGCTGCGCCGCAGTAGCGCGAGCAGTTCACCCTCACGCGCCGCGCGCAGCAGTTGGGCCGCAGAACTCGGCGTGACTTCCAGCGTCAGCGTGTTGACTGAGATTGGCTCCCCGTCCGCGCTGTGGCCCAGCGTGCGTCCAGCTGCCAACACCCGCACCACCTGCAGCAACAACTCGATCCGGTTGCCGCGCTCGGCAGCCACATAGATGTCGACACGGTCCTCGGGCTGCACGAGCCCGCCATGTGCGGCAATATCGTCGACGGGGATGGTCAGCGCCCGGTGACCCGCGGTGATGAGCGTCGCCAGAGTCGCTGGCCGCGACGGGGCCAGCAGATCCTCGGTCAGCACATCGCCGCGCTCGAGCGGCGCCCGCAGGCGCCGACCGCCCAGCGCAGCGTGCGCTGCCGGGCGCAGGGCCCGACGCGGCGCATAGTCGGCCGGAACCGCTCGCCTGGCCAACATCTGCGCTCGAAGTTCGGTGCCCGCGTCGAGCCGCTCGCGCGCCACCAGCACATCCGTCGGCGCATAGCGCGCCGCCACGTCCCGTTGCAGCGCCTGCGCTTGCAATGCCAGATATCGCTGCGAAGCCCACCAGGCCAGCAAACCGCCGACGATACCGATGGCGACCAGAGCCAGGGTCAGGTAGCGGGGCAGCGAAAGCGTCATGAGACCGCCAACCAATAGATCAGTCCGTCTGCCCAGCTGCGCCAGGCATCGTGCAGCTGCACGATCGCCGCGGGCCGACCGGACCAGGGAATCAACAACGACAGCACAATCAGCCCACTGAGCAGTACAAACTCCAGCGCCGCTTGACCGCGCTGGTACCGCAGCGAGACGAGCTCATTCATGGGTGGCTTCTCCTGCCTTTCGTTGCAACAACAACCAAACGGTCGCTCCGTCCACTGGCTCAGGAAACGCGTCGAGCCGATCGGAGTCGCGGCGTGCACCGAGCCAAGCGGGCGAATGGGCCGCCACGCTCACCTGCCAGCCGGTCTGCACGAGCCGCGCCTGCAGCGCCGCAACCGAGACCGCCGGCGCGCGCCGATCGCCGAGCAAGTACTGGACACTGCAGTCGCCGACGTGACAGCTCTCGACAGTACTCAGCAACCGAAAGCCGTGCGGCAAAGCAAACTTCGGAAATGTGGCGCGAGACTGATCGGCACCGAAATCGAGCACCGACACCAGCACGCTCGACATGCCCGTCGTCGCGTCCGGGCGCAGCAGCACCGACTGATGCAGCGGCCCCAGTTGCCGACCAACGACGACACCGGCAGCGTGGCGATGCACGCTGACGGGCGAAGCGCCTTCACGGCGCCAGCGATCCGCCAGACGCCCCGCAACCGGTATGGGTGCGCCGACAACCCGGAATTCGCGCGTGTGGATCGGCACTCCATTGACGCGATGCTGCAGCGTTTCCGCACGAGCGACCGCGTTATGGAGCCCGCTCGCCACAGTGCAGGCAAGCAGCGTCTGCGCAAACCCGCCCACGAAAGCCGCCGGCAAACCAGCGATCAACATGTCTGCCTCGGTCGCAATGCCTGCTGCCCGACCAGCCGATCCGCAGGTACGACCTCCGGGTCAATCCGACCGACGCAGAGCTCACGAATCGCCGGCTCGAACAACGCGATGACCGGTTCCATTGCGCGCAGCGGCGCCGTCGCGGCAGCCAGCACGCCAGTCGGCACCCAGGGATCCATCCGCTCGGTCAACTCGCGCAGGTCGCGAGCGGACCAGTCGTCCGTCAACAGCTGCAGATCGCGTGAAAGATGCAAGGTGGGCTGCGGATCGGATGCCGCGAGGCGCGGCGCCAGGCGCTGTCGTTGCAGCGAGACCCGAACCGTCGCACGGGCCGGGGGTGTATCCGCAAGCACGCCGCCCGCGACGTGCTCAGCGGGCGCGGAAGAACCGGCGATCTGCAGCGACACGCTGGACAAACGCTGCGCAGCGCCGCTGGCCCTCACGCGCGCGACCGCGGCGTGCTCAGTCTGCAGCTGCGTGAATCCCGAAGTGGCAACCGGCAACAGATAAGCTGTTGCGGCAGGCGTCAGGAACGGGCCAGTCGGCTGCGCTGCCTGTTCGAACACCAGAGCCCGAGCTGCCTGGCGAACCTGGAAGTCAGCGTGGTTCCACTCGCTGAAGTACACAACGCCGATCCACAGAGGCAGCAGCAGCAAGAGCGCCACCAGCGCCTCGATCAACGCCTGACCCTGCGCGCGTTTCATGGCAGCGCCAGCGATGCCGCGGCACCATCAGCGAGGGCACCGACCATCCGCTCGGAGCGACTGACCGGCGCCAGCGCTGCTTTCCAGAACGGTGCGTACAGGCTCGGCAGCTCCCGAAGACCATCGCGGCGCGGCAACGGCCGCTGGAACCTGATCTCCGCCGCAGCGTCCGCGTAGAACGGCTCGGAGCGAGCACGATCGCGCAGACCCTGCCATTGTGGCGCGGCGATGCGCAGGGCAATCCGCGGGGTCGCGTAATCACGCCGCATCGCTTCGCTCAGATCGTGCATCGCGGGCAGACCACGATAGAGCGCCCGGCGCCGCAATATCCGACTTGCCTGGGCCGAGGCGCGCGGATTGATGCGGTGCGAGTCGCCGTACAGCCCGCGGCCCCGGACGATTGCCCCGGTGGCAGCTCCTGACGATGCGGCGCCCCAGCTGATCACGACCCGTTCGCGCAGCGAGCCGAACAGCAGGCCCTGCCGAAGATGCAGCGAGTGGGTGTCGATGCCCCGCCATGTTTCGAAGTTGACAAGCTCTGTGCCGCCGCGCTTCTCGAAGCGAAACACGCTGCCAGCGAGCCCGGAGCCAAGCCGTTGATTGCGGCGGCGGCTGAAGCCATCCCGCGCGGCCAGCACCACGTCGCGTTGCCGACTGCGCTGTGGCCCCGCATACCGGGTCGAGAATGCACCGATGCGCGCGGCGGCCTGCGCCACCAGCAGGTCGCCGCCCTGGCTGAGCCGCGCCGGGCTTTCACGAGCCGTGCTGTTGAGGTCGATCGACTCGGTGATGGATGGGCGCAGCGCCACGAGCGCAGCCGCCTGCATGAACTGCTGCGCAGCAACCAGACGGCCATTCGCCAGCGCAAGCTGCGCCTCCGCAGCAGTGGTGGCAGCCTGCAGCGTGCCATCGTAGCCGCGCCAGAAGCGCTGCAGCGTCGACGTGGCGGCACCCAGGTAGGGCAACCAGTGGGTCAGGACCGCCAGCCGCGGCAACTGCCGATTCATGTGATCAGACCAGCTCGCAAGACTCACGGATTGCGCAAACGCCGCGTCGTTCGCGACCAGCGCGCGGTTCGTGTAGGCCGTGAAGTTCAACGCCCGCGCCTGCAACACCGCCGCGCTGTAGGCGGCCGCATCCGCGACGTTCAGCATCTGCTGCTTCTGCGCCGCGGCGCGACCGCTGTCCCAGACCATCACGAACACGCCCGCCAGCGCCGCGAGCCAGACCAGCAGGAACACCAGCGCTTGCCCGCCGTCTCGCCGGATGACTTGCCTGTGGCGTGTGCGCACGCTGGCTCGCCCTACTGCTCGAAGTCTTCGAGCGTCTTGCTCTGGGCTTCGACATCGGCGCGATCACGCGCATCGTCAACCAGATCCCGCCCGTCGCCTTCCGTTGCGCCCGACAATGCCACCGCCGCGACCGAGGTCTGACCGCGCACGACATCGCCAAACGCGCCGTAGACACCGATGGCGGCAATCGCGATCAGCGCAACGATGATGATGTACTCCGTCATGCCCTGCCCCCGTTGCACTCGAGCTGTGATGTTCTTCATGGAAGGATCTCCGGCTGCGCCGGTCGACTACCGGCAAGGATCATTGCAACCGATACGCGCACGGGAGCCACGCTTTGAAGCTGCCCGGTTCCTGCAGATTCAGCTGAGGCTCGATTTCCGGCAAACAGCAGTCGAATTCAGCTTCGGACGGGGCGATAATGTCGCACCCTCCGAGCGGAGCACCCTGATGCGAACCTGGCGTTCATGCTGTCTTGCCATGCTGCTGACAATCCTGCCGACTGCGCTGCCGGGTACGGCACAGGCAGACGAAGGCATGTGGACCTTCGACAACTTTCCGTCCGCTGCACTCGCCGCACAGCACGGCGCACGAATCGATCAGCCGTGGCTCGATCGCGTGCGTCTGGCGACGGTTCGCCTCGCCAATTGCACCGCATCGTTTGTCTCGAACGAGGGGTTGATCCTGACCAATCACCACTGCATCGAGAGTTGCCTGGCCGAGAACAGCTCGCGCGACCGCAGTCTGGTCGATGAAGGTCACCTGGCTCGTACAGGCGAACAGGAGCTGCGCTGCGGAACCCAGGTCGCAGATGTCCTGATCGAGATGGAAAACATCACCGCCAGGGTCGAAGCAGCCACCCGCAACCTGGGCAGCGCCGCAGCCAACGACGCCCGCAAGCGCACACTGACCCAGCTCGAATCGGCATGCGAGGCGAGCGCAGCAAAGTCGCGCCGCCCGCTCAAGTGCGAGTCCGTCACGCTGTACGACGGCGGCCAGTACTTCCTGTACAAGTACCGCCGCTACACCGACGTGCGCCTGGTGTTCGCCCCGGAGGCCGGCATTGCGGCGTTTGGCGGCGACCCCGACAATTTCCAGTTTCCACGCTACTGCCTCGACATGGCGTTGCTACGCGCCTACGACGGCGATCGCCCCGTCAAGGTCGCAGCACCGCTGCGCGTGAACTTCAGCGGACCGGCACGCGATGAACTCGTGCTGGTCTCCGGCCATCCAGGGTCCACCGATCGGCTGCTGACCGTTGCACAGCTGCGCCAGGCGCGCGATGTCGAACTGCCGCCGACGCTGCTGCGCGCCAGCGAGCTGCGGGGTCGGTACATCCAGTTCGCGAGCCAGAGCGACGAGGCACGCCGCATGACCCAGTCGCCGCTGAGCTCTCTCGAAAACGGCCTCAAAGTCCGCCGCAAGCTGCTCGATGCACTGCTCGACGAGACGCTGCTGACTGAAAAGGCAGCCGCAGAGCAGGCACTGCGCGCACGCGTGGCGTCGATGCCCGACGCGGCACAGATCGGCGACCCCTGGGTCGCTATCGCCGCAGCCAGCGAAACCGCACGCACGCTGGATCAGCCCCACAGCTTCATCGAGGCCGGCGCCGGCTTCAACAGTCGGCTGTTTCGCTATGCCCGAGCACTGGTACGGGGCGCTGAAGAGCGCGGCAAGCCCAATGAAGATCGCCTGCGCGAGTTCACCGAAGCGGCACTGCCACGGATCGTGCAGCAGCTCGGTGCGCCGGTCGCAATCTATCCGGAAGTGGAAGCACTGACACTGGCGTTCGGCTTCGAAAGAATGCGCGAATGGCTCGGCCCGGATCATCCGATCGTGCGGCAACTGCTCGCGACCGAGTCACCGGAGGCGCTCGCCAAACGCCTCGTTGCGGCCACAACTCTGGCCGAGGCCGAGGCTCGGCTCGCACTCTGGAATGGCGGCGCCGCAGCGATCGCTGCGTCAAAAGATCCACTGATTCTGCTGGCGAAGTCCGTCGATGCGGAAGCCCGCGCGCTGCGCAAGCGCTACGAGACCGAGGTGGAGGCGCCGACGCGAATCGCCTCGGAGAAGATCGCCGCGGCGCGCTTCGCGGCTTTCGGCACGGCGATCTATCCCGATGCCACGTTCACGCTGCGATTGAACTACGGCACGGTGCAGGGCTGGAACGAGAACGGCGTTGACGTGCAGCCCTTCACTGAGCTCGGCACTGCGTTCGACCGCGCCACCGGCAGCGCGCCGTTCAGGATTCCGGACAGCTGGCTCAAGGTGCGCGACCGGCTCGACATGCAGACGCCATTCAACCTGTCGACCAACAACGACATCGTCGGCGGCAATTCCGGCAGCCCGCTGATCAACGCCAGCGGTGAAATCGTCGGCCTGATCTTCGATGGCAATATCCACTCGATCTCAGGCTCGTACTGGTTCGACACCCGCAAGAATCGTTCGATCGCCGTACATCCGGCCATCATGCGTGAAGCCCTGCTGAAGGTTTACAACGCGCCGGATCTGCTTGAAGAGCTGACGCGAGCGCGGCGTTAGAACGCCTCATCGCGAAACCTCAAGGTCAGATCGTCGAGACGTGCGAGTAGCGTGAGCTTCGGGGCGATCGTCGGCAGCTCGTAACGGAAAAAGTAGCGGCAGGTCGCAATCTTGCCTTCGTAATAGGCTCGCTCGGCGTCGCCCGCGCTGCGGTCCGCCAGCAACACACGGCGGGCAACGCAAGCCTGCGCGAGCCAGCGCCACGCCACCACGATATGACCGAAAGCATCGAGGTACAGCGTCGCATTGGCGAGTCCGCGTTCAGGATCACCGGCGTCGATGGAACTGACCAGGCGTCGGGTCGTCATGGCCAGGCCGCGCATCCCTGAGGCGAGTGCGCGGCATTCGCCTTCCAGCTCGCCGAGCTCGAGTCCCTGGTTGACGGTGGCTTCGACTTTGGCGGCAAACACGCGCAATGCGCGTCCGCCCTGGCGAGCAACCTTTCGTCCGAGCAGATCCAGCGCGTGGATGCCGTGCGTTCCTTCGTGAATCAGGTTCAACCGATTGTCCCGATACCAGCGCTCCACCGGATGATCGCGGGTGTAACCGGCACCACCCAACACCTGCATGGCCAGCTTGTTGGCCTCGAGCGCAAACTCTGCAGGCCAGGACTTGGCGATCGGCGTCAACAGGTCAAGCAACAGCTGCAGGCGCTCACGACTCTCGTCGCTGGTTGCCGTGGCGATGTCATCGACGAGTCGCGCACAGTACAAGGTCAGCGAGAGCGCGCCCTCCGCGAGTGCCTTCTGCGCAACCAGCATGCGCCGCACATCGGCATGCAGAACGATGGGAATCTGGGGCGCCAGCGGATCCCGATCGCCGACGGCGCGGCCCTGACGCCGCTCACGCGCATAGTCGAGCGAGTAACGATAACCCGCACAGGCAATGCTGGCCGCACACAAGCCGACCGCGATGCGCGCCTCGTTCATCATCTGGAACATGTACGGCAGGCCATGATGCTCGAGGCCGACCAGCTCACCGATACACTCGCCGGTCGCGCCAAACGACAGGGCCGTGTTGACATGACCGCGCCAACCCATCTTGTGGTTGAGACCGATCAAGCCCACGCCATTGTCATCGGTGATCTCGCCCGACGATCCCACCAGGCGTCGCGGCACGATGAACAGGGACACGCCCTTCACGCCCGGCGGACCACCGGGAATCCTCGCGAGCACCAGATGCACGATGTTCTCGGTGAGCTCGTGCTCACCCCCCGAGATCCACATCTTCTCGCCCTTGATCGAGTAACGACCATCCGCCCGTGGCTGCGCCGCGGTGCGCAGGTCCGCGAGAGAGGAGCCGGCGTGCGACTCCGACAGGCACATGGTGCCGAACCACTGGCCGGCGAGCATGGGCACCAGATAGCGACGCCGTTGCGGCTCGGTGCCGAATTCGGCGATCAACCGGGCAGCGCCCTGGGTCAGCATTGCATAGGAGAGCAGGCTGACATTGGCTGAGGCGAACACCGCACTGCAGCCCTGCGCCAGGACGAATGGCAGACCCAGCCCGCCTTGCTGCTCGCTGAACGCGAGCGCACCAAAGCTCGCCTCACCGTAGGCACGCAGTGCCTGCGACGTCGCCTCGGGCATCACGACCCGACCATCCTCGATACGCGGCTCTTCCCGATCGAGCAGCGCTGCGCACGACAGGAACTCGCGCTCGGCGAGCGAATAAGCGACATCGATGATGTCCGTCGCTTCACGTTGATCGTGCCCGTTGAATGCTGGACGGCCGAGCAGATCCTCAAGTCGCATCACTTCCAATAGCTGGAACAGCAGCTCGCGCCGCGGAATCATAGCGCTACTCCTGTCGCATGCCCCTCGGCAGTCGCGGCCAGCGCAGTGCGCGGCGTCAAGCAATCACCCACACGGCTGACCTCGATACCCGCTGCGCGCAGCGGCGCCCACAGGGCGAGGTTGGGCGTTCGTGGCGTCGAGTACGTGACCAGTGCCACGTCTGTCACGACCTGCCGATCGCCATTGTGGACATTGCGCAGCAGCACCTCTCCGGCTTCCCAGTCCGAACCGGAATCGATTTCCGAGAACGGCACGATGCGGATCCGCTTCTGGTTGAAGCGCCGGAAGATTCCGAGCTGGGTCACCAGCGGCACGTCCTGGGCGATGGTGGCGCGCGGCGTCACGACGATGACTTCATCGAACAGTCGTTGCAGGTACTCGGCCGCACAATACGTGGCCTCGGTGTGATCCATGTCGAACAGCACAGCCCGACCACCCTGTGCAGCGCTCACACCGGCCAGCATCTCGAGTGCTTCGCGCAGCGAAGGAATAATCCCCGCTTCACGCAGCTCCATCGGCAGGCTCGCGGGCCAGTTCATCGTTGACCCGGTTGCGAGCACCACGCGATCCGGCTGCAGTGCCAACACGTCGTCGACGCCCGCCAGCAGACCTGTCTCCAGGCGCAGCGGCGTACGCCGCGCTGCAAGCTGCTGATAGTCGTAGATGCTGGAGAGGTGTTCACCACCGGGCAGCGCCGCGTGCATCCGTGTCTTGCCCCCCGGCTCGGAGGAGGCACAGAACACTGTGACCTGATGGCCGCGCGCCGCCGCGATCCAGGCAGCCTCCATGCCCGCAATGCCTGCACCCACCACGACGATGCGACGCGAGGCGTCGCTCGGCTTTGGCCACCAGTCGACTTCGTCCGGCAGAGCGACGCGCGGGTTGTTGTCACAGGCGAGCGGCTTGTGCTCCATGATCGTGCCCCAGCAGGTGTTGCAGGACACGCAGTAGCGAATCTCGGCCTCGCGACCCGCAGCGGCCTTGTTGGGCCAGGCGGGGTCAGTGACCAGCGGCCGGGCGAGCCCGACAAACTCGGCATCGCCGCGCACCACGATCGCCTCGGCTTCTGCAGGGTCGGTAATCAGGCCGACGGCCATGACTGCAATGCCCGCGCAATGTGTGCGTAGCTCGCGGGTCAGTTTCAGGAACGGTGCACGCGGACCGTTCATGTCCGGAATATGCAGATCGAGCGTGCTGGCGTGGGAGCCCCAGCAGAAAGCAATGAAGTCGATCAATTCCGGATCGGCAAGCTCCCGGACAATCACGGCGGCTTCAGCCGGCCCGATCGAACCCGGCACGCCATCGTCGCCGGGCAGCTTCAGGCCGACGCCGAAAGAGGCGCTGCAGCGCGCGCGAATCGCAGCCACCGTCTCGCGTACCAGCCGCAGCCGTCCTTCGAGATCGCCGCCGTAGTCGTCGTCGCGACGGTTCGAGCGCGCTGACATGAACTGATGAAACAGATGACCGTGACCGCAGGACAGCTCGACGCCGCTGAATCCGCAGCGCTCCAGTCTTGCCGCCGAGTCGGCGAACTCGTCGATCATCCGCCGGATCTGATCGCGCTCGAGTTCGCGCGGCACTGTCCAGGACAGATCGTCCGGCAGTGCCGACGGTCCAATGGCGTTTGGATTGCGGCCCTTCTCGTGGCGGCCCCGACCGGGATCCTGCACCTGGCCGATCAGCCGGCAATCGTGCGACTCGACGGCCTCGGCGAGCCGGCCCAGCTCCACGACGCCCTCATCGTTCCAGATCCGCAGCTTGTGCGGCAGCGTCTGATGCTGCGCCATGCTCAGCGCTTCGGTGATGACCATTGCGGCACCGCCGCGGGCGCGATTCGCGTAGTAGTCGATCAGCCTCGGGCTCGCGCGCATGTTGACCGCCATGCGCGTCGACATCGACGCGTGCGCGACCCGATTCCGAAGGCGTAGCCGCCCAGCCTGCAGCGGTTCGAAAAGACGCGGATAAGCGCTGGCTTCAGACATCTCGGGGTTGGGGCAGCGGCGCTGCCAGCGGCGCAGCGGCGTCGCCCGCGCGGCCTCGCGGCTTGCGGCCCGCGCGCCATGCCCGCCACTTGTCGGTCAGATCAGCAACAGACGCGTAGACCGCCGGCACGACCACCAGCGACAGCAGTGTCGAGGTGATCAGACCGCCGATCACCGACACACCGAGCGGCGCGCGGAAACTGCCATCCGCACCGAGACCGAGTGCCACGGGAAGCATTCCGGCGCCCATCGCGATCGTGGTCATGATCACCGGCCGCGCGCGCTTGCGACAGGCCTCGATCAGCGCCTCACGGCGCGGCAGGCCGAGATCACGCTCACCGATGATTGCGTAGTCGACGATCAGGATCGAGTTCTTGGTCGCAATGCCGGTCAGCAACAGCAAGCCGATCAGCGAAGGAACCGACAGCGCATAACCGGTGATCAGCAACGCTCCGAATGCGCCGGCGCCGCAAAGCGGCACGGCCGCGAGAATCGTCAGCGGCTGAGTGCCGCTGTTGAACAGCAGCACCAGCACGATGTACACGCTGATCACACCAGCAAGCAGCGCCAGCACGAAGCCGACGAACAATTCCACGAACGCCTCTGAATCCCCCGCGGGCATGACGCGCACGCCAGGCGGTAGGTTCTGCATCACCGGCAACCGGTTGACCTGCCCCATCAACGCGCCCAAGGGCTGCCCGTTGAGCTCGGCACTGACCTTCACGGTGCGCTCGCGATCGATCCGATCAATGACCGCAGGTCCGCTCGCCTCGCGGATCGTTGCAACCGAGCTCAGCGGCACCGGGCCGCGCGCGCCGGGCACGCGCAGCTGTTCCAGCACCGAGACATTGCTCAGCGCCGACTCCTCGAGCTGCACGCGAATCGGAATCTGGCGTTCCGGAAGATTCAGCTTGGCAAGACGCTGACGGAAGTCACCGCTGGTCGCCACGCGGGCCGCCTCGGCAATGTCCACCGTCGAGACGCCAAGATCGGCGGCGCGGGCCGAGTCAGGCTCAATGACAATTTCGGGCCGTAGCAGCGAGGCCGAGGTCGTGACGCTGCCGAGCCCGGGGATACCCCGGATCGCGGTCGCCATGTCTCTCGACGTCTGCGCCAGCAGCTCGGCGTTGCGCCCCACCAGCGTCAGCTCCAGCCGATCACCGGGGCCGGACGCCGAGAAGCTGGCGCGGACCCCGGGCAGATCGCGCAGGCGAGCGCGCACATCGGCTTCGAGCTGCTGGATCGTTCGTTCGCGCTCGCGACGGAACTGCATGCTCAATGAGGCATTGCGAACTTCCGCGACACCGATGGCGCCGCCGCCATGGCCGCCGCCTTTGCTGCCAACGGTCGTAAACACCCGCTCGAGTTCCGGAATGCCGCGAATGCGTGCGCGGGCTTCTTCGGCGACCAGCAGCGTGTCTTCAAGGCGCGAACCGGGCGGCAGCTCGATCTCGAGCTGAGCGCGGGAGGAGTTCGACGCCGGTATAAAGGTTGCAGGAATCAGTGGCACCAGCGCGAGCGACGCGATGAAAGTGCCGAACGCCATCCCCACCGCTTTGCGCCGGTGATCGAGCGCCCACTCGACCCAGCCCAGATAGCGCTTCATCAGCGGCGTGTCCGCCGCCGAACGCGGCTCGCCTTTCATAAGATAGGCGGCCATCATCGGTGTCAGCAGTCGCGCCACCAATAGAGAGAACAGCACGGCTGCGGCTGCCGTCCAGCCGAACTCGCGGAAGAATTTGCCGGTGATGCCGGGCATGAACGCGACCGGCACGAACACCGCCGCCAGCGTGGCCGAGGTCGCAATGACCGCAGTGCCGATTTCGTTGGATGCGTCGATCGCCGCGTCCATCGGACTCTTGCCCATGGCGCGATGCCGCGCGACGTTCTCGACCTCGACAATCGCGTCGTCGACCAGAACGCCGATGACGACCGCCAGCGCAAGGAGACTGAGCAGATTCAGGCTGAAGCCGAGCAGGTGAATCACGGCAAACGTCGGGATGATTGACAGCGGCAGCGCGATCGCTGCAATCCAGGTCGAGCGCCAGTCGCGCAGGAAGAACCAGACCACCAGCACCGCCAGCAGCGCGCCCTCCCACAGCATCGTCATCGAGGAATCGAACGAAGCCTTGGCTTCCTCGACCGAAGACGAGACTTCGACGAACTTGACCTGAGGATGTTCGGCCTGCAGCTCCACAATGCGTTCGCGCGCTGCCTGGCCGACCGCCACTTCGCTGGAACCTTTGGTGCGCTGCACCGAGAAACCAGCAACGGGCACACCATCGAGCAATGCGGCACTGCGCTGATCGGCCGTTGAATCGCGCACGGTCGCCAGAGCCGACAGCCGCACCGAGCGGCCATCCGGCAAAGAGATCGAAAATTCACCCAGTTCGGTGGCGCTCTGCACAGTCGCGACCGTGCGCACCGACTGCTCGGCACCGCCCAGCGAAGTGCGTCCGCCGGGCCGATCAAGCTGCAGTCGCGCCAGCTGCTGGGACACGGCACCAGCGGTCACACCATAGGCCTGCAGCGCATCCGGGCGCATGGCGACGCGGATCTCGCGATCCACGCCCCCGGTGCGCGAGACCTGACCCACACCAGGCACGCCGAACAGCGCTTTCTTGACGACATCATCGACGAACCAGGACATTTCGTCCGGTGCGAGCCGGTCCGACTCGATCGCGTATGCAAGCAAGGTGCCGCCGATCAGATTCTGGCGCGTAATGACCGGTTCTTCGATGTCCTGCGGCAGCTCTGAGCGTACCTGTGAAACCGCATCGCGAACCTCATCCAGCGCTTCATCGAGATTGCGGCCGAGCTTGAACTCGATGCGGGTGACTGAACTGCCCTCGCTGACCGACGAGACGATCTTGTCGATCGCAGAGAGGCTCGCGATCGAATCCTCGACTCTGCGAGTAACGTCGGTTTCCAGCTGCGAGGGTGGCGCGCCGGGCAGATTGATCGTGACCGTGACCTGTGGAAGGGCGATATCGGGCAGCGACGAGATCGGGATCTGCCGGAACCCGTACAGGCCGGCCACGCACAGCACGACAAAGAAAATCACTGCCGGCAGCGGATTGCGAATACCCCATAGCGAAAGATTCATCGGTCAATCCTCTTCGGTCACGATGCGGACGGTGTCGCCATCGCTGAGGAACCCCGCACCCCGCAGCACGATGGTCTGGCCAGCATTCAGTCCCGCGCGGACTTCGATAAAGTCGCCCTGCGACTCGCCGGTGTCAATGCGCAGCTGCCGCACCCGCGAGTCATCGCCGACCTGGAACACGTACTTGAACCCGTCACGCGAGACCACAGAGGCGCGCGGGATCGCCAGCACGGCTGTTTTGCCGAGCACGATCCGGCCCTGCGCGAACATGCCAGCGCGCAGCTGGCCCGGCTCCGGCAGGTCAGCGTAGATCAGGGCTGTACGTCGCTGCACATCGATGGACGGCGACACCGCCCGAACCTTGCCCTGCACCGTCGCGCCATCCGGCGTCAGCAGCTCGACCGTTGCACCGACCTTCACGCGCCCGAGATCCGCGTCCGAAACCTCCGCCTGCCATTCGAGCCGGCCGCGACGGATCATCCGCAGCAGTTCGTTGCCGGCGTTGACGATCTGGCCCGGCTGCACCGACCGCGCGGAGATCACGCCGGCATCGGGCGCCCGCAGCGTTGCGAAACCGAGCCGCAACCGCGCCGCATCGCGTTCCGCCTCGGCGGAACTGACCTGCGCTTCGGCTCGACTCAGATTGGCGCGTAGCTCCTCTGAGTCGCTGGTCGAGATCAGATTCTGCTCGACCAGCGAGGCCCCCCGATTGGCCGCCGCCCGGGCCTGCTCGAGACTCGCCTTTGCCTGCGCCAGACCCGCCGCGGCCTGGCGTGCAGCAACGTCCAGCGTCCGGGCATCGAGCTGCAGCAGCGCCTCCCCGGCCTTGACGCGATCACCGACCTCGACGTTGACGCGGGCGACGCGGATGCCGGTCAGTTCCACGCCCAGCACCATTTCCTGCCAGGCCGCAACGGAGCCCGACGCGACGATGTCACGAGCGAGCGTTCGCTCACCGGCATCGATCACAGTCACGGTCATGCTGGCGGCGGCAGGCGGTGCCTCGCCGGTGTCACCCCGGGCACCGCAGCCGGCAAGCAACAGCACGGCCAGCACAAGCGGCACGGATTGTCTTTTCATCTGCGTACACGATACGTGGCGGGCGGGTTTCTCACCACTCCTGCCACGGAATCTGACCAAAATCAGTCTGCCAGAGCGCCGCGAACCCGATCGACCAGCGACAACGGATCATGGGGCAGTCGATCGCCACGCCACGCCACGTATCCGTCTGGTCGGACCAGCACCCATTTCGTCTCGTACAGGCGTGCGGCAACGGCATCGTCCAGCGCCGCAACGCGCAGCGGAATCGAACGTTCCGCGAAGGCGCTCGCGAGTTCGGCCGCCACTTCGATGGGTTCGCCGAACGACAGCAACACGAAATCGCGCCCAAAGAAATCCAGCGTGGAACGGCCGGGCGCCAACCAGTGATGTGGGGCACGCGAGCCGGGCCAGGTGGAGGGCACGAGCTGGGTTGGATCATCGGGCGGCTCCGGCGTACCGTCGGCCACACACAACGGCGAGTCGACATAGCGAGCGCCCAGATGCACGCCGGCACTGTTGAACTGCTTCGCGAACCAGCGGATCTTGCGCGCAAGCTCTCGACGGCGCGCGTCGCCGGCGGCACCGGGCGTTTCGATGTCCGCCGGCGTCTCGTCCATGACCATGTCGATCTTGTCGGAGTTGTTCGCCGAAACAATGCTGTTGCGGATTGCGACTGGTTTGCGTTCGCGTTCATAGCTGACGAGCAACTGCGCACCGCCCCAGCCGCGGAGCGTGGCATCGAGCTTCCAGGCAAGGTCCACTGCGTCGCCAATACCGGTGTTCATGCCAACACCGCCGGTTGGTGGGAAAAGATGCGCGGCATCGCCAGCCAGAAATACCCGCCCGCTCTGCCACTGCCTCGCCACGGCCTGGTGGTGCGACCAGTGCGTCGTTTTCAGCAACTCAAACGAGAACGACTTGCCCATCGCGCGGTGCAGGATGGTGGTGGCGTCGAGTTTGTCGGTCTGCTGCGCAGGGTCGAGAAAATAGTGCTGGTAATTCCAGAGCTCCCGCCCATCGATCGCCGTCACGACACCGAAGCTGTCGGGCGTGAAGATGAAGTACAGATTTGCAGGACCCAGCGTATGCGTCGCCAGGAACTCCCGCGAGCGGAAGAAAAAACTGACATTCGAGCGCATACGGCCACGCCCGCTGAGCCGGATACCAAGTGCCTTGCGAACCGTGCTGCTGCCACCGTCGCATCCGACCAGGTATCTGGCGCGCACAGCCTGCTGTTCGCCGCTTTGCAGGCACTCGATGCGCGCGTAGACGTGATCGCCATGATCAGCGAACTCGAGCAGCCGCCAGCCGTGTCGAAAATCGATGGCAGGTCGCAGACCGCGCGCGAAATCCAGCAACACGGGCTCGAGGGCCTGTTGCCCGATCTGGGTCTTGCTGTACGGCGACCAGCGCAGCTCCGGCCAACGGGCTTGCGCTTCCGGGCTCGCGCCACGCACTTCGGCCACCGACGGGGACGCAAATCGATGCAGCTCGTGGCCACAGAGACGCGTTGCAAACACGATGAAATACCCGTGCGCCTGCGGCAGACCCGCCTCGAATATTGGTGCGTCGAGCTGCCAGCGACGGTAGTGCTCCATCGACCGCGAGCCGAGCAGCGTCGCCTTGGGGTGGTCGGTCGGTTCGGTACGCTGCTCGACAATCATGCAGCGCTGGCCCCGCCAGGCGAGATCCGCCGCCAGCGTCAGGCCGACAGGACCGCCACCGACGACCAGAACCGGAATTTCGACTTCGCGCATTGTGGACCACGCCGGGCATTGGTGGGCCGGGTGGGACTCGAACCCACGACCAATGCCTTAAAAGGGCACTGCTCTACCAACTGAGCTACCAGCCCGCCCGGCAGCGGGGCGCGATATTACACGAACTCGGCGTTCAGGACCCGATGCGACGCGCCGCATCGAGTCGTGTCCGCAGGGCGCGGGCCCAGATTCGCGCAGCGTCCTGTGCCGCGCCGATGTTGTCGACGCTGGTCGTGATGCGGGCCGGAAACTGATCCGGATCGACGCGACGGTCAATCACGCGCGCAATCAGCTCGCCGCTCGCCGAATCGCGCAGCTCTGCCTGCAAGGTCATCTCTCCGGTCGAGATCGTGTAGAACTCCACCCTTCCTGCCGTCGGCACATCTGGCGCGTTCAGGTAAAGATCGACGATCGAGACCGACACCTCCAGCACATCCTCTCCCGCGGCCTCCACCAGAACGTAGCCGCCATTCTGGAGTTCACGCACGGCTGCCTCGCGCATCGCCGCTGCCAATCGTTCCCTGAGGGCCTGCTGATCACCGATCGCGATCCGCGAACCTGGCCGCGGCTGAGTCGTCCAGTCGCGGCGAAAGGCGACCGTGATGGGTCGCAACCAGACTTGCGTGTAACCGGCAAGTGTGGCGCCGGGCCGGGCGTAGACCAGATCGAGTCCCGCCGCCTGGACTTTCTCAAGTCCGTCGTAGCTCTGTTCGGCCGCACTCGCGGCGGTGATCCCCAGCAGTAGCGTGAGTGCGCCGATGACCCCGGCGATACGACTTGAGTGATTCATGGATGGTTCTCCGCATCGACATAGCGAGTCGGGTCGGTGACTCCGGCCGCCGCAAAACCCTCAGCCCGAATCCGGCAGGAATCGCAGCGACCGCAGGCGCGACCCAGCGCATCACTCTGGTAGCACGAGGTCGTGATCGCGAAATCAACGCCGCGGGCAAGCCCTTCGCGAATGATCCGACTCTTCGACCATCGAATCAGTGGAGCGTTCACTCGCTGCGCTCGTCCTTCGACGCCCGCGCGGGTGCCGACACGCAGCGTCGCCTCGAATGCATCAATGAATTCCGGGCGGCAATCCGGATAGCCCGAATAATCGACGGCGTTGACGCCGATGAAAATATCCGACGCGTCGAGCACTTCGGCCCAGCCAGCGGCGAGCGCCAGCAGCTGCAGATTGCGCGCCGGAACATAAGTGACCGGAATACCCGCGTTAGGCTGCTCCGGCACGGCGATGCTTGCATCGGTCAGTGCCGAACCGCCGATGCCTGCCAGGTCGATTCGCATGACACGGTGTTCGTGCGCGCCAAGAACTGCCGCAACCTGCACGGCCGAGTTCAGTTCTGCCCGGTGTCGCTGGCCGTAGTCCACCGACAGCGCGTAGCAGTCGAACTCCTCGGCGCGCGCGATCGCAAGTACCGTTGCGGAATCGAGACCGCCCGACAGCAGCACGACGGCGCGCAAAGTGCCGCTCATCGGCCAGCCACATTGCCCCACAGATACTTGTGCAGCTGCAGCTGGAATCGAACCGCGAGGCCATCGGCGAGGATCCAGTCAGCCAGCTCGTGCGCCGGCAGCTGTTCGTGACTCGGCGAAAACAACACGCCACAGCGGTCGGTCAAACCGAGCTCAGCCACGCGCTGCCGGCTCCAGTCGTAATCGGCACGATCGCAGATCACGAACTTGACCTGATCCTTGAGCTCGAGCCGCTCGAGCTCGTCGTAGCGATTGCGCCGCTCCTCGCCAGAAGACGGCGTCTTGACATCGACGACGCGCACGACGCGCGGATCAACGCCGGCAAGTGACATCGCACCGCTGGTCTCGAGCGACACACGATAGCCGCGATCGCACAATGCACTGAGCAACGGCAGCACGGCGCTCTGCGCGAGCGGCTCACCACCGGTCACGCAGACATGGCGCGTGGCGAGCGCTTCGGTCCTGGCCAGAATCTGCGGCAGTTCGTACCACTCACCGCCGTGGAACGCATAAGCCGTATCGCAGTACTGGCAGCGCAGCGGGCATCCGGTCAGGCGAATGAACGTGGTCGGCACACCGACCGTGTCCGCCTCTCCTTGCAGCGAGCGGAAGATCTCGGTGATCTTCAGCCGTACGCTCTGGCGTTCACTCACAAAGCAGCCTCAGCGCGGCAGGCGTGCGAGCCGTTCCTGACCCTGCCTGGCGGCGTCGGTGCCGGCATGCTCGGCCGTCAGCCGCTGCAGGGTCTGGCGCGCCGCGTCGCGCTGCTGCAGCTCGAGCTGGCACAGCGCCAGCTTCAACATGCCGTCAGCGGCCTTGGAGGACGTGGGCCACTGCGCCACCAGGTTGGCAAATGCGGCCGCCGCAGGTTCATAGCTGCGATTGACGTAGTGCGCCTGACCCAGCCAATACTGTGCATTGTCGGCGAGCGGATGCGCTGGCCAGCTACCGAGGAACCCTTGGAAGCCGCTGATCGCAGCGGGATACTCGCCCGCCTTCAGCGCGTCGAAAGCGCGACCGTAATCGCGCTCGGCCTCAGGCGATGCAGCGCCAGGCGCAGGCGCGATAGTGCCCGACAGCAGGCTGCCGGTCCTCGCTGTCTCGAGCGCTGCGAGCCTGCGATCGAGATCGGCATAGAGATCGCGCTGCTGCTTTGCGAGCGATTGCTGCGTATTGCCAGACTCCTCCACTTGGCCACGCAGCAGGCGAAGTTCGTTCTGCACGGCGTCGAGGCGCTGCGACAACTCCAACAGCGTCTGGTTGGTGACGACCCGCTCGATGCGTGCGAGGCGCGTGTCGAGATCGTCGAGACGAATCTGCACCGGGTCTTCTTCCGGGCCATAGGTCGCGCAGCCGGTCAGACCCAATGCCAGCATAGCGACAGCTGCGAGCCGACCGTACGCGAGCCGCTTCATGGTCCGTAGACGATCTCGACGCGCCGATTCTGCGAGTACGCCGCATCGTCGTCGCCGGCAACCGCCGGTCGCTCTTCGCCGAAGCTGACGGTCGTGGTCTGCGCATCGGCCACGCCCTGCAGCTGCATCGCACGGCGCACGGTCTGCGCCCGCCGCTCGCCGAGACCGATGTTGTACTCGCGGGTGCCCTGCGCGTCGGCATGCCCTTCGAGCCGAACGCGCACACCGGGAGTTCGCACCAGGTAGCGGGCATGGGCTTCCAACAAGGCGGCGTCGGTCGCGCGAATATCAGCGCGATCGAATTCAAAATAGATGACGCGACGCGTCGCGAGGTCCCCAGGCGGACCGCTGCTGGCACCGGCGTCGGTCGGACCGGCAGTCACTGTCGGCGTGTCCATCCCCGATGCCGTCGCGCCCCCCGCCTGCTCTGCGCCCTGCGAGCTGGCGGCAGTGTCATCCGCCGCGGGGCGCTTGCTGGCGCAACCGATCAACAGCAACGACAACGCGGTCGCGATCAGGATCTTGTGCATGGCGGGTCGGCTCCAATGTGAATGAGATATCGACAAGTCTAGCTGCAAATGATTCGCTTCAAGCACCGTTCAGCGCGCAAACGGCCCCCAGGCCGGGTCGCGCACTTCACCGCGATCGGCGCGCAGGCGCTGCCCGGTCAGACCGTCGACACTGACGGTCGCCAGCGTTGCTGCACCACGCTCGCGACCTGCGTAGATCAGCAGCGCGCCGTTGGGTGCAAAACTTGGCGACTCATCCAGCCGGCCGCGGGTCAGCGTGCGCACCTGCCCCGACTCGAGCTCCTGGATCGCAATCCGGAATGCCCCCGACTCGCGCGTGACGAATGCCAGCTGCCGGCCGTCAGGCGAGACGCGCGGTCGGGCAGCGTAGCCGACGCCGAAGGTCACTCGTTGCGGTCGCTCGGAACTTCCCGGACGCATACGATAGACCTGCGGTGCGCCGGCCCGATCGGAGGTGAAATAGAGTGTGACTCCATCGGGCGACCAGACCGGCTCGGTGTCGATGGCGAGATCATCAGTCAGGCGCGTGAGCTTCTGGCTTGCAAGCTCAAGCAGATACAGGTCGAGGTTACCGCTGCTGCCCGAAAGGGTCAGCGCCATGCGTTGGCCGTCGGGCGCCCAGGCCGGCGCGCCATTGACCCCCACGCGCGCCGAAACCCGGCGCCGCTCACCGGTGCGCAGCTGCTGAACATAGATTGCCGCGGCGCCGGATTCGAACGAAACATAGGCGAGCCACTCGCCGTCCGGCGACCAGGCCGGAGACATCAAGGGCTGCCGGGACTCGAGCACCACGCGCGGACCCTCGCCGTCGGCATCGGCGACGATCAACTGGTACGACTGCGTCGGTGGCGCGCCATCCACCGACACATAGGCGACCCGCGTTGCGAAGGCGCCGCGCACGCCGAGGATGCGTTCGTAGACCCGGTCGGCGACGCGATGCGCCGCATTGCGCCACGCCGACGTCTGATTCGGCGTGACGACGCGCTCCGTGATCAGCGTCTGTCCAACCAGCGCGCCGACCAGTTCATAGTCGATCGCAAAGCCAGCGAGCCCTTCGCGACTGACGCGACCGCGGACCAGATAGTCGACTCCGCGCGCGCGCCAATCCGCAGCAATCAGCGCTGCGGAACCACTGGTGTCGGCCGGCATCCGTTCTGGCGCCAGTGCGCGAAACCGCCCGCTCGACTCGAGATCGCGGCGAATGATCCCGGCGAGATCAAGAGTGCCGAGCGCAGCGAGGGTCTCGGCGTCCGCAGCGACCAGCGGCGCGACCGCAACCGGGATCGGATCGACGACACCGCTGGTCACCTCGATACGCAGCTGCGCGTTCGCGGCAGCAGCGCTCAGGGTCAGACACAATGCAAGCAGCCACTGACGGCGTCCGCGATCACTCATTTGGGGTATCAATCATTGGGTCGGAACCTCACCTCTAGATTTCGTTCAAATAGCGCTGGATCAGGCGGCGACGGTAAAGGCGACGCCCGATACACCGCATCCTCGATCGACTGGCGCACCGCCGCGTCGCCATTGCAGTTTCGCACGCGCACGCTGACCACGGCACCGCCGGGTACCTGGGTCACATCCACCGTGCAATCGAGACCGGCAAGCGCCGCAGGCGGCCGGATCCAGGCACGTTGTATTCGGGCCTGAATCGCCGCTGCCCATTCGGCACCAAGCCCCGCCGCCCGCGCGCTGGCAGCGCGCTCTTCGGCCGCCATTTGCTGCTGCAGTTCCCGCTCCCGCGCGGCACGCAGCGGATCTTCGCGCGGCGCGGGTGCCGGCGTTGGCACGATTGCCGGACGTGCGCTTGGCACTGCCACTGGCGCTGGTTTCGGCGGGACCACAGGCGGCGGCCTGAGTTTCGGCGCCGCTGTCGGCGCGGGCACAACCGGCGCAGGCGGCTCGGCTTGAGGTGCAGGCTCGATTTCCGATTCGGGTTCTGGCAGCGGTTCAGGCTCAGCAGGTGGCAACGCGGCCGCGGCCGGTTGCGGCGTGCCTGACAACCGACTCACCGGCACGACCATCGCTTCGATCGTCATGCGCATTGGCGGTGGTGGCTCGCGGGTCAAGGACGCGGCCCCGAGCACCACCACGACCAAGCCCGCGTGCACCGCGATCGACAGCGCGACCGGTCGCCACGACTTGGCGCTGCGGGCTCGGCTCACGCGCGAGGCTCAGCGCGCCGGCGTCGCGCCGACCACAGGCTCAGTGAGGAACCCGACCCGCGAAGCGCCGGCGCTCTGCAGCATCACCATCGCATCCACTACGCGTCCATACTCCACGCCTCGATCCCCTTTCAGCAGCACCGCGGTGTCGGGCGCGCGCCGCAACACCGCGGTCACACGCGCCTGCGCCGTTCGCCCATCGACGGCGACGCTCGGCGTTGGCCCGACGTCGAGATACAGCAGACCCGCGCGATCGATCGACACCACCAGCGGCTTCTGGTCTTTGAGCTCGCGCGGATCAAGAGGTTCCGCGCCCGCGCGCGGCAGATCGACCTTGATGCCCTGGATCAGCAACGGTGCCGTGACCATGAAGATCACCAGCAGCACGAGCATTACATCGATGTAGGGGACCACATTGATCTCGGACATCGGACGGCGACGGCGCGTGGAAGTCGACATGTCTCAATCCGCCGACGGTGACGCTGCCGGCGTTCGCGTCGCGTGCCGCTGCAACAAGGTCAGAAAGTCCTCGACGAACGCGTCGTGGCGCGACTCCAGCCGAGTGACCTGATCGGCAAAGCGGTTGTAGGCAACCACCGCCGGAATTGCCGCAAGCAAGCCCATCGCGGTCGCGATCAGTGCCTCAGCAATGCCCGGCGCTACGGTCTGCAGCGTCGCCTGTTGCACCGATCCCAGGCCGAGGAAGGCATGCATGATGCCCCAGACCGTGCCGAACAGACCGACATAGGGGCTCGTCGAACCGATGGTCGCCAGCGTCGACAGCCCCTGTTCGAGCAGTTCGACTTGCTTGATCTGCGCGGCGCGCATCGCGCGGCGCGCGCCTTCGAGCAACACGTCCGCCGACCCGACGCCCTGCTGACGCAGCTTGGCAAACTGGTCGAATCCAGCCGCGAAAATGGTCTCCACGCCGGTGGTCGTCGCACGCCTGTCGATGTCACGGTACAGCAGCCCGAGATCGCTGCTGGACCAGAACTGCTTTTCGAACTCTTCGGCGGCGGCGAGCGTTGCGCGAAGCACCGCGCGCTTGCGGAAGATCGCCGCCCAGGAATACACCGACGCCAGCAGCAGCAGCAGCATCACGAGCTGCACCACCAGCGTGGCTTCCAGGATCAATTGCGTCACTGACAGTTCGGGGCTCATTTGATGAACGCCGGGATGCGCCGGGGCCGCAAGGTGCGGGCATCGACGCAGGCGACCCGCACACGCGCAGCCGCAAGCAACGAGCCCGCGATCGATTCTCGATGGATACTCTGGCTGAAACTCATCGACACACGTCCCTCCACTTCAGGCTTGCAGGTCACGTACAGCAGATCATCGAGCCGGGCAGGCTGGCGGTAGTCGATCTCGACCCGAACCACCGTGAACAGCAGATTATGCTCGGTGACCAGTCGCTGCTGCGATTCGCCCTTTGCACGCAACCACTCGGTGCGGCTGCGCTCGAGATAGCGCAGGTAGTTGGCGTAATAGACGATGCCGCCGCCGTCGGTATCCTCCCAATAGATTCTTACCGGCCACGCGAACGGTACCGAACTAGCGTCGGTCACGAAGGATCCTCGAACAAGGGCAGCGTCGCAGCAACGCGTTCCGGCACCCGCAATCCGAAATGCACATAGGCGAGTCGGGTCGCGACGCGGCCGCGCGCAGTGCGCATCAGGAAACCCTGCTGGATCAGGTACGGCTCGATGACGTCCTCGAGCGTGCCGCGCTCCTCGCCGATGGCGGCCGCGAGGCTGTCGATGCCGACCGGACCGCCGTCGAATTTTTCGATGACGGTCAGCAGCAGCTTTCGATCGAGACCATCGAAACCAAGCGGATCGACCTCAAGCAGATCGAGCGCAGCGTCGGCCACGCGCTCGTCGATCGATCCGTTCGCCCTGACCTGCGCAAAATCGCGTACCCGCCGCAGCAGCCGATTGGCAATTCTCGGCGTGCCACGCGCGCGCTCGGCGATGCGCAGGGCACCTGGCGCGTCGATAGGGACCTCGAGGATGCCCGCGGAGCGAACCACAATCTGGCTCAGATCCGCCACGCTGTAGAACTCGAGCCGCTGCACGATGCCGAACCGGTCGCGCAGCGGGGAAGTCAGCAAGCCCGCGCGGGTCGTCGCACCGACCAGCGTAAACGGCGGCAGACTCAGCTTGATCGAGCGGGCGGCGGGACCCTCGCCGATCATGATGTCGAGCTGGTAGTCCTCCATCGCCGGATAAAGCACTTCCTCGACGACCGGCGAGAGACGGTGAATCTCATCGACGAACAGCACATCGCGAGGCTGCAGGTTGGTCAGCAAAGCAGCCAGATCGCCTGGGCGCTCGAGCACCGGACCTGAGGTTGAACGTAGATTGACGCCCAGTTCATTGGCAAGGATGTTCGCGAGTGTGGTCTTGCCGAGTCCCGGTGGCCCAAAAATCAGCACATGGTCGAGCGCTTCGGCACGCGCCTTGGCGGCACCCACAAAGATCTCGAGCTGCGCCTTGACGGGACCCTGTCCGACGTAGTCCACCAATCGCTTCGGGCGGATCGCACGATCCACGGCCTCGTCCTCAACGACGGCGTCGCCCGCAATGATGCGCTCCGGGCCGCTGGTACTCACGCCGAACTCCGCGCCGCACCACGCAAGGCGCTGCGGATCAGATCTTCCGTGCTGCCAGATCCATCCGGTACGGCACGGATCAGGCGTGTCGCTTCGGCGGGCTTGTAGCCGAGCGCGACCAGCGCTGAGAACGCCTCGCCTTCCGCGCCCCGCAACGCAGGGCCATCGCCTGCGGCCATACCGATCGACGCGACCTCGCCGACGCGCTCCCGCATCTCGACCACCAGACGCTCGGCGATCCGTCGGCCCACGCCGGGTAGCTTGGTCAGCGAGGCAGCGTCGCCCGCCTGCACACATTGCGTGAACGCATCGACCGAGACGCCTGACAGCACCGCAAGCGCGATGCGCGGACCGACGCCCGAAACTTTGAGAAGGTTGCGAAACAGCCGCCGCTCCGCATCAGTCGCGAAGGCGTAGAGAATCTGTGCATCCTCACGCACGACAAAATGCGTCAGTAGCCGCGCATCCTCACCCACTGCAGGCAGCACGTAGAAGGTAGACATCGGCGCTTCGAGTTCGTAACCGACGCCACCGACTTCCAGCAGCAGCTGCGGCGGCGCTTTCGAGATGATCTTGCCGCGCAGCGAGCCGATCATACCGGTTGCGCTAGCAGCGCACTGAGCCGCCGCGAGTGCGCATGACACAGGGCAACTGCCAGCGCATCGGCGGCATCGGCGCGCGGCGCATCCTGAAGCTGCAGCAGGGCACAAACCATATGCGCAACCTGCAGCTTGTCAGCCGCGCCGCTGCCGACCGTGGCAAGTTTGATTGCCCGCGGCGCGTACTCGGCAACCGTCGCGCCCGCGTCGAGCGCCGCAAGCGCCGCTCCGCGTGCCTGCCCGAGCTTCAAGGCGCTGTCGACATTGCGACTGACGAACACCTTCTCGATCGCGATCTCATCCGGACGATGCGCAGCCAGAAGCTCACGCACACCGACGTGAATACGCCGCAGTCGCTCGGGAATCGATCCGGCGCCGACATCGAGCGTGCCATGCACAACGCAACGGTAGCTGCCTCCGTTGCAGTCAATGATGCCGAATCCCGTGAGCCGCGAACCGGGATCAAGGCCGAGCACACGGCAGACCGCGCTCGGCAAACCAACAGCGCGCACGCCAGCTGCCTTCGGCGTCGCGTGGGCCGCAAGGTCTTCCACCCGCATCGATCGCCAGGAACTCGCACGGGATTTGCGCATAAGGATGCAAGGTATGATAGCGGCAAACATCTACAGGCACACGCCTGCGGCCGAACTGCATGCCATGAAGACCAGTGAGTCGCTGCCCCGCTCCCGCATCGAGTCCATCGAGGCGACAGCCCACCGATTGCGCGTGCTCGAAATCGATCCGCTGGCGCTTGAGCGCGCCGCCGAAGCGGGTCGCATCCTCGCGACACTGACCGACGACAGCGCACTGATCGACGGCACCATCGTCTACGAAGCAATCGGCGCACGCGTGCTCGGATACCCTGCGCCGGGCTCACTCGGCGACGAAGTGATCAGTGTCGCTGCCGAGCTGGCGCGTTTTGGCGACTTCGGTCTGGGCGCCGCCTGGGGTCAGGCCATGAGTCTCGACTCGCAACAGGCGCAGACGCTACGGCGGATGCTGCTGACCGTAGTCAGCGATCCGCGACTGGTGGTAGCGCGACTCGCGGTGCAGCTCGCCCGGCTGAGGCACGCGCGTGATCTCAATGCGTCTCAGCAGTCCGCACTCGCCGCCGAGGCTCGCGCCGTGTTCGCGCCGCTGGCCAACCGCCTCGGCATCTGGCAGATCAAATGGGAGCTCGAGGATCTGGCCTTCAGATACCTGCAGCCAGACGACTATGGCCAGATTGCCAGATCGGTCAGCACGCGGCGCGAGACGCGCGAAGCGTATATCGCAGAGTTTTGCGAGACACTGTCCGCGGAGCTCGTCCGCGCCGGAGTCAGCGCTGAGGTGCGTGGTCGCCCGAAGCACCTGTACAGCATCTGGCGCAAGATGCAGCGCAAGCAGCTTGCAATTTCCGGACTCTACGATCTGCTGGCGGTGCGGATCCTGTGCGAGTCCGTACCGCAGTGCTATGCGGCGCTGGGCGTCGTGCACGGCCGGTGGCCCTATCTGCCCGGCGAGTTCGATGACTACATCGCGACCCCGAAAGACAATCGCTATCGCTCCATCCATACGGCTGTCGTCGGACCGCAGAACCAGCCGGTCGAAGTGCAGATCCGCAGCCACGAGATGCACGAGCAGGCGGAACTCGGCGTCGCGGCACACTGGCACTACAAGGAGGGCGGCGAGCGCCGTCTGGCCGAGGATCGCAAGATCGACTGGGTGCGCCGCATTCTCGACGGACGCACCGGCAGCGATGCCGACCCCGACTTCATTGAGCGCTCCCACACGCAGCTTTTCGGCGACCGCGTGTTTGCGCTGACGCCGCGCGGCGAGGTGGTCGAACTACCGGCGGGCGCAACGCCGCTCGACTTCGCGTATCAGGTGCATACCGGGCTTGGCAATCGCTGCCGCGGCGCCAAGGTCGACGGACGGATCGTGCCGCTGACCTATCAGGTCAAGACCGGCGAAGTCGTCGAGATCATCGCGGGCAAGCAGCCCGCCCCAAGCCGTGACTGGTTGTCTCAAGAGCAGGGTTTTATCGTCTCGCCGCGCAGCCGCGCCAAGCTCCGCGCGCATTTTCGACGCCTCGACGCGGGCGCCAATGAACTGGCAGGGCGCGTCATCGTCGAACGCGAACTGGCGCGCGCCGGACAAAGCGGCGAGATCGTGCCGGCGCTGGCCAGCGACCTGAAGGCGACTGACGTCAGTCAGTTGTACCGCTGGATTGGCGAAGCTGAAATCAGCACGACGCAGCTGAGCCAGGCCCTGCAGCGGCGGCAGGAACGCAGCTCGACAGGCGCCGGACAGGCGACGGCCAGCCCATCCGCGTTGCCGGCGGCTCGCCGCAAGGCCAAGCGCACTGTGGCACGCAGCGGCTCACCAGTCGTCATTGAAGGTGTGGGCGACCTGCCCGTCACGCTGGCGCGCTGCTGCGCACCGGTGCGGCCGCAGGCGATTGCCGGCTACGTGACCCAGGGCCGAGGCGTGACCGTGCATGAGCTGCGCTGCAAGGGCCTGCAACGAATGCAGGCCATGCATCCCGAACGCGTGCTGCGCGTGAACTGGCGCCACGCAGGCGAACAGCTGCCGGTGGAAATCGAGGTCACCGCCTGGGACCGTCAGGGTCTGCTGCGCGACTTGTCCGAAGTCATCGCCGCCGAAAAGCTCAGCATCGATGCATTGAACACCCGCACGGACCACAAGGAAGGCACGGCAACGAGCAGTATCAGCGTTGGAGTTGCAGATCAGGCGCAGCTGGCGCGCATCCTGCGCCAGCTCGGTCGGGTATCGGGGGCGATTTCGGCGCGGAGAATTCGTTGACTCGACGATGCGCTTGAATCAGCGATTCGGCATGTCGATCGCACGCTTGTCGGCCGCGAGTGCAGCCTCGTGCAGCGCTTCCGACAGCGTCGGGTGCGCATGGATCGTGCGCTGCAGATCCTCGGTGCTCGCCGAATACTCCATCGCAAGCACCGCCTCTGCGATCAGCTCGCCGGCCATCGGCCCGATGATATGCACGCCGAGAATCTCATCCGTATCGCTGGCGGCAAGGATTTTCGCGAAGCCCTGCGCCGCTTCCATCGCCCGCGCCCGCCCGCTGGCCAGGAACGGAAAACTGCCAATCTTGTACGCTCGTCCGCTGGCCTTGACCTCGGTCTCCGTCTGTCCGACCCAGGCGATCTCCGGGGCCGTGTAGATCACCGAAGGAATCACCTTGTAATTGACCTCTGCGTAGAGTCCGGCAATCCGGTCCGCCACCGCGACGCCCTCTTCCTTACCCTTGTGCGCAAGCATCGGTCCGCGCACGCAGTCGCCCACCGCCCAGACGTTCTCGGCATGGGTGCGGCAGTCATGGTCCACCTGGATGAAGCCGCGTTCGTCGAGCGTCACGCCAGTGCCATCGCCCAGCAGACCCTTGCTGAATGGTCGCCGCCCGATGCAGACAATCAGCCGATCGACATCGAGCGATTGCGCGGCACCTTCAGCATCGGTGTAGGAGACCGCCACGCCGGCCTTGCCCGCTTTCGCCGCTGTGACTTTGGCCCCGAGGCGAATGTCGAGGCCCTGCTTGCGGAACGACTTCAAGGCTTCCTCGGCGACCTGCGGATCGGCAATCGCGAGGAAATCCGGCAGCGCCTCGAGCACGACGACCTCCGCTCCGAGTCGCCGCCAGACGCTGCCGAGCTCAAGGCCGATGACGCCGGCGCCAATCACGCCGAGACGCTTCGGTACCGCATCGAATTCCAGTGCACCCCAGCTGTCGACGATCTGCTTGCCGTCGAAGGCTGCGCTGCGCAGCTCCATGGGAACGGAACCACTGGCGAGCACCACGTGCTTCGCACTGAGCGTGCGGCTCTGGCCATCATGATCGGTGTACTCGACCTGCCAGTGCCCGTCAGCGGCGCGGGCCAGCAACTTGCCGTGACCCTGCAGCGCCGTCGCGCCCGCGGCCTTCAACAGCTGCACGATCCCGCCGGTCATCGTCTTGACGATGCCAGCCTTGCGTTTCTGCATCGTGGTGAGATCAAACGAGAGGCTCTTTGCCAAGATCCCGTGGGCACCGAACTCCGCTTGCGCCCGATGGAACAGTTCGGTCGACTCGAGCAGGGCTTTCGACGGGATGCAGCCCGCGTTCAGGCAGGTGCCGCCAAACGCCGTGCTGCCGTCGTAGTTCTTCCATTCATCGATGCAGGCGGCGCGCAGCTTGTTCTGCCCGGCACGAATCGCCGCCGGATAGCCGGCCGGGCCGCCACCGATCACGATGACGTCGAATTGATCAGAGTTGGTTTGCTCGGACATGGCGAACTCTCAGATGCCGAGCAGCATGCGCCCCGGGTCTTCCAGGTTGTCCTTGACCGCCACCAGGAACTGCACGGCCTCGCGACCATCGATGATCCGATGGTCATAGGTCAGCGCCAGATACATCATCGGCCGAACGACGACTTGGCCGTCGACCACCATCGGACGCTCCTGGATCTTGTGCATCCCGAGGATTGCGCTCTGCGGTGCGTTGACGATCGGTGTCGACATCAGCGAACCGAACACGCCGCCATTGGTGATCGTGAACGTGCCGCCTGTCAGTTCCTCGAGGGTCAGCGCTCCACTGCGAGCGCGCCCGGCGTAGTCGGCGATCGACTTTTCGATCGCCGCGAAACTCTTCGCATCGGCATCGCGGACGATCGGCACGATCAGTCCGCGGTCGGTCGAAACCGCGACGCCGATATCGTAGTACTCGTGGTAGACCACGTCGGTGCCATCTATCGCCGCATTGACGACCGGAAAACGGCGCAGAGCCTCGACGGCTGCCTTGACGAAGAACGACATGAAGCCGAGTTTCGCGCCATGCTCTTTCTCGAAGCGGTCACGATACGCCGCACGCAGCGCATTCACGGCAGTCAGATCGACCTCGTTGAAGGAGGTCAGCAGGGCTTGGGTCGCTTGCGCCTGCACCATGCGCTCGGCGATGCGCTGGCGCAGTCGCGTCATCGGCACGCGCTGCTCGGCGCGCGGCCCTGCTGCTACCGGCTGCTTGTCGAGAAAGCCAACCACATCAGACTTCGTGACCCGACCCTCCTTGCCGGAGGCAGGGATGCTCGACGGATCGAGCTGGTTCTCTGCAACGAGCCGGCGTGCCGATGGACTGAGCTTGGCGCTGCCTGCTGTGACCGGCGACGGGGCCGCCGGCGGGGCCGACGCCGTGGCAGCCGTCGTGCCCGAAGCCTTGGCGGGCGCGCTGGCCGCGGGCTTGCTGCTGCTCGCCGACGCCGCCGCCGGCTCGATGACTGCCAGCAGATCGCCACTCTTGACCGTCGCGCCTGCCTCGACATGCAGCTTCTTGATCACGCCATTGGCCGGGGCCGGCACTTCAAGTACGACCTTGTCGGTCTCGAGGTCAGCGAGATTCTCGTCGCGGGAAATCGAATCACCGGGCTGCTTGCGCCAGGCCACCAGAATCGCATCGGCAACCGATTCGGGCAGCTGGGGAACGCGGATTTCAATGGTCATGAGCTTTTCCTGAGAGCCGGAGCAACCGCCAGACGTTTGGTCTCGCGGGCTGATTCTTCGTGGGCTTTTGATTTCAATGCCGCCTCGATCAAGGCTGTCTGCTCAATATCGTGCAGCTTGCTGATGCCGGTCGCCGGCGCAGCAGCGGGCTGGCGGCCAGCGTACAGCAGATCGAGCCGACCGGAGATCGGACGGTCGAGCTGATGCCGAATCTGGTACCAGGCGCCCTGGTTCTGAGGCTCCTCCTGACACCAGACCACTTCACGCGCGGCAGCGTAATGGCGCAGCACGGCTTCGTACTCGTCCACCGGAAACGGATACAGCTGCTCGAGGCGCACCAGCGCCACGTCCGCCACGCCCGACGCCCGTCGCGCACGCAGCAGATCGAAATAAACCTTGCCGCTCGAGAAAACAACGCGTCGCACCGCAGCCGGGTCGATTGCCGACTCCTGTTCATCGATGACGTTCGCGAAACTGCCGCGCGCGAGCTCATCGAGGCTTGAGACCGACAGGTCATGCCGCAGCAGGCTTTTGGGTGTCATGACGATCAGCGGCTTGCGCAGCGAGCGCAGCATCTGCCGCCGCAGCATGTGGAACATCTGCGCAGGAGTCGACGGCACGCAGACCTGCATGTTCAGTTCAGCGCAGAGCTGCAGGAATCGCTCGAGCCGCGCCGAGGAATGCTCAGGGCCCTGCCCCTCGTAGCCATGCGGCAGAAACAATGTCAGGCCAGACAGCCGACCCCATTTCGATTCGCCGGAGCTGATGAACTGGTCGATAACCACCTGTGCGCCGTTTGCGAAATCACCAAACTGGCCCTCCCAGATCACCAACGTGCCGGGTTCAGTGGTGGAGTAGCCGTATTCGAAACCCATGACGGCTTCTTCGGACAACACCGAATCGATGATCTGAAAGCGCGGTTGGCGCTCGGCAACATGCTGCAGCGGCGTGTACGACTCGCCCGTCGACTGGTGGTGCAGCACCGCATGGCGATGAAAGAACGTGCCGCGACCGACATCCTGGCCCGATATCCGGACTGAAAAGCCTTCCTCGAGCAGACTCGCGTACGCCAGCGACTCGGCGCAGCCCCAGTCGAGCGGCAGCTCGCCAGCCAGCATCTTGACGCGATTGGCAATGACCTGCTGCACGCGCGGATGCAGCTCGTAGCCTTCTGGCAAGGTCGTGAGCCGTGCACCGAGCCGCTGCAGCCGGTTGTGATCGACCCCAGACTGGATCCGCTCCGACCAGTCGACGATCAGATACTTGCTCCAGTCGACGGTGTACTTGTTGCCGATCAAGCCGAGCGAGGCGCGCGCCTGCGGTCGACCCTCGTCGAGTCCGGCGCGGTACTGTTCCATGAAGCCGCCGACCTCTGAGTCGGTCATGACGCCGTCCGCGACCAGCCGCTCGGCGTAAAGCTTTCGAGCCGTCGGATGCTTGCGGATGACGCCGTACATCAGCGGCTGCGTGGCCGCCGGTTCGTCCGCTTCGTTGTGCCCGAGACGCCGATAGCAAACGAGATCGATCACGACATCCTTGTGAAAGCGCATCCGGTACTGCAGCGCCAGCCGCGTCACGAATACGACCGCTTCAGGATCATCCGCATTGACGTGGAAAATCGGTGCCTCGAGAACCTTGGCGACATCCGAGCAGTACATTGTCGAGCGTGCATCGCTCGGCTTGGCCGTCGTGAAACCGATCTGGTTATTGATGACGATATGCACCGTGCCGCCGGTGTAGTAGCCCGGAGCCTGCGACAGCTGCATGGTCTCCATGACAACGCCCTGCCCCGCAAACGCTGCATCGCCGTGAATGAGAATCGGCACCACCCGATCGCCCTCGTGATCCGCGCGGCGCTCTTGCCTGGCGCGCACCGAGCCCTCGACCACCGGGTTCACGATCTCGAGATGCGACGGGTTGAACGCCAGCGCCATGTGCACGTTGCCACCGGAGGTGCGCAGATCGGCCGAAAATCCCTTGTGGTACTTGACGTCCCCGGAACCCTTCAGGTGTGAGATGTCGTACTTGCCTTCGAACTCGGAGAACAGGTCCGATGGGCTCTTGCCGAGCACATTGACCAGCACGTTGAGCCGGCCGCGATGCGCCATGCCGATGATGATTTCCTCGATGCCCATCAGCCCACCCTGCTGTACGACGTCATCAAGCAGCGGAATCAGCGCATCGCCACCTTCGAGCGAGAAGCGCTTCTGGCCGACAAACTTGGTGTGCAGGTAGCGCTCGAGGCCCTCGGCCGCAGTCAGCTGCCAGAGAATGCTGCGCCGCTCATCGGCCGAAAACTGGAACTGCATCCTGCCGGCCTGATACTCATCCTGCAGCCACAAGCGCTCTTCGGTGTTCGAAATGTGCGCGAACTCCGCGCCAATCGGACCGCAGTACATGTGCTTCAGTTCGGCAATGATGTCGCGCAACTTGCTGCGCTTCGGGACGATCGAGCCGCGCGCGCCGGTCGAGAACTCGGTGTCGAGATCTGCGTCGGTGAGTCCAAAGTAAGCAAGGTCGAGCACCCGCGGCCGCTCGCGAAGCATGAGTCCGAGCGGATCGAGGTTCGCGACCAGATGGCCGCGGTTCGCGTAGATCTGGATCAGTCGCGATACGGCTCCTTGCTTGTCGCTCAGCTCGGCGGTGCGGTCGGCAGCCGCCGCATGCATCGACACCCGCGGCTGGCGAGCACGCTGCGCGATTCCAGCCTGGATCGAGCGATGCACCGGCTCCGGCTGCGTCGTGCGCGGCAGGCCGGCAAAATAGGCCCTCCAGGCCGGATCCACGCTGCCGGGATCGTTGAGGTATCTTTCGTAGAGGTCTTCGACGTAGTCGGCATTGCTGCCGAAAAGCGGGGTCGATTGAAGCTGATCGCTGCGCGAGGCGGCCATTGGAGGGAAAAGTCCGTGGAAAACGCTAGTTTAGCCGATGGTCAAGTGTTCATAAACAGTAGCCGTTCCAGTAACCAAACTTCGTAACAGACCAGCACCGCGTAGCCGATCAGAACCAGATACAGGAGCACCGCAACCGGCAGCCGCCGGAACACGCGGGCGCGCGCCAGCAGGATCAGGATCACCACTCCACCGGAGGTCAATCCGAGCTTCCACAGCGCAAAAGACCGCCCGCTGCCGGTGACGAGAGGCGCCATGAACGGATTCAACTCAACCGCGCCGAGGTTGATCAGCGTCAGGGTCATGAAAGCGTCGGTCACCGACAACAATAAAATGAGAATTGCGACCGCGAGCCACTGCGAGTCGTGCCAGTCCAGCGAGCTCATGCGATGCTCACCTGCGCGTCGCACGCGGCGGCGACGCACGCGAAAGCTGCCGATCAACAGCGCAAACCAGTGACGCTGGCGGCGATCGGCACCACGACGATTGCTCGCCGTCGCCAGCTCAGACGGTAGCCGCGGATCAATGGGCAACAGAGACGTTCCTTGTGAGCGGTCAACGCGGCCCGCCGAGTTTATAGAGCCGGAGCCGCGCCGCCGACGCACCCCGCTTCAGTGTGACGCGCCTCTCAGTCGCGCGCGAACTCGTAGCTCAGCGCCACACTGACGACAGCCTGATCGTAGGCGAAGAAACTCAGATTCGAGTCATTGCGAACCCAGCTCGCACGCGGCGCAAGCCGCCAGCCAGGGCGCGGCCAACCGGCAAGAGAGGCCCCGATTGCGGCGCCCAGTTGCCGGTCGAGACGATCGATTCCAAGGAAGCCGCCACCGTCGAAGTAGTCGGCGACGAAATAGCTGGCCTCGGCATACAGTTCGAACCGCGCCATCGTCCAGCTGCCGAACAGGCGCGCACCATAACGGTCCGCCGAGTAGCTCGAGTCCGCGAGCTTCGCCAGGTCTCGACCACCGATGGCGGCGACGCCGATCCGCCCCGCACCGCTGCCCAAATCGATCCGCGACAGCGATACACCATTGAGCAAACGCAGCACGTCCAGCACCTCGAGCTCGGGCTGCAGGTAGTCGACCAGGCCGACTCGGCCGAGCGCCGCAAGCTCCCAGCGCTGATCGAAGTTGCGGGTCAGCGCAAGCTCAGCACTGACACCGCGGCGGTTCGGTTCGCCCTCGATCCACGAGTAGCCGCCGCCGAGCAGCAAGGCTGTGCGCAGGCGCGGCGTCGCATGCGAATACACGGTTGATGCCACGATGTTGGTTTCATCAGCAAAACGAGCCTCGGGATTGGAGCGCGACGAGGCCAGCAGGCGATTGGACCAGCGACCCGCTTCGCGGATCGGGCGGCTGTTGCTGATCGCGCCACCAACGGCAACGAACGGCGAGCCATCGCGCACGAAGCGCGGGTCGAGCGCGAAGCCCAGGAAGGTCGGATCCGAGGTCGAGAAATTGACATTGCTGTCGTAGCCTGCGGCAAACTCCACCGACGGCGTCCAGCGCTGCCAGCGCGCGTCCTTCTGGTTTGCCAACGCCTTGAGCCCCTCGCGCGCGCTGCTGGCCACGAGCGGTGGTGGCTCGCGCGCGAGCAATTGCCCGTACAGCTCGCGCGCAGCGCGCACGTCGCCGTTCATCGCCAGCGCCCGCCCGAATTCGAGCTCGGCGCCCCAGAAACCCGGGGTCTGTGCGATGACTCGCCGCAATGCGCGGATGGCAGGCGCCGCCCAACCCGAATCCATCGCAAGCAGCGCGAAAGCAAAGTCGAATCTCGGATTGCCGGCCAGCCGCTCCTCAGCCTCGCCCAGCAATCGAAAGCCCTCCTTGCTGCGCCCCGCTGCCAGCAGCTGCTCACCCTCGACAATCAACGCGTCGACAGGCGGCGGATCAATCGGTGACTCGGGCTCAGAAGCCCTCAGCACCGACACGTTCAGTAGCCCGCACAACGCGATGACCGGGATCACGCCGAACCGCTGCAGCGCTCGTCGGAACGCGATACGCGTCACAGTTACGGGGATGGGCGACGAAATTTCGTCACAGTTCGCGGGTCCGCCGGCGGGCATAATCCAACCATTATGACCACGCCCACTGATCGCCGCCCTGCCAACCCGCTGGCTCGAGTGCTCGTCGCCGCGACGCAGCGTCTCAAGGCGCTGCAGCTGCGCAGCGCGCGTGACCCACAGCCCGAACCACCCGCCGCGCCGGCAGAGAAGAAAGGCCGGGTGCAGCATGATGATCGCGGCAATGCAGTCTGGCAGTTCAGTGAAGACCCGGACGCCTCAGGGATGGAAAGCGCTTCCAGAATCCTCCGCAAGCTCGATGTCACCGAGTTGAAGCTCGACGACACACCGAAAAAACTTGAGATCGAACCCGGCCGCTCACGCGGCTATGACCCCTATGGCGGGCGGGGCTGATCGCGAAGTCACGGCAGATTATTATGGTAAGCCAATGAATTAATTGGCGCCCCCGGCAGGAGTTGAACCGACGACCATGGAGTGCCTCGTCCACCCCGGGCACATGAGGTGATGGCGCCCCCGGCCGGAGTTGAACCGACGACCTACCGCTTAGGAGGCGGTCGCTCTATCCACTGAGCTACGGGGGCATCCGAGCAGGGACCTGGGGGAAAAATGGTGGAGCGGAGGAGGATCGAACTCCCGACCTTCGCATTGCGAACGCGACGCTCTCCCAGCTGAGCTACCGCCCCACGCGCGGCGGCGGATTCTAGCATCCGCCGCAACTCTGGCAAGATAAAGAGATGCTAAACCCAAAAACCCGGGCACCGGACTTCTCGCTGCCCAACCAGAACGACCAGACCATCACACTGAGCGAGGTGCTGGATCGCGGCCCGTTGATCCTCTACTTCTATCCGGCGGACTTCACGCCCGGATGCACGAAGGAAGCCTGTTCGATCCGCGACCTGCACGATGAAATCAGCAAGGTCGGTCTGCAGGTGATTGGCGTCAGCCCACAGTCCAGCGAAAGCCATCGTCGCTTTCGCGACAAACACTCGCTGCAATTCGACTTGCTCTCGGACTCCGACAAGAAGGTCATCAAAGCTTACAACGTGGACGGCCCGCTCGGCTTTGGTGTGCGGCGCGCGACGTTCCTGATCGGTGCGGACGGCATGATCGACAGCGCGGTGCTCGCCGACCTCAGGATTGCCGAACACGACGCGTTCATCCGCCGCGCGCTGCAGCTGCGCGCGCAGCGCTAGTAGCGCAGTCGGAGCACCGAAGCCGGCCCGTAGCGCGACGAAGTCACGACGAACATCGAGCCATAGTCGCTTTCGTTCACAGTGACGCGGCTCTCCTTGCCGGCGAGCGCAGCGACGATCTGCGGAATCGTGTTGCTGTGCGCGACCACGACGCTGAGCGTGCCATCGCGCTGCCGGTTGAGCACCGCCATCAGCGCGGCAAGCTCGCCGGCTGGCACCGTCGTGACCCCGAGGCCCAGGCGGCGTGCGAGAGGCGCTGCGGTCTGCTGCGAACGCCGCGCCTCGGAAGCCACGACCGCGGTGATCTGCTCACCATCGGTCTCCTGACCGAGCATCTGCGCGAGCCGCTCAGCGCGCAGCTCACCCTCTGTACTCAGCGGCGCATCGTCGATCGTGCCAAGCTGCTTCTCGGCATGACGCACCACGATGACCGTGGTCGTGTCAGCGGCCTGGATCAGCACGATCGCGATGAAGGCCGCGATCATGGCAAGGATCGCGCCGAGCCACAGGGGGGCAAAAAAGGCCCTGCGACGGCGGCGCGGTACAGACGGGACAGGCATGGTCGAATTATAGCCCGAGCGGTCCTGAATGGATCGATGCTGCAGCACCGGCGCTCAGATCTCGATCTGGCCGCCGATTTCGACAATCCGTTCTGGCGCGATGCCGAAGTGCGCTCCGGCAAACTGCGCGTTACGCGAAAGAAACAAAAACAGTTGCTTGCGCCAGCTCGACATGCCGCGCGGACTGCCGGCCACGACGTCATCGCGGCCAAGAAAATAGGT
>JBBQWY010000022.1:0-50107 GCA_038210215.1 Steroidobacterales bacterium
AGCCGTTGCTTCGAGAAGAAGATCGAGCAATGGAACTGGATTGAACTGAAGGACTGCGTGGGCATCTCAGAAGATGAACTGACCGTCAGCCAAGCCAAGAGACTTCAGCAGCTGTCGTTGGAATACCTAAGCCTGCGATCAGACCCGCAGGGGCCAACCCCGTTAGGCGTACGAAACACATAACTCCGTTGCGGAGTATGGGCCGAACAAGGCCCTGCCCTGCGCGACGACCCTCAGGCGGGCTCTCGCCAAGACACTCGAACTTTGCCGCACGCGCATTTCTCCCTTTGACTAGCTTGAGAACGAAAACCAACAGGTGGTGGCAACTGCATTTCGATCGCAGCTGCGCTTACGGTGCACTTACGGAGAATTCCGGGTGCAGCGCACTCGTCGCAAGTAATTGATTAGATGGCGCGCCCGACAAGATTCGAACTTGCGACCCCCTGCGTGTCGGAAAGCTTTACGTTTCGCGGTCTCGCGACCTACCGATTCTTGCCCAAGTCATTGTCGCGTTAGGACTTGCCGATGCGCGGCCCGAAATTTGCTTATTGATTGTCGACTGGATTCACGGTTAGGTTTCGTGAGAGGGAGAACAATGCGACGGCAAACGAACTTTCCTTTGTTTTTTGCATTGCTCTTTGCTGCGCACCCAGCAGTCGCGGCACCGATCACGGTCTCGTTCTCGGCGCTTGTCAATCAAGCATATGACTACACGACCGGAACCTACGTAAGTATTGAACCGATTGTCGGTCGAGGTTCATTTACCTTCGATACTGACCCGATCATGTCCACAGACTATGGATCTACCACGATCACTCAGTTCGGTGACGTACTTGATACGACATGGAGTTCGCCTATTACGCGTTTCCTCCCTCACGATCCGTACACAGGTGCGTACGGAGTGTTTTACAACTCTTATTCGTTCCCAAACGTCAGCGACTACCCTTCAGTGTTCATCGAAGAGGGAGCGGCGCAGGCCAATACTTTCGAAGTGTCCGCGGGCCAGTACGCCTACTATCACATTGAGCTGCGCGCAACTTCTAGAACTGCTGCGAGAGCGGGCGATGGCAGCTCGGACTACGCCTTCGATGCCGATGGGCTTCTCGAATTTTATCGCTCGTTCGCTGAATCAGGTCAGGCCGTGTATTTCAACGAGTCGTTTGCGAGATACACGATTGTCGACAGTGTGCCTGTCTACTCAGAGGGAAGGTCTTGGTCCGACTATTCGGCTCGCATCACTGATGTAGTCGATCATCGGGTGGCTGTACCCGAACCAGGGGCACTCGGACTGCTAGGGCTCGGCTTGGCCGGCATCGGGTTTGCCCGGAGGCGCCGGCTACTGACCCTGCGCGCCAGCTTCAGTGGTTAGGGAGATCTAGAAAGCCACTAAGCTATTGATTTAAATGGCGCGCCCGACAAGATTCGAACTTGTGACCCCTGCCTTCGGAGGGCAGTACTCTATCCAGCTGAGCTACGGGCGCGTGGTGCTGAAGGCGGGATTATAGCCAGCCGCGCCAGCGGAAGATCAGATAAGGCGTGACCGACGACACCAGCATCAGCCCAAGGGCGGCGGCAAAGCCCCACGGGGCGGCAGCGGTCGGCAGGTGCGCGAAGTTCATGCCGAAGATCGCACCGATCACGGTCGGCGGCAGCAGCACGACCGTCATGACCGAAAAGATTTTCAGGGCGCTGTTCTGGTCAATGTTGATCATCCCGAGCGTGGCATCGAGGATGAACTGGGTCTTGTTGTTCAGAAAGGTCGCGTGGTCGCTCATCTGCGTGACGTCGCGTGAGATCGTCCTGAGTCGTCCGCGTACCTCGTGGCTCAGCTGCGCGGGCTGCTGCTGCACGAACGCCAGCAGCCGACCGAGGCTGCCGAGGGACTCGCGCGCCTTGGAGGCCAGTTCACCTCCCTGGCCGACGCGCTCGAGCACGAGCCGGAAGTCGCGGCCGCGCGACCGCCGTGGGGCCTGCCGCGTGAACACTTCGGTCGACAGCGCATCGAGGTCCGCGCCGACGCGCTCGATGATGTCGGCAATGCGGTTGATGATCGACTCCAGCAGCCCGGCGAGCACGGCCGGGCCGTTGGCGCACTGGGCGGCGTGGCGCTCTGCATAGGCCACATAGCGGCGAATCGGCAGCGGATCGACGTAGCGGTTGGTGACGATGCGCCCATCCTTCAGGATGAAGGTGACCTGCGAGTTTTCCGGAATCTCGGTGTCGAGCTTGGTCACGATGGTCGCGGTCATGTAGAGCGCGCCGTCTTCGTCGTAGAAGCGGTTCGACGACTCGATCTCGCGCATCTCTTCGCGCGTCGGCACGTCGATGCCGAGGGCTTCTTCGACGCGCTTTTCTTCTTCGGCTGTTGGCGTCAGCAGGTCGAGCCAGATGGCCTCTGGCGGGATCGTTTCACCGGCTGCGAGCTCGCGCCGCTGCAGGCCCACGCCGTTTGGCAGGTAGGCGCTGAGCATCGGCGCGCGGCGCCGATCAGCGGCGCTTTTCGGACGTTGCGAGATCGGTCAGCAGCTGCGTCAGCTGCGTCTGACCACCCGCGGAGCCGACATCGGTCGAGTATTTGCCGGCGACGACCATGAACGGCACACCTTCGACCTTGAAGCGCCGCACGGTCTGCTCGGCACGCTGCACAGCAGTGCTGACGAAGAAGCCGCTGACTTCGCGGCGGAAGTCCTCTTCGCTGACGCCGTTCGCCTTCATGAACGCAATCTGCGCCTTCAGCATCGCGTCTTCGCTTTCCTGGGCCTGCAGGCTGCCGCCGGCCTGAGTGGCCGCAAATACCTTGGCGTGCAGATCATCACGCTTCAGTGCCTGCAGTGCGTAGAACAGTCGCGCATGCGATTTGTGCCACGCGGCCCAGGTCACCGGTACACGGACGAACTCGATGAAATCTGGCTTCTTCCGTTTCCAGCTCTCGAGGAACGGATCGAGCGCAAAACAGTGATTGCAGCCGTACCAGAAAACTTCGACGACTTCGACCTTGCCGGGCGCGACCGAGGTTGGCTGGGCGGGAACAATGGGTTGGTAGTGCCGGCCAACCTGCCAGCGACCGGCCGGCAGCTGGTCCTGTGGCGGCAGCTGTGTCAGTCGTTCGAGCGATGCATCGCTGGGTGTGCTGTCGACGTCGTCGGCGCTGACGGATCCTTCATTAGCGACTGCGGCAATGGCATCGTTGCCTGCAGCAGCGTTTGGAGCACTGGCTGTGGCAGGGTCGATGGCACTCGCCTGCGCGTCGAGAGGCGCATCGGCGACGACGCTGTCAGCGACAGCCGTCGTGGCATCGCTGGTGCTGTCATCCGTCTGCTGGCTGCAGGCGCCAAGTGCGAGGGCAAGCAGCGCAATGCCGAGGATTTGTCGTGTCATCGGCTGGCCCTCAGCGCATGCCCTGGATATATGAGGCGAGATTGCGACGGTCTTCTTCGGTCAGGCGTTTGGAGATTGTCGTCATCATGTGCCCGTTGAGGGACTTCTGCTTGTTGCCCTCCGCATCGAGATACCGCTGCTCGTTCGCATACGCCTCAAGCTGCATGATCGTATACATCGAGTGCTGCGCGCGCAGCGCAGGATAGCCCGCAGCGGGGTTGCCGACGCCGACTGGACCATGACAACCCTTGCAAGAAGGAATGTTGCGCAGCCGGTCGCCAGCGCGATATAGCGCTTCGCCTGCCTTGTAGAAACTTGGATCCGCTTCAAGGCCCGCTGGGATCAGGGTCGCGTAGTAGGCTGAGAGATCGGCGATGTCTTCGTCAGTGAGCATCATGGCCTGCGCGGCCATCACGATGTTGTTGCGATGCCCCGACCGAAACAAACGCATCTGCTCCGCCGTGTAGCGCGCATTCTGGCCCGCAAGGCTTGGCCACTCCGGATTGATGCTGTTGCCGTCCTGGCCGTGGCACGCGGAGCAGACCAGGCTCTTTTGTTCGCCAGCCTGCGGGTCGCCTGCGAGCGCTGGAGTGGTGAAACTGAGTGCAAGGGCGGTGGCGGCGGCGCAGGTGGCAATCCACGAAACGATCGACTTCGACATGCTGGCAACCTGCTCCGGAACAGGGACACGGGGCCGCAAATTCTACACTAAACTGTCGGCATGCCCGTTTTTTGCCGTGCGGAACTCCCGTCATGAGCCGCTTTCCGGCTGCCAGGTTCCTGCTCAGTGTGGCAGCCCCGGGGCAGTTTCCCGACGACAATGGCGCGGAGGTCGCCTTCGCGGGTCGATCGAACGCTGGCAAATCGAGCGCCATCAACTCGATCACTGAGCGCAACGCGCTGGCGCGTACCAGCAAGACACCGGGGCGTACCCGGCTGCTGAACTACTTCGAACTCGCTGCGGGGCAGCGAATGGTCGATCTGCCGGGCTACGGATTCGCGGCCGTCAGCGCTGCAGAGCGCAGCAACTGGGTGCCGCTGCTCGACGCGCTTCGGGAACGCACTGCGTTGCGCGGTCTGATATTGATCGTTGATTCGCGTCGTGGGGTTCGCGACGAGGACCTGGCGCTGATCGATTGGGCGGATCCGGAGTCGCGTAGCGTGCACGTGCTGCTCGCCAAGAGCGACAAGCTCAAGCAGCGCGAGAAGGCGCAGCTGCTGGCGCAGTCGAAAGTCGTGCTGGCCGGGCGCGCCAGCGTGCAGCTGTTCTCGGCGCATGCGAGGTTTGGGGTCGACGAGGCGCAGCGGCGGCTGGTGGAACTGCTGCAATAAAAAACCCCGGTGTCCTCTGGCGAGGGCACCGGGGCCAGACCAACCCGGCACAGGTCTCGTTGTTCCGGGCTGAACCCGCTCAGGGAGTGAAGCGGGGAGCATCATCGATGCTCGAGAATTTAGAGCGGGCTTTCCGCCTAAAGTTCAAAGAAATAAACTCAATAATTTCAAATACTTGCGTTTTAAGTTGTTCCTTGCACGCCACAGATGGGCGCGTTACAGAAAGGTCCAGGTGAACCCGAGCGTGACCAGTTCGACACCATCGGAGCCCTCGAGGTCGAAGCGTTCGTATTCGAGCCGCGCGCCAATGCTGCCGAACCGTGCCTGGATGCCGGCACCGTAAGCGAATTCAGTGCCGTCGTCCGTCAGGGAGACGGGTCCGCCCGGCGCACCGCTGACGCGGGCACGGGTTTCCCAGCGCGCGAGGCCGGCCTTGGCGTACAGGTCCAGCAGCGGCAGCGGGATGAAGCCGACCGCGTAGGCCGCATAGGCCTTGGCGTCGGCACTGGCGACGACCGGGCCGAGGCTGGCGCGGTCCTTGCCGAGATCGACGTAGTTGACCTCCACTGCGAAGGAGTCGAGCGGGCGGAAACCGACGATCAGCTTGTAACTGGTGTCATCGAGATCGATGTCGGTCGTCAATGAGTCGATATGGGTCTGGGTCGCGCCAGCGCCGAGATACAGACCGTTGTCCGCAGCCTGTGCGAGCGGCGTGGCGACTGTGAGCAGGCCACAAACAATGATGGAACGCATGGGATCTCCCGCAATGATGACTGACGGGATTGGAAAGCTGTGCGTCACAACAGTTCGCCCTGAATGCGTCGTCATGTGGCGACAGCGCGTGAATCAGTGCGCTTGGTCCCAGTTTTCGCCGACGCCGATATCAATCTTCAGCGGGACCTGTAGCGCGTCCTTGCCGGCGGCGGTCATCAGGTCGCGAACGGCTTCGCGTGTGTCGTCGATGGCGTCGCGACGAACCTCCAGGACGAGTTCGTCATGCACCTGCATGATCAGTCGAGCCCGATCGTGTTGTCCGCCGCACCAGTGGTCGAGGGTGATCATCGCGCGCTTGATGATGTCGGCCGCCGTGCCCTGCATCGGCGCGTTGATCGCGCTGCGCTCGGCATACTGCTGCAGCTGCCGGTTGCGCGAGCCGATCTCCGGCAGGTACAGGCGACGACCGAATACGGTCTCGACATAGCCTTGCTGTTTGGCGCGCGCGCGGGTCTCGTCCATGTAGCGTTTGACGCCTGGGTAGCGCGCGAAATACAGCTCGACGTACCGCTGCGCCGAACTGCGATCGATACCCAGCTGCCGGGCGAGACCAAACGCTGACATGCCGTAGATCAGACCAAAGTTGATCGCCTTGGCCGAGCGACGCTGCTCGGCGTTGACCTCGTCGAGCGGCGCACCGAACACTTCGGCGGCGGTGGCGCGGTGCACGTCCAGGTCGTCGGTGAACGCACGCAGCAGCCCGGCGTCGCCGGACAGGTGCGCCATGATCCGCAGTTCGATCTGCGAGTAATCGGCGGCGAGCAGCACGTAGCCGGGCGGCGCGATGAACGCCTGGCGGATGCGCCGACCCTCAGGGGTGCGGATCGGAATGTTCTGCAGGTTCGGGTCTGAGGACGACAGCCGACCGGTCTGCGCGACGGCCTGATGATACGAAGTGTGCACGCGGCCCGTGCGTGCATTGATCTGTTCGGGCAGCTTCTCGGTGTAGGTGCCTCGCAGCTTGGCGAGGCTGCGATATTCGAGGATCAGTTTCGGCAGCGCGTGCGAGGCAGCGAGCTCCTCGAGCACATCCTCGGCGGTGCTCGGCTGACCCTTTGGCGTCTTGCGCAGCACCGGGATCTGCATTTTCTCGTACAGGATCTGCTGCAGCTGCTTCGGGGAGTCGAGGTTGAACGGCTGGCCGGCCTCGGTCTGCGCCGCGTCCTGCAGTTCGGCGAGCTTCACGGCCAGCTCATCGCTTTGGACCCGCAACAGCTCACGATCGAGCAGCACGCCCCGATGCTCCATACCAAACAGGACTGGCACCAGCGGTTGTTCGATGTCTTCGTAAAGATGTTTGAGGCGCGGCTCTGCTGCAATCGCCGGCCACAGCGTGCGATGCAGTCGCAGGGTGATGTCCGCATCCTCTGCGGAGTACTCGCCCGCGGTCTCGATCGAAACCTGGCTGAACGGAATCTGCTTGGCGCCCTTGCCGGCCACCTCTTCGTAGTGAGTCGTCTGCATGCCGAGGTAGCGCAGCGCGCAGGAGTCCATGTCGTGGCGCGTCGCGACACTGTTCCAGACGTAGGACTCCAGCATCGAGTCGTAGCGCATGCCGCGCAAGCTGATGCCGTGGTTCGCGAGCACGTGCGCGTCATACTTCAGGTGGTGACCGAGCTTGGACCGCGTGGCGTCTTCGAGCAGCGGCTGCAAGGCTTCGAGCACACTATCGCGAGTCAGCTGCGGCGGTGCGCCGGCGTAGTCATGCGCAACGGGCACATAGGCTGCAACCCCTGGTTTGGCGCAGAACGACACGCCGACGATCTCGGCCTGCATGTAGTCGAGACTGGTCGTCTCGGTATCGAAGGCAAACAGCGGCGCTGCGCGCAGCGTGGCGATCCAGCGCTCGAGACTTGCCGCGTCGAGGATCAGCTCATAGCGGCGCTCGGCGTCGCGCACCTCGGCGGGCACCGGGATGTCGCCGGCAGGTGCGGTGAGCTCCGTTGTCGGTGGCGGCGCATTGGCGTCCGCTGCGCCCGGCAATGCGCGCAGCATTGCGCGCAGCTCGAGACGCGTATACAGCGTACGCAGCGCATCGGTATCCGGTTCGCCGGGAGCCAGATCGTCGATGCCCTGCGTCAGCGCAAGGTCGCAACGGATCGTGGCAAGCTGCCGCGACAGCGCCAGTGTTTCGAGCCCGGCGCGCAGGTTCTCGCCGACCTTGCCGGGTATGTCTTCGGCGTGCGCGATCAGCTCATCGAGGGTGGGATATTGCGCGAGCCATTTCGCAGCCGTCTTCGGGCCGACCTTCGAAATGCCCGGAATGTTGTCGGAGGTGTCGCCGACCAGGGCGAGGTAGTCGATGATCTGCTCGGGCCAGACGTCGAACTTGGCCTTGACGCCTTCGCGATCGAGCCGCGTGTGGCTCATCGTGTTGATCAGCGTGATTTGCGGACCGACGAGCTGCGCCATGTCCTTGTCGCCGGTCGAGATCAGTACCCGCAAGCCGCGCTCGCTGGCCTGGCGGGCGAGTGTGCCAATCACATCATCGGCTTCGACGCCTTCGATGCGCAGCAGCGGCAGCCCCAGCGCGCGGACGGCTTCGTGCAGCGGTTCGATCTGCGCGCGCAGGTCGTCCGGCATCGGGGGCCGATGCGCCTTGTACTCTGCGAAGAGGTCGTCACGGAACGTGCGCCCCGGAGCGTCGAACACGATCGCGACGCGAGCGGGTGAGTACTCCCGCATGAACGCGAGCAGCATGCTCAGCACGCCATGCACGGCGCCCGTGGGCTCACCGCGCGAGTTGCTGAGCGGCGGCAGCGCATGGAACGCCCGGTACAGGTACGACGAGCCGTCGATCAGCACCAGGTCGGCGGAGTCGGTCATCTCCGGTGAACTCAGCGACGCATGAATCGGCCGGCGCGCTTCAGCAAGTCGTCGGCGACTCCGCCGCTCATGTCCTTGCTGCCGAGCACTGCATCGATCAGATTCATGGATTCACCGTGGGGCCGGAGATCAGGTTACGCGGCCGCCGATGCGCAGCGTCGCCGTCGACACGCGCACCTCGACCAGAAAAACGAGGTAGGCGATTGCAAGACAGATCATCGCGCCGACGAACATCGCCGCGATCGCGAACGAGAAGTCGAACGGCAGGAATGCGCTCGAGAACAACATTACGACCACAATGGTCGTCAGCAGCGCCGAGGCCGCCGCGAGCGTCACCGCGGCGTTGATCAGCCGTGCGCGTTTGGCGGCCACCCGCAGCGAGCGCTCGAAGCCGGAGATTCGCGTGGCGTCCGTGGCCGACTCGAGTTCGGCCTCGACACTGCGCGCCCGATCGACGATTCGCGCCAGACGGCTGGTCAGCACATTCAGCGTCACGCCGACACCAGAAATCAGGAATACAGGCCCTACGGCCAGCTGGATCAGCTGTGCGACGCTGGAGGTCGCCTGCGGTTCGGCGATCAGCATGGTCTCAGCCGATCTCGGTGACCAGATGGAACTCGCTCTTCAGGGAGTTCGAAATCAGGCAGACCTGCTTGGACTTCTCCAGCAGCTGCTGGGCGCGGGCGTGATCAGCACCGGCCGCAAGCTCGAGCCGCGCACGGATCTCGAACTTCGTGAACAGATTGACCCGCTCGACACGATCCAGGGTGCCGGTGACGCTGCACGACAGGCGCTGCCACGGGAACTTCGACGCTGCTGCCACGGCGCGAAAGCTCAGGTTGAAGCAGTCGGCCACCGCGGCGCACAGCAGCGTCTCTGGCGACCATTGATCGCCCGGGCCGTCGAACTCCTTCGGTGGCGCCGAGTTCAGCGGCGCAAGGCCGTCAGAAGAAAGCTGCACGAGGCCCTCGGGCGCGCATTCAGCCGAAACGGCATAGGTATGAGGAAAAGGATGCATGGCATGGACTCCAGGCGGTCGGTCAGGGGTTCGGCACGCGAGGTGCTGGATCAGCAGTTTCATCCTGCGCGCGGCCTTCCGGAATGGTCGGTGGCGGCGCGGTCGGTGACGCGTCGCCAGCCTCGCGGGTGATCACGGTGCCGTCGGCTTCCGGCAGAAACAGCGGCCCTTTCTGGCCGCAGGCGGACAGTGCCAATGAAACGAACAGCCATACGGCGAGCGCTACGGCGCGCAAGCTCATGGCGAAACCGGCTGACCATCCCGCAGGCGCAGCCAGCCGCGTGCGATCCGGTAGATGACCCAGATGCCCACCAGCAGTGCCGCTATGAAAAACGTGAAGATTCCAAGACCGAGCAGCAGCACCAGCGGCGCCGAAATCACGACTGCAAGCGACATCCACAGCAGCGCAAACCAGAACGTGCGGATCTGCCAGCTGAAGTGTGATTCCAGGTAAGTGCCGCGCACGTCTTTGCGCCGAACATAGTTGAGAATCACTGCGACGATGGACGGCAGGCCGAACACGAAATTTCCGACGATGGTCGCCGGACCCGTCACGCCGATCAGCACGCCGAGCGCGTGCAGCGCGTAGATCACATGCGTATACGTCACGAGCGACGCGTCGGGCTCGCGCAAACCGGCCTGGTCGAAGACATTGGCGTTCATGTCACGCTCCTGTAGTGAGCGGAAGGGAAGGTCGGGAATAGTAGAGCATCCGGCGCGTTGCTGCGCACTGGCGCCGGCGAGCGCTACCGGCGGCGGTCGACAATCGCCATGGTCAGCCGCGAAATGCAGGTCAGTTTGCCGGCATCATTGCGGATTTCGATGCTCCAGACCTGGCTCGAGGCGCCGAGGTGTACGGCCGTCGCCGTGCCGGTCACGAGGCCGCCCAGCGGCACGGGCCGCAGATGATTCGCGTTGATCTCCTGTCCTAGACAGGCGCGCCGCTCGCGATCGATCGTGGCATTGGCCCCGCAGCTGCCGAGGGTCTCGGCGAGCACGACAGACGCACCGCCATGCAGGACGCCCATCGGCTGGATCGTGCGCTCGCTGACCGGCATCGTGCCGCGCAGGTAGTTGTCGCCAATCTCGGTCAGACGGACGTCGAGGAATTCCCCCATGGTGCCGCGCTGCCACTCAGCGAGCATCTCGAGCGTGATGGCCCCATGCCAGATGCTCATTTGCGATATCGCTCGCCGATGCGACGATAGGCTTCGCGAAACGGTATGCCTTCACTGACCACGAGCGCATTGGCCTCGGCAGCGGCATTGATCGACGGATCGAGCGCGATCGATTCGGGGCGGAACCGCAGCCCCTGCATTGCCGGTGCGAGGATGCCGAGCGTTGCGTCGGCCAGATCGATGCCTCGGAACAGCGGCGCCTTCAGGAGCTGCAGATCGCGCTGATAGCCTGAAGGGAGTTTCGCAAAAATGCCGAGCGCTTCGATCAGGCAGGCCTGGGCGGTGGCGGTCCGACCGCGCACGAGCTCGAAGACGTCGGGATTGCGCTTCTGCGGCATGATCGACGAGCCGGTCGTGAATTCCGCCGGCAGATCGACGAACGCGAACTCCTGCGTGTAGAAGATCAGCACGTCTGCAGCGAGCCGGCCAAGATCCTGCATCAGCAGCGTCAGCTCGAACAGCAGCTGCGATTCGGCCTTGCCCCGCGACAGTTGCACCGCTGTGACGGGTTCGTGCACTTCGTTGAAGCCCAGCGCGGAAGCTGTCAGCGCGCGATCGAGTGGCAGCCCCGGTGTGCCGAAGCCGGCGGCTGAACCAAGCGGGCTGCGGTCGAGGCGGCGGCGAGTCGCCTGCAGTCCGGCTGCGTCATCGCGCAGCTCGGCGGCGAACGCACCGGCCCAGAGCGCGACCGAACTCGGCATCGCCTGCTGCATGTGGGTGTAGCCCGGCAGTGCGACATTGCCCTGGCGACTGGCTACCGCATCGATCGCAGTAGCGACATCCAGAGCTTTCAAGTGCAGTGCATCCACCGCATCGAGCAGATACAGGCGCAGCGCCGTCAGAACCTGATCGTTGCGTGAACGGCCGAGATGCACGCGGCCACCGGCTGCGCCGATCCGCGCGGTCAGGTGGCGCTCCAGAGCGGTCTGGCCATCCTCGTCCGCAAGCTCGATGTGCCACTCGCCACGCGCATGCGCCGCCGCGACTTCACGCAGACCCTCGCGGATTGCCGCAAGGTCCGCAGCGCTCAGCAGCTTGCAGGCATGCAGCATCTCGGCATGCGCGATCGATGCGCGCACATCGTAGGCAACCAGCCGTTCGTCGAGTGCGTGATCCTCGCCGGCGGTATAGGCGAGCACGCGCTGGTCTAGCGGTGTGCCTTTGTCCCAGAGACGTGTCATCCGCTGGCCGCAAGTTCAGCCGGCGCGAGCGCGCTGATGTCCTCGACAATCAGGGTACCCGTGCCTTCATTGGTGAAGACTTCAGCGAGGATGCCTTCCGGCGCTTTGTAGGAGATGACATGCACGCGACGGACGCCGCCGCGCAACGCGCTCTCGATCGCGCCGGCCTTGGGCAGCATGCCATCGAGCATCGCGCCCTTGTCGCGTAGAGCCTTCAGGCCAGCCAGATCGGTGTACGAGATCAGCGAGCTCGGATCATCGGCGCGCTCGAGGATGCCTGGTGCGCCGGTGCACAGGATCAGCTTCTCGGCGTTCAAGGCTGCAGCCAATGCGGCGGCGACCGTGTCGGCGTTGATGTTCAGCAGCATGCCGTGCTCATCGGCTGACAAGGGGCTGACGATCGGCATCAGGCCATTGTCGAGCAGTTTGCGCAGCACGTCGGTGTCGATGCGGACGATGTCACCGACAAAGCCATAGTCGAGCGTCTCGCCGCTGCCGTCCGCCAGCTTTACCGGTGGTCGCTTGTGCGCGACGATCAGGCCGGCGTCGACGCCGCTGACCCCGACTGCATCGATATCCATCTCACGACAGAAAGCCAGCACGCGTGTGTTGATCAGCCCGTTCAGCACCATCGAGGTCACATCGATCGCGTTCTGGTCAGTGACGCGGCGCCCCTGCACCATTCGCGTTGGCACGCCGAGCTTCTCGGTCAGTTCGGTCAGCTGCGGGCCACCGCCATGCACGAAGATCACACGCACGCCAAAGTAGTGCAGGATCGCGATCTGTTCGACCAACGCACGAGTCGTTTCGGTGTCGGCAAAAACACCGCCACCGGCCTTGATTACAAAGGTCTTGCCCTTGTAGAGGCGCATGTAGGGGGACGCATTCTTGAGGGCGCGGATTGCGGCGGTCTGATCGACTCTATTCATGATCATCGTCTTGAGGTCTCCGGATGGATCAGGACTGGCTTGCGAGCAGCCGGTGCAGCACGGCCATCTGCGCCGTCATTCTGTTGCGCGCGCTGTGCAGCACCACGCTGCGGGCGCTGTCCAGCACGGTATCGGCCACCGCAACGTTGCGGCGTACCGGCAGGCAATGCATGAAGTGGCAATCGGGTGCCGTGCTGGCAAACCACTCGGGCTGCACGCACCAGTCTGCGAGGTCAGCGCGTTGCGCTGCGTCAGCGGTTGCATCGCCATAGTGGCTCGTGGAGCCCCATTCCTTCGCATAGACAACCTGCGCGCCGCGCAGCGCTTCCTGGCGATCCGAAGTCTCGTGGACCGAACCGCCCGAAAGCGCGGCCGCCGCGCGGGCGCGGGCCATGATCGCTGGCGGCAGCGCAAAGCCGTCTGGTCGCAGCACGACGAGTTCCATGCCGCGGTGTGCGGCCATGTGGGCGGTGGCGGCAGGCACGGCCAGTGGCAGCGCGCGCGGATGATTGACCCAGCTGAGGACGAAGCGCGCACGCTCGGGCACTTTGAGCTCATCGAGTGTCTTCCAGTCGGCGAGCGCCTGACAGGGGTGATTGACCGCGGATTCCAGATTGATCAGCGGTTTGTCGATCAACTCCGCCATACCGCCAAAGTTTGTCTCGGCGAGATCGACCGCAAGGTCGCGGCCGTCCGCAAATGCGCGAATGCCGATCGCGTCGCAGTAGGACGCGAGCGTCGGAATGCCTTCGCGCACATGCTCGGCCGCCGCGCCATCCATGACGGCACCGAGCCGGTGCTCGAGTTGCCAGGTGCCCGAGCCCGGCGTGATTACGAACGACTGTCCGCCGAGTCGTGCCATGCCAGCCTGGAACGAGGCCAGTGTGCGCAGGCTCGGGTTGAAGAAGACGAGGCCGAGGATGCGACCCGCCAGCGCCTGCGGCTCTGGGTGCTGCTCGAGACGCTGTGCAAGTTTCACGAGATCGATGACTTCTTCACGAGTCAGGTCAGCGAGGTCAACGAAGCGTTTCATTGGCCGCCCGCCGGCATTGACGCGAGAGCGTCGCGCAACATGTCGACATGCTCGCGCTGCAGAATGTAGGGTGGCAGCAGCCGCACGACATTCGGATCGGCGCTGGTGCCGACGAGGATGTTTCGCTCGAGCAGCGCCGTCTGGACCGCCTTGGCTGGCACTGCGGTGCGCAGCCCGTGCAGGAAACCTGCACCCTGATGGCCGATAACCGGTCCAACCGTGCAGGTTGCGCGGATGTAGCTGGAAACATCGCGGACGTTGGCAAGCAGGTTCTCGGATTCGATCGCCTCGACAACAGCCTCGATCGCGGCGCAGGCCATCGGGCCGCCACCAAATGTCGTGCCGAGTCCTTCAAGCTTCAGCGCGGCAGTCACGGCCGGCGCCATCAGCAACGCTGCGCAGGGAAAGCCATTGCCGAGCGCCTTCGCCGTCGTGATCATGTCCGGCATCACGCCGTACATGTTGGCTGCGAATGCCCAGCCGCTGCGGCCGACGCCAATCTGCACTTCGTCGAAGATCAGCGCCGCGCCCACTGCATCGCAACGCGCGCGCAGTGCTGCAAGGAACTCGGCGCCCATGTCGAAGGCGCCGCCGACGCCCTGCACCGGTTCGACAATCACCGCCGCAGTTTTTTCGGTAACGGTCGCGGCGACCGCGTTGATATCGCGCCGCGGCAGATAGCGGACATCGAACGGCGTGCGCGGAAACTCGTACCATTTGCCGATCGCCCCGGCGGTGATCGCGCCAGCAGCGGCGGTGCGTCCATGGAAGGCGCCTTCGATTGCCACGACTTCTTCGCGTCGGTTCATCCGGAACGCCATCTTCAGGGCATTCTCATTGGCTTCGGCACCGGAATTGATGAAGAACACGCTGTCGAAGTGTCCGCCGGCGAAGCGGGCGAGTCGCGTGGCGGCGCGGGCGCGCACGTCCATTGGCACCGCATTGCTCTGAAAACTGCAGCGCGCGGCCTGCTGTTGTACGGCGCGCGTCCAACCCGGGTGTCCGTAGCCGAGCGCCGCGACCGCGTGGCCGCCGTAGAGATCCAGGATCCGCCGCCCGTCGCGGGTGTGCAGCCAGACGCCGTCGGCGTCGACGACTTCGAGCGCGTACTGCGCAAACACCGGTGCAAGGTGATCCTTCGGGTGGGCCGGTTTCAGTGCAGCGTTCATGAGTATCCCAGCGGGCGGTCAGGTCCAGCCCGGTGCGGGCGAGGTCAGGCCCGCGGTCTCGGGCAGCTTGAACAGACGATTCATCCACTGCACAGCTCCACCGGCTGCGCCCTTGGTCAGATTGTCGACGACGCACATCACCGCGACGCTGCGACCGTTCGCGGCGGCGCTGAGATGCGCATAGTTGCTCGCGACGACATCCTTGACCCGTGGTGCTGCATCAAGCACGCGTACGAACGGCGACCCCGAATAGAACTCCCTCAACCGCGCGATGGCGCCAGCGGTGTCGAGTGGCGCTTTCAGAGTGGCCTGTACCGTGACGTGGATGCCGCGTGCAAACGGACCCGAGTGCGGGACGAACGCGAACTCGGCCTTGACGCCGCTGGCAGCCGCCGCGCAGGCGGTGATCTCAGGCACGTGACGGTGGGTCAACGCGCCATAGGAATACAAGTCGCTGTGACGGGTGGGATGGTGCGTGCCTGCGGTGGGTTTGCGGCCCGAGCCGGTGCTGCCGGTCACGCCTGCCACGAACAGTTGCGGGGTGACGAGGCCGGCTGCAAGCAGCGGTACCGAAGCGAGCAGCGTCGCGGTCGCGAAGCAACCCGGATGGCTGATGTGCGTGGTAGGCGCAATCGCCAGGTGTTCCGGTACGGCACAGGTGAAGTCCTTGAGCCGCGTCGGCGCGCCATGCGGATGCCTGTAAACCGCCGCATAAGCCTCAGCATCTGAGTAGCGATAGTCAGCCGAGATGTCGACGACCCGCGGCTGTGTGCCGGCGACCGACGCACGGCTCAGCAGCGCATCGATCAAGGCGGCGCTGACGCCGTGCGGCGCAGCCGAGAACACGGCGCTGTCGGGCAGGGTCGCGATCTGCTGCTCGATTGCGGCCTGCGACTGGAAGCGCAGATCACCCAGTACCGCTGCGAGGTGCGGAAAGGCCAGGCCGACGGGCTCGCCCGGTTGCGAGTCGGACAGCACTGCTGCGATCTCGAACTGTGGATGCGCGACGATCAGGCGCAGCAGTTCGCCAGCTACGTAGCCGGTGCCTCCAAGAATGATCGTCGGAATGCGCGCCATGTTCAGGCCTTCGCCGCCACCGGGAACTTGGCTCCCAGACCGATCGCATCGATGACGCAGTCGCCGAGCGCCGCGCCACTGGTGATCGCATTGAAGGCCGGCACCTGCATCTGCTGTTCGATGATTTCGACGCCAACCGCGTTGTCGGTCGCAGGACCGGTCACGACGCAGGGTTCGACCTGGAAGCGCTCGCGCAGGATCTTGACGCCACCCCAGGCGGCAACGGGATCGTTCGCGGACAGCACGACACCGGTCAGCGCTTTGCGAATGTCGTCGCACTCGAGGATCGCGTCGACGCCGTAGGTGCCGAGGATGCCGTCACCGAGCTCGAACACGATCGCGTCCGGCCGATTGGCTGCCAGTTCGGTCATCATCGTGCGCGTCAGCGCCGGGCCAGTCTCGCGCGTTGTCGTGATGACGCCGAGGTCGGTGAAGATCATCGAGTTGCGTGCGCCGGAATCCTCCATCGCGAGGATGTCGCGGCGCAGCGATACGCCGGTCGCCTTGAAGACGTCGACAGTCAGGCCGCGGTGCCGCATCCGCGAGACGATCTGGCAGGCCGCCGCGGTCTTGCCCGCCTCCATGCAGGTGCCCGCGAGTGCGACCACCGGGACACCGCGTGCGTCCAGGGCAAAGCTGCGGTCGAGTTTGCGGTAGCCGGCACGTGCCGGCACACCGATGCGCTCGCCGAGGTAGGGAAATTGCAGCACGACGCCGAGCACGCGGCAGTCAAACGGCCTGCCTTTCTCTGGATTGGCGGAATCGCAAATGCCGAGCACGCCGCCGATGTTCAGCATCTGGATCACATCACCGGCCTTCAGGCTCTTGGGCACCTGGCCGGAGTAGCCGAACAGCGCGCGTCGATGGCCGAGTGCGCCCGCGATCACGTCGCCGGTGTTGACCTTCGCCATCCGGCCGCTGGTCAGTTCGAGGGTGTTGTAGTTGGCCTTGTTGGTCAGGATCTCGACCACCACAACGACGCCTTCCTCGGACGGCAGGTTCTCGGTCTCGATGCGGACCTCATGGCCAAGGCCACAGGCCTGGGTGACCGAGGCGATCTTGTCGACGACAATGGTCTTCATGTGGAAACGGTTTCCTTGTCAGCGGCGCTGGCAGCCGTGGAAGTCTCCCCGGCGCGGCGATGAAACACGCCGGGAAGCCCGACGATTCGCGAAAATCCGAGCGCGTCGGCCGGTGACCATTCACCGACCGCCTCGCCGTACACGCCTTTGGAGGCAGCCATCAGCGAGTAGGGCGATTCGACTCCCTCGACGAACAAGCTACCCGGCCGCAACAGTACGTGCACGACACCGGTCACCCGTTGCTGCGACTGCAGGAACAGCGCTTCGATGTCGCGGCACACTGGATCGAGCAACTGGCCTTCATGCACCCAGTCGCCATAAGGACCCGCGAGCGATTCCTTGATTCGCTGTTGGCGCCCGGTCAGAACGAGTTTCTCGAGCTCACGATGTGCGACCAGCAGGGCCTCGGCGGCCGGTGCTTCGAAGGCCACGCGCCCTTTGGTGCCGATGATCGTGTCGCCCAGGTGCACGCCGCGGCCGATCCCGTAAGGCCCGGCGAGCTGCTCGAGTTTTTCGATCAGTTCGACCGGCGCCATGGCCTGCCCGTCGAGGCCCGAGGGACGACCGCGCTCGAAGTGAATGCGAAGCCGCGCCGGTTGCAGATTGGCCGTGAACGCGTTGCGCGAAAGTACCCAGGCATTCTCCGGGATGCTGCCCTTCGACGTCAGCGTTTCCTTGCCGCCGATCGTGACGCCCCAGAGCCCACGATTGATCGAGTAAGCCGCGCCATGCGGCGGTATCGGCAGCTTGCGGCTCTCGAGATATTCGAGTTCTTCCTGACGCTTGAAGGCGTGGTCCCGAACCGGCGCGATGATTTCGAGCTCCGGCGCCAGCGTGCGCAGCGCCACTTCGAAACGGACCTGGTCGTTGCCGGCAGCGGTGCAGCCATGCGCGATGCTGCCAGTGCCGAGGCGGCGCGCCATCAGCGCAATCGTCTGCGCCTGCATGACGCGCTCAGCGCCAACGCACAGCGGATAGAGCTGGCCGCGTCGCACGTTCCCCATGATCAGAAAACGCAGCACCTGCTCGAAGTAATCGGCGCGCGCGTCGATCTGGTGGTGCTCGATCGCGCCTAGCGCCAAGGCGCGTTCGCGCAGCGTGGTGGCCGCCGCCGCATCGATGCCGCCCGTATCGACGGTGACCGTGATGATGGGGCGACGGTAGTTGTCGATCAGCCAGGGGACCAGGAACGAGGTGTCGAGCCCGCCGGAGTAAGCCAGCACAATGGGTTGGGTCATGAGGGAATGCCGGATGTCGTCGTTGATTCAGAGCAGGGTGGTAGCGGTGCCGCGCGCGGCCGCGTCAGCGGCGGAACACTGCGCGCAGTCGCGCGACGACCTGGCCCTGGGCACGGGCCGTGTCGGTCGCGAGGAAGATTGTATCGTCACCGGAAATAGTGCCCACGATCTCCGGCCAGTCGGCCTTGTCGATCGCCGCCGCGACACTCTGCGCCGCGCCGGTGGTCGTGCGAATCACCGTCAGCGCATTGCCGGCGGTCGCGATGGACGTCACGAACTGCCGCAGCGTTGCGAAATCGCTCTGGGTGCGCTGTGCGCTGTGCGCCTCTGGCGGCAGGTAGCGCCCGGCACCTTTCGAGACGCCAAGTTCGCGCAGATCCCGGCTGACCGAAGACTGCGTGACGTCGTAACCCTCACGCTGCAGGAGTCGCACGAGTTCCTGCTGCTTGCGCACGGGCGAGCCGCGCAGGATGCGCAGGATCGCCGAGCGGCGTTCACCAAGATGAGTGTCAGTGTGCATAAAGAGCCGAATATTCTGCATATTCATGCAGACTGCGTCAAGCCCCTGCTGGTCAGTCCGTGATCCAGTTGATCTCGGCTGCGGAGACGGACCCGACGACGACCTCGGTCAGCGAGTCAGGCATGGATGCCTCGCCCGCCGTCAATGCCAGCCGGCCGGCCATGATCTCGGCGGCGCGCTGCGGATAGCGTGGCTGGGCCTGCGGGTCGGCATAGCCGCCTGGAAAGGCCGGCAGGTTGCTGGCCGGGTGGTACTTGTCGCTGGCGCCCAGCGCGTGCATCAGCTCATGCGCAATGACGATGTTGTTCTGCCCGTCCATCTCAGGTTCGGCAAATGCGTAGACCACGCCAAGCAGGCCTTTCTGCAAGCCAAGCGAATGGGGCACCCGCTCGGTTCGTTCGGGATCGTGATACAGCACGAACATCCGCACATTCGCGAGCGTGTCGCGGGCGGCAGCCCAGGCGAAGTAGCGCATCCTGAGGCTCCAGATCACGCTCTGCACGGCGTTGGCGCCTGGAGGCAGGCGCGGTGGCACAGCGTCGAGTGCTGCATAGAGCTCGATGCGGATCGGCTGCGTGATGGGCACCCCGTAACGGCGTGCTTCACGCAGGAAAAATGCTTCCAAAGGTGCGAAGTCGCTACGCGCCAGCGAAGCGATGTAGCGATCAGTGGCTTCGCGACCATCGCCGTTGATCGGGAAGATGCCGATCCACAGGGTGTGCTGCCATTCGCTCGTGCGCCGACGATCGAACCAAGCGCCTGTCGCGACGGTCAGCAGCACGACCAGCAGCACGACGATTCGCAGTGAACGCCACATTCGGTATCACGGTCTGGCTGGCGTGCGAGCCTAGCCGTGCTCGATGATGATCTTGCCGATATGGTCGCTGGAAGCGAGCTGCTCGAACGCCCCGATTGCCTGCTCGAAACCGAAGCGTTTGTCGATGACCGGCTTGATGCTCGCCGTTGCCATCGCGTTGAGCAGATCCGCGAACATCTGCCGGCTGCCGTTGCTGATCGCCTTCATCATCAGGTTCTTGGTATAGAACCCCGGCATCTTCGGCAGCTGCTTCGGCAGCGGACCGGTGCCGATCATGACCAGCGTGGCGCTGTTGGCGCAGGCGTTCATGGATTCGTCGAGCGTCGGCCGCCCGACGTTCTCGAGCACCACGTCGACGCCGCCGCCGGTTGCTTCAAAGACGGCCTTGCCCCATTCAGGAACTTTCCGGTAGTTCAGCGTGATGTCAGCGCCGAGTTCGCGCAGCCGTTCGAGCTTCTCGTCGCTGGACGATGTCACGACCACGCGGGCGCCGGTCGCTTTGGCGAGCAGCAGTCCCATCGTCGAGACGCCGCCAGTGCCGAGCGTCAGCATCGTTTGTCCCGGACGCAACTTCGCGACTTCATAAAGCGCATGCCAGACGGTGACGCCAGAAGAGGCGAGCGTCGCGGCGGACTCGTACGACACGGATTCCGGAATCACGACGAGTCCGTAAGACGGCAGCAATGCGTAGTCGGCGAGCCAACCATCGAGCGTGTTGCCAATGTCGCTGGCATAGACGTCGGGATTCCAGCGCCCCTGGGTCCAGGTCGGAAAGTGGCAGCTCGTTACGCGATCGCCGAGCTTCACGTTCGTGACGCCCGCCCCGATCTGCACGACTTCGCCTGCGCCTTCGCTAAGGGGTATCGCCGCCTTGTTCACCCCGACCGGGAAGATCCCGCGCACGATGCCCTGGTCGCGTGCGTTCAAAGACGAAGCAACGACGCGCACAACGACCTGGTCGCGATCCGCGACCGGTGTGGCTCGGGTCACCAGTTTGAGGTTCGCAATCGTCGGCGGAAAGCCGATGTTCCAGGCGCGCGAGGCAGCCGGCAGTCCGGCTGCCGCGGTTGCGAGTGTCGGGGCGGCTGCCGCTGCGCTCACCACGCCGGCGAGGCTCATGAACTCGCGTCGATCGATCATTGCCGCGCGACCCTCAGGATTTCTCGTCGAAGACAAAGCGATAGACGGCTCCGGCGATCACCGCCCCGATGATCGGTGCGACCCAGAACAGCCACAGCTGACTGACTGCCCAGTCACCGACCATCAGCGCCGGGCCTGTGCTGCGCGCCGGATTCACCGAAGTATTGGTGACTGGAATACTGATCAGATGGATCAGCGTCAGGCCAAGGCCAATCGCTATCGGCGCGAAGCCGGCCGGCGCACGCTTGTCGGTGGCGCCGAGAATGATCATCAGAAACATCAGCGTCATGACAATCTCGGTCACGAAGCCCGAAGCCAGCGAATATCCCCCAGGGGAATGGGCGCCAAAACCGTTCGAGGCGAGTCCGCCGCCGAGCTCGAAGCCTGGCTTGCCGCTGGCGATATACAAAAGCACGGCCGCTGCAACGATCGCGCCGAACACCTGCGCGATCACATACGGGAGCAGATCGCGGGCCGGAAAGCGCCCGCCGACCACAAGTCCTACGGACACTGCCGGATTCAGATGGCAGCCGGAAATGTGACCAATGGCGTAGGCCATCGTCAGCACCGTCAGCCCGAATGCGAGCGACACGCCGACGAGGCCGATACCGACTTCGGGAAATGCTGCCGCGAGCACCGCGCTGCCGCAGCCTCCAAGTACCAGCCAGAAGGTGCCGATGAACTCGGCGGCGAGTCGTTTGGCCAACGGCATGGGCGAGATCCTATTTTTCGATCGTATAGACGAGCTCGGCACTCTGTTCCGTGCCAGCCTCGGTGCGGATCGTCCAGCGATCGCCAAGGGTGTAGCGCATCTTAACGGTATTGATCGACTCGGCAAGCGAGATGCCGTAGCTGATGTAGAGCCGCGGCGACAGGTACTTTCCAAGTACCAGCGACGTGGTGTTGTCGAGCCCCTGCTCGATCCCGACGTCCTCGATGCCGAGCCGACTGCCGAGTTGTTGAGCGATGATCGCGCCGCCCTGGGCGAGCACCGCGTCGCGAGCCGCGCCGGACCGACCGGTGCCCTGCGCACCTTCGAGCGAGCCGCCGGCCAGAATCAGCGAGACGATCTGCGATTGCGGCAATGAGGGTTGTGAGAAGAATGTCAGCCGCGGCTCGCGCAGCGTGCCACGCACATTGACGCCCGCCGTCACTTCAGGGAACTGCTTCTGCGCGCGGATATCGATCGCCGGATCGCTGAGCAGACCGCCGCTGAAGATCAGGCGCCCGCGCTCGATGTCGAGCTGGCGGCCGAGCGCGGCATATTTGCCGTTGGCGACACTGAGCTCACCCGTGCCGCGCGCGACGCCGTCGATATCGGTCTGCCCGGTCAGACTACCGGTCAGGCGTCCCGACAATCCGAATGTCTCGAGCTGCACGTCTTCGCCCAGCACCAGACGGATATTGCTGGTGACCTGCCATGCCGTGTCCGGATCGCGAGGCGGCGCGCCGACCAGAACTTCGTCGGCGGAGGTCAGGACCGCGCCGGTCAGATCAGCGGGAGCGATCCGGGCCCGCGGGATCGTTACCTCTCCGGTCGCATTGATGCTCCGACCATCGATCGTAAAGCGCAGCTGCGGCGAGGCGGTGATGCGCGCTTCGGGAACATTGGTAATCAACAGATCCGATCCTTCGATCTTCAGCTCGCCGCGCGGCTGCCCGTCACGCCAGTTGAGTGTGCCTGTTGCATTCAGCGTGCCGTTGCCCGCCTTGGCACTGCTGCCAAAATCGATACCATTGTCCAGCAGCCGCGCCTGCAATTCGACCTCGCGCAGCAGCAGGTTGACCTGGTAGAAATCGAGCTCGCCGCCGGTGAGCCGGAGCGTGCCGCTCACCAGCGGCGCACCGAGAGTGCCGCTGATCGCGAGATCCGTGATCAGACGCCCGGCCGCGCGATCGATCTCGGGCACATAGATGTTGACGAAACCGAGCGCAGTCGTCGACGCGTCAAGCCGGCCGCGCAGCGGGCGCTCGAGCAGCGCCGCTTCGGTCCGCGGCAGCATGGCCTCGCCCTCGATCGTGCCGATCGTACCCGCTTCAAGCTTGATCACAGCACGCAGCCTTTCCGGCTCAGCCCGTGCATTGATGACTCCGGATCCAAGCTGAATCACGTCTTCACGTCCATTCGCCCGCCGCCGCCGCAGGGCGGCATCGGTGAGTTCGACATCCATTTGTCCGAGCGGAATTCCACCGGGAGCGCTGGCCACGTTTGCGGTAATGTTCAACACGCCGTCGTAGCGAACGCCCGGTGTCAGTCCGGCTGTCAGCGCAATCATCGGCAACTGCGCGGCTTCGATCGCCGCACTCCATTGCGCCGGGGTCCAGATTCCCTCAGCGCAGATGCGCGCGCTCTGACCCTGCAGGCAAAGCGGGTTCTGCCGCGCTGCGCTGAACGAGACTTCGGTTTCAGCTGGTGAGGCGAGCTCCAGATTCAGGTCGTCGTCATCATCGAGGTCGAAGCGCTTCCATGTTCCGCGCCAGGCGCCGTCATTGAATCCGCCGTCCGCGGCGGCGGCCAGGCGCACATTCAATGCATCAGCATCGAGCTTCAATGCGTGGCGTTCCGAGGTGCCACTCATCGAGACCAGTATCGACTTGATGCGTCGATCGAATGCGCGGACGTCGCGGATGTCGAGTTGAACGTCAAAGGCCTGGCCGGGCCGCGGATCGAGATCGACGTTCGCGTTCAGCGCCCGCATCTCGATGCCGTACAACTCGATGTTGGCCGCGGTGGCGGACAGCTGCAATGCCGGTGCGGCGACGGTTCCGCTCAGCGCGCCGCGGGCGCGGATGCGGCCGCGGCTGCCAGGAGCGATGATGCCGAGGTTGTCTGCGTTGAGCTCGAAGCGCAGATTGCGGCGATCACTGTCCAGCATTCCATCCAGCGCAAGCCGCAGTTCGCCATTTGTCAGCTTGACATTCTCGAAGTCCCACCGATCTGCGGTACGGGTGACGCGGCCACTGCCACGGGCCGGCGCGTCTCTGAGCTGGCCGGTCATCTGGCTGATCTCGACACCGACACGCGCAGCGGGTGTGAAGCCTGCGCCGGTTGCGTTGAGGTTGAACGAGACACGCCCCGGCAGCTCGCGACGCACCTTGCCCGGATTCAGATTTTCAACCCGGCCGCCGAGCGACCACGATTCGTCGGGCGCCCAGCGCACCTCTCCGGCCAATTGTCCTGTACCGTCGAGAATGCCGATGCTGCTCTCGACGATCTCGAGATGATCCCGATGCAGGCGAGCGCGCAGGGTCAGTGGCAGGGGATCGGCGAGAATTGCCGGCAGAACATTGCCGCTGGCGCTCAACCGGTAGGGCCAGGTCTCATCGAGCGTAAATCGGCCCGAAGGGCTGCGGACGACCGGATCGGTCGAGTCCAGCGGCCAGTGAAAGTCACTCCAGCTCCCCGACAGCCCGAGCTCCGGGCCATTGCTGACCACGCCGATCGTGCCGCGCGCCAGCAATTCACTGCCAGAGCGTCGATGCAGGAGCCGAATGCGATCCGCGGTGACCGTACGCGCGGCATAGCTGCCGTCGAACAGCAGATTGAAATCTCCGACGTCGAGACCCGCCGAGGCCACCACGCCTTCGGCAGAGAAACCTGCACGATCGCCACGCACCGCCAGGTCTCCGGTAATGCGTCCGAGTGCGCCACCCGCGTTCCAGGCGCGCAGATCGAAGTCGGTGATCGACGCCTGTCCGCGCCAGTTCCATCCGCGGGTCAGGTCCAGCGCCTCGCCGACGACGCGAGCCTGAAAAGGCGCGGTGAAGACGACGGTGGCCGGTAGGCTGTCGAGATTGCCCGCTGCGTCAACTGCGATCGTCCACAGCGGTTGTCCAGGCTGACGTAGCTCCGCCCGGGCGGTCGCTTCGAGCAACAGCGGCGACGCGGCGGTCAGCAATGCGGCGCCCGCGACGTTCAGGTCTTCCCAGTTGCCGCGCACGTCGGTGAAGCGGATCGTTCGATGCCGCGCAACGCCGGACGCACCGACGTTGGTGAAGTTCATGACGTATCCATTGATCAGCGTCAGCTCGCCATTGCGGACGCGCAGATTGTCGGTCGTGATGGTCAGAAAGCGGGGCAGAAATCTTGGTGGCTTTCGGGGCGGCTTGTCCGAGCGGCGGATCTCCACCCTTGCAGATTCAACGCGTACGTCGCGGGCATCAATGGTCTGCCACAGCAGCGGCAGAATATTGACGCGACCGCTGACACCGGTCGCATCGATCAGAACCCGGTGGTGCTCCAGCTGGAAACGTTCGATCTGTACTCCGCTGCGCAATGCACCGCTGGCGCCCTCGATTCGCAGCGTTACTGTGCCGATCTGCTCTGGCAGCTGCCCGACGATGAATCGGAGGCCTGCTTCAGTGCTTGACAGGAAATAAGTCAGCGCGCCGGCCAGCGTCAGAGCCGCGAAGCCGGTCAGGATGGTGAGAACCGAGAGGCGACGCAGCATCAGAGTTTCGGCGAGAAGTTCAGGTGCAGACGCGGCCCATCGATCTTGTCAAAGCCGGGCTCGGAAACGCAGCGGGCATCGCGCAGCGCCGCGCGGCAGCGGGGATTCGTCAGCGGCTGGGCAATATCAACACCAATCGTGACGACCGGCAGCCGCCAGCGGAAGCCGATGCCCGCCGAGTACTGCAGCGGATCGCCGAACTTGTTGAATGCGTTGCCGGCATCGACGAAGAAAGCGATACCGAAATTTCGCGGCAGGTCGCGGATCACCTCGGCGGTGCCGGTCATCAGGTGGCGGCCACCGACTTTCGAACCGCCCTCATCCAGTGGCGAAAGTTCGTTGAACCCAAAGCCGCGCACGCTGCGATCGCCACCGGCGAAGAAGCGTTCGGAACCGGGAAGCACGCTGAACTCACGCACTGCGCTCGCGCCGAACTCGGCGCGCAGCAGCAGATGCCAGCTCGGCGTCAGATCAAAGACCCGTTCCGCCTGGATTCGCAGCTGTATGAACTCCGAATCGGAACCGAGGAAACCTGCCGAGCCGCGCAACTCTGCATATAGCGCGCGAGAGAACAGCGCTTCTCCGAGATAGCCCTTCGGCAGTGACGCGTAGCTGATGCCGGGAATCAGCAGCGTATCCGTAATCGAGATCGGTGCCGCGCCGGGCGTCAGCGTCAGCGCCGGTCGTTCCGTTGTCGTGCGTACGAACCGGCCGAACAGCACGCGCTGCCAGCCGCCCAGTACTTGCGTGACGCTTGGTTCGAATTCAAAACTGCGCGTGTCGAGATCGGCCCGGTCTTCATTGATGGCCGACAGTGCGAAGCTCAGCTTCTCAAGCGCTGGATCGCCGATCGGAACAACGTAGAGCGCTTCGAGTGACTGCGCGATCGCGGCAGCCTTCAGCTCGGTGCGAAAGCGATGCCCGCGCGTGTTGAGGCGGCGGTTCTCCCAGCTCGCGGTGCCGCGCGCCTCGGTGTCGGTACCGTAGCCAAATCCGAACTGATAGCGATCGCGCGCGACCGGATCCGCGCGAATGGCGATCGGTACTGAGAGGGTCTCGCGATCCGGCGTACCCGGTAGCACCTCAACGGTGGAGAAATACTGGCTGTCGTCGAGCGCAAACTGGCTCCGCAGCAGTTTGGCCGCATCGAAGGGCTCGCCGTCCTGATACCGAAGGAAGCGCTGCAGCAGTTCCGGATTGATGGCGGTCTGATCAACGGTGGTCGTGCCAAAGCGGTAGCGCTTGCCGGTCTCCAGCGACAACGTAGCGGTGGCGCTGTGGTTGGGAGGATCCACGAGCAGGGTGTTGCGTGTCAGTCTGGCATCCAGATAGCCGAGCGTCGCGGCGGTCCTTTGCAGCGAGGTCTTCACAGCATCGTAGGCACCGTGATCCAGACGGCCGCCGGCGCGCATGGGCAAGCTTTCGCGGATCCGCCCGAAGTCCGGTTCCGTTTCTCCGGGTCCGGTGACGGCGACGTCGACTTCGCTCAACACCACGGGAGTGCCGGGAGTGATCTCGATTCGCGCGCTCCAGTCGGTGTCTGACGTCCGCGTGATCTGCGTGCGGACCTGCGGTTCGTAGTAGCCGAAGGGTTTCATCGCGGCGGCCACTTCGCGTGCTGCTCGCTCCTGCAGCCGCTCCAGCAGTGCGGCATCGAGGTCGTCCCGCTCGCGGTAACGGTTCAGGCTCAGAAAGATCTGCACATTCTGCTCGATGTCCGGCTCCACCCCGCTGACTTCAACATTGATGTCTGCCAGTGCGCGGCTCGAGTACAGCAAACCAAGCAGGCAGGTCGTGGCGAGGGTGAAATCTGCCAGCCGTCGCAGCATCGTTTGTTGTGGAAGGCTGTGCTGCATCGCCCGGCCGGAAAGGATCAACGAGTGGGGTCAGTGATTCTACTCAGAGTTCGCTGAACCAGCACAGTTCCCGTGTCAGTCGTTCAGCCGCAGTTCAGTCTCGCCGCAGGCTTTCGCAGACGCATCGAAACGCCTCTCGCGGATCCAGTTGTTGTGCGGGCCCAGCAAGGCAACGGTCGAGCAACGCGTGCCGTACTCGGCGTGTGCCACAAAGGGTGCCGAGAGGATCCGCGACCATTCGGAGTCGACAGTGTTCGCTGGTTCGCGGTCGGCGAGCAGCTCGAACAGCGGCGTGGTCGCGTCAGTCAAGGTGGCTTCGGCCAGGGGAGCGGCACGCAGCCAGTCAGCGAGACCCGCACGCAGCCGTTCGACCTTCGGCCATGGGGTGTCGAGCAGATCATTGCTGAGTCCGTAAAGGCCCGGCGGCAGTGCGCGGGCGAAGCACTCGCTGCGATTGCTCGCGTACCATAATTCGTTGCCATCGCTGAGCAGCAGGCTGAATCCGGCCATGCGGACGGAATCCGTTTCAACCCGATTGAGATAGGAGCCCGGGCACTCGTTTGATCGAAAGAAGCCTGGAATCAGCCCACCGCGTGACGGCGCGGCGGCGACGGTCCGCGATGGCTCGCGATAATTCGTGACAATCCCGAAATGGCCGCCGACTCCGGCGCCGAGCCAGGTTCCACCGGCTTGCAGATCGCGACCCGCGAAGAGGCCCGTAAGATCGGACCAGCGTTGCAGCGGCGCTGCCGCACGAGCGTGATATTCGTCGCGATTCGCCGCGACGATCAGCGGATAGCGTGGATTCATCCGCCAGGCAACGACCAACAGGCACATTGACGGCGGACGGATCAGACGGGTGGTGTGGCGCCGCGCGCGCCCAACCAGAGCCTGCGCAGCAGTTTGACGGCACCCCAGCAAAGCAGCAGGACGAGCCCGACCGTGACGATCGGCGCCAAGATCGCCAGCACGGAAAGTGTCACGGCGCCGCCAAGCTCGCCGGATGCGATAGCCGCGTTGCCGAGGCCGCCAGTGGTCGCCGTGGACTTCGCCCGCAGCAACGACGTGACGCCCTGCGTCAGGCCAGCTGCGCCACCGCCCGCGATGATCGCAGTGGTCCATTTGACCAGCGGCGGCAGATCGGTGATCACGGCGGCGGCCGCGAGCGTACCGGCAAGCAGTGCGGCGGGCGTCGCGATGACATCGAGCAGGTTGTCGACGCCCGGTATGTAGTACGACAGCACCTCGATTGTTGCCGCCACGGCCAACATCAGCAGCGCGGGCAGCGTGCCGATCCATGCAAATGAGGGATCAAGTTCGAGGTGGCCGCCGTAGGCCGCCACCGACAAGACGAGCAGCGGCACAAATACGCGCAGGCCTGCTGCGGCCGCGAGACCGACGCCGAGCGCAATCGACAGCAGAATCTCAATCTCATTCATCGTGGCGTCCTGGCTACTTGCGTTCCCATCGACCGGCCTGCGCCTGTGCCGAAAGGGGCACCGGTGAGCCGGCGTCGAACCACGCTTCGATCAGCCGGTATGAGATCGATGCCGGTGTCGGCAGCAGCGGCGTGCCGGCGGCGATCTCGTCGCGCGAAAACCAGCGCGCATCCTCGAGCTCCGCGTCGCCGCGTGCGATGACGCTGGAGCTCGCGATGGCATGGAACCCGAGCATCAAGGATGAGGGAAACGGCCAGGGTTGTGACGAGTGGTAGCGAACATCCCGCACGGGCACTCCTGTTTCCTCGAGCACCTCGCGAGCGACCGCGTCCTCGAGACTCTCGCCCGGTTCGACGAAACCCGCGATGGTCGAGTACCGGCCGGCCGGCCAGCTTGCCTGCCGGCCGAGCAGCGCGCGCTCGCCATCGGTGACCAGCACGATGATGGCCGGATCAATCCTCGGATAGGTCTCGGTGCCGCAGCCGGCACTCGAACAGCGCATTGAGTGGCCGGCCCGCGCCGGCACGGTTGCCGCACCGCAGACGCCGCAATGGCGGTGCCGCAAGCGCCAGTGGCTCAGCGCGCGCGCATAGGCGAGCAAGCCTGCCTCCGCGCCATCGAGCAGTGGCGTCAGCGGTCGTAGTTCCTCGAACGTCCCGTCGAGGTGCCCGTCAGCCAGTGTCGCTTCATCGACGGCGTCGATCTCGACCAGTACGCAACGTGCGTGTTGAAACCAGCCAAGCAGAAGCAGCCGGTCGTTGTGCGCAGCGCGCACGCACGGATGATCGGCGCCAACGAAGGCAATGCGTGGTTCGGGATCCCGGATGATGCAGTGCGCAGTGCCGCGCGCCAGCAGGAAGCGGGTGCCGGGATCGCGTCGCGCGGATTCCACCCAGCCGGCGTCGTCGCGCTGCGAAGCGCGCCGGTCGATATACGGACCCGCCAGAAAATTCACCTGCCCATAGTATCAGCCCCGCTGAGTTGCCTGAACGAGTCGGCCGCTGCGGCGCGCTCCTTGAGTCCGCGCGCCAGCACGCCGTCGCAACCGAGGCAGCGCGGCGAACTGGTTGCCAGCATGTCGACGACGCCGAGACTGCGGCAGGCCGCACAGGTCTGCGCGCGCAACTCATCGCCCCGCGCAAGGGCCAGCAGCAGGAACACCGCATGCTCGAACGAGACGGCAGGCGAAGCGTGCAGTCTGCGATAGGACTCGTAGGCGGCGCACAGCAGTTCGCCGCGCGCCAGCGAGGGGAGCTGCCGGTCGACATCGGCAACGGGCGCAGCCGGGAGGGCGCCGTGCATCGACAGCATTGAAGCGAGGGTCACCGTTTCCCGGCGCAGCTGCGCGGAGCGCGAGAAATGCGCGGCCTGCTGCGGCGATTTGCCCCGGTGGCGCGGTACGGGATTGTCCTCTACTTCGGCGAGATAGCTGCGATAGAGCTTGCGGATCCGGTCGTCAGTCAGGCCGGTCCAGCGGCGGATCGTTTGCGTCCGCGCTTCAAGGCGGATGAAGCGCAGCGCCAGATCAAGGCGCATTCGGTCACGGGCGTATCGGTCGTCAGTTACTCGCATTGACGTTGTCCTCAGATCGGTGTTTATAGTGGCTCCCGGAAAAGTGGGATTAATATCCCAAAAATTAAAATGAAATCCAAGGCCTTCCGGTCAGGTCTTTGCAGCGCGAAAGGGGAAGAACTCATGTCACGATCGGAAACTTCTGCAGGCGCGCCTCCTGCATCTTCGGAACGCGAAATCACCGAGCTGAATGCTCGCGGGCTGGAGTTGCTGCAGTGCGCTGTGCGCTCGGGCGATGTGCGGCAGCCGGAACTGGTCGGCGGTTGTCCGGAGCGCTGGTCGCAACTGGACGCTGCAGCACTGGCGCGCCTCGCCGCGGTGCCCTTGGTGCTGTTCGACGCAGGTTTCGATCAGGCCGGGCGTTGGGCGCCGATCGACGCCGTGCGCGACGGCCAGGGCGGGATTCCACACGAACGGTGCACGTCACTGTTCGGCGTTGGCGAAGGGTCCGCCTTCGTCAGGACAGTCTTCGCCTACGCCTGGCATCTGTCGCGTGCCCGGCCGCTGGATTGCGCCGTGGTGTTCGGCATGCGACCCAGCGCTGCGAGCGGGCTGGCCACACTTTCGCTGTCCGAGGTCGACGCAATCGCGACCACGAATCCCCATTGGCTGCAGCTGCGGTGGCATGACTATCCGGGCTGTTGGCAACGACTGCTCGCCCTGGCATCTCGAACCTCTGCCGCGCCTGCCGATGAGCTGCGGCTGCGCACCGTCCAACAGCTGGCCGGATCGATGTGGTGTGCAAGGCTGGCCGCAGCAGGCTGATCGGCGCGCAGCGAGTTCCGGCGTCACTGGCTATAATGTTTCCCCCTATGGATGCATTGACCGTTCGCGGCCTTACCAAGCAGTACCGCAACGGTGCGCTCGCGCTGAACGGCGTGGATCTCGATGTCAGCGAAGGTGACTTCTTCGCCTTGCTCGGTCCAAACGGGGCAGGCAAGACGACGCTGATCGGCATTCTGACCTCTCTGGTGACCAAGACCGGTGGGAGCGTTGCGGTTTTCGGCCACGATATCGACACCGATCTCGAAGCCGCGAAGTCCTGCATCGGTGTCGTCCCGCAGGAGCTGAACCTCAACCAGTTCGAAACCTGCGAGACAATCGTCGTCAACCAGGCCGGTTTCTACGGGATACCGCGGCGCATCGCTCGCGAGCGCGCCAGGAAGTATCTGACCCAGCTATCGCTTTGGGACCGTCGCGACAAAATGGCGCGCACGCTGTCGGGCGGCATGAAGCGCCGGTTGATGATTGCGCGAGCGCTGATGCACGAACCGAGACTGTTGATCCTCGACGAGCCGACGGCAGGCGTGGATATCGAAATCCGCCGCTCGATGTGGGACTTCCTGGAAGCGCTCAATGCCAGCGGTACCACGATCATCCTGACGACGCATTACCTCGAGGAAGCCGAGGCGCTGTGCCGCAATATTGCGATCATCGACGGCGGCCGCATCGTCGCTCGTGATGCCATGGACGATCTGCTGCGGCGGCTGCATACCGAGACCTTTGTTTTCGACCTGAGACAGGCCGTCACCAGCGTGCCGACGGTCGAGGGCTACGACATCCAGTTGCTGGATCCACGCAGCATTTCGGTCGAGATCGACAAGACCCAGAGCCTCAACGAGCTGTTCGCGCGCCTCTCCGCGCACGGCATCGATGTGCTGTCGATGCGCAACAAGGTCAACCGACTCGAGGAAATCTTCATGCGGTTGACTGAAAAGCCTGCCGGTGCGCCGCAGTGAGTACTGCCGCAGTTCGCTGGGTCGGCTTCTCGACCATTGTCATGCGCGAGTTCGGGCGCATCGTTCGGATCTGGGGCCAGACGATCCTGCCATCCGCAGTGACGTCGATTCTTTACTTCGTGATCTTCGGCAGTCTGATCGGGCGCCGAATCGGCCCGATGGGCGGCGTCGACTACATGCAGTTCATCGCGCCCGGGCTGATCATGATGGCGATCATCACGAATTCCTACGCCAATGTCGTCTCGTCGTTCTTCGGCGCAAAGTTCCAAAGATTCCTCGAGGAAATCAGCGTCTCGCCGCTGCCCGACTGGCTGGTGGTGCTCGGCTATGTGACGGGCGGCGTGCTGCGCGGCCTGCTGGTCGGCATTGTGGTGACAATCGTATCGCTGTCCTTCACGCACCTGCCCATCCATCACGGCGTGGTGATCGTTGCAGCGGCCGTGCTGACTGCGTTCGTGTTCTCGCTCGGGGGGTTCATCAACGCGGTATTCGCGAAGAACTTCGATCAGGTCAACTGGGTGCCAGCATTCATCCTCACGCCGCTGACTTACTTCGGTGGCGTGTTCTATTCGGTGTCGCTGCTACCCGAATGGGCCCAGGCCCTGTCGCAGATCAATCCGATCCTGCACATGGTGGCCGCCTTTCGCTACGGATTCCTGGGCAGCGCCGACGTGAACGTCGGCGCTGCTTTCGCAATCATGTGCTTGTTCGCCGTATCGTTGTTTGCGCTCGCGCTATGGCTGATGCGCAGCGGCACCGGCCTGCGCGACTAGCGCGAAGACTCCCTCGGCACGCGGGCTATTTCTTGCCCGACGCCCGCTGCTGGTCGATCGCTTTCTTCGTGATCGTCCAGGTGGTCTCGTTGGGTCGCGCATCATCGAGCGGTGGCGGACTCAGGTAGAGCGGAAACCGGCTTTCGAGCACCTGCATCAGCTTGGGCGAAATCTTTGCCTTGTCGAAGGTCGAAAAGCCGGTGGCGTTGAAGATCATGACGCCGGGCCGATCGCCCATTTTCATCCATGGCAGCCAGCCTGAGACCCGTTGCCACGCCAGGCGCGAGTCACTGACGCGCTTTTTGTTCGCATCCAGGAAGTCGGCGGCCTTGTAGAAGGTGTTGAAGATTTCCATGGCGTGGTACTTGCCGCCGACGTAATCCTGATAGTCGCCGGTCAACGGATTGTCGTAAAACAATGGAATCTCACTCGAGGACACGAGCGTGTCTTCGTACTGCCGCAGCGCGACGCTGGCAGGGGTACCGTCGTCACGAACCGCAAAGCTCGGGCGGCGCATGTTGACCGGGTCATTGGCGACGTGGATCACGCCGACCTTCTCGCCGGTCCAGGGGTTCTGCCACTCGTCGATGATCGCGCCGGTCACCGGATCGAGGTAGACCATGATCTCGCGCGAGACGCTGCGATAACCTGCGCCTCGCACGGGGTCAGTGAGCCGCGCGCACTGCCGCGTGTTGATGCCGAAAACGTCGAAGATATGCCGGTCACGCTCGCCGGGGGCGCGACTGTACAGCTTGCCCTCCCACATGCCGTAACGCGTCACGCCCTGCTCGGTCGTGCCGCAGGTCATCTTCGCGCCCCAGGTGACGGCGTCAGCACCGGTCCGCGTCACCTCGGACGTCAGCAGCTGTGCGCTCGCAGCGCCCGATGCCAGACCAAGCGAGGCCAGAATCCACACGGTTTGCTTCTTCATCGCGAGTCCCTCTCTCTAGAATTCCTGTCGTGGCTATTTCTGTTTCCAGGCTCCACCAGCGTCCTGGTAGAACCACCCGCCCTTGGCGCCGCGCTCGACCCAGCGACGCGCAAAGATCTTGCGAATGTCTGCTTCCCACTCGGGGTGGCCGTTCGCCTTGGCGATCTCGGCATAGAGCGTGCTGCGATCACGGTTGTCTTCAGCCACCAGGCGCTTGACGTTGGCGCGCTCGGCCAGCGGCACGCTCGCCTGGTCGCGCAGCTCAATCAACCCGTCGTTGGTGAGTCCGACGGCGCCGGATGCGAAAAACTTCTCGAGGCTTTCGAAACGCGCCTGCATGGACGCGGTGATCGCGCGAATCTCGGGCGACGAGATGTCGATGTCGGCGTCGGCCTGTGCGTGGGCAGTCGGTATCAGCAGTTCGAGCGCACGGCCTGCCGTTTGCGCGAACAGCGATCGCTGCTCCATGGCAGGCAGCTGGATCGAGCCGGTGGGCGCAGAGGCTCCAGAGTTCGTGACGGTGTCGATGATCTGATCCGCGGCCTTTTCGGCAGAAGCTGCCGGGAAGTACACGTTGATTGTGACGCAGGCCGCGACGGTGAGGCTCGCGAGGACGACATTCAAAGGCATGAGGCGACGCATAACAGGATCTCCTTGTGGATCACCGGGTAGCATTGTGCAACTAACGGATGAACCGCAGCTTAACCTTTATTCGATCCGGATCTCACCCTCGCCGCGCATCTGGGTGGCGATCTGCGAGGCCAGCTGCGGCCAGTTGACGCGGCCGGCGTTGCCGACGATATCGATGCGCGGCAGGCCGCGGCCCTTGACGATGTAGTAGCCGCTATCGGTCTTTTCGACCCCCCCCATCAGGCACACGTCGTTGACGAGCCGGCAACGGATGCCGAGACGGTCATAGCTGTACTCGTCGAACATGCTGAAGACCCCTGATTGCAGCGCAGCGACCACGCCACCGCCGCCGCCACCGATGTTCGAGAGATTGCCAACCGCGCGGGCGCTGATCCGGCGCGTGCCCTTGTAGTCCTGCGGCGTTTGCAGCACGGCATCGAAGGCGATCGGCGCCCAGGCGAACAGCTCGAGTCCGAGCACCTGCCCCTCGAGCCGGCCGGTGATGCTGCCGACGGCGAATGCGCGTGTGACGAGCTCGAGATCGAGCTGCGACAGGCGCACATCGGCGAACAGCCTCGGCCAGGCCCCAAGCGGATCCTGCAGCCTGATGTTGCTGCCGACGATACGTCCGTCGAACACGTCGGCGACCAGGTCGCCGCCGAACGTCAATGTCTTGTCGCGATACTCGATTCTCGGGATGCGGCCCGATAGCTGGCCCTGCAGCTCCGGCCAGCCGAAAGCGCGTGAAATCTCCGGCATGCTGATCGGCTCGATATCTCCCTCGAATTCAACGGACATCTCGTCACTGGTGATGTGGGTCACCGCCATCTCGCGCACGGCAAGCGCGCCATCGAATACGGGCAACCGTGCGGGCCCTGTCAAACGCAGATCGTCACCGCTCGCCTGAAAGTCGATACGCGACTCGCCGCCGGAAAAGCCATACGCCCCGGCCTCCCGCCACTGCAGATAAGAACGCTGCGCGGTCGCGCCATCGGCAGGTTTCCAGTGGATCGCGCCGCGCAGGCCGCGGATCCAGAACCCACGTTGCGGGTCTTCGAGATCAAGGCCAAGCAGCTCAGTCTCGAAACCCGTGATCTGGTTGCGTTCGATGTCGACCCGCCCCGTGAGGCGGCCGCTGGTCGTCAGTGCACCGAAGTCGGTGGCGGCGAGCGCGATCTGCAGGAAGCTGACGTAGGCGTCTGGCATCTGCAATTCTTCGATGTCGAAGCGGGCGCGTTCGATGTCCACGGATTCGCCGATTCGCAGCCGCGCCGTGCCCAAGATTCGCGACAGCTGTTGCTGCACGATCCGGATCTCGCCGACGTCAATGGCGTCGTCCTTCCATACGCCGCGAGCATTCACGCGCAGCGGGTTCGCGCCAAAGTCGAGCAGCACGGGCCCGGCTAGAGCCTGCCCTCCATTCGACTCCAGTTGCAGCACGACGTCGTGACGACCGTTGGCGGGCGTCACGGTCGCCGACAGCGCCATCGACACGTTTTCACTGACGATCGTGCCGGCGTCATTGGTCATGTTGATCTGATCGGCAGTCAAGGTCGCTGCCGCGCGCTCCAGCTCCTCGGCGCCGTTCGCCGCAATGCGCATCGACAGCACGCCTTCGAACGCCAGATCCTCAGGGATTCCCAGCCGGCTGCCGAGGCGCTGACGCACCGCATCGGCGGCGGCGCGGTCCGCCTGGGCTTCGAAGCGCCAGGCGCTGCCGTGCAGGCTCGCATCCAACTTGATCGGCAACCCCTTGAAGCTCAGCAGCGTTCCCCGTGCACGCAGTTCGCCGGTATCGCTGTGGAACTCCAGCCGGGCGCTGAGGTCCACGTCATCGATGGGTCCACCCTGCATGGCGAGGCGCGCCGCCGGGCAGCCGAAACGCGGCGCATCGAGACTCGGGTTCGGACAGTCGAGCTTCAGAGCGCTGAAATCGTCTCCGGCGCCTTCGACACTCACCTTGCGCGCCGTCAGCTGCAATCGGGGCGCCGTGTCGGGGGGCAGTTCGAGCCTGAGGACGGCGTCGGCGAGACTGACGCCCGGCGCGCGGACCTCGCGCACTGTCAATTCAACGGCCGAGAGGGCCTGCACGGCACTGCTGGCGAGCAGGCCGAGCGTCACAATGGCGATACGCGGGATGGAGATACAATTGCGACCGTCCATGAGTGTCGATTCTACCTGTTCCAGCAGATTCCCCCGGGCGCGCGCGGCCATGGCCGCCGTGCTGTGCCTGCTCGCGGCGGGTTGTGGTACGCAGCTGCTTTACAACCGGCTCGATACGCTCGCGTACTTCTATTTGGCGACCCAGGTGTCGCTGCAACCGACGCAGTCGGCGAGCCTCAAGTCGGCGCTGCGCGACTACCTCGACTGGCATCGCAGCACCGAATTGCCGCGGTATGCGGTCTTCATCGAAACGCTGGCCGCAGAGGCTGCTGCGCCGCTGGGCGCTGCGCGGATCAATGCCGCGAGGCTCGAGATCGAGTCGCTATGGCGGGGATCGGTGGCTCGCGGCGCGCCTGCTGCGGCGTCGTGGTTCGCTGGTCTCGATCCCGAGCAGGTCGACGAGCTGTTTGCGAGTCTAGGTGAGGACGACGCAGACCTGCGCGACAAGTACTGCAACGCCAGCGAAGCCGACCGCGATCGCGATCGCCTCAAGAGTTTCGTGGCGGCGGCCGAAGACTGGGTCGGTCGCCTGTCGCCCGCGCAACGGGGGCTGATTGCCGATCGGCTGGTGGCGCTCGTGCCCAGCAGCTGTGGATGGGTAGAGTCGCGCCAACTGGTGCGCGCAACTCTGCGCGAAACCGTCGTGCGGCGACGCCGCGAGCCAGGGTTCACCGCCGAGGTGACCGCACTGCTGGCCCGGCCGGAGGATCGCTGGCAGCACGTCTATCGCGCCGCGTTCGATCGCAATCGTGTCGCGATTGTCGGCTTGCTCACCGAGCTGGACGAAAGCCTGACGGCAAAGCAGCGTGCTCGAATGGTGAGCCGCCTGTTGGGTTTCGCTGACGACTTTCGCAAGCTGTCCGCCTCACGTGCTCAGGTAGCGCAAGCGGCCACGCGCTGATCGTCGCTTGCGAACGACGTAGCGAACGACGTAGCGAACGACGCAGCGAAGCGTCAACGGGCTGGGCTACAATTACATACCAGCCTGATCCCGTTTTCCGAGCAGTGAGCATGTCTGCCAAGCGCGCCCTGATCGTCGACGATTCGAAATCCGCCCGCGCGTTCCTCGCGCGCATTCTCGAGAAGTACGAGATGGCGGTCGACACAGCCGAGAACGCCGAACAGGCGATCGAGTATCTGGCTGCGGCGCGACCGGACGTGATCTTCATGGATCACATGATGCCGGGCATGGATGGCTTCCAGGCCGTGCAGTCGATCAAGAACAACCCTCGCACGGCGATGATCCCGATCATGATGTACACCTCCCAGGAAGGGGAGCTGTACCTCGGCCAGGCGCGCGCGCTCGGCGCGATGGGCGTGCTGCCGAAGCAGATCAAGCCGGCCGATGTCTCCAAAGTGCTCTATCAGCTGCACCTCGCGCCGGATCGTCGGCTGTCGCTTCAGGAAGGCTTCACGCCGCTGAACCCGGCGGCGTCCGTGGTGGTTGCGCTGCCGGCCAACGAGGATGCTGCCACGCCGCCCTCAACGGAGCCGTCAGCGCATCCGCCGCTCGTCGAAGCCGCCACGCTGTCGATCGAAGCGCGGCAGATGATCGAATCGATCGTGCAGACGCAGGTTGCAGACCTGCGGCGTGGTTTTTCCGCAGCGCTCGACCTGCAGTCCGAGCGGCTACTCGGAGACGTCCGCGCCGCCGTGACCGACCTCGTCCCGCCACCCGCTGAACCGCAGCCGCCGCTGCCGCCGTCGCCGGCTCCGTGGCTGATCGCCTTTGCAGCGTCGTTGGCCGCGGCGGTGCTCGGCTTCCTTTGGTGGCGCGAGACGCAGCTCTCGGAGCAGCTGGTAGCACGGCAGACAGCAACTGCGCAGCAGAGCGTGACGCAACTGACGGCGATGCGCGAAGTCTCGACCAGCATCGACTCGACGCGCGCGACCGCGCTGACTCCGGCCGCCCGCGACATCATTCTGACGGTGCCTTATGGTGAGCCGCCGCTTGCCGGTGAGCGCCTCGAGGTGCTGCGTACGCTGCTCGATGATCTCGCCGGCAGCGGCTTTCGGGGCGCTATCACGATCACCAATTTTCCGGGGCGGTTTTGTCTGAACGGCGCGCCGACCGAAGGTTTTGCGCCAGCGCTGGATGCCACGCTCAGCAAAGATTGCAGCCTGGTCGGTAATCCCTTCGATGACGCGCTGCCTCTGGCGCAGCGTGAGCCAGTGCAGCTCGCAAACCTGATCGGCTCGGTCCGGACGGCGAGCGCCGGTGCGGTCGAGGTGGAACTTGCCAATGGCGTGGCGGATGCCGTGGTCACGCCATACCCGGATGCTGGAGATACGTTGACGGCAGGCGAATGGAATCGCGCCGCCGCCGGCAACAACCGGGTGGAGATTCGCGTACAGCCCAGCAGCTGATGCCGGCCGGGATTTTGCCCGAGCCCAGCTTTGCACCCGACAGATGGCTGCGCGGCAGTCATGTGCAATCCATCCTGACCGGATTGGCACCGCGGCGGATGGGCATCGAGCGACGCGCGCGTGCACTGATCAGCGCGAGTCAGCCGCTGTTGCTCGACTGTGGGGAGGGCGTCCGCCTGCTCGCCTTGCATGCCTCGCGCCGGCCTGATGCGCCGGCGGCCCGCGGCGTAGTCGTGCTGCTGCACGGCTGGGAAGGCAGCGCGGATTCCGCCTATGTCCTGTCGCTCGGTCAGGTGCTGTTCGACCAAGACTACGCTGTTGTGCGCCTGAACCTGCGTGATCATGGTGGCACCCAGCACCTGAATCGCGAGCTGTTCCATTCCTGTCGACTGCCGGAGGTACAGGGCGCGGTGCAGCGTCTGCGCATAAAGTTTGCAGAGGGTCCGATGTTTCTCGCCGGGTTCTCGCTCGGCGGCAATTTCATGTTGCGTGTCGCCGCTGCGGCAGCAGCTGACGATCTCGAACTCGCGCATGTCTTCGCGGTCTCGCCTGTGCTCGATCCCGCGAGCACCCTCGATGCGCTCGAGAACGGCTGGTCTCTTTACCATCGTTACTTCGTTTCGAAGTGGGCCCGGTCATTACGCCTGAAGCAGTCGGCGTGGCCAGAGGACTACGAACTGGCGCCGCTGCTGCGCTCGCGCAACTTGCGGCGTATGACTGCCGCACTGGTTGAACGCTACACGGAGTATCCAGACCTGGGCAGCTACCTGTCTGGCTATGCGCTGACCGGCTCGCGTCTTGATGCGCTGCGCGTGCCGTCGACAATCATCACGGCACTGGATGATCCCATCATTCCCGCCGCGGATCTGGCGCGCCTGTCGCAGAATCCGGCACTGCGCATCATCTCCACAGAGAACGGTGGCCACTGCGGGTTTGTCGAAGCGTTCGGACGGCCCAGTTGGGTCGATCGCTTTATCCTTCGCGAGATCGAGCGCGTCGTTCGACGGGATTGATCCCGAGCTCACGCAGCATCGCGCGCACGCGCATCGTGCGCACCAGTTCCACGCCGCGCGAAGCGAGGATCAGTGCCTGGGGCAGCGTGCTGACTTCGTGCACCATCCAGCGCCAGGGTCCGCGCCAAAGCGGCCCACCCGGAGACAGGCGGCGGCGATCGATGATCAGCACGTCCGGACGGATCGCTTCACACTTGAGCTGCGAGTGGTGTTCGTAGTCGGGCAGCATCCAGGCGACACCGGCAGCGCCGCGGCGGCGTGCGAGCTCAACGGTCGGAAGATCCGCGCTGGCGATGATGCAGCGCTCGATGCAGCTGCGCAGGCCCGTAAGCACCGCACTCAGGAACACTTCGCTGCCGGAGCGCTGCAGGCTCTCGTGGCGCAGATGCACGAACAGCTGTGCCGCGGGCCATTCCAGCAGCAGACTCGAGACATCTGACAAACGGGACAGGGTGACTCCAGCGAAACGATCACCGAAACGCGCGCGCTCGGCCACTTCAACTGCGCAGGCGTCGACCACTTGAAGATCCAGCACCGAGCCTTCGATTCCGGCCGTGCGCCGCAACGCTGCATCGTGGATTACCACGGCATCGCAATCGCTGCTCAGCTGCACGTCGATCTGGATCACGGGCGCGCCGAGCTCGAGCGCAGAGCGAATCGCCGGCAGCGAGTTCTCTGGAAACTCCGCCGCGTTGCCGCGGTGAGCGACGACCTGAATATGTCGCCCGGTGGTCATGTCGATGATTGCTGTCGCTGAATGAGGACGGGTCGATGCGTTCACCTGGCATCCCGATCGTGCCAGCATAGCCTGAGCCTGACCGGTCTACGTCGAAGGTCGTCACAGAGATCGCTGCTGTATGAGTCCCCGCCTCGCAATCCGACTTGTCGCGATCACGGTCATGGCAGGCCTCGCGGCCTGCAGCGGGCCGGGCGTGACCGACACAGCGCCTCCGCCGACCAGCGGCCCGCCGCCGCCGCCGCCGCCGCCACCGCCGCCGCCGCCGCCACCACCGACCTCCGGCCTGGCGCAGCGGCCAGCGAATGCGAGCTGCCTGGCAGGCGACGCGCCGTCTTCGCAGGTCACGCTGGGTCTCGAGCGGGCGTTCGGCAACCTGAGCTTCGTCAATCCGATCCTAGCGCTGCAGGCACCGCGCGCCGCAACGCGCTGGTTCGTCGTCGAGCAGGCCGGCCGGGTGCGGGTGTTTGCGAACACGACGAGTGTTGCCGCAGCGACCGACTTTGTTGATATCCGCACTCGGGTTCGCAGCGGCGGCGAGATGGGGCTGCTGGGCCTGGCGTTCCATCCGGACTTTCCGGCGGATCCGCGCGTCTATCTGTCGTACACGACGGGCACGAGCCCGTTGCGCTCGCGCTTGTCCGAATTCCGGACCAGTGACGGCGGGGCGACGCTGGATGCATCCAGCGAACAGATCCTGCTGACCATCGACCAACCGCAGAACAATCACAACGGTGGGTACCTCGCATTCGGTCCGGACGGCTTCCTGTATGCAGGCTTCGGTGATGGCGGCAGCGGCGGTGATCCGTTTGGTCCGATCGGCAACGGCCAGAACCTGCGTACGCTGCTCGGCAAGGTCATCCGGCTCGACATCAGTGGTCCGACCGGTGCGGTGCGCTACCGGATTCCGCCGTCCAACCCGTTCGCCGCCAGCAACTTCTGCGCGACCGGTGCCGGCGCCCAGGATTGCGCCGAGATCTATGCCTGGGGCTTGCGCAACCCGTGGCGCTGGAGCTTCGATCGCGTCAGCGGCGAACTGTGGCTCGGTGATGTCGGGCAGGGCAGCTGGGAGGAGATCAACCGCGTCAGCAACGGCGGCAACTACGGCTGGCGCTGCCGCGAGGGCGCTCACGATTTCAACCTGGCTTGCGGCAACTCGCAGCCGCGCATCGACCCGATCGCCGAATACGGCCGCACCGCTGGCCAGTCGGTTACGGGTGGATATGTGTATCGCGGTACGGCGATCCCAAGCCTGGTCGGCCGCTATGTTTTTGGCGACTTCGCAACGGGGCGGCTCTGGCACATTGCACGCGATACGCCGCCGACGCTGCAGGTTACCAGCGGCTTCGATACCAATCTGCAGATCGCGTCATTCGGCGAGGGCATCGATGGCGAACTATTGATCGTCCATTACGCTGGCACGCTGCACCGACTAATTGCCGGCGCCGCGGGCGGGCGGAGCATACCGAACCAGTTGTCGGCGACCGGCTGCGTGCAGTCTGCGAATCCAGCCCAGCCTGCCGCCGGACTGATTCCCTACGCCCCCAACGCGCAGTTCTGGTCGGACGGCGCGCAGAAGCGGCGTTACCTCGCGCTGCCCGACGGGCAGAACATCAGCGTGGGCGCCGACCAGGACTTCGATTTCCCTGCGGGCAGCGTGCTGGTCAAGAATTTCGCACTCGGCAGCAGGCTCGTCGAGACGCGGCTCTTCATGCGGCACAACAACGGCAACTGGGCTGGCTACACCTATGAATGGAACGCGCAGGGCAATGATGCGATGCGGGTGATCGGTGGCAGGACAGCGTTGGTCAACGGTCAGACCTGGGTGTTTCCGAGCGAGGCGCAGTGCCTGACCTGCCATACCCAGGCTGCGGGGCGAACGCTGGGCCTCGAGACGGCGCAGCTCAACGGCAACCTGCTTTATCCGTCGACCAACCTGACGGCGAACCAGATCGTGACCCTCAATGCGATCGGTACGCTGAGTCCTCCGATCACGGCCGATCCGGCAAGCTTGCCAGCCATGCCGGATCCGTACGGCGCAGCCGGCACGCTTGCTGAGCGTGCCCGCGCCTACCTGCACACCAACTGCGCAAACTGCCATCGTCCGGGTGGTGGGACGCCAACGCTGCTCGACCTGCGCTACACGGCGCCGCTGGCGAGCACCAACGCCTGCAACATTGCGCCGCAGGCGGGCGATCTTGGCATCGGCAATGCACGGCTGATCGCACCGGGCGATGCGGGCCGGTCTGTGCTGGTCGCGCGCACCAATCGGCGCGATGCGCAGGCGATGCCACCGCTGTCGAGCACTATCGTCGATTCGGCGGGCGTCAATTTGCTCAACGCGTGGATCAACGGACTCACGAACTGCAACTGAGGCCGTGACCGTCTAGAATGGCGACGGTCGCAAGCAGCGGGGGCAATCCATGCGCAGCCTTGGCGCGATCGTCGGGGTCGCAACTATCTCTTTCGTTCTGGCGTCGCTCGCCGGCTGCAGCCGTGAGGCGGGCGACTGGCGCGCCGCACAGGGGGCGGACACGTCCGAGTCCTACGATGCGTTCCTGAAGCAGCATCCGCAAAGCGAGTTTGCGATCCAGGCGCGCGAACGGATGCAACAACTGGGCGAGGAGCGCGAATGGCAGCGCGCCAGCACGACGGACAGCGCGGATGCCTATCGGGCTTTTCTCGTTGCGTATCCGGAGGGCAAGTGGGCGCAGGAGGCACGGATCCGGATCGAGAATTTCGCGCTGGGCACGACTGGCGAGGCCATCGCGGCCACGACCGTACCGGTGCCGTCGCAAACGGCCGCAGCGCCCACCGCCACCAGCGCATCGGCTTCGTCGACCGTTGCGCACCGCGTGCAACTCGGAGCGTTCTCGACGGAGCCGAAGGCGCGCGCTGAGTGGGACCGACTGCGTGCGGCTTTTCCTGAGCTGCAGGGACTTATCAGCGATGTCCGCGCCGCCGACACAGCCGCAGGTCGTCTGTACCGGCTACAGGTTGGTGTGGCGAGCGAGAAGCGGGGCCGAGATCTGTGTTCACTGCTGCAGTTGCGGCAGCAGGCCTGTTTGTACGTCGCGCCCTGACGAGTCAGCGACTTCAACTTGGCCGACCATGGTTCCTCGGCTCGCGCCATTCTCTACGCCTTCGTGGCGAATCTCGGGATTGCGCTGTCAAAACTCTGGGCGGCATTGTTCACAGGCTCGGGCAGCATGTTGGCCGAGTCCATCCACTCCTTTGCCGACTGTGGCAATCAGATTCTGCTGTGGATCGGCCTGAGGCAATCGCAACGGCCGGCGGATGCGGAGCATCCGCTCGGCTACGGCAAGCTGTCGTACTTCTGGAGCTTCATCGTCGCGCTGCTGCTGTTCAGCGCTGGTGGACTGTTCTCGATCTATGAGGGCTGGCACAAGCTCGCCGAACCCGAACCACTGAATCAGCCGTGGGTCGCGCTGCTCGTGCTGGGTGTCGCCGTGCTGCTCGAGGCGGCTTCGACCTACGGCTGCCTGCGCGAGATCGCCAAGCAGCGTGGATCGAAGTCACTGCGAACCTGGATCCGTACGACCCGCAATTCGGAGTTGTTCGTGGTGCTCGGCGAGGACATCGCCGCCCTGATCGGTCTCGCACTGGCTTTCGGGTTCGTGTCGCTGGCGGCGCTGACCGGCGATGTCCGCTACGACGCGATCGGTTCGATCGCGATCGGCGTGGTGCTGATCTCAATGTCGGTGTTCATCGGCCTGCGGATGAAGTCGCTGATCGTCGGTCGTTCAGCCGAGGCAGACCTGGTCGCGGCGCTGCGCAGTGAGATCGAGGGTGATCCAGCGATTGCCGATCTGCTGAACGTCATCACCTTCCAGCTGGGACCCGAAGTCATGCTTGCGGCGAAGGTGCGGCTGCACCCTGGTCTCACAGCCGTGCAGGGGATCGAGCGAATCAACCGGCTGGAGCGGCAGATCAAGGCGCGCTTTCCCGAAGTCGCCTGGTCGTTCTTCGAGCCTGATATCGCCGACTGATCTTTATCTGCGGTTCAGGCCCGGGGTCGTTGGCCGAAATCCATGCCCTCTTCGTCGAGCAGTGCCTGTTCTTCGGCAGTGCTCTGCCGCCCTAGGAGCGCGTTGCGGTGAGGAAAGCGATCGAAGCGGCGAATCAGCTCGTGATGCAGCTGCGCATACTTGAGGGTATTCGCGGCAACTCTCTGCAGCGCGCCGCTGGTCTCGTCGAACAGACGACGGTAGGCGGCCAGGGATTCTTCCTGCACGGCCAACGATTCGGAATGCTGCAGCGGCATATAGAAGAACATGCGCTCGAGGGGTTGCAGCGCCGCATCCGCAGCGCCTTGCATGCCAGCCAAAGTCAGTGCCAGGGCGCGTTCGTCAGTGGCAAAAGCCCGAGCGCTGCCGCGATGGACGTTGCGCGGGAACTGATCGAACAGCAGGATCAGGGCAAGACGCCGGCGCGGGCTGTCGGCCCAGGCGTCGAGTTGGCCGTCCTGGGCGCGCTGCATCAGCGGCTCGAAGCGCGCGGCGATTTCCCGGTCGCGCAGCGCTACGATTTCACTGTTGCCATCAGCCGGAAACCAGAAGGCCATGCGCTCCGTGAGGCTTTCGGCGTCCGACTCGCGCTTGCCGAACCAGTAATCGAGAACATCGCGGGCATGATCCATCGCCAAATTCCGCTTGCTGACTGAGAGCGCATAATAGCCGCCATGGAATCTCTGCCCCTGCGGGTCTATTGGCAGCCGGGCTGCACCAGCTGTCTGCGCGCGAAGGAGTTCCTGGAGAGCCGCGGCCTGGCGTATGTTTCCATCAACGTGCTCGCCGATCCGGATGCAGCCAAGCAACTGCAGCAGCTCGGCGTGCGCGCAGTTCCGGTCGTGGCCCGCGGCACAGACTACGTGCTGGGACAGGATCTGGCTGAGCTGGCGCGCTTTGTCGGAGCAGCTTCACCGCAACAAAGCTTGCCGCCCGCGGAGCTGGTCGAGCGACTCACTGCGCTGCTGCGGCTCGCCGAGGAGCGCGTCGGGAAGATTCCCGCTGCCCGCCTGCTGGAGCAGATTCCGACGCGGCCCCGTCGCTATGCCGATCTCGTGTTTCACATCGGCATGATCGTGCAAGGCTTGCTGGATGCCGCTGAGCCGCGGGGCGAGGGCGAATTGCGCTTCGAGCATTTCGAGCGGCTGCCGCCTGATGACATGCTCAGCACCGCGGCGCTTGCCACCTGGCTCGCGCATTGCCGTACTGAGCTTGGTGCCAGCAAGCTCGCGCAGACGGCGGGCGAAGCGGCCACGGCACAACGAGTGCTGCGCACGTACTATGGACAGCGGCCGCTGCACGAGGTGCTCGAGCGCTCAGCCTGGCATGTGGCGCAGCATTGCCGACAGCTCGATTACATTGTGTCAGAGGTGATCTCGACGGCGGCGTCTGTGGAGGCACTGCCGGATCTGCTGCAAGGCCTGCCGGTGCCGCAGCAGATCTGGGACCGCGAGATCGGCTGGGCCGCACCTTCGGCACGCAACCACAGGGGTCAACACGGGGAGTTTGCGGATGCATGACAGGATCCTGACCGGCCTGATCGCCCTGCTGGCAGGTTCACTGTTGCTGACATCGCACGCGAGTGCCGCAGAAGGCGCCGACTGGCCAAGCTTCGGACGCGATGCCGGCGGCAGTCAGTTCTCGCCGCTGACGCAGATCAACCCGTCGAACGTCACCAAGCTGCGCGTCGCATGGACGCATCGTTCCGGCGATTTCGTGGACGAGCCGTTTCCGAAGGGCACGGTTTTTCAGGCGACGCCGCTGCATGTGAACGGCTCGCTGTACTACTGCACGCCATTGAACCGGGTGTTTGCGCTCGACCCGGCGACCGGCAGCGAGCGCTGGGTGTTCGACCCGCATCAGGCGGACGCGTCGGGCAAGCCGCTGATCAAGGAGGCGCGCCGGGCGAGTCGCTGCCGCGGCGTTGCCTATTGGCAGGTTGCGGAGCCGGTTCGCGGCCGCGCCTGCGAGAAGCGGATCTTCAAGTCTGATCCGAACGGACACGTCTACGCTCTGGACGCGGACACCGGTCGCAGCTGCAGCGATTTCGGCGCCGCCACGAGCCATCCGGGCTACGTCTCGCACCTCGACCATGAAGGATACGGAGAGGGCGGCGCCGGCATGAGCTCTCCGCCGGTGATCCTCGGCGATCTGGTCATCGCCGGCTCCGGCTCCAACGATGGTCTGACGGACCCGCGCGATGGCGTGGTGCGCGCTTGGGATGTGCGCACTGGCGAGCTGCGCTGGGAGTTCAATCCGATCCCGGCCGACAAGCGCCGTCTGACCGGCGCTGCGAACGTCTGGTCGACGATGAGCGTCGATACGGAACGCGGCCTGGTGTTCGCGCCAACGACCAGCCCGGCCACCGACTACTACGGCGGCGGACGGCGCTTCGAGATTCCGCTCGCGAACAGCATCGTCGCGATCAACGGCGGCGATGGCAGCGTCGCGTGGTCTTTCCAGACCGTGCGCCACGATCTGTTCGACTACGATCTGGTCGGCCATCCGCTGCTGGTCGATATCCGGCGCGGCGGCAAGCGCATTCCCGCAGCACTGCTGCAGACCAAGATGGGCTGGGTGTTCGCTTTCGACCGCGCTACCGGCGCGCCGCTGTGGCCGATTGTTGACCGAGCGGTGCCCGCATCAGATGTCCCCGGCGAGCTGGCCGCAAAGACGCAGCCGGCGCCGACCGGCATCGCGGCGTTTGCGCGCCAGGAATTGAAGCGTGAGCAGGCCTGTCCCAACGTTTTCACAGCAGAATCAGCTGGTTGCCGTTTTGAGCTGATTCTGAGGGGGCCGGAATACGCGAGAGTGCTATATCCAGCGGAGTTTTCTCGAATAGGTTGAGGCTCAGAATCTGTAGCATTTCGTACAGGCTGCGGGTGAGGTTGAGGCGCTTTTTGATGATGGCGACGAGCACGTAGACGGACACGGCGATCCAGATCTGCGACTTCACCGCGTTTTCCGAGGTTCCAAAGAATGCTTTCACGCGCAAATGCATTTTGATCCAGCGAAAAAAGAGCTCCACCTGCCATCGAGCCTTGTACAAAGAGCAGATGCTCAGGGCGGGAAGCACCGTGTTGTTGCTGATGAACAGCAGACGTTTGCCGGTCTCGGGGTCCTTGTAGCGGATACCGCGAAACGTCTCGGGGTAGTCCTTGGCGGACTGATATCCCTGCAGCACGAGCGTCTGATCGAAGATCACGCCGGTGGATCGATCCGTGGGACGCGAATAGCGACGCTGCGCCGCCATGTTGCGCTTCGCCCGCGTCACGAAGAAGCTGCCCGCCTGATGCAGTCGATACAGGCGCTGAAAGTCGATGTAGCCGCGATCCATCACGTAGAAGGCCCCGGCTTCGGGAATCAACTGATCGAGGATATTGACATCGTGCAGCTTGCCGTCGCTGATATGAATAAAGCTCGGGATATTGCCGCGCAAATCGAGCAGCGTGTGCATCTTCACCGCCGCCTTCGTGGTTCGAAACGGCGCCCATGGGAACAGCGAAAGCGACAAATCGATCGTGGTCGAGTCCAGTGCGTAGGCGGTGTTGGCCAGATCCACGCCAAAGGGTTCGTTGACGTACAGTTTTCGGGCGATACCGATCAAGCGCTGGGCGAAGTCGGCATAGATCCGCCAGTTGCGCGTCGCGTTCGCATTGGCCAGCGTATTGCGCGAGACCTGGCCGCGAATCCCCATGTGGTAGAGCTTCTCGGTCTGCGAGCGCAAACACGCCTCGATGTCCCGCAGACTCTCGCGAAAGGTCAGCTGCGCAAACGCCATGCACAGAAACTGGTCCTGACAAGTAAAGCTCTGGATTTTGTGATTGCCCCGATATCGCTCCACACATCGCGCCAAGACCTTCTCGGGAAGGTGCTCCATGAGCTGCGCAAAGATCAACTTTCCCGAATGCATCAGATACCCCAATTGTTGGCTTCGGGGTCACCATGGCAGCGCAGGCAGTTGAAATCGAGGACATCGTCATATAGGCGTTTTCACTAGATCCTTCATCAACTTATCGACGTCTAAAACGGAAACGTTGGGACAGGCCTGAAGCGTGAGGATCTTTTCGGCCTCACACCGATCGATCGGGCTTGGTGCCAACGACGTTTCGACGAGCTCCGCTACGACGGAATCTACACGCCACCTTCGATACGCGGTTCCGTGCTGTTTCCGTCCGCGCTCGGTGGCGGCAACTGGGGCGGCGCCGCCTATGATCCCGGCAGCAATCTGCTGATCATCAAGGCCGAGAATCTGGCGACCGTGATCAAGGTGGTTGCGAAGCAGGATCCGGCCGCGGAGGACAAGCTGCCCCCCAAGGATTACCTGACCAGGCCCTTGCAGGGAACGCCTTATCGCGTCGAAGGCGAACTCTTCAGCTCACCGCTCGGCGTGCCCTGCACGCCACCGCCCTGGGGCACGCTCGCCGCGATCGACATGGACACCGGCAAGCTGCGCTGGAAGATTCCGCTCGGGCAGGTGCGGCGCGCGGGCATCAATGCGCCGGAATCACTCGGCTGGGGTTCGCCGAATGTCGGCGGTCCGATCCTGACCGCGAGCGGCCTGACCTTCATCGCTGCAACGATGGACTCCAAGATTCGCGCCTTCGAAACGCGCACCGGTCGTGAGCTGTGGCAGAGCGAGCTGCCGGCACCGGGTATGGCGGTGCCGATGACCTATGCCGTGCAGGGCCGCCAGTATCTGGTGATCGCCGCCGGTGGGAACGCGATGGTCGAAACCAGGATCAGCGACGCCGTCGTCGCCTACACTTTGGCGCCATGAAAGTCTCGCGTCGCGGACTGATCGCAGCGACTGGCGCCGTAGGCGCCGCCACGCTGCTGTCCGCCACGGCCACGGCCACGGCCAGCGCAGCGCCGGCATCGGGACCGGTCGCGTTGACGCTGGACGACCCCGCGCTGCTGCAGGCCTTCGTCAAGGCGCGCTCGAGCCTCGATAATCGACTGACGATCGGCTGGATGGACGCCGTCACCTACGCGTTCATCGACGGCGCCACCTATCCGTTGTATCGGCTGCTGGCAGCGACCTGGCAGTCTCATCAACGCGTTTCGCCGATCCGCTTTGAGGGCCGCTCCCTCGAAATCGCGCATTTCCTCGATCTCGGTGCGACCGAACTGCTGGCGTCGCTGACCATGCCCGTCACGGGCAAGGTCATCGATGTGCCGCGCTACCGCGCCGGGCCGTCGGAGGTCGCGCTGGTCGTCCACGACGATTCGCGCAGTGAGTTCCGGATGCAGGGCGAGACGCGCGATGGCGCCAGTTTCTTTCGCACCGGCACCAGTGAACGACGCCAGGGACTCAGCGAGCCCCAACGCGACGGGGCGGATTTCCTGATCCGGCAGGATCTCGACACGCGTGTGCTGCCCGAGGGCGCGAGCCGCCCGAGTTTCTTCTACCGGGAATGGACCATTACACGCGCGCCGTGGGCGGCCATCGCCGACGATGCCGTGCTTAGCGCCGATTGCGAAGTGCTGTATTCAGCGATTGCCGCGTTTCGACCCTGGATGCAGATGGACGGCATCAGCGGCCACACGCTGCAGAACGGTCGCGGCGGCAAGGTGCAGGACGCCGCCCGGCTGCCGCCGAAATTGCTCGAATTGACGACCCGTATTTATCCGGATCTTCTCAAGGATCCGCGCGCCGCTCTCGAACACAAGGCGTAGGTGTCGGCCGCCGGTCAGTCCGGCAGCGGGATGAACTC